>NZ_JBFAYV010000008.1:0-523489 GCF_040681495.1 Nocardia sp. NPDC051756 | reverse complement strand
GCGGCGACAACCTCGCCGCCGCGCTCCGACCGGGCCTGGGACGGTGCGATGCGCCCGCCCCAGGCCCGGCCATGGCCGCACTACAGACTCTGCAAATACCGCAGTGTCTACATTTATCTCCCGGAACGCTTCGATTCATCAAAGTGCCTGTTAGGGCGCCAAATTGCCGCAGCTGGTGGGGCACCACTCGACAAGGCATCGATATAGTTTGTAGTATCTTGCTTAGAAAGACTGTGGGCCCTTTGTGTAGAGATTGCCATCGACACAGGCCGCTGCCCCGGACCTCCGCGGGAGCGACGCAAGACTCTGGGTCGACCGGCCTTCGCGCACGTTGAATCCACGTTGAATCGCCGAGGGGAACCACTGATGGACGACTCCGACCGGGCATTCGAGCATGCGGTCGTTGCCGACGGCCGCGGAACCGCGCTCGGCAGTCCGCGCACGGATGATTTCACCCGGCACGGCTGGGCGCACGGCCGCCTGCGCGTGCGCACCGAGGGACCCGGCTGGAAGCAGTTCGCCTCCGCTTGGGACGACCTGGTGCCGGACGCCTACCTCGACTCCGCCCGGTGTCGCCGCAATCGCCGCTACGGCCGGGTGCTCGCGCATCGCGACGGCACCCTGGAGCCGCTGCACGGCTCGCAGTTCTTCCAGAGCAAGGCGGTCAACCCGGTGTTCGGCGGTCAGCTGCGGGTGTTCGAGCCGCTGTCCGACGCCGCGTTCGCCAGCCTCGAATTCGCCGAGATCCTGCGTGAGTCGGTCGTTTTCGTCAACCAGGTGGCCGGGACGAACGACTGGGAACTCGGCATCCACTTCATCCGGGTGATCGCCGAACCGCACCAGGGCGCGGACCCCGCGCCGGAGGGCAGGCACTCCGACGGCCACGCGTACGTGTCGATCCATCTGATCGGCAGGCACCAATGCGTCGGCGGCGAGAACCAGGTGTTCCGGCGCGGCCTGCCGGACGCGGAGTACGCGGTGACCATGACCGAACCCCTGGAAGTCCTGATGCTGTCCGACACGACGATGGAGCACGGGGTCAGCGAGATCCGGGCCATGGATCCGAGTCTGTCCGGCTGGCGCGACACCTTGATCGTCGATTTCAACATCGTGCTCGACCCCGCGGAAGTGCCGGGACGCACGCACAGCTCGATGCACTGACCGGAGGTTCCATGAGCCAGTTGTCCACGACCGACACCACGGTCGACCGCCTCGTGCGCCGGCTACCCGCCGCCCCCGCACGACCGGAATTCTGCCTGATCGACCTCGACGATCTGCTCAACAACCGGGCCACCACCAGCACCGCCGACCTCGACCGGGGACGGCTGAACGCGTGGGGGAATTCCTTTCCCGCCGAGGAACTTCCGTCGCCCGGCGCGCAGATCGAGGTGGCCGGCATCCCGTTCGTCTGGGCCACCGCGCACCCCGAAGGCGACAACGTGCGTTGCGAGGGTCAGATCATCGATCTCCCACCGGGGCAATACGACTGGATCTACCTGCTCGCCGCGTCGGAACGGCGTAGCGAGGACACGCTCTGGGCGTACTACGACGACGGCCATGCCGACCCGCTGCCGGTCGGCATCTCCGATTTCCTCGACGGCACACCGGCATTCGGCGAGCTGTCCGCGTTCCGCACCACACGCATGCACTACCCGCACCACGTCCAGCACGGCCTGCCCACCACCATGTGGCTGACCCGAGTCGGCCTGCCCCGCCGCGGCACCGCGCACGCGATACGGTTCCCGCGGCTGGTCGCCATGCACGTCTTCGCCCTCACGCTGCTCACCGGCAGCGATGGGCGATCGACGAACGGTGCGGCGAAATGACCGGCGAGGCAAAGGCAATCGAGCTGTGGACGCGTGACCTCGGCAGCTGCCTGCACGCCACCTTCGCGACCGTGCTGCTGCACGGCGGTCATGATCCGGTTACCGTGCTCGGCGCGCCCTGGGAATTCCGCCGCCGCCCCGGCGCCTGGACGTTCGAGGAGTACTACTTCCTCGCCGAGCCCGATTCCCTGGCCAAGCGACTCGCGCTCTTCCATCCGTTCGAATCGTCCTGGCACCGCAGCGAAGACGACACCCTCGACGAATTGCGCGCGGCTCTCGCCGCCGGTGTGCTGCCCATCGCCGCGGTGGACAACTACTGGCTGCCGTTCCGTCCCGCCTACCACGACGTGCACGCCGCCCATCTGCTGGTCGTCTACGACATCACCGACACCGAGGTATTCGTCTCCGACGCACAGCCGCCCGCGTTCCAGGGCCCGATCCCGATCGCCGACTTCCTGGCGAGCTGGGGGTCGCTCAACCCGCCCGACGATTCCGACGTGTTCTTCAGCGCCAGCCCCAGCGACCGGCGGTGGCTGCGCGCCACCATGCAGGGCCCGGTTCCGGAACCCGATCTCGACTGGCTCGGAAAAGTGCTCCGCGCCAACGTGACCCGGTATCGGCAGGATTCCACCGGCGATGTCCAGACCGGACTGCCTGGCCTGCGCCGCTACCTCGATGAACTGTGCGCGCTGACGCCCGGCTCCGAGGCCGCCGCCGAGGCGCTGAGCGAGCTGTACGTGATCAGCTGGAACATCCAGGCCCAGTCCGGCCTGCACGCGGAATTCCTGCGCCGCCAAGCGATCCGCTGGAAGATCCACGAACTCGCCGAGGCCGCGGCCGGCGTCGACGCGGTCGCGCACGGCTGGACCGGCGTGCGTATGACCGGCGCGCACTCGCGGGTGTGGGATCGCCATCGCTTCGACGAATTGCGCAGGCACAGCACCGAACTCCTTCGCCGCCTGGCGCGAGCGCTCGATCAGCTCGAGCTCGCGGCGGACGTGGTGTCGGTCCGGAATTGAGAGGGGCACCCGTGGACACCACCGACCTGCCGATAGCCGTTGTCGCGTCGCGTATTCGCCGGGAGGAGAAACTCATCCTCGAATCGTTCCGGCGGCGCGGTCTGCGCTACGAACACGTCGACCCGCGCAAACTGACCGTGCTGCTGGCCGACGGCAGACCGCCGTATCGCGCGGCGCTGATGCGCGAAGTGGGCCACGGCCGTGCGGCATCGGTCGCGTCGACGCTCACCATGCTCGGCGTGCCCACCTTCAACCGCCCGGCCACGCTCGAGGTCTGCGGCGACAAGCTCCGCACCGCGCTCGCGTTTCACGATGCGGGACTGCCGATTCCGCGGGCCGCGGTCGCCTGGGGGGTCGAATCCGCGTTGGCCGCAATGCCCAAGCTCGGGTATCCGGTGGTCGCCAAGCCGGTCACCGGATCGTGGGGCCATCTCACCGCGCGGATGTACGACGACGAGCAGGGCCGGGCCATTCTGGAACACCGTGCCGCCCTGCCGAATCCGCAGCAGCACGTGTTCTTTCTGCAAGAGCACATCGACAAACCCGGCCGCGACATCAAGTCCTACGTCGCCGGCGACCGAGTGGTCTGCGCGATCTACAAGAACGCGGTCGACGATTGGCGCACCAACACTGCCATCGGCGGCATCGCCACACCCTGCCCGATCACCCCGGAACTGACCGAGCTGGCCGTGGCGGCGGCGCACGCGGTCGGCGGCGGTTTCCTCGGCGTCGACCTGCTGATCGATCAGGACGAGCGGTTGTACGCGAACGAGGTGAACCACACGCCGGAGTTCCACGGGGCCATCGACGCGACCGGCGTCGACGTCGCGGGCTTCATCGTCGAGTGGTTGCTCGCCGAGATCGAGTCGGTGGAGGCGCGATGAACAGTCCGATCATCGCCCTGTGGAGTGCGCCTCGCTCTCGCTCGACCGTGTTCTTCCGGATGCTGCTGGAACGCGACGACCTGCATCTCCTGCACGAACCGTTCTGCAATATCGCCAATGACGGCAACACCGAGGTCGGCGACGTCGTGGTGCGGTCGACCGCCGATCTGATCGACGCCATGCTCGACCTGTCCGGGCAGCGGAAGGTGTTCTTCAAGGACACCACCGACTGCCGGTACGACCTCATCTTCGACCGGCAGGATTTCCTGAAGAGCGTGCGGCACACGTTCCTGCTGCGCGATCCGGCGGAGATCATTCCGTCGTATGCGGCGTTGAGACCGCAGATGGAGCTGCACGAAGTCGGCATCGAGTATCTGCACCGGATCTACGAGGCGGCCGTCGCGGCCGGTGACGATCCGGTGATCCTGGACTCCGAGGACTTCGTCGACCATCCGGAGCAGACCGCGCGCGCCTACTGCGCGGCGGTCGGCCTGCCCTTCCACGCCGACATGCTGAACTGGCAGCCGGGGGAGCGGCCGGAATGGCGCCAGTCGGCGCGCTGGCACAGCGGCGTCAGCGCCAGCTCGACGGTGCGGCGCAGGCAGACGCACTACGACCGGACCATCGACACCGATCCCGTGCTGCGCCGCTACTACGAGCATCACCTGCCGTTCTACGAATACCTGTGGGAGCGGCGCGTTCGCATCGAATCTGAGAGGCCCGGTCGATGATCATCTCCACGCCGCCGTTCTGCCCGGTGCAGTTCCAGGACCCGGATCTGCTCGACTCCGCCTTTCACGCCTCGACGGACATGCACGCGGTGTGGGCGCACCTGCGCGACCACCAACCGGTCTACCGCGCCGAGCCCGGCCGCGGCCGGGAACCGTTCTGGGTGGTGACCCGGCACGAGGACGTCAGCCGGGTGCTGCGCAGCCATGCCGAGTTCTCCTCCCGGCGCGGCACCATTCTCTGTGTGCTCGACCTCAACACACCGGACGTCGCCACCGACGACATGCTGGCCGACACCGATCCGCCGCGGCACGGCGAGCTGCGGGTGCCGCTGAACAAGGCGTTCAGCCCGAGTGTCGTTGCCGGACAGGAGAAATTGCTCCGTGACCTGGCCAGGGAGACGATCCTCGCCGGGCTCGGCGCGGACGTCTACGACATGGCCAAGCCGGCCATGATGTTCCCGATGGCCGTCACCGGCACGCTGATGGGACTGCATCCCGATTCGTGGGAGCGGCTGGCCGAGCTGGTCATGATGACGATCGCCTACGACGATCCGGCCTACTCCACCGGCACCGCGCAGTCGACAGTGCGCCAAGCGCGGCACGAGCTGTTCGAGTTCTTCCGCGACGAGTTCGCCCGCCGCAGCCGCGACGACGACGATCCCGACGTCATCGGCACGCTGCGGGCGATGAACCTGACCGAGGGCCCGCTATCGGAGCGGCAGGCGGTGCTGAACTGCTTCGTGCTGCTCATCGGCGCGAATGTCACCACGCCGCACGCGCTCGGCACCCTGTTCACGCTGATGGCCGAGCATCCGGCGAAGTTCCGGGCGGTGCGGGAGAATCCGAAGCTGCGCGCGACCTGCTTGCAGGAGCTGCTGCGCTGGTCGTCGCCGGTGACCGCGCTGATGCGTTATGCCACAAAGGATGTGCAGATGCACGGACAGACGATCAAGGCCGGCGAACCGGTCAGCGCCTGGCTCGGCTCGGCCAACCGTGATGAGCGAGTCTTCCGTGATCCCTACACGTTCGATCCAGGCCGCCGCCCGAACCGGCACGTCGCGTTCGGTATCGGACCGCACTACTGCATCGGCGCCGGCCTGGCCAAGGTGGGCCTGGAGATCTTCATCGACGAGCTGCTCGATCTGGTGGAGACGGTCGAAATCGCCGGTGAAGTCCAGCATGTCGCCTCGCACTTCGTGCCCGGCTACAAAAGCATGCCGGTGCGCCTGACTCCGCGGAAAGTGACCGCACGGTGAACGGCCGCAGCGACGCCCGACTCTGGTTCGACAACCGATTCCGTTCCGCCAGTGCGAGTCACAGCCTGTACTGCTTCCCGTTCGCGGGCGGCTCCTCGGCCTATTACGCCGACTGGGTGCACGGCTTCACCGGATCGGTCGAGCTGGTGCCGGTGCTGTTGCCCGGCCGCGGCGTGCGGATGAGCGAGCCGCCGGCCACCGACCTCGGCCTGCTCGCCGACGAGATCGCCGAGGTGATCGCGGCCGAGCCCACCGAGGTGCTGCTGTTCGGGCACAGCATGGGCGCCATCCTCGCGTTCGAGGTGAGCAGGCGGCTCAGCGGGCAGGTGCGTCCGGTGCGGCATCTGTTCGTCACCGGGCGTCCCGCACCGACCATCGTCCGCCCGCTGAGCCCGGTCAGCGACCTGCCGCGGCCCGAATTCATCCAGATGCTGCGCGAATACGGCGCCGCGGAGCCCGCGATCTTCGAACATCAGGACCTCCTGGATGTGCTGATGCCCATGATGCGCGCGGATTTCGGCATGATCGAGCGCTACCGGTGCCGGCCGGGACCGCCGCTCTCCTGCCCGATCTCCGCCTGGTGCGGGGACAGCGATCCTGAGGTACCGACGGCCACGATGCGGCCCTGGGCGGACCAAACCGCCGGGGAATTCCGGCTTTCCGTGCTGCCGGGCGGGCACTTCTTCCTCAACGAGAACCATGCCGAGGTCATCCGGGCCGTGCACGCGGCGAGCCGGCAACCTCGGCCCCAGCTACCGACGAGGAGCTCCTGAGATGGATTTCGATGTGCCGCCGGAGACCGTCGCGTTCGCCGCCGAGGTCGACGAGGTGCTGCAAGCGCCGCAGACCGCTCAGCTGCTGGAGCAGGTTTTCGAGCGTCGGGACGGGATGGACGGCGATCCCCGTGAGCTGTATCGGCACCTCGGTCGCGCGGGCATCCTCGCACCCGCCTGGCCGGTCGAATACGGCGGCCGCGCAGCGGATTTCACCGCGACCGTGGCGCTGCTGGAAAAGCTGGTCGCGCACCGGATTCCGCAGAACCTGTACTGCATCTCGGTGCTGAACGTCGGATCGCTGATCCTGGCCGCGGGCAGCGAGCAGCAGCGCAAGACACTGCTGCCCGCGATGGCCAGTACGGACCTTACCGCGTGCATCCTGTTCACCGAACCCGACCACGGCTCCGATCTGGCCGGCATCACCACCACGGCGGTGCGCGCCGACACCGGCTGGATCATCAACGGGCGCAAGACCTACAACCTCAAGAGCGCCTACGCCGACTTCGCGCTCTGCGCGGTGCGCACGGACCCGCAAGGCAGCCCGTACGAGGCGATCAGCCTGTTCCTGGTGCCGTTGGACGCGCCGGGCGTGGTCGTTCGACCGCTGCCCAGCCTGGCCAACGAACAGTTCCACGACATCTGGTTCACCGATGTGCACGTGGACGAGGACGCGTTGTTCGGCGCGGTCGGCGCGGGCTGGTCGCTGATCACCCAGATGTTCGCCGCCGAACGCACCGGTCTGGATTACTATGCGCGCGGCAAACATTGGCTGGACGTGGTCACCGAGCGACTCGCCGAGGACGGCGCGCAGGCCGGTCCGGTCGGCGCCGATCTGGCCCGGCACCGGACGCGGATCGAGGCCAGCGGGCTGCTGAGTTGCCAAGTGATGCAGAACCTTCAGGAAGGCAACGCCGACATCGCGGAGTCGTCGTTCGCGAAATGGCACTGTAGCGAGACCGCCCAGCGCATCGCGTGGTGGGCGTTCGACACCGTGGGCCTCGACTTGCTCGAGCCCGGCAACCCGGTGCTGGAGGCGGCCTTCCGCGAGGCGCCCGGCATGACCATCTCCGGCGGTGCGTCCGAGGTCATGCTCGACATCGTCAGCAGCGCACGCGTATTCGACCACGGCCGCACAGGGGGCTGACCGCTATGGACCTACGACTCGATCCGCTGCAAGAGCGACTGCGCGACGCGGTGGACACCGTACTGACCCGCACCGGCGAACCGTCGGCCCAGTTGGCGACGATCGGCGTGCCCACCCTCAACGCGCCGGAACGGTTCGGCGGCCTGGCGCTGGGGCTCACCGCGGACATCGTGGTGAACGAACGCCTGGGGTTCGGGCTGGAACCGCTCGGCTGTTACCGCGCGACCGCGTTCGCGCTCGACCTGCTCGACAGCGATGACGTACCGGCAGAACACCTTTCGGAGATCGTCGCCGACCTGCACAAGGGCCTGCGGCATGCCGCGGTGATCGGCGCGAACGGCCCGGCGCGCATGCGGGTGACGCCGGACGGGAAGCTGCGGGGTGCGTCGGAACCCTTGCCCCGCAGCACCATCGGGTTGTGCGTGGTGCGGACCGATGACGGTTCCTGGCACCTGGTGGTGCCGGAAACCGGTACCTGCACTGTCGAATCCATCGAACACTTCGGGCTGCCTGCCTCGCGCGTGCGGTTCGACGGGGCAGCCGCCGAGCTGCTGCCGATATCGGCGCAGCGGTGGGAGCGTGCGCTGGGTGCGGCCCGAATCCGGCAGGCGGCACTGCTGCTCGGCATCGCCTACCGGATCGTGGATGTGGCGCGGACGCACGTCAACGGGCGCATCCAGTCCGGAAAGCCGCTCGCGCAACGGCAGACGGTCGCACATCGGCTGTCGGCGCTGCTGGGGGAGGCGGACGGCTGGCGGCTGGTGCTGCACAAGGCCGCCTGGGCGTTCGATCGCGGCGAACAGTGCGGTACGGCGGCGGTTCTGGCGGTCGCGGCCGAGCATGCGCGCCTGGCCAGTCGTACCGCGTTGCAGCTGCACGGCGTCCGCGGCATGCTCGCGCATTCGACCGCGGCGAACGTGTATCGGATGGCCGCGGTGGAGTCTGTGCGCCTCGGCACGCCGGCCGCGCTCTGGCTCGAAGCCGCCCGCTGATCGGCCGACCTGTGGCACCCGCTCAGCGCACGCCAGCGCGCATGGATCCGGTTGGGGTAGAACGTGTCCGCCGAACCTCGGCACGACGCGCTGGCGGGGCCGTGGGCCGTGCTTATCCGTTGTCCTGCGGAGTCCGGAGGCGGTCACGAGCCTGTGTCGTCTGTGTGGTGTCCAGCGATGCTCGTGTGCCGCTGAGCGGAGACGACAGCCGGCCAAAAAGGCCACATAGAGCCGTGCGCGTGACAGTATGTTCCACTTGACAGCACGCGCACGGCACTAAATACTATGTGTGGTTAGTCGCAGTAGGTAGTGAGAGGAGTCATTTCAAAGTACAGACTCTTGTCACCGGGACACTAGCTGGCGACCGGGGGTTCCAACACTCCTGAACGCCGCAGCCGGTCGACCCAAGACTGTGCGGTATACCGAGGGACATCGAAATGTTTGGCTAGTTTGCCGACACTCCCGGTCTCCAGAAACACTGCCTGGACTTCATCCACGGCCGGCATCTTGCGATACGGACGGTTGTTGGCGTCGTTGCTGCTGGTGCTGCCACTTCCACTGCTACGCCGTGGTTGAACCGGCTTGTCGTTTCGTGGTGCCGCCGGCTGCACGTCGGTGATCAGTGCGGACGCCGCCACGGTGCTCAACAGTGCCTTCGCCAACTGCTCGAAGTTGATGTCGCGCACGGCATGTGGCAGGGTCGCGCCCTGTTCGGAGGCGTGCACAGTCAATTCGACGATGTGTGGTTCGGACTCATCGTTCGATCTGATGACTGCGCTGATTCGGGGGTCGGGCGCGTGATCTTTGTCGCGCGTCATCACGGTGATCATGTAGTCTCGCGATTCGCTGCTCATCTGCACACCCCAGTCGGAGTCCAAAGGTCGCTCAGCTTCCTGTGTATCGGTCGGAAATCTTCAGCTACTTCCGAGCGGTCATCCGGGTCGATCGGACCCACGAGTGACACGGACGACATTTTCTATATGTGCTCACACGTTACACCGAGTGTGGGATACTTACGACACCCTGCGTCGATTCTGTTATCTTAAACACTGCTGATCGTAATGTACATATACGCGGGTGCGTACTCGGGGCGGATGACTGATGTGTCTCCAAGTAGACGAGTCCGCCTTGCCGCAGAGTCGGCGCTTTGACGACATGACTCTGTGTTCTTGCTGGTCGCAGGCTTACGGTGGCGGCTTCGATGCTAGTCGAGGACTGTGCCGCCGGGTAGGGCATCGCCGCAGGCGCGGCTTCCGCACGGATCCGGTTTTCCCCCAGCACATTCGGAGTCGTACGAGGTAGAAGGCGGTCCGGTGGGCTCGGGCGGCGCCTCGAACTTCCCGGTCCCCGGACGTGCGGCGGTGACTGGGGACCCGCTTGTGCACGCGCATGGCCGATGCGGGCGAAGTCTTGTTGCGCTGCACAGAAACGGCCGTGGCGGCGAGGTTGCCGATACTTGTAGACGACGCGGGAGATACGTTGTAAAGTCGGCGATTCCACCGACACAGATCTCTTCTGGCGGCACAAAGCCGTCACCGGGATCAGCGGTGAGAGATTCCCGCAATCGAACGACGCCGCGACGCCAAGGACGTTCGTGGCCTGCACGGCAGCCGCCGGTTCGCCTTTGGCCATGCTGCCGGAATGACGCCTTTGTGACACGTGAAATGGAAAACGGGAACCGTTCACTTTGTGCGTTCGGCGGCTCTTCCGTGGCCGGAACCTGCCGCGGCGCTGCATGGTTGCCCGATATAAGGTCTTTGCGCTGCCGCAACGATCGGCGGTCGCCCGGATTCGCCGGTGTTTACCGTGCGGTCTATTTTCGCGAGTGCTCGCGTCTCACCCGCGATTTGCTCGGCGCGAGCCGGGATCGGCCCTTTCGAGTTTCATTCGAACGCGCGCCGCGCGGTCGTAACGAAGACCGTTGAACGGCATGCCATTCGGCTATCAAACCCACCGGCATCGGATGGGCAAATCACCGGGGCGGCAACCCCTAGCGACGTCCCGGCAAAGACACTCGCCCGATACCGCTTGTTACCTAGACTCGGAGAGGTGACCCCAGGCAACGCCGACCAGCGTCCGAGCACCGATTCCAGCCCGAGTGCCGACTCCGGCGGCGCGCAGCCGACACTGTTGTTACTGGACGGACACTCTCTCGCCTTCCGCGCGTTCTTCGCGCTGCCCGCCGCGAACTTCAAGACTGTCACCGGACAGACGACGAACGCGGTATACGGATTCACCGCCATGCTCATCAACCTGCTGCGCGACGAACAGCCCACACACGTGGCCGCGGCCTTCGACGTCAAGGGCAAGACCTTCCGCACCGAGGCGTATCCGGAGTACAAGGCCAACCGGATGCGCACGCCGGACGAGTTCCGCGGCCAGTTCGAGATCATCTGGGAGATGCTGGCCGCCCTGGGGATCCCGGTGCTGACCATCGAAGGCTATGAGGCCGACGACGTCCTCGCCACGCTGGCGACCCAGGCCGGGGGACAGGGGTTCCACGTGCTGATCGTCACCGGCGACCGCGATGCCATCCAGCTGGTGAACGACAACGTCACGGTGTTGCTGACCCGCAAGGGCGTATCGGAGCTGACCAGGTTCACCCCGGCGGCGGTGGAGGAGAAGTACGGGCTCACGCCGCGGCAGTACCCGGACTTCGCCGCGCTGCGCGGCGACCCGAGCGACAACCTGCCCGGCATCGCGGGGGTGGGGGAGAAGACAGCCGCCAAATGGGTGCGCGAATACGGCGATCTGGCCACGCTGGTGGAGCGGGTCGACGAGGTGCCGGGCAAGGTCGGGGACGCGTTGCGCGCCAACCTGTCCAGCGTGGTGCTCAACCGCAGGCTCACCGAGATGGTCCGCGACGTCGAGTTGCCCTACACCCCTGAGCAATTGGTCCGGCAGCCGTGGGACCGCGAGCAGATCCACCGGCTCTTCGACCGGCTCGAGTTCCGGGTGCTGCGCGATCGGTTGTTCGAGACCCTCGCGCCGTCCGAGCCCGAGGCCGAGTCCGGCTTCGAGATCAGCGGTGGCGCGGTGGCGCCGGGCTCGGTCGCGGACTGGCTGGCCGGGCAGGCGAAAGCGGGAGCGCGCTACGGCGTTTCGGTGCTCGCGGAGGCCGCGGGCGACCTGACCGGGATCGCCGTCTCGACCGATGCGGGCGCGGGCGGCTACTTCGATGTTGTCGGGCTGACCCCGGAAGACGAACAGGCGCTGGGCGAGTGGCTCGCGGACACCGGGACGCCGAAGGCGATGCACGAGGCCAAGCCCGCGATCCGGGCGCTGCGCCGGCGCGGTTGGCGGCTCGGCGGGCTCACCAGCGACACCGCCCTCGCGGCTTACCTGGTCAAGCCCGGGCAGCGCGTGTTCGACCTCGGTGATCTGTCGCTGCGTTATCTATCGCGGGAACTACGGGCGGACACGGCCGCCGAACAGGGTGACGACGCGCTCGCGCAGGCCGCGATCCTGCGTGCCTGCGCCATCTGCGATCTCGCCGAGGTCTTCGACGAGGAGCTGGCGGGCATCGAATCGACCCGACTGCTCACCGAGATGGAACTGCCGCTGCTGGAGGTGCTTTCGGGGCTGGAGGACGCCGGGATCGCGGTCGATGTCGACGAGCTGACCCAGCTGCAGTCCGAATTCGCCGCCCGGGTCGCGGATGCCGCGGAGGCCGCCTACGAGGTGATCGGCAAGCAGATCAACCTCGGCTCGCCGAAACAGTTGCAGGTGGTGCTGTTCGACGAGCTGGACATGCCGAAGACCAAGCGCACCAAGACCGGGTACACCACCGACGCCGACGCGCTCGAGTCGCTGTTCGAGAAGACCCAGCATCCATTTCTGGAACACCTACTCGCACACCGGGATGCGACGCGGTTGAAGGTGACGGTCGACGGATTGCTGAAGTCGGTCGGCGACGACGGGCGCATCCACACCACGTTCAACCAGACCATCGCCGCCACCGGCAGGCTCTCCTCGACCGAGCCGAATCTGCAGAACATCCCGATCCGCACCGACACCGGCCGTCGCATCCGCGACACCTTCGTCGTCGGCGCAGGCTACGAGTCGCTGATGACCGCGGACTACAGCCAGATCGAGATGCGCATAATGGCGCACCTGTCGAAGGACGAGGGCCTGATCGAGGCCTTCAACTCCGGCGAGGACCTGCACACCTTCGTTGCCTCCAAAGCCTTCGACCTGCCGATCGCGGAGGTCACGCCGGAGCTGCGCCGCCGGGTCAAGGCCATGTCCTATGGGTTGTCGTACGGTCTGGGGCCGAACAGCCTCGCCCAGCAGCTGAAGATCACGCCGGCCGAGGCCAAGGCGCAGATGGATGTCTACTTCGAGCGCTTCGGCAACATTCGCGACTATCTGCGGCACGCGGTGGACGAGGCGCGCAAGGTCGGCTACACCTCGACGCTGTTCGGTCGCCGCCGCTACCTGCCCGACCTGGATTCGACCAACCGGCAGCGCCGCGAGTCCGCCGAGCGGATGGCGCTCAACGCGCCGATCCAGGGCACCGCCGCCGACATCATCAAGGTCGCGATGATCAACGTGCACAAGGCGATCCGGGACGCGGGGCTGCGGTCGCGCATGCTCTTGCAGATCCACGACGAGCTCGTCTTCGAGGTCGCCGCGGACGAGCGGGACGCGCTGGAAGCCATTGCCCGCGAACATATGTCGAACGCGATCGAGCTGTCGGTGCCGCTGGAGGTCTCGGTCGGCGTCGGCCGCAGCTGGGACGCCGCCGCACACTGAATTCCCGGCAATTCGCCGCCGCGCACGTTACCGTCGAACTCGTGCTGCTGTCGCAAGTCGTCGAGGCGTCCGGCGCCGTGCGGGCGACCTCCTCCCGCAAGAGCAAGATCGCCACGTTCGCCGCGCTGCTGGCGCAGGCCGAGCCGGACGAACGCGCGCCGGTGGTGGCGTGGGCGTCCGGCGAGTTGTTGCAGGGCCGCATCGGTACCGGGTGGCGCACGCTGTTGGCGCTCGAGGTCGAGTCGGCCGCCGAGCCGAGCCTGACCGTCGCGGCGGTGGACGAGACGTTCACCGAGCTGGCCGGGACGAGCGGCTCGGGCTCGACGGCGCGGCGGCGGGAGCTGCTGGTGACGCTGTTGTCCGCGGCGACCAGGGCGGAGCGCGAATTCCTGGTGCGGCTGCTGACCGGTGAGCTGCGGCAGGGTGCGCTGACCGCGGTTGTCGCGGAGGCGGTGGCGGTCGCCGCGGAGGTGCCGGTCGATCTGGTTCGCCGGGCGCACATGTTGTCGGGGCAGTTGCCGGTGACGGCGGTGGCCGCGATGACGGGTGGTGCGGCGGCGCTGTCGGAGTTCCGGCTGGAGGTGGGTCGGCCGATCCAGCCGATGCTGGCCTCGCCCGGCGGCACGCTGGACGACACCTTCGCCGAGTTCGCCGGTGACGTGAGTGTGGAACAGAAGCTCGACGGTGCGCGTATTCAGGTGCACCGCAAGGGGACCGAGGTCTGGATCTTCACACGGACACTGCGGGACATCACCGCCAAGGTGCCCGAGCTGGTGGAGCTGGTCGCCGGATTGGACTGCGACAGTGTGGTGCTCGATGGTGAGACCCTGGCGCTCACGGACGCGGGACGCCCGCGGCCGTTCCAGGAGACGATGAGCCGGTTCGCGTTGACGCCCGACGCCGAATCGACGGTCAGCGAGGCGACCGCGCTCGGCCAGGCGGTGCCGGAGGCTACCTCGACCCGTGATCTGCTGTTGCGTCCCTATTTCTTCGACTGCCTGCACCTGGATGGTGTCGATCTGCTCGACGCGCCGTTGTCCGAGCGGCGCGAGGCCATGGCGAAAGTCGTTGGCGAGCATAGTATTCCGGCGTTGATCCGGCCCGATGCCGAGGCGGTTGCGGAGTATTTCGATGCCGCGTTGACCGCCGGTCACGAAGGGGTCGTGATCAAGCTGCTGTCCGCACCGTACGCGGCCGGTCGCCGTGGGCGCGCCTGGCAGAAGATCAAACCGACGCACACCCTCGATCTGATCGTGCTCGGTGCGGAGTGGGGTTACGGTCGGCGCACCGGATATCTGTCGAATCTGCATCTCGGGGCGCGGGATCCGGACGGTGGCGAGCCGATCATGGTCGGCAAGACGTTCAAGGGGCTCACCGATGAGCTGTTGCGTTGGCAGACGGCCGAATTCCCGCGACACGAACGTTCCCGCGACGATCACGTCGTCTACCTGAAGCCGAACCTGGTGGTCGAGATCGCGCTCGACGGAGTGCAGGTGAGCCCGCGCTATCCGGGTGGCGTGGCGTTGCGTTTCGCGCGGGTCGTGCGTTACCGCCCGGACAAGGAACCGGCCGACTCCGACACCATCGAGGCGGTGCGTGCCCTGCTGCCCGCCGGGTCCGCTTCCGCGACACCGTAATCCGAGTCGGCCGCACGACGAACGCGTGCCGCACCACGCGGCACGCGCTCGCCCCTCCATGACGATCTTTCCTCTAGGCAGCAGGGATCACACCTTGGCGCGGTACTCCTCCGGCACCTCGTTGCGGATGAGATGCACGCCGCCGATGTAGATCACCACTACCGCGAGCAAGGCCAGTGCGGCGGACAGGAAGAAGACGTTCTGCGTCCCGATCCACACCGCGACGGCGCCGCCGAGGATCGGGCCGACCGCGTTGGCGCCCCAGACGAACGGCAGCGATACGCCGGCCACGCGGCCCATCGCCTCCGGCGGCGTCGCCATCTGAATCATCGTCATGCCACCCACGTTCGCGACCGGCGTGGTCGCCGCCGAGAGACCCTGCGATATCGCGATGATGACGAACGCGAACGTCTTGTTGCCCAGCGTGGCCAGCGGCAGCAGCAGGAACGCGACGGCCAGCAGGGAGTGGGTGAGGACCACGGTCCGGCCCATGCCCAGCTTGGCGTTGATCTTCCTGGACAGCAGCGCGCCGGCGATCACCGCGACGCTGCCGATGCCGAGCGCGAGGCCCAGCTGAGAGGCGGACAGCCCGAGGTTCTTGTAGGCGTAGACGATGATCATGGTCAGCGTCAGCGACACCGCCATGTTGCCGAACGTCGCCATCAAGGCCAGCGAGCGCAGCAGCCGGTTGCCGAACGTGATCACCGCGCCGGCCTTCAGTTCCCGCAGCGTGGCGGCCAGGCCGCGATCGGCCGGCTTCGGCGCGGGTTCCTTGTGCTTGATCAGCCCGAGGGTGATCGCCGCGACGAGATAGGACGCCGCGTCGATGCCGATCGCCTTCGCGGCGCCGACCAGCCCGACCAGCCCACCACCGATCGACCGACCGGCGACCTGCGCGATCGAGCGGCTCATCTGAGTCGCGGCGTTACCCTCCGCCAGATCTTCCCGCTCCAGGATTTGCAGCATGTAGGCCTGGTAGGCGAGTTGGAAGACCACATCGAAGATGCCCTTGAGCAGCGCGACGATGTACACCTGGGTGATCGTGAGGTGCCCGAGCACCGCGGCCAGCGGCAGCGAGCCCAGGATGATCACCCGCGCGACGTTCGCGATCATCATCAGCGGCAGCCGGCGCCACCGGTCGGTGAAAACGCCCATGATCGGCGCGAGCAGAACGAACGGTATCCATTGCAGGGCCACCAGCGAGCCGACGCTGAGCGTGCCCGCCCCGAACGCGAGTACCGCCAGTGACGGCAGCGCGATGGTGCTGACTTCGCTGCCCAGCAGGCTGATCGATTCGCCGCCCCAGAGTAGGCCGAAGTTACGGTTGCGAATCAACACCGACCGGCGTCGTGTCCCCGTGTCTTTTGATTCTTTGCCAGTTGTCGAAGCTGCACTCATAGGTGTCGTCTTCCAGAAAGAGGGTTAGTGTAGTCGTCACTCCTGGCACACCGTAGCAGTACGCGAAAGTTGTTGCCTCACTTCACATAATTTGGTCATTTAATGTTTGCCCAGGAGCGCTCGGCAGGCGGCGGCGACACCCCGCGTCCGCGCGGCTTGCAGAGTCCTGATCAGGCAAGCAGTACACAAAAGACGATGTCGACTTGGGTCTGCGTGCGGTTTGCCGCCGACGCATGACACTTCACCTATGTGCGCGGCCGGGCGCGACGCACCGCGGTTGACGTCAGCAGGACTTGACGTGCCGCCTGTCTCGCCGAAGCCGGGCACTCGGCGCGGCCTCGGCGAGGACGCTGCCTACTCGGGGATGAGCGCGATCGCGTCGATCTCGATGAGCGCGCCGGGGCGGCCGTGCTCCGCGGTGGAGATCACCGTGATGGCGGTGCGGTGATTACCCCATATCGCTTGCGACGCTTCGTATCCCGCCCGCGCGTCGTGCCCGTTGACCAGGTAGATGTTCAGTTTGACGACATGTTCCGGCCCGGTGCCCGCCGCGGTGAGCACCGAAAGCACGTTGCGCATCGCCTGTTCGGTCTGCGCCTCGATGCCGTCGAGCAGCTTCCCGCTGCTGTCGGTACCCAATTGGCCGCCGACATAGAGCGTCGGGCCGGCCGGGGCGATCACACCCTGCGTGAACGCCGGGCTGTACGGCAGCTCTTCGGGGTCGAGGTGTGTCGTCTTCAAGGTCATGGATGTTCCTCCCTGAGATGCTGAATTTCCCACCCGGTAGCAGTTTGGCAGCAGGGTCCGACAAGTAGACGGTCTTCGGGGCGGTGAACTCGAGTAGTCATACGGTGTCGCTGACTTGGGCCGCTCGCGATGCTGGATCGATGCAGAAATACTGGGGATTGTTCTGGGCCGCCACGGTTCTGGTGATCGTGGTTGCCGCACTGGCCATTTGGGCCGATCTGTCCGCGTCGACGGTGATCGGGGCCGGGCTGGGGTTCGTCGCGTTCTTCTGGTTCGGCGCAGTGTTGACCGTGCCGTGGAATCTGTACTTCGCCGCGCGGCAGGCGGGGCATCGGCTCGACGCGGCTCGCGGGCGGGAGATCGCGGTGCCTGCGGAGCGGGCGAGCGAAGTCGGCAGCTTGGCCGAGCGACTGTTGCTGGTGGCCGTCGCCTCGCATGTGGTGTCGGCGGTGGTTGCCGCGGTGGTCGCGTTGGTTACCGGATACGAGATCGGCTACTACGTTGCCGGGTTCTTCCTCGTGGGCGTGCTGATCCGTCCGGCGGCGGCGTATTTCGCCTATCTGCGCATGCGGATCGCGGCCATCTCGCGGGAGGTGGCTTTCCCGCCCGACGATGTGCGCACACTGCGCGAGCAGGTGCGGTTCCTGACCGAGCGACTCGACGCCGGCGAGTCGAGTGCCGCCGCCCGGGCCGACTCCGACGCGCGGCAGATCGACGAGCTGCGCGACGAGGTGCGTCGCCTGGATCAGCGGGCGCGTGAAGATCAGCGCGGTGTGCGCGACGGGGTGGCTCGAGACCATGCCGGGCTGGTTCAACGGGTAGGCGCGGTCGATCAGCGCGTCACCACCATGGCCGCCCGCTTCGACGCCGCTCTCGACGGAATTACCGATCAACAGGAGATCCTCGCGGGCCTGCGTGCGTTCGCGCGATTGATGCGTGAAGAGCCTGCGGCTTAACCGTCGCGCTCTGTGTCCCTCATGTCCGGGTTTCTAAACTGGCTATCTGCGTGTAAGACTAGGTTTGCCTTGCCGAACTGTGGTTAGGCTGAGTTTGGTTCGACTGGGAGTGGATTTGAGAGAGCAGGCGTTCGCTTCCGACGCACCTTCGGTGGCCGCACAATTGTTCGGCAGCGGGTTGATCGGACTGCGCGAGGGACTCGAAACCGGCATCGTGGTCATGATTTTGGTCGCGTTCCTGGTGAAATCACAGCGCCGCGAGGCGTTGAAATGGGTCGCGCTCGGAGTCGGCGCCGCCATTGTGATGGTCGTCGCGATCTTCGCCGGCATCCGCTACGGCACCTCGACGGTGACCGGCCTGGCCGCGGAACTCATTGCCGGGCTCGCGTCGCTGGCCGCGGTGGTGATCGTGACCTGGATGGTGTTGTGGATGCGGACCGCGTCCCGGACCATCTCGGGGGAGTTGAAGGCCGGGATGTCGCGGGCCCTCGACGTCGGTCCGGTGGCGATCGTGGCGCTGGCGTTTCTCGCGGTCGGGCGCGAGGGCGTGGAGACCGCGCTGCTCATGGTCGGTTACGCCGAGAACACCACCGGCAGTTCGTGGCCGTTGATCGGGCTGCTGCTGGGCATCGTGGTCGCCGCGGTGCTGACCGTGCTGATGTATCTGGGCGCCGTGCAGATCAATTTCGCCACCTTCTTCAAATACACCGGCGCGCTGCTGATCGTGGTCGCCGCCGGGATTCTCGCTTACGGCATCCGGGCGCTGCAGACCGTGGACTGGCTGCCGGGATTGGCGCAGAACGCCTTCGACATTTCCTCCTGGTTCTCCATGTCGAGCTGGTACGGCACCGTCGCGCAGGGCATCTTCAACTTCCGCGCCGACCCGACCGTGCTGCAAGTCATCGCGTGGATCCTCTATGTGGTCGTGGTGCTGTTCCTATTCCTGCGCCCGGTTCCCGCTGCCGACGCCAACCGGGGAAATCCCCGGACCCCGACAGATACCGCGGTCGCGCCGTGACAACGAAAGGTCCACTCTCCGTGCGTTTTCCCATGATTCCCATAGCGGTGGCGGTGACGGTGCCCGCATTGCTTGTTTCGTGTACCAGTAAGACCGACAACGCATCGGCGGGCGATATCGCGGTCACCGCGAACGACACCAGTTGCGCGGTGGCCAAGGATTCGGCCGAAACCGGCCAGGTCACCTTCCGGATCGCCAACAACGGCACCAAGGTCACCGAGTTCTACGTGTACGGCGCCGGCGAGCGGGTCATCGGTGAGATCGAGAACATCGGCCCCGGGCTCACCCGCCAATTGATCGTGTCCGTGCCCGATCCCGGTAAATACCAGACCGCGTGCAAGCCCGGCATGGTCGGCGACGGAATCCGGCACGATTTCACCGTCACCGGACAGGCGCAGAAACGTGACGAATCGGGCAAACTCGCCGAGGCCGCCGACGGGTACAAGCGCTACATCCTGAGCCAGGTGACCGCGCTGCAAGAAACCACGAAGTCCTTTGTGGCCGCGGTCAAAGCCGGCGATATCGAGTCCGCCAAGAAGCAGTACCCGATCACCCGCACCTATTACGAACGCATCGAACCGGTCGCCGAGAGCTTCCCGAACGATCTCGATCCGCGCATCGATCTGCGTGAGGCCGATGTCGCCGCCGGCGACAAGTGGACCGGCTTCCACCGGCTGGAAAAGGATCTGTGGGCGCAGGGCCTGCAGCCCGACACCAACCAGATCGCCGACCAACTCCTCGCCGACATGGGTGAACTGGCGGCCGGCGTGAACGCGGCCGGCTACACCGTCGATCCGGTGCAGGTCGCGGGCGGCGCGCAGGGCCTGCTCGACGAGATCGCGCGGACCAAGATCACCGGCGAAGAGGACACCTTCTCGCACACCGATCTGTGGGACTTCCAGGCCAACGTCGACGGCTCCCAGGCGGCGATCGCCAGCCTGCGGCCGATCCTCGACGAGCGTAATCCGGACCTCGGCACCCAGATCGACCGGCGCTTCGCCGAACTCGACGCCGAACTGGCCAAGTATCGGCTCGGCGACGGACATGTCAGTTATGAGACGGTCAACGGCGATCAGCGTGGCGCGCTCGCGCGGCAGATCGACGCGTTGTCCGCGGTGGTGAGTCAGGTGCAGGGTGTCGTCGCGGGATCGTGACCCCGGGCGGGGCGGAATCTCCCGACGCGGACTGATCGGGTCGGCGGGGATCGGCGTCGCCGCGGCCGGTGCGGGTGTGCTGGCCGGGCGGATGTCGAGTCCCGCCGCCGCGGCCGGCGCCTCCGGCATCGTGCCGTTCCGCGCCACCAATCAGGCGGGCATCGTCACCCCCACCCAGGACCGGCTGCATTTCGCGGTGTTCGACGTGCACACGCGCTCGCGCGACGAACTCATCGATCTGCTGAAGACCTGGACGTTGATGGCGGAGCGGATGACCTCCGGCCGCGAGGCCGAGCCCGACGGCGCTATCGGCGCGGGCGCGTACAAGCCGCCGACCGACACCGGCGAGGCGCTCGACCTGTCCTCGTCCAGGCTCACCCTGACGATCGGTTTCGGTCCGTCGCTGTTCGTCGGCGCGGACGGTGCCGACCGTTTCGGTATCGCATCGCGTAAACCGAAGGCGCTCGTCGATCTGCCGAAGTTCACCAAGGACGCGCTCGAACCGGCGCGCAGCGGTGGCGACATCGCCATCCAGGCTTGCGCGGACGACCCGCAGGTCGCTGTGCACGCCATCCGCAACCTCGCTCGAGCCGGGTTCGGCGCGGTCTCGGTGCGCTGGTCGCAACTCGGTTTCGGTCGCACCTCGTCGACCTCGACCAGCCAGACGACCGCCCGGAACCTGCTCGGTTTCAAGGACGGAACCCGCAACATCAAGGCCGAAGACCACGACACGGTCAACAAGTTCGTCTGGGTCGACCCCGCCGACGACCAGGCCTGGATGGCCGGCGGCTCCTACCTCGTCACGCGCCGCATCCGCATGCTGATCGAGCCCTGGGACCGCACGACACTGCACGAGCAGGAACGAGTCATCGGGCGCACCAAGGGATCCGGCGCGCCACTGGGTGCCCGCGACGAGTTCGACGAACTCGACCTCCAATCCGCCGGCCCCTCCGGCCCCCTCGTGGACACCGACGCCCACGTCCGCCTGGCCTCCGCCGAAGAACTCGGCGGCATCCAAATCCTGCGCCGCGGCTACAACTTCACCGACGGCTCCGACGGTTTCGGCCACCTGGACGCCGGCCTCTTCTTCATCGCCTACTGCCGCAACCCCCAAACCCAATTCGTGCCCATGCAAAACAACCTGGCCCGCAACGACGCCCTCAACGAATACATCAAGCACGTAGGCTCCGCAGTCTTCGCCGTCCCACCAGGCCTAGGCTCCAACGACTACTGGGGCTCAACCCTTTTCACCACCTGATCGGCGCGACTGATACCGCGGCCCGGCATGCCGGCCGCGGTGACGCCGAGTAGCTCGTCTCATGAGGCACGATCGAGCGGGAACAAGCCTGGCTCGACGACGAGATGACTGGCGGGAACTGATGCGGGACTGGAAGTACTGTCCGATGTGTGGTTCGGCGTTGTCATGCTCCGGGAGCGGCCGCGAGATCCGTGCCGCTTGTGCGGGCTGTGGGTTCGTCAAGTACGACAATCCGTTGCCGACGACGATCGGCCTGGTTGTTCGCGGCAGCCGAGTGCTGTTGCTGCGGAGGGCAATCGAGCCGGAGATCGGGCAGTGGGACACCGTTGGCGGGTTCATGTCTGGTGATGAGACCGCTGAGGACTGCTTGCGTCGGGAGGCGCGTGAAGAGATCGGGTTGGAGGTTGACGGGCTTTCGTTCGTCGGTTCGTTCTCTTCGATCTACGGCGACACCGGGCTGCACACGATCGGTCTCGCGTTTCGGTGCTCGATCGCTGATGAGCATGCGATCGAGTTGTCCGGTGAGAACAGCGAGTACCGCTGGTTCGATCTAGGGGATCTTCCCGACGTCGCGTTCGATGATGTCCGAAAGGCGTTGGTAGAGCTGCGATCTGCGCACGCTTCTCATTGATCTCGGCCAGCGGGGTGAACGGCGCTGCGTCGGTATGGGCGGGCGCGGACTTCGTCGGCTTCTCGACAGTTGTCTGTAGATCCTTCGACTATCTCATCACCTTGCCCCGCAAAACTTACAGGTGTTACCTCTTGCGTTCGGTGAGCTTACAGTCGTAGCCTTACGGTGTTAGCTCAAGTGATCGGACGAGTGAGGTAGGCGGATGGGCAAGGTTTGGTTCATTACCGGGGTGTCGCGGGGGTTCGGGCGGGAGTGGGCTTCGGCGGCGCTGGAGCGGGGGGATCGGGTTGCGGGGACGGCTCGGGATCTGGGGGCGGTGGACGATCTGGTGGCGAAGTTTCCGGAGACGTTTCTGCCGTTGCGGCTGGATGTGACCGATCGGGTCGGTGATTTCGCGGCGGTCGAGCGGGCGGCGGGGCATTTCGGGCGGCTCGATGTAGTCGTGAACAACGCTGGGTTCGCGCAGTTCGGCATGGTCGAGGAGCTGTCCGAGCGGGAGATCCGGGCGGAGTTGGAGACCAATCTGTTCGGCGCGCTGTGGGTTACGCAGGCGGCGCTGCCGATTCTGCGGGCGCAGGGGAGTGGGCACATCGTCCAGGTGTCGAGTCTCTGGGGGATCGTGGCGTCGCCGAGCGTAGGCGCGTACAACGCGTCGAAGTGGGCGTTGGAGGGGTTGTCCCAGGCGCTGGCCGCCGAGGTCGCCGACTTCGGCATACATGTCACGGTGCTCGAACCCGGCACCTACGACACCGGGTTCACGTTGAGCCGATTCGCTACCGAGAACCCGGCTTACGACCGGGTTCGCGCCACCGCCGCCGATGCGGGGCCGAGCTTCGGTCAACCCAGCGCGACCCGCTCCGCCCTGCTGGCGTTGGTCGACGCGGAGAAGCCGCCGTTGCGTCTGCTGCTGGGGGATACGGCGGTGCGGATCGTCGCGGAGGAGTACGAATCCCGGCTTGCGCAGTGGCGCGAATGGGAGTCGGTTTCCGCAGCGGCACAAGGTAATTGATCTCAGGCTTCGCAGACGAGTATCGGAGTTTCGCATGTCCGTAGTCATGTCGCCGACCGTTCGCCGGCGGTGGTGGTGGTTCCTGTGGGGCCTGCTGGTCGTTCTGGCGATCGGCATCGCGGTCTTCTTCGTGACCCCGTATCTGATGGGAAGTTCGACCGTGCCGGTCGACCGGAGCATCGTGGGGTATTACCTGAGCCTGGTGGTGCATGCGGTGCCGGCCAGCTTGGCCTTGATCATCGGGCCGTGGCAATTCGTGCCGCAGTTGCGGGCACGCTTTCCTCGATGGCACCGAATGGCGGGCCGGGTGTACCTGATCTCGGTCGTGGCGGCCGCTGCCGCGGCGTCGTATGCCGCGGCGGTGACGCCGAGCGGTTTCGCGTTGCAGGTCGCGTTCTACATGCTGGTGGTGGCGTGGCTGTACTCGGCCGCGCAGGGCTATCGCACGATACGGCGCGGTGAGGTGCAACTGCACCGGATCTGGATGATCCGCAACTACGCGTTGACCTTTGCCGCCGTGACGCTGCGCCTATACCTGCTCGCCGGCACGGAACTCGCGAAAGTCATTCCGTCACTGCAATATCGGGACATCTACACCGCGAGCGCGTGGGCATCCCTGCTGGGTAATGTGATGGTCGCGGAGTACTTCATCGTCCATGCCACGCTGGCGCCGTTGATTCGCCGGAAGCGGTCCGCCGAGACCGCGGTCGTCGAGGCGCCGCAGTCGTTGAGCCGAGCAGGCTGATCGCCGGGGCAGACTATTGCCCATCGACGGCGAGCGTCCCGAATCGGCTGACGTTCGCGTGATTATGTCCGTCCTCGCTGGTAATCACGACCTCGGTCGGATTGGTCAGGGCGATGCAGCAGAAGTTGTCCCCGTCCCGCTGAACAGTTATCGACAAAAGACGCCGATTCGAGGTCTGCTGCCACTCCTCCATGGTGTCGTAAAGCCCGCGCATAGAAGGATTTTCGAAGTAGATGAGATTGTGCTTGTTGATATCCGACATGAGTCCGGTCTCCATTCGTGCGATACGAGAGTCTGCGACGCCACTTTGGTATCCATCGTAATACGTGACGAAATAGTTTCTGACACAAGGTGTTTCACTGGATCGATCGTGCTGGCCGAGTGAAGTGCCGCGTCGCGGGGAGTCGGCGCTGGAGCGCATCGTTTAGCGCTCGGCGGGCGGGGTAGCACAGCGGATGACCGGTATTTGCTCAACCTTCCGGGCGGCAGGTAGCGGCGGCGATGGGATCCGCTGCTGAGCGACCGGTCGGTGTTGCGATGCCCCAGCCCCCGGCATCCCCTATTGATCGTGGAAGAGCGCAGGTCTGCTGCGGTTTCTCGGCATGGTAAGAGATCGGCTCGTCCGCCAGGCGCAACGAAGGAGGTGACTCGAATGATGGACCTGCGGAACCCAGGACCGGATGGCGCGGCCTCCGACAATTGGAACGAGGCATACAACGCCGACGACGATGGGCGCGATGATCGAATCAGGTAGTACGGGCCTGCGGCGGTGCAGACTTTCTCTGCGCCGTCGCGGCCACTTTCGATGGTATGGAGCCCTGTTCAGATCCTCAGCCGCACCGGAAGTCCGGTAAGGGTGGGGAAGCCGAATTTGTGGTGCCAGACCAGGTCTGCGTGGGGGCAGGCCAGTCGTAGGTCGGGGAAGCGCTGGAGAAGCGCCGAGAACGCCACCGTCGCCTCCATGCGGGCGAGGGGTGCGCCGACGCAGAAGTGGGCGCCGTGGCCGAAACCCAGGTGTTGGCCGGCGTCGCGTCCGATGTCGAGGCGGTCGGGTTCGGCGAAGTAGGCCGGGTCGTGGTTGGCGGCGGCGATGGCGATGTGCACGAATTCACCGGCCGGTATTTCGGTGTCGCCGATCCGCACCGGTTCCGCGGTGTAGCGGATGGTGGAGAAATGGATCGGGCCGTCGAAGCGGAGGAACTCTTCGACCGCCGCGGGTAATGCGGAAGGGTTGGCGCGCAGGGTTTGTGACAGCGAATCGTCGCGCAATAGTGCGAGCGTTCCGGTGGTCAATAGGTCGACCGTTGTTCCGTGTCCGGAGACCAGCAACATGACGGCCATGTCCAACAGTTCCACTTCGGTGAGCGACTGGCCGTCGTCCCGGGCGTGGATCAGCAGGGAGAGTAGATCGACACCGGGGTCGACCCGCTTTCGGGCAACTAATCCCTGTAGATAGGAACGCAATTCGCGGAATGCTTCGGTGCGCTCGTCGCCGACGATCGTGAACAGCTTCTGTGCCCACTGCTGAAATCCCGGCACCTCGTCGCGTGGCACGCCGAGCATGTCGCAAATCATGCGCACGGGCAACGGAAAGACGAATGCCGTGAGCAGATCGACTTCGTCGTATTCGGCCATCTCATCGAGGAGTGAACGGGTGGTTTGCTCGATGTGCGGGCGCAGGTCGGCGATGGCTCTGCGGGTGAATGCCGTGTTGACCAGCTTTCGTAGCCGGACGTGTTTGGGGGAGTCGCTGTTGGCCATGTTGTGGTCGAGGTTGGCCAGCGGAGCGTTCGCCGGTGCCGCCGGATGTTGTTGGCGGAACAGCTTTTCGATGCCGTCCGCGCTCTTGCGCAACCGTGGATCCCGCAGCGCGGCGCGCGCCTCGGCGTAGCCGACGACCAGCCAGCTGACCACCCCGGAGGGTGCGTGTATGCGCAGCACCGGTCCCTGTTCGCGCCACCGGTGGTAGTGCCCGTGCGGATCGGCGTGGAAGTCGTTGTCCAGCGTTTCGATTCGAGTCGAGGCCGCGATATTCATAGTGCGCCTTCACTATTCGCCGCGTATACGAGGTTGACCGGTGTCGACGGTAGGCAGCGCGTGTAATTTGCGCGTCACCGGCGCATCATTTGACGATAACTTATCCGAAAAATACCTGCCGCCCAACGCGTTTCGCATACGCTCGGCGGGTGCCTGCGATCCAGGCACACTCACCGAACACACTCACAACCGGAGGTGGAGTCATGACTCTCGTACGTATGGTCAAACGGATGAAGCAGGAGAAGAGTCTGAAGAAGTACGCCTGGTACGGCTGGATCTGACTCTTCCAGTAAGTTGTCGAACTCGCGTCCGTTGGTCACCCTACCGGGCGCGAGTCCCGCCTGTCATCCGGGAGTTCGTCATGTCCATACGGCACACTGCCGGAAGTTCGCGGACCATTGTCTTCGCTCCGCGCATCGCCGAACTTTTCGAAAAGTATTGTGGCGAAGACCTATTTCGGCTGGAGTCGGACACCGTCGGAATTGCCGGCGCCGAGCTGATGGATGCGGTGCTAGGTGCCCGGCCAGCACAGCCCGAGGAGCGACCGACCTTCAAGCCGGTGCGTCGGCGGCTGGTCGACCGGGCTGATGCCTCGACCTTCATGCAGGCCGTCGGCGCGGACGTGCGCACGGCGTTGAAGACTCCGCTCGATGCCGATGGACCGCTCGTCGGCGTCTGGCCGCAACGCGCGCACGACTACGTGCGCGATCTCGTCTTCGGCGGTGAAGACGTCCGATTCCGTGCGCTGGTCGACCGCAGACTCGAATTGACTCCGAAGCTGACCTGGTCGGTGGTCACCTCGGGTGCCGCGCTGATCGGCCGAACGGGTCCGGAGCGTCCGTTGTCGAAACTGGCGACACAAGTGTTCCAGGCCAACAGTTTTCGTGATCGCCGATACTCCATGTACCTCTATCGCAGAGTTGCCGCGCCGGTGTGTTTCACGGTCGCCGCCTTGGTTACGAGTGCGCTGTGGCTGGCGTCGCCGCTCGATCCGAAAACTTCGAATCGCAACATCTTGCTGGAGACTTTGCGTTTGCTCCCACCGTCCTGGAATCTCCTGCGCCTCAAGGGTTCCGAGTTCCCGGCCGTCGACCCGCGCATCGCCGCGGGTGATGACCTGCTCCTGCTTCCGTTGCTCAGCCAACGCGACCCGCGACTCTGGGCAGCCGCTGATGAATTCCGCCCCGAGCGATGGGACCGGCTCGACCCCGAAACCCACCCCGGCTACCTCCCATTCGGCCACGCCTCGGAACGATGCTGGGGCCGCCACATGGTCATGCCCCTGGCCGAACGTATCCTCGACCTCGCCCGCCGCGACGGCCTCCGCGTCGACCCGAACCAGACCGTCGGGAAGGTCGAACTCGACGGGCTGCTCGAGCTGGCGTCGGTGCGTGTGTGCGCTGAAATGACTGTGGTGCACTAGGTCCCGACCATTCGGCTCGAGGTGGCAACAGTCGAGATCGTGGTGATTACCGTCGGTCTGCCACCGTGGCGGGATTCAGTACGGACCGGTGCACTCGGCCGGTCGCGACGAGTTCGATTGTCGCTGCGACTGCGCATGATTGGGCGAGGAGCAGGCCTAGTAGTACGAGGACCTGGACGGCGGCTGCGTGGGCGGCGGAGCCGCTGGCGACGAGTACGCCGACGAAGGCGCCTGGGAGCGTTACCAATCCGACAGTTCGGGTTTGGTCGACACCGGGCAGTAGTGCGTCGGTCGCGGTTGTCCGGATGATCTCCATTCGGGCGTCGCGTTCGAGGAGGCCCAGGCTCAGTGCCGCTTCCACCTCGCCGAAGCGTTCGGTCAGCGCATCCAGGGAGCGGCGGGCGGCCAGTGAGGTTGCGGTCATTGTGCCGCCGAGGATGATTCCGCCGATCGGAACGATGGCGACACCCTGCAATGGAACGACCCCGCTGACGAGCATCGGCAGCAACGTCGCGACCAAGCCGACTCCGAGTGAAACCGTAAGCCACGCAGCCGATCTCCCCGCGCGTGCCCGACGTGCGGCCGTGAACACCGCCGCGCCGAACATGACCACCAGCACCAGTATCGATGACCACAGCGCGGCCAAAGCCGCTGCCAAGATCACCGCGACGGCCGCCAATTGAATCACCGCGCGCGCCGCCGCTATCGGCGCGACCCGCACCGGCCCGAGCTGCGCAATCCAATACACCGCCGCGGCCGCGCCCACCAGAACCACGCACAGCACCGTCAGGCCGACCCCGGGCGTCGCCATCGAATTCATCCTCGGACCTCCCTCGACTCGTGCGCGCTGTCGGCACCATCATTGGCGAACCGGCACCGCGGTGTCCGACCGACCGGGTCGGTGACCTACAGCACCGACCGATACGGTGACCGATTCGCGGACGGGGGAGCGCTCCTAGCGTTCCCGCCATGAGCAACAGCACCGCATCCCCCGCCCTCGCGGATACCGATCACACACCCCTCACCGCCTTGGACCGCTTCGAGATTTTCGAGCAGTTGGTGCTTCACCAGCGCTACATCGACAACGATCCGAGCCGCGAATCGGCCGACAAGTACGTGGGCCTGTACTGGCCGGAGGCCACCTTCACGGTGCACGATCTGCGGTCGCAGACGTTCACCGGGCCGGACGGACTGAAGAGCCTGTACGACTTCGCGCACAGCGTGTTTCCGCTGGAGAAGTGGTTCCACGACGTCGGCTGGTTCGAGATCGAGGGTGCGGGCGACACGGCGATCGTGTCGTGGCGCTGGCGCGTCAACTGGAAGGAAAACAACGAGGGTGTGGTGTCGACCGGCACCTATCAGGACCGGTTCGAACGGCGCGGCGGTGTATGGAAGGTGATCGATCGCGTCTCGAACATCGATCCGAATTGGCCTGCGGCACTGTTCCAGCCGTACGTCGACCGCCAGGCGGAGTTGTTCAAGGCATCCTGATCAGCCGTGGCTATGGGCGGCCTGTCCCGCCAACTGGCCGCGGGATGCGCTCGCTTCCTTCGGATAATGCCTGCGCAGGTTGACGGCGAGGACGCGGTCGAGAGTGCGGTCGGACAGCATTCGGGTCAGGCGGGTGACGAGGGCGGCGTCTCGGCCGACGGTGTAGCGGGTGCGCGGTGTGCGAGCTGTCACGGCTTTCGCGATGACGCGGGCGGCGGCGTCGGCGGTCACGCCCGAGTCGGTGCCCGAGGCCATGAACTTGTTGTTCGCTTGGACCAGACTGCCGTAGCGCTCGTCATGCTCGGGTGTCATGTTCGCGGCCAGGGTGTTCGCTGTTGCGATTCCGCGGGCGGCCATTTCCGTGCGGACGCCGCCGGGCTCGACCACCACGACATGCACGCCCAGCGGCGCGACCTCCCGGCGAAGCGAGTCGCTGACCGCCTCCAAGGCGAACTTCGTTCCCGCGTACGCACCGTAGGTGGCCATGGCGACTTTGCCGCCGACCGAACTGATATTGATCACCCGGCCCTTGCTGCGCAACAGCGCGGGCAGCAGCGCCTGAGTGACGGCGATGTGGCCGAAGAGGTTGACTTCGAACACGTTCCGCCATTGCTCGATCGGCAGGGCTTCGACCGGAGCGTTCACCTGAATGCCCGCGTTGTTGACGAGCGCATGTAGAGCGCGCGGGTCGTCGGCGACTCGCGCGGCCAGTGCTGCCACCTGCTCGGGCTCGGTGATGTCGAGGATGACCGGCTCGATGCCGGTCGACCGGATGGCGTCGGCGTCACGCTCGCGGCGCACGCCGGCCAGGACATGGAACCCCTGGCGGGCAAGTTCGCGGGCGGTTGCCGCACCCATGCCGGTGGAGGCTCCGGTGACGACGATCAGCTTCTGAGTTTCAGATGACATTGTCATCTTTACGACGGTATCAGTTGAGCTGACGCTGTCAACTGTATGGTGGACGTCATGGTTACCCGCGCGGAGTCAGCCGCCGCCACTCGCCGCTCATTGCTCGATGCGGCCGCCACGCTGCTCGACCTCGGCGGCCCCGAAGCGGTCACCCTGCGCGAGGTGGGCGCACGGGCGGGCGTGACGCGGGGCGCGCCATACCGGCATTTCGCGGACAAGGACAGCCTGCTTACTGCCGTCGCGACCGAGGGCTGGGAACGGGTCGGCGACGAGGTGCACGCCCTGCGGCTCGACCCGGACCTGTCGCCCGCCGAAAAGCTGCGCGCAGCTCTGCACGCGCTCACTGGGGTCGGCCGCGACCAGCCGCACCTGTACCGAGAGATGTGTAGCGAACCGGCCGGCGACCCGACCGCGGCCGTCCTCGCCGCCGAACGCACCCAGGACGAGTTCAGAGGCATCGTCGCAGAAGTCGTGGGCGAGCAGAACTCCCGGCACTACGGCGCTCTGCTACTCGCAGGCGCCCACGGCATCGCCGCCATGGAACTGAGCGGCTACCTCGCCGCAGACAAGTGGCACACCACCGCCGACGAGGTCATCGACACGCTGGTTCGCATGGTCGCGGCCGCAGGGCGAGACTGACCGATCACCCTGTCAGGACAGCGTGACGAGGGGCAGGGATTTGGTGGTCGGGATGCGTTCGAGGACGCCGCCGGCGAAAACGTCGTAGAGGGGCAGGGTTTCGAGGTGGACGTAGCCGATGTGGCAGTCGCAGACGGTGAGTGGGCAGGCGCGAGGGGTCAGGGCGCTGCGGAACGAGTTGTCGTAGAGGTTACCCAAGGGGTCCCGGACGAAATGGCAGCGGCGGACGGTGCCGTCGCCGTCTACCGAGATGACCGAGGAGCCGGTTCGGCAGGCCTGGCCGGCGGATTTGTGGGGGTTGCGGCTGAAGGGGAATAGGGGGTCGAGGTCGGTCCAGTCGTCGGCTTGGGCGTCGGTGTAGGTGTGGCCTTCGGCGGCGTTCACCCAGAGGTAGATGTGCTCGGGGAGGTCGGCGCGTAGTTGTTGTGCGTATTCGAGATGCTCTGGGAGGCCGACTATTCCGACGCTGAAGCGGATTCCGGCGCTGGCCAGCCGAGCGGTCTTGTCGAGGAAGCGCTGGTAGGGGGTTTGCCCGGGGTGGTAGGTGCACCAGAGGGCGAGGGTGTCGGGGTCGGCGTCGGATAACCAGTCGGTGCGGCAGCTGAGGTTGGTTTGGATGGCGACGCGGTCGATGTGTGGTGCGTGGGACAGTTCGACCATGGCTCGCCGATACCAGGAACGCACCAGTCCTTCGCCCCACGGGGTGAACAGGATGGAGAGCCGGTCGTCGGTCTGCTGGTGTGCCCAGGTGGTGAAGCGTTCCAGGGCAGCGCGATCCGCGCGCAGTTGCGCGGTGCTGTCTCGGCGCTTGGCGAACGGGCAGTAGGGGCAGTCGTAGTCGCAGGACGCTAGAGGTCCGCGGTAGAGGATGGTCAGGTCCACGGCTATCGCAGCTCGTAGTCGGCCATCGCGGCTTGCACTGCGGGGGAGAAGAATTCGGGGCCGATCGCGTCGGAGTAGGCCAGACCCAGGTCGGTGAGGCGTAGCCGGCCGGGTTCGGTGTCGGAGAGCCAGCCGCGGTCACCGAGCGTGCGTAGCTGGCTGGGAAAATCCTGCCAGGGATCGTTGCCGAACTGCACCAGGTAGTCCGCAATGGCGAAGCCGTCCGCCTGCAACAGCGACTGGAGCAGAAATCTGCGTTTCGCCTCGTCCCGATCGATCACCCTGCCGTGCACCGCGCTGCTGAAATCGGTTGTAGCGGTGTAGGTGTCGATAATGGTGCGAACCTCGCGCATGGAGACCGCGTAGTCGAACGAGTAGTGCAGTCCGGAGGTGTAAGAGCGTGCGCCACAACCGAGTCCGATCATGCCGTCGGTCTGGCACGCGTAGTCGTCGGGTCCCTGCGGCGGGGCGTCGGTGCGGCGGAACATGCGCATGGAGACCTGCTCATAGCCGTGCGCGCGCAGATGATCACGCCCCTCGGTGTACCGGCGCAACCGCTGTTCGTCCCAATCCAGATCGGCGACAGCGGGATCGGCATGCCGGCCGAGCCCGGTCAGCGGGCGCACATAGAGGGGGTAGAGATAGATCTCTTCCGGCCGCCAAGCCAGCGCCGCGTCGAGGGACACGCGCCAACTCGACTCGGTCTGACCGTCGATGCCGTAGATCAGGTCGATATTGAGGACGGGAATGTCGGTGTCGCGAATACGCCCGAGCGCTGCTTCGACATCCGAACGCCGCTGCGGCCGCACGGCGGCGCGGGCTTCCTCGTCGATGAAACTCTGCACGCCGATGCTCAGCCTGGTGGTCCCGCGCTCGGCGAGAACGGCAAGCCGATCGGCAGTGGCGGTACTCGGCGAAGTCTCGACCGACAGCGGAATGGACCGCAGGTCGGCACCCATGAGCACCTCGGCGATGTCGCAGAGCCGCGACAACTCGGCGGCCTCGAGATAGGTCGGCGTGCCGCCGCCGAACGCGGCGTTCGCGAAACGCACCGGCTCGTCGTCGCCGAGAGCCGCCCGCACGGCCTGTGCTTGCCGGGTGAGCGCGTCGAGGTAACGACCGGTGAGTCCGTCCGGCGCACCGACGCGAGTGAACAGATTGCAGAAGCCGCAGCGCACTTCGCAGAACGGGATGTGTAGGTAGAGCGAAAGCGCCTGCCGCGGTTGACCTGCCCACAGATCGGCGAGCGCGGGACGTGGCGTCAGCGGCCGATACGCGGTCTTGTGCGGATACGCGTATACGTAGTTCTGGTAGGGCCGGGGTAGCGCGATGGTGTCGATCATGCGGATGACTCCAAGAAGAAATGGCCGTAGGGGACAGTCCATACGGACTCGTGGCCCAGTCGATGGCCGGTGTAGCCGTCGTCGCCGTAGGCGGTGCCGTGGTCGGAACAGACGATCGCGAAACATCGCCGCCGGGACCGCATCGCGTCGAACAGCCGGCCTACATGCGCGTCGATGTATTGCAGAGCGGCAGCATGTGTTTCGCGGCTGTCCCCGGTCTCGCGAGTTGCCCCCGGCAGATGGAACCAGTTGGGTTGATGGAGCGCGGAAGCGTTGAGGAACAAGAAGAGTCGCTGCTCGGCGGGCAGATCGGCGACCACTCGCTCGGCGCAGGCCACCTGAGCTTCGAACGAGGTCGGCGAGGCCACGGAAAAGTCCGACTCCCAATGACTTTCGACGAACAAGCCGGGCAGCACGCTGCCGAGCGCACCCCGCTTGTTGAAGAACCCGACACCGCCGATGCACACCGTGTGATAGCCGTGCGCCGCGAGCGCGGTCACGAGATCGGGCGAGTCGAAGACGTACGTGCCGTCCGCGGTCGTCTCACTGCCGGCGAAGCGCGCGGCGAACAGGCGTGGATGCGGACCCGGTGTCGCAGGCGTCGGCAGGAATCCGGCGAAGATCGCCTGATGCGAGGCGTAGGTGAAACTGCCTGGAGCGTGGCGCTTTTCCCACTTGCCGTCGGGCAGGTAGGCGGACAGGTTGGGCAGTTCGCCCGCGTCCGCCAGCTCGACCGCGACGTCATAGCGGAGCGTATCGAGGGTGAGGAGCAGCAGATCGTCGCGCCCGACAACCTCGTTCATATCAGGCCGGTGCATACCTCACCTCCGGTGAATCCAGTTGCGGAGCAACGAAATAGGGTGCCGCGCGAAGCTGCGCGGTATAGGTGTCGACGCCCGCGGCCGGTCCTTCCGGCAATCCGGTGAGCCGCGGTAACAGATCTCCGAACGCGTTGACCTCACCGATCGTGAACCGACGCCAGCCGATCGAAGGCAGCAGATCGACACCGACACAAAGCGTTCCGGGAAAGCACGCGGCCGCCTGTTCGCAGATCGCCAACGCTTCGGTCCAGCGATCACCCGCCGCCACCCGAACGGCCGCCAGATCACCACGAGTACCCCCCAGATGCAGGTTGGTCATCGGGGCCCGGCTCGTCCGCACCACCGCATGGGTGGCCCGCCCCGCGACGACGAGCACCCGCAGGTCGGCGGTGCGGCCGGCCAACGATGCCTTCGGCACCCACTGTTCGATGTGCAACCCGTCCGGCGCGAGCCGATCGACGATCGCGGCGATCTCGGGTTCGCTGCTATATCGCCGAACCTCGAGCGAGTTGTGCAGGCCGTCGGCCGCGACCTCCACTGAGGTGGTTGCTCGCCACCGACCCGAGCTGGTCGACTCGATCGCCAGCACACCAGACGCGGAGGATCCGTGTGCGAGCTTCACGAAGACACGGCGAAGACCGTTGTCGCGCAGCCGGTCTCGCACCTCGGACCAGCCACCCACAGGTGCCTCCGCACCCGAAGTCGGGGAGGCGGGTACCGGCACCCCCGCGCCATCGAGGCGGGCATGGCACAGCCGCTTGTCGAACAGCACGGCCAGTTCCGCCGGATCATCGAGCCGGCGACCACCGCGCAGCGATCCAACCGCGTCGAGGAACCGCGCGTACCACCGCGCCGAACCTTCCACGCGGGTCGGATCGTTCACGCCGCGCAGCAGTTCGTCCACCGCGGGGTTCTCCCCGGGCGAATCCAGCCGGACGATCTCGTCCTCGGCGAAGTCGTGACCGCCGTCGCGCAGCACAGCACGCCATTCGACCACCCGCGGCGCGGCCACCCCGGCCGCCCGCGCGGCGTCGAGGAACAACCCGATCCGGCGATTCTCGCGGTTGCCGACGACTACCCAGCGCGCCGACGGCGACTCATTCACCGACGGCGACGAAGCGCCAGACGGTGCCGTCGTCCTCATCTTCGTCTTCGTCGGCGTCGTCGGGATCCAGGTTCAGCCGCACGCCGGCCGGTTCGAGCGTTTGGGTCAGCCGCTCGCGCATCGCCGTGGACAGATAGTTGTGGTGCAGGTCGAGGAAGGACAGATGGCTGAGCGGTTGTCCGCTGAGCAGGGCGGCCGCGCCGTCGTCGGTGAGCACGCCCATGGAAACGTCGAGGACGTCGAGGCGGGCCACCACCGGCGCCGAGGCCAGCGCGGTGCAGATATCGTCCTGGATCTCGCTGTTGCGCAACGCCAGATGGGTCAACTTCGGCAGCCGGGTCCCGGCCAGGATGGGTGCGAGGTCGGCGGCGTCGGCGTCGCCACCGTATTCCGAGGTGCCGAGCCACAGATCGAGGTGGGTCAGGGCGGGTAGATCGCTCGCGGCGATCCCGCGCACGACCTCGGCCTCCAGGCCGCCCGTCTCCACGGTCAGCTTGCGCAGGTGCGTGTGCCGGATGGCCGGAAACCGCAGCTCCTGGCCGCCGCGCACACCGAGCTCGGTCAACTCGGGGAAGCCCTCGAGCAGCAGCGTCACCTGCCCCTGATTGATCCAGGAGATCTCGCATTCCTCGCCGACGATGTCGCCGACGAACAAGGCGCGCAGGTTCGGCAGCCGATCCTTGGCGGCCAGCAACGCCTCGAAGATCTCGTCCGGTCCCTTGTCGTACGCGTCGGACCAGCAGCCCACGATGAGCGCCCGGACTTCGGTGAGGTCGACGGCGTCGGCGAACTCGGCGAAGGACTCCGCCCAGGAAACCGACGAGTCGTAGGAGTCGACGCCGATGCGCCAGGCCACCGAGTCGGCCGCGGGCAGTGTCGCCGCCGACCGCTCCGAGCCGCCCGAATCGGCGGTCGGGAAGTCGAACGCGGGTAAACCCCCGAGCTCGTGCAAGTGGTCCCCAACGGTCATGTGTCCCCGCCCCTTTCGGCCGGTTTCGAGAATGATCAGGTGAGTTCTACCAAGCCCCTCCGACAACTCGGGAACCGGGCGGTCTTTGTCGGTGCCTGCCGCTACGGTCCTCGGCATGGCACCGATTCCGGGCCGCGGTGGGAGGAGAAATCATGTATCGGCAAGGCGACGTCCTGATCGTTCCGCTGGCGGAGAGCGCGGTACCCGAAACGGCCGTGCGCGCCGCCTCGGAACCGCGCGACGCCCGAGGGCGATTGGTCCTCGCGCTCGGCGAGGTCACCGGACACGCACACGCGATCCCGAGTCCCGGCAGGTTGATTCGCGAGGCGAGCGCGTTCGGGCCGATGCTGCTGCACCTACCCGAGGGCGGGCGGGTCGTGCATGAGGAACACGCCGCCATCATGCTGCCGCAGGGCTGGTATCGGGTGGTGCGCCAACGCGAGTATGTGCCGGGTTCGGTACGGATCGTGGCCGACTGAACAAACCCGGTGTCAGGAATCTCGAGCGAGCACAGGAAGAGCGAAGACGTGACGGAACATGATGTGTGGCGGTCGATTTCGGCGCAGACCGGCGCCGGCGACCGGGCGGCGGCAGAGGCGGGGGTGCGCGCGGCCTACCGACTGGCGGGACTACGTGAGCCCGCGCGAATCGTGTGGGCTGGTTCGCCGTCGGCCGCGGTGCGGATGCTGTCGGACGGGGAACTGGGGGAGCGCGGCGCCAGCGTGCGCGAAGCGCTGCGCAGCGGACCGTGGGCGGCCGAACGTGCCCGCGTACACGCCGAATTGGGATCGAAGGCGTTCAACGAACATTGGCAGACCACCGGCGCGGACCTATGGGAGCTGACCCGGACCGTCGTCGACCGCATCCGCGACGGGGTCATCGAAGCCGCGGCGAGTAAGCCCAAGGAACGCACCCGCGTTCGCCTGCTGCTGCTGGACGCCGTACTCGGGCAACACGATGCCGCCTGGTTGTGCGCGTTCGATACGGCCGCCGGCTCGCCGCTCGCCGGATTGGCCGCGGTCGCCCGGGAAGCGGGCTGGTGGTGGCCGTACGAGAACATCGCCCTGATCAGCGAACGCCCCACCGAACTGCACCGCGACGAAGCCGGCCGCCTCGACCGCGGCGATGGTCCCGCGCTGGCCTACGCCGACGGATTCGAGCTACACGCCTGGCGCGGCATGTCCGTCAGCGCCGAATTCCTCGACAGCCTGCGGGCATTGACGCCCGAGCAGATCCGCGCGGAGGAGAACGCCGAACTGCGCCGCATCATGCTCGAGTACTACGGCTACGACCGCTACCTCGATGAATCCGGCGCGCGCCCGATGCATCGCGACGAAACCGGCGTGGTGTGGCGAATCGAGCTCGACGGCGACGAGGACGTGGTGATGGTCGAGGTGGTCAACTCCACGCCGGAACCCGACGGCACCCACCGCACCTACTGGCTGCGCGTGCCGCCGACGACGAGCACCGCCCGCGAAGGCGTGGCCTGGACTTTCGGGCTCGGCGAGGAGATCTACGAACCGGTGCAGCAGACCTGAGGCACCGCTTGCTCACGCGCTCCTGGAGTCGAGCATCTCGGCCAGATCGCGCTCCAGGGACGCGGCGAGCGCGACCGTGGCGCGACGGATCGCCGGGGTCGTGGTGGTGCTGCCGCGCCCGGCCAGGCCCAACGCGCCGATGAGATCGCCCGCACTGTCGTGCAACGCGACCGCAGTGCAGCCCCAGCCCAGCCTGGATTGTTCCTGTTCGACAGCGATTCCGGTGTCTCGGGCATCGGCGAGGAGAACGCGGAGGCGACCAGGGTGCGCGGGGGAGTATCGAGTGAGCGGTGGGCAACCGGTGGCCAGGACGCGCTCGGCTTGCTCGGCGTGATGGGCGAATTGCAACCTGCCCGTCGCGGTCAGCACGACGCTGTGGCCGAGCGAAGCCAGCGACGGCCACGCGGTTTCCCTCATCGAATTGCGATGTGCCGCACCGAAAACGGACCCGGCATTGACGAGCTCACCGTTGTGCAGCCCGCAGTAGAAGGCGATCTCGCCGGGCGCGCGGGCATACAGATCTTGCAGGTACGGCTGCGCGGCGTGCGCGGTCCGCTGGTGCCAGGCGGAACGCAAACCCTGATGGATCAAGCGGTCGCCGGTCCAATAGCCCTGCGGCGTCCGGGTCAGCATGCCGCGTTGAACGAGCGCGTTGGCGATCCGGCGAACAGTCGGCTTCGGAATGCCGGTGGTCTTGGTGAGCAACGCGAGGGTGATCGGCGCCGGCGCGCTGGTCACCGCGTCCAGGATGGTGACGGTGCGACCGACGACTGTGCGGTCATCCTCCATGGAAACCCCCCGTTCCGGTGTCGGCGGACACCCGCTCCCGAGGGTGTCCGCCTGCTATATCGCAGAGTTCACCCCGATCGTGTCACTGACCGACACGGTGATGGTGCGATCGCCGGTACCCGCATCGCATCCTGAAGCCCGAGCCGCAGACCATTCGAGCGGCAGGCAGAGAGGGTGGACCGTGTCGTTCTTCATCGAGCGTGGAAAACACCGAACCGGGCTGCGCGTCGCCGGCGCGCTGGCCGTGGCGGCCGCGGCAGGCATATTCGTGCCGACCACCGCGGCAGCGGCGCCGACCGACGTGACCGCGACGGTCACGACGCTGGGCTGGCGCGTCACCGCCACCGTAGTCAACAACTCTCCGTACAAACTCGACTGCATGTTCACCGGATTCCACGATCCTGGCGGGCCTGGAACAGCAGAGGCACTCTTCGTCGTCACGCTCCAACTCGATGGCCTGACCACGGCGTCGAACAGCGTCTCCGGCGACGTCGGTGTGGTCCCGGCGGGCGGCTACCACACCTGGTGGAAGTGCGAAAAGCCTTATGTCGCGCCACCGCGGGGCGTGTTCTATATCCCGCCTGCGCCCTGGGGGACCGCGCCGATGGTGAGCAGGCCGACGGCCGAACCCATTCCGATCACCTTGCCGAACTGCCCTCCGCCCGGCCCGGTCACCCCCTGTGTGCCGCGCTTCCATCCGCCCCGCTGATTGCGGCGCACCGAAATTACATGCTCTAACGTAGATATGCGCATCTATCGATGAGCTCCGCTACCCGGCGATCCATCCGCCAGGCCTGACCTCCCGGCTAGAGCCGGCAAGGACGGCGATCCGCCGCCGCGCCCGAACGGTCGTTCCAAGATAGAATTCCCCTGCACGGTTTCTGCCTCTGATGATCATGCTCAGTAAAGGGAGTCCGAGCGGATGGATCGCCGGGACAAGGGGATAAGCCGGCGCAATGTGCTGGTGGCAGCGGGAGCCTCGGTCGTGCTGACCGCACTGGCGGAGCCCGCGCAGGCCCTGACGATCACGCGGAAAGTGTCGGCCGGCCCGGACGATCCGGGGCAGCGGGCGGACCTGGCGGAGCAGGCGATCGTGCAACGGCACGTGCGCACGCTCTGGGGCCGGCCGCAGATGCGGCTGGGCACGCTGTACTGGCCGGGGACCTGGCTGGATCAGACGTTCGTGAAATGGTGCTACTGGTGGCAGGCCCACCTGCTCGACTGCGCGGTGGACGCCGCATTTCGCGCCCGCACGCCCGAACGGATCGAGCGAGTCATCGCGCTCGCCCGCGGTATTCGGGTCCGCAACCTGACCGGCTGGACCAACCGGTACTACGACGACATGTCCTGGCTGGTGCTAGCGCTGGAGCGGGCCGACCGGCTGCTCGGTGTCCGGTTCACCGAAGCGGTCGGCGACCTCGGAGCCGATCTGGTCGGCGGCTGGAACCCGGCGGTCGGCGCGGTGCCCTGGCGGATCGACGACGAGTACTACAGCACCTCCGCGATCGGCCCGGCCGGCATCGCCATGGCCCGGTTGGGCAATCTGTCCCGGGCCAGGGAACTCGCCGATTTCCTGGAGACCCGATTGCGTGACCGTGACACCGGCCTGATCTTCGACGGAATCCACGAGCCCGGCGGCCGGGTGGATCGCACCGCCCTCACCTACTGCCAAGGCGTCGCCATCGGGCTCCAAACCGAGTTGGCCATGCGCACCGGCGAATCGGCGCACCGCCGGCGCGCGGCAGCCCTCATCGCCGCGGTCGCGGACCGGATGACGGACGCGGGGGTGATCGCCGCGGCCTCGGGGGACGACTCCGGATTGTTCATGGGCATCCTCGCCAGGTATCTCGCGGAAGCCGCGCTGGCCCTTGGCGATACCACCGCCGCGAATATCGTGCACGCTTCGGCGCAGGCCGCCTGGAAGCACCGCGCCGAAGTAGACGGACTACCGCTGTTCGGCGTGGACTGGCGCCGCCCGGTCACGGTGCCCGCGCCGCCGGGAACCTTTCCTCAGCTGATGTACTCCTCCGCCGCGTCGTCGGGGAACCTGAGCCGAGATCTCTCGGTACAGCTGAGCGGATGGATGCTGCTCGAAGCGGATTACCAGCTCACTGCCGCCGGTCACTGAGCCTACGGTCGAATTCGCCAGACATAGAGTATCTTTCGGATACCGGCCGGTTGCCTTTTTTGCCCGATTACCCCCGGATGGGGGGTATTGGCGCGTTCGCAAATTATGAGCTGCTTATCTATACATTACGCAAAGGTCGAGTTCTATAATTTGCACGTAAGTTGTTCAGGTTGACAACTTTTGGCACCGCGGTAATGCTATCAGCGGAGGTCGAAGATGAACTTTACGCCCTTGATCGACGCTTCGAATAATCACGAACAAATCGATTCCGTCGACCGGTCGGAGCCGTTGATCTCGACCCCGGTGGGGAATCGAGGATGACCGATGGCAGACGAAGCTGAACTGCGCAGGTACCTGAAGAAGGCGGCCCGCGAGCTGTATGAGACACAGCAGCGGGTGCGCGAGCTGGAGGCGAAATCCAGTGAGCCGGTTGCGATTATCGGTATGTCGTGCCGGTTTGCGGGCGGGGTGCGGTCACCGGAAGACCTGTGGGACTGCGTGATAGCGGGCCGCGATCTGGTCGCCGAGTTTCCGGCCGATCGAGGCTGGGACCTGGATTCGATATTCGCGGCGGATCCGGACGCATTCATCGAATCAGCCGCCGGTCACGGCGCTTTCCTCGATCGTCCCGGGGAATTCGATGCCGGATTCTTCGGTATCAGCCCGCGCGAGGCGCTGGCGATAGACCCGCAGCAGCGGCAGGTGCTGGAAGTTGCCTGGGAGACAATCGAACGCGCCAGAATCGATCCGGCGCAGTTGCGGGGCAGCGATACCGGGGTATTCGTCGGCATGACGAGCCAAGGCTATGGATTCGGTGCTCCGACCGCGATGCGCGATGCGGAATCCTATTCGGTGACCGGGAATATCTCGGCGATGGCATCCGGCCGGGTCGCCTATTTTCTCGGCCTGCACGGGCCCGCGGTCACGCTGGACACCACGTGCTCGTCGTCGTTGGTCGCGCTGTATCAAGGCGTCCAGTCGCTGCGCTCGGGACAGACCTCGATGGCCCTGGTCGGCGGCGTCACGGTGATGGCGACGCCGATGATCTTCGCGATGTTCGCCCGGCAGCGCGCGCTCGCCGCCGACGGCCGATGCAAAGCCTTCGCGGCCGGGGCCGACGGCACCGCGTGGGGTGAGGGCATCGGCATGATCCTGATCGAACGACTTTCGGACGCAGAGCGTCTGGGCCACCCGGTGCTGGCGGTGGTGCGCGGCTCGGCGGTGAACTCCGACGGCGCGTCGAACGGGCTGACGGCGCCCAACGGCCTGGCCCAGCAACGAGTGATCGCGGCGGCGTTGGCCGACGCGCGGCTGCGCCCGGACCAGATCGACCTGGTGGAGGGGCACGGCACCGGCACGGTACTCGGCGACCCGATCGAGGTGCGGGCCCTGCATTCCACCTACGGCAAGCAGCGTTCCGCCGATCGGCCGCTGTGGCTCGGATCGGTGAAATCGAATGTGGCGCATACCCAATCCGCGGCCGGCGTGGCCGGTCTGATCAAAGCGGTCGAGGCGATCCGGCACGGTGTGGTGCCGCCGACCTTGCACGTCGCCGAGCCGACCCGGCACGCGGACTGGTCGCCGGGCACGATCCGGCTGGCCACCCGGGCCCGCCCGTGGCCCGAACACGACGGTCCGCGCCGGGCAGGGGTGTCGTCGTTCGGAATGAGCGGCACCAACGCCCACGTCATCCTCGAGCAGCATGTGCGGGCCGAGCCGGAACTCGACACCGACGGTGCGGAACCGGTCGCGCCCGTGGCCTGGGTGCTGTCCGGGAAGACCACGGCCGCGTTGGCCGGCCAGGCAACCCGACTGCATGCCGCGCTGACGGCCGATCCGGACCTGAGTCCCGCGGCCGTCGGCTATTCGCTGGCCACCACCCGGACCGTCTTCGACCATCGGGCCGTGGTGGTCGGGCGCACCCGCGCTGAACTGGTCGATCAGCTGACCGGCCTGTCGGCGTCGAGCTCCGTCATCCGGACGCACGCGCGCGGCGCGGGCAAGACCGCCATGATGCTGCCCGGCCAGGGCAGTCAGCGGATCGGCATGGGCAGCCAGCTGTATCGCGAGTTCCCGGTCTACGCCGCGGCTTTCGACGAACTGTGCGCGAGTTTCGCTCCGCTGCTGGATCGTCCGTTGCGGCAGGTCGTGTTCGATCCGACTGAGGAGCATCTGCTCGACCGCACCGACTACACCCAGCCCGCGCTGTTCGCCGTCGAGGTCGCCCTGTACCGGCTGCTCGAATCCTGGGGCCTGCGACCCGATTTCGTCATCGGGCACTCGATCGGTGAACTGGCCGCCGCCCACGTGGCGGGGGTCTTCGCGTTGCCGGACGCCGCGACGGTGGTCGCGGCGCGCGGTCGGCTGATGCAGCAGCTGCCTGCCGGTGCCATGGTGTCGTTGCGCGCCCGTCTGGACGAGGTGCTCGAATCGCTGGCCGGGCTGGAATCCGAGGTGGCGGTCGCGGCGTGCAACGGTCCGAACGCCACGGTGATCTCCGGCAGCGAATCGGCCGTGCTGACCGTGGCGCGAAAGTGGCGCGACCGTGGGCGGCGAGTGAAGCGACTGCGCGCCGAACGGGCATTCCATTCGCCCCATCTGGACGGCATGCTGGCCGAATTCGGGCAGGTGGTCGCGAGTGTGCCGCGGGGGACCGCGTCGATTCCGCTGATCTCCAACGTGACCGGTGCGCCGGTGTCGGCCGACGACCTTGAGTCGGTCGACTATTGGCTGCGGCAGGCGCGCGAACCGGTCCGCTTCGTCGACGGGCTGCGGCAGCTGCTCGCGGCGGGCGTCACCACCTTGATCGAGGTGGGTCCGGGCACGGTGCTGTCGGATATGAGCTACGAGTGCATCGACGATGCCCGGTGCGTGGCGATTCCGGCGCTGCGATCGGCGACCGGTGAGTCCGACGGGCTCGTGAAAGCCGTTGCGGGCGTGTGGGTTCGCGGTACAGCAGTGAACTGGGGCGCGATGTTCCCGCGGACCCGCACGGTCGACCTGCCCACCTATGCCTTCCAGCGACGCAACTACTGGCTCGACACCGTCCTGACGCACGAATCGGCACCGGCGTTCGGTGCCGAGCCGATTCCGGACGACGGTGAACCCGCCGCAGCCTCGATTTCGCCCGTGCAAGAGCGCCTTTCGGCCCTGCCGGCGGCGGACTGGCCGGATGCCCTGCTCGACCTGGTCACCGCGCAGTTGCGCGAGATCGTGGTGGACCTGCTCGACGCCGAGATCGACCTCGACGCGTCCGTCCTCGATCTCGGCCTGACGTCGCTGTCTGTCTTGGAGTTCCGCAGCCGGATCAATGTGGCTGCCGGAATCACGGTCTCGGTCGAGGATCTGCTCCGCAATCCGACGCCCCGCGCCGTTGCCGCATTGCTGGCCGCCGCCGTCCCCCTGCCGGATCGGCCCGAATCAACCGTGCTCGCGGTGTGAACGCGCACCGAGAAGGAACGCCGATGACGAAGAATCTGCTGGATACCGGGCCGCCCCGTCGCGACGGCCTCACCTTCGATCAAACCGTGCCGCGCACGCTCGCCCATCGCCGCGCCCTCGGCGAGGTGTACGTCGCGGACACCGTGCAGGTGGGGCCGGACGAGTTCCTGGCCGCGATCCAGCTGCCGCGCGCGCACTCGCTGTGGTTCGACCGGACCGTCGACTACCACGATCCGCTGTCCACCATCGAGGCGATCCGGCAGGCGATGCTCGTCGTCGGCCAGCGGTACGGGCAGGTGCCGGCCGATACCCCGCTCAGCTTGCAGCGCATGGCCTTCAGCGTCGAGGACCTGAGCGCATTCCGGGACGACCGGCGCGCGCCGCTCGAGGGCATCGTCCGGATCCACTCGGATCAGGGCCGCCCGGGCGACTACTTCGTCGACACCGCGTTCGAGGCGACCTTGACCATCGACTCCGCGTTGGCATTGACCGTGCGCGGCAGCGGGATCGTGTTCACCCGCGATGCCTACGACGGCATGCGGCTGGTCCAGCGCGCCGAACGCGCTACTGGGGTGACGGGCGCCGGGCCGGTCGTCACCCTGGTCGAACCGGTGCGGGTGGGCCGCCGCGATCACCGGAATGTGGTGTTGGCGACGGTGCCGCACGACGACGGTGTGGTGCTGGTCGTCGATCAGAGCCACCCCTCGTTCTTCGATCACCCCTACGACCACGTCCCCGGTCCGCTGCTGCTGGAGGCCTTCCGGCAGGCGGCGATACTGGCGGGCGGCCGTCCGGACACGCCGGTGGTGACCGCCGCCGAGATCGAGTTCACCGGATTCGCGGAGTTGGACGCGATCGTCGAATGCACCACCGAGGCCGACGCCGAATCCGGTGTGGGCGGAACCGAAGTCGTCGTCGATTTCCACCAATTCGGTAAGCAGGTCGCGCACGGCCGCATCGAGTTGTCCCCGTATCCCGCCGATAGTTACCGATGAGCATCCCCGTCGATCTCTCCGAATAGCCCGAACGTGTAGAACCGTTCGGCCGCAATCTAACTCGTGAAATCGAGACGTCCGTCGCGCAAGCTCGCGTCCGGGCCGGACTCGTGCATGCAGGAAGGCGAACAACGATGGCCACCGAATCCGACCTCCGCAAGTACCTCAAGCGGGCCGCGATCGATCTCCAGGACACGCGACAGCGGTTGCAGGACATGGAATCCCGGATGCACGAACCGATTGCCATCGTCGGCATGGGGTGCCGGTTCCCCGGCGATATCCAGAATCCGGCCGACCTGTTCGAGGCGACGCTCGAAGGCCGGGATCTGATCTCCGAGTTTCCGGCCGATCGCGGCTGGGACATCGACTCGGCCTACCACCCGGACCGGGATCACAAGGGTACGTTCTACGTCCGCCGCGGCGGATTCCTCACCCGGCCCGGCGATTTCGATCCAGGCTTCTTCGGCATCTCGCCGCGCGAGGCGTTGGCGATGGATCCGCAGCAGCGTCAGCTGCTCGAAGTCGCCTGGGAGGCAATCGAGAACGCGAGCATCGATCCAACCACGCTGGCCGGCAGCGCGACCGGCGTGTTCGCCGGGGTCATCACGCCGACGTTCCGGTCGGACCCCGACGATATCGGCTCGTTCCACGGCATGATGCTGACCGGCAATACCGGCAGCATCGCCACCGGTCGGATCGCCTACGTCCTGGGCCTGGAAGGTCCTGCGGTAACGGTGGATACGGCGTGCGCGTCGTCGCTGGTCGCGCTGCATCAGGCGGTGCGTTCGTTGCGCAGTGGTGAGATCTCGATGGCGCTGGCAGGCGGCTCGACCATGATCACCGGTATCGACGATTGCGTGGAGTTCTGCGCGATGGGGGCGCTCGCGTCGGACGGGCGGTGTAAATCGTTCGCGGACAATGCCGATGGGTTCAGTGTCGCCGAGGGGGTCGGGGTCCTGTGTCTCGAGCGACTATCCGACGCTCGCCGCAACGGTCGGCGGGTGCTGGCGGTGATCCGTGGTTCCGCGGTGAATCAGGACGGTGCGAGCAATGGGCTGACCGCGCCGAATGGTCCGGCTCAGCAGCGGGTGATCAAGCTGGCGCTGTCGGACGCCCAGCTGGCCGCACGCGAGGTCGATGTGATGGAGGCCCACGGCACCGGCACCGCGCTGGGTGATCCGATCGAGGCGACGGCCCTGCTGGCCACCTACGGCCGCGAACGGGTGAACGAGCCGTTGCTGCTGGGGTCGGTGAAGTCGAATATCGGGCACAGCATGGCGGCCGCCGGAGTGGCCGGTGTGATCAAGATGGTCGAGGCGTTGCGGCGCGGGATCGTGCCGCCCACCCTGCACGCGGATATCCCGAGCACGCAGATCGATTGGGACAGTGGGCAAGTGGCTTTGGTCACCGAGCCGAGGGAGTGGCCGGCCAACGGGCACCCGCGCCGTGCCGCGGTGTCGTCGTTCGGCATCAGCGGGACGAACGCGCACCTGATTCTGGAGCAGGCGCCGGTCGAGGAGGCCGTGCCCGCTCCGGAACGGATTGTGCCGCCGCTGATCCCGTGGGTGGTCTCGGCGAAGAGCCGGGACGCGCTGGTCGGTCAGGCGCGGCAGCTCGCGCGGCGGGTTCAGCAGGACCCAGACCTGGATCCCACCGATGTCGGACTGTCGCTGGTGAATTCGCGGACCCGTCATCCGCATCGTGCGGTGGTGCTCGGACACGGTCGCGACGAGCTGACGGCCGGGCTGGCGAATCTGGTGGCGGGCAGCGACGTTCCCGGTGTGGTGGTGGGCGCCGGTGCGGTCAAGGGCAAGACCGTTTTCGCGTTCTCCGGGCAGGGATCGCAGCGACCGGAGATGGGACGCGAGCTGTACGACGCTTTCCCGGTGTACCGGGCGAAGTTCGATGAGATCTGCGAGTTGTTCGAGCCGTGGCTGGCGCGGTCGCTGCGTGCGGTGGTCTTCGCCGCCGCCGACAGTGACGATGCGGCGCTGCTCGATCGGACCGATTTCACTCAGGCCGGGCTGTTCGCCGTCGAGCTGTCGTTGTTCGAGCTGCTGCGGAGCTGGGGCGTGAAACCCGATGTCGTGCTCGGGCATTCGATCGGCGAGATCGCCGCGGCCTGTGCCGCAAGCGTGTTGTCGTTGCCCGACGCGGTGCGGCTGGTGGCCGCGCGTGGCACGTTGATGGCCGCGTTGCCTACCGGTGGTGCGATGATCGCGCTTGCCGCGGGGGAGGAGGTCGTCGCGCCGTTGCTGTCCGGGCGGGATGGCAAGGTCGGTATCGCGGCGGTGAATTCGCCTGGTTCCGTCGTTATTTCGGGAGCCGAAGCGGAAGTCGAAGAGGTCGCCGAGGGTTTGGTGGCCGAGGGGATCAAGGCCACGCGGCTGCGGGTGAGTCATGCGTTCCATTCACCGCTGATGGCGCCGATGCTCGCCGAATTCGACGCTGTCTGTGCCGAACTGACCTACCACGAAGCGACGTTGCCGGTCGTCTCGAATGTGACCGGCCGGATCGCGACGCCCGATGAGCTGCGCGATCCCGGGTACTGGGTTCGGCATGTCAGTGCCCCGGTGCGTTTCGCCGACGGCGTTGCGAGCGCTACCGAATATGCCAGGGCCGGTGCGACATTGCTCGAGATCGGGCCGTCGGCGGGGTTGACCGGTCTGGTCACCGAGAGTTTGGCCGAGGATGACGAAGCCGACTTCGTTGCCGTTCCGGTCTCGCGTGCCCAGCGCCCGGAACCGGTCGCCCTACTGAGCGCGATCGCCGTGGCGCACGGTCGTGGCACGCCGGTCGACTGGTCGGAGTTGTTCGCCGGAACCGGCGCGCAGATCGTCGAATTGCCCACGTACGCTTTCGATCACACGAACTACTGGATCAGCAGCGGGAACGGCTCGAGCGATCCACGGCAGTTCGGTTTGGGTGCGGTGGAACATCCGTTGCTCGGTGTGCTGGTCGGTGTGGCCGATGGCGGCGGGGTGTTGCTGTCGGGGCGGCTGTCGTTGTCGTCGCACGCATGGCTGGCCGATCACCGGGTCGGCGGACAGGTTCTGTTGCCGGGGGCCGTGTTTGTCGAGTTGGCGTTGTTCGCGGCGGGGGTCGTGGATGCGTCGCGGGTCGGCGAGCTGGTGTTGTCGGCGCCTTTGCTGCTCGGTGAGCGGGGCGCGGTTCAGATACAGGTCCGGGTGACCGAAGGGGAGTCGCTGGGGGAGTGGCGGATCGGGGTCTTCTCGCGGGCCGAGGGTTCGGGCGAGGCGGAGTGGACGAATCATGCGGCGGGGGTGCTGGATTCGGTGGCGACGCCCGCCGACGTCGGCGCGGATATGCGCGTGTGGCCACCGGTCGGCGCGGTGCCGATCGAGGTGGGGGACGTGTATGAGTCGTTCGCGGCCGGTGGGTATGAGTACGGGCCGGTGTTCCGAGGAGTGAATTCGGTGTGGCGGCACGGGGAGGAGTTGTTCGGCGAAGTGGTGCTGCCCGAGAGCGCGGCCGGCGCCTCGGGGCAGTTCGGTTTGCATCCGGCCCTGTTGGATGCGGCACTGCAAGTTTCGCTGGTGGGGGACTTGGACCTGGGCGAAGTGGGGCCGGTGCGGTTGCCGTTCGTGTGGGAGGGGGTGTCGCTGGCGGCGGTGGGCGCTTCGGTCGTGCGGGTGCGGGTGGCGCACTCGGGTGATCGGCTGGAGGTGGTGCTGGTCGATCCGGCCGGCGAGCTCGTCGCGCATATCGAATCGCTTGCCCTGCGCGATATTTCGACCGACACGCTAATCGGCCCGCCCGCCTCGATCGCCGATGCGCTGTTCGAATTGCACTGGGACGCTTCGCCGCAGACCGAGATCGCCGCCCGTGGGGACTGGAGTACGCTCGCGGATCCGGTGGCGAGCGAAGGCCGACCGTGGGAGTTGGAGCGCTGGAGTGATTCCGGCCGGGACACCATCGTGCTCACCTGTCCGCCGGGCAGCCTGATCGCCGATCCGCAGTCCTGCGTGATCGGTGTGCTGGAACGTATGCAATCGCTGCTGGCCGAACCGGATTACGCGGCCGCCACCCTGGTGGTCGTCACCCACAGTGGTGTCGCGGTCGACGGCGGCGCGGACATCGATCCGGGTCAGGCCGCGATCTGGGGTCTGTTGCGTAGCGCGCAGAGCGAGAACGAGGATCGAATCGTCCTGCTCGACCTGGATTCTCGCGCCGACCGTGCGATCGGGTCGGCGATCGCGGAACGAAGGGCGGCGGTGGCCGCGGTATTGGCCGCCGGCGAAGCGCAGGCAGCCGTCCGGCGCGGTGCCGTTTTCGTGCCGCTGCTGGCGCGGGCGGGCGCGGATACGACGACAGGTGCGCATCTGGCCGAATCAGGGTCCGCGTGGCAGTTGGGTGTCTTGGATAAAGGCACGCTCAACGGCGACAACATGGTGCTCGCGCCCGCCGACGACACGACGGAATTGGCACCGGGGCAGGTGCGCGTCGCGGTACGCGCGGCCGGGATGAACTTTCGCGATGTGCTGATCACGTTGGGCATGTATCCGATCGAAGGCGCACCGGTCGGTGGTGAAGGGGCCGGGGTCGTGTCGGCGGTCGGTCCCGGCGTCACCCGATTCGAACCCGGCGACCGGGTGATGGGCTTGTTCGCCGGTGTCGGATCGAACGTCGTCGCGGATCAGTCCGGCGTGGTGCTGATCCCGTCGGGCTGGAGTTTCGAGCAGGCTGCGGCGGTGCCGGTGGTGTTTGCGACGGCGTATCACGCATTGGTCGATCTGGCGGGACTGCAATCCGGTGAGCGTGTGTTGATTCATGCGGCGACCGGTGGTGTCGGCTTGGCGGCGATTCAATTGGCGCGGCATTTGGGGGCCGAGTTGTTCGTGACGGCCTCGGAGCCGAAGTGGCCGGTGCTGCGCGAACTCGGCTTCGGCGAAGAGCAGATCGGGAATTCGCGAACCCTGGACTTCGAGCAGAAGTTCTTGGCTCAGACCGAGGGCCGGGGCGTGGATGTGGTGCTGGATTCGCTGGCCGGTGAATTCGTCGATGCGTCACTGCGATTGCTACCGCGTGGTGGTCGATTCCTGGAGATGGGTCTCACCGATCTGCGAGATCCGGCACAGATCGCCGCGGCCTATCCAGGCGTGCGCTACGAGGCGTTCCAGCTGATGGAGCTACCCGCGCCACACTTGCAGAAGATCCTGAGCGAACTGTTCACGCTGTTCGAAGCCGGAGTGCTGCAACCACTTCCGGTGACGCAGTGGGATGTGCGGCGCGCGCCGGAGGCGTTCCGGTACCTGTCGCAGGCGCGGCACATCGGCAAGAACGTGCTGACGGTCCCGCGGCAATTGGATCGCACCGGCACCGTATTGATCACCGGCGGGACTGGTGGATTGGGCGCGGTAGTGGCGCGGCACCTGGTTGCTCGGCATGGTGTCGAACATCTGGTGCTCGCGTCGCGGCGCGGTCCGGCCGCTGCGGGCGCGACCGAGCTGGTCGTTGATCTGCGCGAAGCCGGGGCGAGTGCGGAAGTGGTGGCCTGCGACGTGTCCGACGGTGATGCGGTGCGCGCGTTGGTGTCCGGCATCGATCCGCGCCGTCCGTTGACCGGGATCGTGCATACGGCAGGGGTGCTCGATGACGGTCTGTTCACCGACCTGACTCCCGATCGCGTAGGGAAAGTGCTCGCGCCCAAGGCGAATGCGGCCTGGCACCTACATGCCGCAGCGAAAGACCTTCCGCTGTCGATGTTCGTGATGTTCTCCTCGATCGCCGGGACGGCCGGTTCACCCGGGCAGTCGAATTACGCTGCGGCGAACGCGTTTTTGGACGCGCTCGCGCTCTACCGGCAGCGGCGGGGTCTGGTGGCGACGTCGATCGCCTGGGGTCTGTGGGAGCAGGCGACCGGAATGACCGCGTCGTTGACCGACATCGACCGTGGCCGGCTGCGCGCCGGTGGATATCTGCCGATCGCCACCGACGACGGCATGGCGATGCTGGATGCGGCGCTGGGCTCCGGGCAGCGGTCGGTCGTAGCGTCGAGGATCGATATCGCGGCTTTGCAGAAGGCGGAGACGGTGCCGTCGATGCTGCGTGGTGTCGTGCGACGGATGCGCAAGGCCGCGGATACGGGGCAGGCTTCTGGCCTGGTCGCCAGTCTGACCGGACTGGGTGCGGCCGAACAAAGCCGGATTCTGTTGGATCTGGTGCGCGCGCACGCCGCCGCGGTGCTGGGGCATGCCTCGGCGGAGGCGGTCGGTGCCGACGACGTGTTCAAGGACTTGGGTTTCGATTCGCTGGGCGCGGTGGAGTTCCGGAACCGGCTGAAGAACGCTACCGGGTTGAAGCTGCCGACGACGGTGGTGTTCGACTACCCGACCGCGGCGGCGCTGGCCGGGTATATCGCCGCCGAGATCGTGCCGGTCGAGGACGCCGTGGATCGGATCGTTGCCCAGGTAGACGCGCTGTCGGGGGTGTGCGACGGGGTCGAGCTGGATCGGTCCGACGTCGCCGCCGTGACCGAGCGGCTGACCGAGATCATCCGGAGTTTGCAGGGCAGTGGCGGTTCGGGTCTCGATCTGGATGCCGCCGACGACGACGAGATCTTCGACTTCATCGACCAGGCGCGTCCCACCGGCTACGTGTGACGCACCGCAGGGACGGCTCGGCGCTGACGCCGTCCTGATTTCGGCAAGACACTATCGATATCGAGGGATCTCATGCTACGAACCGATCTCATCCGTCCAGTGCAGGACATTTTGCGGGACAACGTGATTCGATTCGGCGACAAGGTCGCCTTCACCGATCCCCGGCGGTCTGTCGGATACGCGGAGCTGGAGCGGCGCACCCGTCGGCTCGCGGGAAATCTCGGCTGCCGGCGCGGCGATCGGGTCGTGCTGATGCTCGGCAACAGCGTCGAGATGGCCGAGGGATACCTGGGTGTCGCGCGAGCAGCGGCGATCGGGGTGCCGGTCAACCCCTACTGCTCAGATGCCGAACTCGACCATATCTTGCTCGACAGCGGAGCGAATGTGCTGATGGCACAGGCGAGTTCCGTGGCACGACGGCGAGAGTTGTTGGCTCGGCATCCTGATGTGCGCATTGTGGTCTCAGGCGAATCGGGCGAAAACGAGCGTGCCTTCGAGGAATTGGCCACCACGGAACCGGTGACGGCCGCGCGGGACGACCTCGGCGTCGATGACATCGGCTGGATCCTCTACACCTCGGGGACCACCGGGCAGCCGAAGGGTGTGGTCACGACGCTGACCAAGGCGCTGTGGGGCACGGTCGCCGGTTACATTCCCGGGTTCGGGATGAGCGCCGACGATCGGCTGTTGTGGCCGATGCCGTTGTCGCACTGCCTCGGTCATCATCTGGGCGTGCTCGGCGTCGTTGCCGTCGGTGCCGGCACGCTGCTGATCGACGGATTCGCCGCCGGGCCGCTGCTCGACGCGCTCGGCTCGACGTCGCCGACTGTGCTGGTCGGGGTGCCTACCCTGTTTCAGCAGTTGGTCCGGGTAGGTGCCGAGGCAATCCCCGCACATGCGTTGCGGGCCTGTTGGTTCGGTGGCGCACCCGGTTCCGATGAACTCGGCCGGGCGGTCGAAGCCACGTTGGGCGTGCCGTTGCTGAATACCTATGGCGCGAGCGAGGCAACCGGGGCCATCACCGTCAATCCGCCGTCGAACCGCAACACCCCCGCTTCGGCCGGGCTTCCGATTCTGGGGGTCAGCACCCGGATCGTCGATCCCGGCACCGGTTTCGACGTGCCTGCCGGTGCCGAAGGGGAGCTATGGGTCGCCGGTCCCGGTGTGATGGTCGGCTACTACAACCGGCCCGATCTGACGGCCGAGGTGCTGCGCGGGGAGTGGCTGCGCACGGGTGATCTCGCGCGCCGCGACCCGCTGGGTTATCTCGACATCACCGGCCGGATCAAGGAACTCATCATTCGGGGCGGCGAGAACATCCACCCGGTCGAGATCGAGAACGCGGTCAAACGCGTTGCGGGCGTGCAGGATGCGGCGGTCTGCGGCAAGCCGCACGACACACTTGGCGAAGTGCCGATCGCCCTCGTCGTGCCCGATCCTAGCGGCTTCGAGGTCGGTGCGTTGTTCGCTGAATGCCGAAAAAGCCTCGAGCACACCAAGGTTCCGTTCGAGGTGTACGAAATCGACGCCGTGCCGAGGACCATGTCCGGAAAGATCCTCCGCCGCGAGCTGCCGCTGCTGGCGAGCCGGCTGCTGGGCAGCATCGAGGCCGAATCAACGGGCCAAGCCGATGAGTGGGCGCAGCCCGATGCCGCCGTCCGTGCCGAGTTGGCAGCCCGGCTCGCGACCTTGTCACCGGCCGACGGGGTCGCTCTGCTGTGTGACCGGATCTTCGAATCGGTGGCGACGATCATCGGCGACACCCATCGCGACGTCGACGGCACCTTCACCGACTGGGGGATCACCTCGGTGGGTGCGGTGGGACTGCGCAACCAACTCGTCACCGGCACCGGGCTGGATATACCGGCCACATCCGTATTCGATTACCCCACACCGGAAATACTCGCCGGTCATCTGCGTTCGTTGCTGCTCGGCGAGGAGCAGCCAGCGCCACTCCCGACCGCCCCGCCCGCCGACGACTTCGCGCGGCGCATCGCCGCGATCGAGTCCATGGATCCGGCCGAGCTGGTCCGGCTGGCTTCGGTTGGCGCCCAGACGGTTCCCGAGGCAGCCGACGACGGCGAAGGAGACGGCGAACAGTGACGACAACCGAGAAACTGGTCGAGGCGCTGCGCAATTCGCTGCTGGAGCAGGAACGACTAAGGCACGCCGGCGCGGAAACCAGGGCCGCACTGGCGGAACCGGTCGCCATCATCGCGATGGGTTGTCGTTATCCAGCCGATGTCCGCACACCCGAGCAGCTTTGGGACCTGGTGGCCGACAGCGTGGACGCGACGTCGGAGTTTCCGGCCGACCGGGGCTGGGATCTGGCGAACCTGTTTGATTCCGAACCGGGGCAACCGGGTAAGAGTTACGTACGCCGGGGCGGATTCCTGCATGACGCGGCCGAGTTCGACGCGGGGTTCTTCGGCATCTCGCCGCGCGAGGCGACGATCATGGATCCGCAGCAGCGTTTGCTGCTCGAGGTGTCGTGGGAGACCGTTGAACGCGCAGGCATCGACCCGATGTCGTTGCGGGGCAGCGACACCGGCGTCTTCGCCGGAGTGATGTATCACGAGTACGGCACGGACGTGGTGGGCTCGGCGGGGTCGATAGTCTCGGGCCGGCTCGCCTATACCCTCGGCCTGGAGGGGCCGGCGATCACCGTGGACACCGCGTGTTCGTCCTCGCTGGTGGCGGTGCATCTGGCGGCGCATTCCCTGCGGATGCGGGAGTGCGGGCTGGCGCTCGCCGGCGGTGTGGCGGTGATGACCGCGCCGACCTCGTTCGTCGAGTTCTCCAAGCAGCGCGGGCTGGCCCCGGACGGGCGCTGCAAGGCGTTCGCCGCCGCGGCGGACGGGGTGGGCTGGTCCGAGGGCGTCGGCGTGCTGCTGCTGGAACGGCTCTCCGATGCTCGGCGCAACGGGCATACCGTGCTCGCGGTGGTGCGCGGTTCGGCGGTCAATCAGGACGGGGCAAGCAATGGACTGACCGCGCCCAATGGGCCGGCGCAGCAGCGGGTCATCCGGCAGGCGTTGACGAATGCACAGGTGGCGGCCGATGGGGTGGACGTCGTCGAGGCGCACGGGACCGGCACGACGTTGGGTGATCCGATCGAGGCGTCCGCGCTGCTGGCGACCTATGGACGAGCGCGGCCCGCCGGGGAACCGCTGTGGCTGGGGTCGGTGAAGTCGAATATCGGGCATACCCAGGCGGCCGCGGGGGTGGCCGGTGTGATCAAGATGGTGGAGGCGATGCGCCGGGGGACGATACCGCCGACCCTGCATGTCGATGCACCGAGTCCGCATGTGAACTGGTCGGCCGGTGGGGTGGAACTGGCAACGCGGATGCGCGAGTGGCCGCACCGTGATCGTCCGCGCCGGGCTGCGGTGTCGTCGTTCGGTATCAGCGGGACGAACGCGCACGTGATCTTGGAGCAGGCGCCGGTCACCGAATCCGCCAGAGCGCCCGAACGGTTCGCGCCGCCGGTCATTCCATGGGTGCTCTCGGCCAAGACGGCCGAATCCCTTGCGGGGCAGGCGCAACGGTTGCAAGAGCTGGTGGGCTCGGAGTCGAGTCCGGATCCGGTCGATATCGGGTACTCGTTGGTGACCTCGCGATCATCGTTCGCGCAGCGCGCCGTGGTACTCGGGGATACCAGGGAGACACTGGAAGCCGGGATTGCCGAGATCGCCGCCTGGGATACCCCGAATATCGTGCAGGGCCGCGCGGATGTGCGCGGTAAGACGGTCTTTCTGTTCCCGGGGCAGGGGTCGCAATGGGCTGGGATGGCGGCCGAGTTGCTCGAATCGTCGCCGGTTTTTGCCGAGCAGATCGGCCGGTGCTCGGCGGCGTTGAGTGAATTCACCGACTGGTCGCTGCTGGAGCGATTGCGTAGCAACAGTATTGGTGACAGCCCGGATGTCGTGCAGCCGGTGCTGTTCGCGGTCATGGTCGCGCTGGCCCGGCTGTGGCGCTCGATGGGGGTCGAGCCGGATGCCGTGATCGGGCACTCCCAGGGGGAGATTGCCGCCGCGCATGTCGCCGGGGTGTTGTCGCTGCGGGAGGCGACCCGGATTGTCGTGATTCGCAGCCGCGTTGTGTGTGCCATCGCCGGTCGGGGCGGGATGGTGTCGGTGCTTCGTCCGTTCGCCGAGGTCGAAGCGGCGGTGGAAGCTCGTTGGGCGGGGAAGCTTTCCATTGCCGTGGTCAACGGACCGACCTCCACGGTGGTGTCCGGTAGCAATGCCGCGCTGGATGAACTGCTGGCGCACTGTGAGGCGACGGGGATCGGTGCGCGGCGGGTGGCGGTCGACTATGCGGCGCATTCCGTGCAGATCGAGCCGTTGCGTGCGGAGATCCTGCGTGAGCTGGGCGAGGTGTCTTCGCGCTCCAGTGACATCGCCGTCATTTCATCGGTTACGGGCGAAGTGCTCGATGGTGCGGCGATGGATGCCGAGTACTGGTACCGGAATCTCTCCGAGACAGTGCATTTCGCGAGCGCCGTGCAGACCGCCTACGAGTTGCGTGGTCGCGGCTTCGTGGAGTGCAGTCCGCATCCGGTGCTCGGCGCCGATGTGCAGGAATTCCTCGACGATACCGAGGACGCGGAGCGCAGCGTGGTGGTCGAATCGCTGCGGCGCGGTGACGGTGGGCTCGGGCGGTTCCTGACTTCCGTTGCGGCGGCCCATGTTCGGGGTGTTCCGGTGGATTGGTCACGGGTCTTCGCCGGTTCCGGGGCAGTGCGGGTCGACTTGCCGACGTACGCGTTCGAACGTCAGCGCTATTGGTTGGAGACGACGCCGGCGGTTGCGGTTTCCGGGCTGGGATTGGGGTCGGTGGAACATCCGTTGCTGGGTGTGGTGGTGGGGGTGGCTGATGGCGGAGGTGTTCTGCTGTCCGGTCGATGGTCGTTGTCGTCGCACGCATGGCTGGCTGATCATGCGGTAGACGGGCGGATTCTGGTGCCCGGGGCGGTGTTCGTGGAGTTGGCGTTGTTCGCGGCGGATGTGGTGGGTGCGTCGCGGGTGGGGGAGTTGGTGTTGGCCTCGCCGTTGGTGCTCAGTGAGCAGGGTGGGGTTCAGATTCAGGTTCGGGTGACCGAGGGCGAGTCGTTGGGGGAGTGGCGGATTGGGGTGTTCTCCCGGGCTGAAGGTCTGGCGGAGGAATGGACCTGTCATGCGACCGGGGTGCTGGATTCGGTTGCCGCGCAGTCGGATGCGGGTGCCGAATTGCGGGTATGGCCGCCGGCGGGCGCGGTGCCCGTCGAGGTGGGGGATGTGTATGCGGCGCTGGCTGTCGCCGGGTATGAGTACGGACCGGTTTTCCAAGGGGTGCGGTCGGTGTGGCGGCGTGGGGGCGAGCTGTTCGGTGAGGTGGTGTTGCCCGAGGGCGGTGCCGGCGACGCGGGGCGGTTCGGGTTGCATCCGGCGTTGTTGGATGCGGCTCTGCATGTTTCGTTGGTGGGGGAGTTGGCCTCCGGTGGTGTGGGGGTGCGGTTGCCGTTCGTGTGGGAGGGGGTTTCGTTGGCAGCGGTGGGTGCGTCGGTCGTGCGGGTGCGCGTAGTGCGCGCCGGTGACCGGATGGAGGTCGTATTGGTTGATCCGGCTGGTGAACTCGTCGCGCATGTCGAATCGTTGGCCTTGCGTCCGCTCGCGGTCGATGGCATCAACAGCTCGGGTCGCGGTCTCGCCGATCTGTACGGCATGAACTGGATTTCGTTGACCAGCAGTGTGATTCCGGAATCCGACGACCCCTGGGAAACCGTCGATACGAGCGTCGGCTGGCTGCTGGAACGGTCTGTCACCGACCCCGGGATCCTTGCGTTGACCTGTCCACCGGAGCCCGATCGCCGAGGCAGCCATGATGTTCGAGCGGGAATCGTAGACCGGACGCACCGGCTGGTGCGCGAGGCCTTCGAGCTTGTCGCGAAGATGCTGTCGGACAAGCGATTCAGTGCCGCGACCGTGGTCGTGGTCACGCGCAATGCGGTGGCGATCGACGGCGGCGCGGATATCGATCCGGCGAGTGCCGCGGTCTGGGGCCTACTACGTTGCGCGCAGAACGAGAATCCCGGTCATATTGCGCTGCTCGATATCGATGAGGTGTCCGACTATCGCGCGGCCGTTCTCGCGCTGGCGTTGTCCGGTGAGCAGCAGGCCGTGGTGCGCCGGGGAATTCTCCAGGTCCCTCGGCTGTCCCGCGTCGGCGCGGATACGGTCGGGAATGCGGACCTGGCGGCGTCGGGCGAGCCGTGGAAGCTGACTACGTTGGGCACCGGCGCGCTGCACGGCGACAACCTGGTGCTCGAATCGGCTGATCCGGATATCGAATTGGCCGCTGACGAGGTGCGGGTGACGGTGCGCGCGGTCGGGATGAACTTCCGGGACGTGATCATCGCCTTGAATATGTATCCGCGCGAGGGTGTTGCGGTCGGCGGTGAGGGCGCTGGAGTCGTTTCTGCTGTCGGTTCGGGTGTGACGCGGTTTGTGCCGGGCGACCGGGTGATGGGTCTGTTCCCCGGTGCGGGCTCGTCGGTGATTACGTCTGAGTCATCGGTGGTGGGGATTCCGTCCGGCTGGAGTTTCGAGCAGGCCGCTGCGGTACCGGTGGTGTTTGCGACGGCCTACTACGCGCTGGTTGATCTGGCGGGGTTGCAAGCGGGCGAGCGGCTGTTGGTTCATACGGCGACCGGTGGGGTGGGTTTGGCGGCGATCCAGCTGGCGCGGCATTTGGGTGCCGAGTTGTTCGTGACGGCGTCGGAACCGAAGTGGCCGGTGCTGCGCGAGCTGGGCTTCAGCGACGACCGGATCGGGAATTCACGGACCCTGGATTTCGAGCAGAAGTTCCTGGCCCAGACCGGTGGTCAGGGCGTTGATGTAGTGCTGGATTCGCTGGCCGGTGAGTTCGTCGATGCGTCATTGCGGTTGTTGCCGCGGGGCGGTCGTTTCCTGGAGATGGGCGCGAACAACCTGCGTGATCCGGCGGAGACCGCTGCCGCGTATCCGGGCGTGCGGTATCAGGCCTTCGATTTGTCCGAACTGTCTGCGCCGCATTTGCAGCGGATCCTGAGTGAACTGTTCGCGCTGTTCGAAGCCGGGGTGCTGCAACCACTTCCGGTGACCCGGTGGGATGTTCGGCGGACACCCGAAGTGCTTCGGTTTGTGTCGCAGGCGCGGCATATCGGCAAGAACGTGTTGACGATTCCGCAGCCGCTGGACCGTGCCGGGACCGTGCTGATCACCGGTGGCACCGGTGGTTTGGGTGCGGTGGTGGCGCGGCATCTGGTGGCTCGGCACGGTGTCGAGCATCTGGTGCTTGCCTCGCGGCGTGGTCCGGCTGCCGAGGGTGTAGCGGAGTTGGTGGCAGAACTGCGCGAAGCCGGGGCATCCGTGGAAGTGGTGGTCTGTGACGTGTCCGACGGTGATGCGGTGCGCGCGTTGGTATCCGGTATCGATCCGGGCCATCCGTTGACCGGAGTCGTGCACGCCGCGGGGGCGCTCGACGACGGCTTGTTCACCGACCTCACTGCCGATCGAGTCGGGAAAGTGCTTGCGCCGAAGGTGGATGCGGCGTGGTATCTGCATGAAGCGGTGAAAGACCTTCCGCTGTCGATGTTCGTGCTGTTCTCCTCGATCGCGGGCGTGCTCGGTTCGCTCGGACAGTCGAATTACGCTGCGGCGAACGCGTTTTTGGATGCTCTGGCGGTGTATCGACGTCGGCACGGGATGGCGGCGACGTCGATCGCATGGGGACTGTGGGAGCAGGCGACAGCGATGACGGCGTCGCTGACCAAGGCGGACCGGGAGCGGCTGGCGGCGGGTGGGTTCGTGCCGATCGCGACCGACGACGGTATGGCGATGCTGGATGCCGCGGTGGGGTCCGGCCAGGGATGTGTAGTGGCGTCGCGAATCGATACGGCGGTATTGCAGAAAGTGGATACCGTGCCGCCGATGTTGCGCGGCATGGTGCGGCGGACTCGCAAAACGGCGGACACGCGGACAGGGCAGGCTTCCGGATTGGTGGCGACCTTGACCGGTTTGAGTCCCGCTGAGCAGGGTCGGATCGTGCTGGATGTGGTGCGCTCGCATGCCTGCGCCGTATTGGGCCATGCGTCCGTCGAGGCGGTGGGTGCCGATGATGTGTTCAAGGACTTGGGTTTCGACTCGTTGGCGGCGGTCGAGTTCCGGAATCGGTTGAAGAACGCTACCGGTCTGAAGCTGCCGACGACGGTGGTGTTCGACTACCCGTCGCCGACGTTGTTGGCCGGCTATATCGCCGCCGAGATCGTGCCCGCCGACGACGTCGTGGGACGGATTGTGGCTCAGGTCGATGCGTTGTCCGGGGCCTGTGATGGCGCGGAGCTGGATCGGTCCGACGTAGCCGCCGTCACGGCGCGTCTCACGGAGATCATTCGAAGTTTGCAGGGCGGCGATGGTTCCGGAATCGACCTGCACGCCGCCGAGGACGACGAGATCTTCGACTTCATCGACAGCGCGCCGACGGTGCACAAGTGAGCGCCACCGAGTCTTGTCCCAACAAGCCGGCGCGCCAAGCGTTCTGGCTCGATGAACAGAAAGGTACTGAAGCGTGATTTCGACCCGGACGCTGCAAACCACGTCCGATACCACGTTGTCGATGTTGGTCTCTGCCCCGGCGAAACCCGCCGCGGTGGCGGTGATTTTGCCCGCGATGGGTGTCGCCGCGAACTACTACAAGGACTTCGCCGCCCAACTGGCCGCCCACGATATCGCGGCGATCGTCGTGGATCTGCGCGGTCAGGGCGACAGTGTGCCCAAGAGCAGCCGCAGCGCGAACTGGGTGCACGCCGACCTGGTCGACGTGGATGTGCCCGCAGTGCTCGAACTGGCGGCAACAGAGTTCGCGGGGCTGCCGATCTTCCTCGTCGGGCACAGTTTCGGTGGGCATCTGGCGCTTCAGCGCGCCGCGCGGGCGCCGGAAGGTCTCACCGGTGTCGTGCTGATCGCCAGCGGTTCGGTGTGGTATCGGACCTATGACGGCATGATCCGTACGCGAAACCTGGTGTTCGGACAGTGGTTCGGGCTCATCGCCCGGACTCTGGGCTACTTCCCCGGCGATCGTGTGGGATTCGGTGGCCGTCAAGCGGCGGGCGTGATGACCACCTGGGCCCGCCAGGTCCGCAGCGGCATCATGACCGACGACGGGATCGCCACGGGCAACGGAGTTTTCGGCTTCACGCTGCCCCTGCTGACGGTGCGCATCGAGCGGGACGACCTGGCGACCGAGGCCGGCGTGCGGAGCTTGGCCGAGGCGGCACCGGATGCGCCGCACACGGACTGGATCTACACCTCGGCCGAGGCGGGTGGCCGGTTGGACCATTTCCGCTGGACCAAGCACAGCGGTCGGCTGGCCGCGCGGCTGCGGTCGTGGATGGACACCATCGTCACCGGCGCCGAATCCGCGCCGGAGACAACGCTATCGGAAAGGAACTCTTGATGAGCGCCGAAATCGGGCCGCGGACGGCACTTATCGTCGGCGGCGGCTGGTCGGGTATCGCCGCCGCCTGGTACCTGCACCGCAGTGGAGCGGCCGTTACCCTGCTCGATGAGCAGCCCACGCTAGGTGGCAGGTCCAGCACGGTGCACCTCGGTGATCGCCGGATAACCCTGGGCGGCAAAAACATCGGCAGTAAATACGAGGAGTTCAGGACCTTCGTCGCGGACATGAAGGGCGGGGAGTTCGAACACTTCGGAATCAACTCCTCGCGCGTGGTGAACGGGCGCGTGGTCACCGTCGACGGCAAGTCGCCGGTCGCGGGCATGCTCGAGGTGGCGCGGCGGGCCGGTCCGTTCGACATCTACCGGTTCCTGCGGTTGGTCGGCTACGTGCGCGGCGACGACGCCAACCGGTTCGTGCGCGGCCCGCAGTTCGTCCAGCTCAGTAAACGACGCGGCGATCCGGCGTTGGACGGCTACTTCCGCCGCAACCTGCTCGACGCGCTCATCCGGCCGATGACGGTGCGGATGAACGGCGCCGAACCCGACGAGATCCACCTCGCGGACTTCGGCGCGAATCTCGGCATGCTGCTGGACCGGTTCGACCAGCTCACCGACGGAATGGAACCGACGTATCGCCGGTTCGGCACGACGGTCACCGTCGAAAACGGCACCAGGGCAATCGGATTGCTGACCGAGGACGGTCGGGTCACCGGGGTGGACGCGATCGACGCAGCCGGACAGCCGCAGTCCTACGCGGCCGACCTCGTCGTGATCGCGATCCCGGGTCCCGCGGCCGCGGAGCTGCTCCGCATCGAGTTGCCCACCGTCGCAGACGAGTTGGCCCGCATTCGTTACAACCCGGCGACCGTGGTGGTCACCGAGTACGACCGGCCGGTGTTCGGTCCGGTCGCGCGATCGCTGATCTTCGAGCCCGACAGTGCTGTCAGCAACGCCGGCGCATACGGCGTCGACGATCGGCACATCGTCCGCTACACCTTCAGCGGCCGCGCCGCCCGCCCGTACCTGACCGAGGACTTCGACAAACTACGGATGCGCGCGGAAGCCCAACTGTCACCGCACTTTCCGGCGCTCGACGAGTCGAAAGCCGTTGCGCAGGTGGGTAGGCATTGGGAGCACGCGTTCTGCGCTTACAGCCACCAGCACGCCGACCGGGTCGCCCGCATCGATGCGGCGGCAAGCGCGGCCGGGCTGGTTCTCGTCGGCGACTATCGCCGGGGTACATCGATCGAGGCGTGCTTCCGCGGGGCCAAGGAACAGGTGGAAGTCGTCACCTGGGGTTAAGTGCCGCGGGTCTGGAGACCGAAAGGGTCTGTGCCCGTGTGGACGAGGGCGGCGGGTGCGCTCAGCGACTGGGCGGCCCGGCGGCGTCATCGGTCGCGTCGAGTTGCAGGGCGCGGTCGAGGAGGACCGGATCGTGCGCGTTGACGAGGAGCAGGTCCGAGGTTGGGGCGGCCCAGAGTTCGGCGAGGCGTTCGTGGTTGGCGCGCACCTCGGCCCTGTCGTGGGCGACGAGGCGTTCCATCGCGGTGAGTGCTCGGGGTGTGTGGGCGACGCCGTCGATCTGTCCGTGGTGGTAGAAGGCGTCGCCTGCGTGCAGGATCCATCGGTTGCCGGCGTCGACGGCGAAGGCGGCGTGACCGCGGGTGTGTCCGGGTAGGGCGATCATGACCAGGCCGGGTGCGATGTCGGTGAGTTCCTTTGCGGCGGTGAACCCGCGCCAGGGTTCGCCGTCTCCGGGTGTGTGCAGCACGAAAGCCGGGTCGTGGTCACGCTGTGTCGGCAGGTAGCGACCCCTCTCGACGAAACCTCGTGGACGGAGTGCCGCTTTCGCCTCGTCGGCGGTGAGATGAACTCTTGCCCAGGGGAAGTCGGCGAGCCCACCGCTGTGGTCGGCGTCGAAGTGGGTGAGCACGATGTCGCGGACATCGCGCGGATCGAAGCCGAGGCGTTCGATCTGCCGGATGGCGGTTTCGTTCTCGTCGAACAACGGGCGGACGAAGAAGCGGCTCGGCCCGAATCGGGCTCCCGGGTCGGCGACATCGCGCAGGCCTAACCCGCTGTCCACCAGGGCAAGTCCGGTATCGGTCTCCAGCAGCAGGACGTGGCAGACCAAACCGTCAGGGGCGCCAAGCGGGCGCATGGTGCCGCAGTTGAGGTGATGAATCTTCATCCGGGATCACGCGCCGAGGTTCGGCGGGGTGGTGGCGAGCAGGCGCGGATCGGGCTCGGTGCCGGTGGTGGCGACGGCTCCGGCGACCGCGCGGGCGAGGGTGAGCAGGTCGCGGGGTTTGCGTTTGTCCAGCCCGCCCAGCAGTTGCTTCAGGACGGTGAGCTGGTCGAAGTAGATGCGTTCGACCGCCAGGTTCTCCTGCTCGTCGAACACGAAGTAGGCCGTCATCCTGGTCCGGTGCGCCGAGCCGGTCGGCGGGATCTTCCCCAGCGGGCCCAAATGCGTTCCGAGGAGCCAGAACTCGACGATCACCGCGTCGTGACTGTGCCGCAGCGCGATGATCTCGTGGTCCTGGTCGGGGAAGGCGCGGCGGGTGTCGTGATAGTAGCCGCGGACCTCGTCGTTGCCGTCGTGCACAACCATCGGGGCGATCAGCTCGTAATGCGGGTGCGGGAACGTGGACAGCGTCGCGTCCCAGTCCTGGCGGACCTCGTCGTGGAAGTGGTCGAGGACCAGCTTCTCCCGTGCGCGCAGGACGTCTTCGGGCGGCAAGGTGAATCGTGTGGACATCGGTGTCTCCTGAAACGCATGGCGGACTCAATATCCACAGCGTGGGTTTTATGTGCCGCCCACGATATACCCACAATGTGGATTTAATCAACGGTTTGCGGCAGGATGACCCCATGACCAGCAACGTTCCCGCCGCCCGCCGCGGCCGACCGCCGAAAGGCGCCGGTCAGCTGACCCGAGCGGGGATCGTCGAAGCCACACTCACGGTCATCGACGGCGAGGGTGTCGGCGCGGTGGGCATGCGGGCGGTCGCCCGGGTGCTCGGCGTCGATCCGAAAAGCCTGTACAACCACGTCGACGGCAAAGACGGCCTACTTGACGCCGTCGCCGAGCACCTCCTTGGCTCGATCGAATTGCCCACGCGCAGTGGCGATCTCCGCATCGATCTACGAGCCATCGCAGACGCCTTCCGTCAGCGCGCCCTACGGCACCCGTCCGCCGCCGCCCTCGTGCTCACCCGCCAATTGGGATCGGTCGAGGGGCTGTTGCCGACGCAAGCCGTGCTGGAGGTACTCCGCTCCGCAGGTTGCGACCCGGAACAAGCAGTCCACCTACTGCGCACCGTGCTGGCAACCCTCGTCGGCACCCTCCTCCGAGAGGTCGACGCAACCCCCACCTACGGAACCACCGACGTCCCCGGAATCGCCGCCCGCCGAACAACATTGGAACAGTCGGGCCTGCCGGCCGTCATCGAAGCCGCCCCATACCTGGCGCGCTTCGACAGCCAGGCAGAGTTCGACTACACGATGGACCTGGCACTGGATGCCCTCGTCGCGCGGATCAGCGGATGAAGGAGTCCGGCGGCGCGCCGGTCACGAGCCGGTACACGGAGGTTCCGTCGCCGGCCTTCCGGCAGGACACCGCCTGGAGACCGCTGGTGATCAGATCGCTGAGGACGGCGCATACCTGACGTCGCAGCGCCGCGCAGTCGGCACCGCACGGATCCTCGTACGCGGTCGGAATGGCCAAGAGCATGGCCTCGGAGTCGCCGTGCGGATCGGGTTCGGGGCTGCCGGGGGTGAGCCCGGACGGTGGCTGCGGCCAGTGCGGGGCCGGTTTGGTGAGGTCCCAGCGGGTGATCACCCTGTCGGTGGGGTGGCCGCGGTCGCGCCCGGAGTCCTCGATGCCGTAGAGATTGGGCGCGAAGCCGCATCCGCGGGCGCCGAGCACGTCGAGGTAGAAGTACGCGTTCGCGGCGCGCAGCGGGTCGTAGGCCCACTGGGCAGTGCGCAATCCGCGGGTGAGTGCGATGCCGCGCAAGAAATGCATCAATGCTCGGCCGATGCCGGTGCTTTGCTGGTCGGCGCGTACTACCAATAGCTCCATGTAGTGGTATATCGAAGAAATGCGTCCGCCGCCGTCCAGGTCCAGGCCGGGGAATCCGTAGCTGAAGCCGACCAGTTCGCCATTCATGCGCGCGCCGAGCGCGATACTCCCATTATGCGCCAACGCGGTCAGTAGTCTGGGGCTGGGTGCGGGGTCCTCGGGCCGTAAAGCGAAGACGTCCCGGTAAAGCGCGATCGGGTCCGCCAGACTGCCGGGCTCGATCAGTTCGCTGACGATCAAGTCGCTTATCGCGGTCATGTCGCGAGATTACCGAATGATTCCAGATGGAAGTGGGCAAATCGGGGGAGTTTTCACCATTCAGTTATCAACCGGCAATCGCAGTGGGCCGACGTGGCCCGATGGGCGACTCAGCGGAGTCCGGCGACGCGGGCGAGCTCATGAACCTCCGGGCGGACGAGTCGATTGCCCTGCTTGATGAGATATTGCAGGGTCGACTGGGTGTCCGAGCCGTAGCGAAAGTCCTCGGGGCAGACATCGGCGGCTTTGCCGAGAGCGGAGGACGCGCCGGCGTAGTCGTTCCGGCGCGCGCACGCATATGCGCCGGCCAGGTGGAATCGCATTCGTCCGCCGACCGGGTGAGCATCCGGGACCTGCTGGCGCGCAGCGAGTTCGGCGGCCTGTTCGCAGTTGCCGCCCCAGAGCATGATCTCGAGGCGGGCGATCAGCGCTTCGGTGGGGCCGAATGGAATGCCGTAAACTGTATGGTCGCAATCGAACTGGTTCGCCACCTGCGTCGCGGCGACCGTCAGCCTGTTCGATTCGGCCACGTTCCCGGCCGCGGCGGCGCCCTTCGCCGCGAGTAACCGCAACGCGCCGATCAGCACGGTCCGGTCGGTGGAGTCGGCGGCCTCGGCCAGGCGCTGCGCGGCGGCTATGGCGTAGTCGTGGCATTCCTGCGCTTGCGCCAGTCCGAGCATGCCGTTGCCGGTATGCCACGCGCAGGCCGCCAGCTGCCCCGGATCCTGCGTCTGTTCGGCGACCATCGTCGCCCGGTCGGCGGCGGTGTAGGCGAGGTGGTGCGCGCCGACTCTGGTAAGGAATCGACGGGACAGATGATAGCCGTGCAATAATACATTTCCAGATTTGTCATCGTGCGTCAGCGAATACCGTATGCGCGCGGCGGTGACGACGGGCGGAAGGAATTCAGCCAATTCCGAGTATCTGGCCGGTGAGTGTTCCCAGATATTCTGGCACCGATGTAATCGGCCGGTCAGATCGTCGATGGATTCGGTGTCCAGGCCGGTGCCTCGAATGGGTGGATGGTCGATGATGCTGTGTTTCAGCGATTCGGCCAGGTCGTCTCCCGCCTGAACGCTCGCGGGTGCCAGCTGTGGCGGCAGCGCTATCAATTCCCGTAGGTCTTTTATGTGCAGCGCCTCGGCGAGCCGGAAGATCACCGCGATGCTGTCGAGCGGTTTGTTTCCGGATTCGACCAGGCGCAGCCACTCCTCGCTTCGACCCACCTGCTCGGCGAGGGCCCGCCTGGACAGGTCGCGCTGTCGCCGTAGTAATTCGAGTCGCTCGCCTATGGTCAGCGGGCCGGTTCTGGGACCTGGCGTGCTACTCACGAATCCTCCCCGTTCGGCCGGCCGAAGAAACCATCCGGATGGTTATAAGGAATTTGCGACGGAGTCGTACTCTGAGGTTTTACCCATCTGTCGGTCGAGTAATCTGTGAAAATTTCTCGGGCTCGGGCAGTTACGTCATGCCAAGCCGGCGGCGGCGAGCAGCTTGGCGAGGTCACGTCTGGTGAGGTGATGGTCGTGGCGGGAAAGTTTTTGCAGGGTGCGATGAGCCATCCAGTCGTAGCGGAGGTCTTCCGGGCTCGCCAGCTCGGCTTGTTGCAGAGCCAGCGTCGCGGCGAAGTCTTCGCCTTTGCGACCATAGGCATAGGCAGTGGTCAGGTAGTAGCGGGCACTCAGATCGACCGCGGCGTCATCCGGTAGGTGGACCTCCGCCGCGAGCCTGATCGCCTCGTCGACCTGGCCGAGTCGCAGCGCGATATCCATTCCGGTGATGGCGACTTCGGGGACGCCGAACCACACGGTGCGCGGACCGGCCGCTCGATCGAACCGCTCGGCGATCCGGGCGGCCTCGGCGATGAGCTCCTTGGACTGTTCGAGATCGCCCGCGCCCGCGGCGGCTTCGGCCGCCAGCAGTTTGAGCGCGCCGTACACCGGGCCTTCGGTTTCCGCTGATCGGGTGGCCGTGGTCAGGCGTTGCGCGGCGGCGAGCGCGTAGTCCCGGCTTTCCGCGTGGTAACCCATCGATAGCAGGGCGCTGGCCACGTGCCAGGAACTCACCGCGATGAGGACGGGTTGCGCGGGTTGGGTGAGGATGCCGATGGGCCGGTCGGCGACGAGCCAGGCCAGGTGGTAGTCGCCGACCCGGGTCAAGACGAAGCGGGCGAGATGGTAGGCCTCGACCAGGACTTTGCCCGCTTGTTCGAGCTGCCCGTCCGCGGTGGCCTGGGCGGCGGCGCGGATCGACCGCGCCGAGGTCAGTACCTCGGGTAGCCGGGCGGCCAGTTCGGTGTACCGGTGACCCGAACCGAGCCAGCTGGTCCAGCACTGGTCGAGGCCGGCGCGCACCGACTCCAAGGTGGGCAGCGGGTTCGCCACCGATGTGGCGAACACCTGCGTCGACGGGTGATCCATGATGGCCCGATTGAGCGCGGTGAGCTGCAAGCCCATTTCGCCCATGTCCCGCGAACCCGAGCGGCTCGACGAGGGCAGGCCGATCAACTCGACGGGATCGTCGAAGCGCAGGACCTCGGCGAGCCGGTACATCATCTCGATGCTGTCGAGGCGACGGCTGCCGCGCTCTATCTGGCGCAGCCACTCCTCGCTGCGTCCGGTCAATTCGGCGACCACCCGACGGGACAGACCCAGCCGGTGCCGCCGTAACTCGATCCGCTCTCCCGCGCTCAGCGCTCTGTGATTCACGACCATCTGAACCCTCTTCCCCGGTGGCTCGTGATCGGGTGACGCTCCTCGCTTTCGCGGGTCTTGCCTGCTGGAGAATGTAGTTTAACCGAAAAATGTTGCGGGGAAATATTTTTCGGTCCGGCTATGCGCGTGCAGATGCACATGCATCCGCCAGGGCGCGACAGGATGTGCCGATGGGTTGCCGGCGTCCTGCGGCGCACACAAAAGCGCTGGTCGTGATCGCTGATAATGGGGGAGGCGGGTGCCTGCGGTGTCTATCGGGGAGTGGTCATCCGCTCGGTCGTTATCCGGCCGTGATGTAATGGCGGCGGTCTTCAGTCGGGCGCTCGCGGGTCGGCCGGACGGACCCGAGTTGCTCCATGGTCAGACCGGTCATCTCCAGCAGAAACGTGCCATCCGGTGCGATCGCCCGTAAGGTCGCGTCACCGGTCAGATCGCCGAGCAGACGGATGTCCGCGCCGTATCGCTCGGCCATGCCGATATCGTTCGTCTGCTCGGCGGCCAGGTCGATCCAGCCGATTTCGCGCGGTACGAAAACCGGCTGATCGGTATCGGTTCCGGCCGCCAATGCGACAGTGCGCAGCATCGCGTCGAGCAGTAACCACGGGATTCGCATGCCGCCAAGGAGGCTCGCGGCATCCGACGGCAGCGACCACGTGCCGACCGACCGCCGGCCTGCTGCCCGGCAGTCCGTGAGGTTGGCGAATAGCCCGCCGATGTGTACCGGAGAATCAGCCAGAAGATACGGGTCCTGCACGGGTCGGTCGATGTCGGGAACGTCGGTCCGTGGTCTTTCGGCGACCGAATCGGCTGTCGAAAGAATGACTTCTGTGCGGAAGAAGCGGCGCCGGGGTGGCTGCGCCGCGCCATTCGACGGGACCCGGCGGGAGGTCAACTCGACGGTGACTGTCGGCGTGGTTTGTTCGTCGGTGACGACCAGCGCGGCCGTGATTTGCAGGTCGATCGGCGAACGGCCGGCGAACGGCTTGATGAACGCCTCGAACCGGGTATTGCGATACCCGTGGACGATCGCGCCCGGAAGCAGTGCCATGGCCGCCCGTGCTGCGATTTCGAGCATCAAAGTCCCCGGCACAGTCGGTTTTCCGTCGACCAGATGGTCGGATAGGTAGTCGTCTCGAACAGGATCGAACACGTAGCGCCAGCAGCCTTGGGTCTGGTCGACTCGTGCGGGTTCGCCGAGAAAGGTATCGAACCGCGGTATCTCATCCGGCGCGTCCTCGACCACGGTGTGCGGTCTTTCGCTCCGCAACATTCGGAGTTCGTTGTCGCCGAGGAATACCGCGCAGCCGGTGCCCGCCCGGAGTTCGGCGAGGAACAGGCCCGTACCTTCCGCGGTGGTGATGGAGCTGAGCTGTCCCTGCCGTTGCAGGTATGCGCGATTCAATTGGTCTGAGCGCAGCCCGGTTTGCCCCCACAGCGGGAAGGCGACCGTGAATTCGTGTTCGTCGGAGCCCTGGCCGCAGGCCGCCAAGAAGTCGTTGGCGGCGGCGTAGTCGACGTCGCCGGGCAAGCCGATCGCGCCGGCCACCGATCCGATGTTGCACCAGCGGATCGGCGCGTGCTCGGCCAGTGCCGCCTTGAGATGCCGATATCCGAGAACCTTGGTATCGCGCACCGCGCGGAAGGTCTGAAACGACTTGTTCTCCAGCAGCGCCGGCTCGGACAGCCCGGCCGCGTGGATCACCAAGTCGAGCCGGCCCGCGGTCGACAAGACGGTGGCCACGGCGGCCCGCACCGAATCGGGATCGAGTACGTCACAGGACAGGCAATGCAACCGGTCCGCACCGAGCAGGTCGGCGAGATCTCGGTAATCCCGTTGGCGGGCGAGCGCTTTCATGTGGGCATCGGCCTGCTCGACGATCGATCGGATGGGCCTGGCCGGGTCGTCTTCCCGAAGCCGACGGATCAGCGCTGCTCGGAGGTCCGCCGGAGGAACGCCGTCGGCCTGCTCGGCCAGATCGGTCGGGTCCGTGCGTGCGAGAAGCCACACCGAGGGTTTGACGTGTTCACTCAGCGCTCGCAGCATCGCGATCGGTAGTCCGCCGGTTCCGCCGGTCACCAGGATGACGGAGTCGTCGCTCAGCGGTAGGCCGGTGTCTGTCGCGGGCAGCGCGGTAGGCGTGAGAACGTCGCGATATCTGATCCCGTTCCGATACCACACCACCGAATCGGTTGTGGTTGCCGATCTTTCGCGTGCGAGGAACGGCAGGGCCGCGCTCGGTGGAGCGTCGGTGAGTACCGCGGAGATCCGCGCGCCGGTCCGTTCCCACGCCAGACTCTTGACGAAGCCGGTGAACAGCGCGGCGGACGGAGCCGGACGACCCGTTGCCGGCTGACCGGGCAACAGCACCATGAGCGAGCTGTCTGTCGTCCAGCGTGGCCACAAGCGTTGGGCCGCAACGAAAGTAAGGTCGTGCAGGCGCAGCTGGGCGTCCAGGTCCGCGGCGTCGCCGATCACCGTCAACGCGGGCGTCGCCTGATCGATCAGTGCCTGCACGCGACGGTCGCTCGGTTCATCGACGCCCGCGCACAGGACGGTCGCCGCCGCCAGTTCGGCGCGGAGCTGCCGGGCCAGGTCCGCGGAGCCGGCGAGGACGACGCTGCCCTCCGGTATCGCGCTGTGCGACAACGTCTGTGCCGCGTGCGGTGCGGCGACCAGTGCGGAAACGTAGCGCTCGGTGAGGCGCTCCGGTGCCGCCTTGCTCGGTGTCTGCACCTGGACACGGTCACCGTTCGGCAGCGACAACTCCGCGGTCGCCGCGGCTCCTTCGACGGCGCGCAGCAGTTCTATCGCTCCCGCGGCGCCGAGATAGTCTCGGGCGCCGTTCACCGCGCCGGCGTCGGTGGACGAGTCTGCGGCGGTATCGCGCTCGCCGCGAGCGAAACTCAGCCGCGCCAAGATCGGCCAGCCACGCCGGTCGGCTTCCGCTGCCGTGGCGATCGCGATCAGGAAGGCGCCCTCGGCCAGTGAATCCGCTGGGCGGCCGAGGATTTCGGCGAGCTCACCGCTGGAGTTGCCGTTGAGTGCCAGCAGCAGGGCAAGTTTCAGATCGCCGGTCTGCAAGTATCGTCGAGCGGTGCTGAGCGCGGCCGCCGCGGACTCGTCGCCGGCGTCGATGGCGACGCTCATCCCGCGCAGGTTGTGCCTGCTGGTGATCCGGGACGCGATGACGTTGGTCATGACGCCCGCGTAGGTGTCCTCATTGCATTCCGGCACCCGCGCGCGCACGGCCGCCAGAATCGACTCGACGAGCGGCGTAAGCGACTGCGCGGCATCGGATTCGGCGATTGCGGCGAGCACGTCGTCGCCATAGGTGCGGGTGATCGCGTCCGCGAGTGCGACCGGGACGCCGGTGTGCGCGGTGATGACACCGGTCGATTCGCGCACCTCGGCCCACAGTTCGCCGTGCTCGCGCAGGAACGTGTCCGCGACCTGAACGGCCATCAGATGGCACGGATCGATCGTGGCGATAGTTTTGGGCGTCAGCCGTATTTCGGCCGGTGCGGGAGCCGGGTAGGGGACGGCGAATCGCCGATCCGGTGCCTCGTCGTGGCCGCGCAGCCAACCGATTATCCGCTCGCGGTCCGGGTCGCCGGGCAGGTGGGCGCTCCACGCGACCACGGCGAGATCTCCGCTGTCGATGGGATGCCCGGACCGGATCCGGTGGCCGTTCGGGCGATCGGTCACCAGCAGGTGGCCGTTGGTGCCGCCGAATCCGAACGCCGATATCCCCACCAGCCGTGGTCGCTGCGGGTCGGCGGGAAAGTCTGTGTCGCAGTCGGATACGCGCGTGCGATCGGTCGGCACGTCGGCGGGCGCCGCGGTGAAACCGTACTGTCCCGGTATCCGTCCGGCCCGGAGCGCCTCGGCGGCATGAATCAGCGACACCGCGCCCGCGGCCCAACCGGTATGGCCGACCACCGCCTTGTTGGAACTGCACGGATAACCGTCGGGGGGCGCTACCGCAGCCAAGGTCTGCAGTTCCGTCCGGTCTCCGGCGGTGGTGCCGGTGGCGTGCGCGACGATCCAGTCCACCGCCGCGGGCGAGGTTTCGTTGATGCCGCGGGCCCGCTCGATGGCCAGCCGCTGGCCCGCGGGATTCGGGGCGGCGATCGCCTTGCCGCGCCCGTCGGCGGCAGCGCCGAATCCGGTCAGCACGCCGAGGATCTGGTCGCCATCGGCGCGGGCGCGGGACAGCAGCTTGAGCGTGACGACCGCGGCGCCGTCACTGAAGAGAGTTCCGTCGGCCGACGCGTCGAAGGACCGGACCGCACCCCCGCGGGACAGGCCACCGAGTTTGGCGAACATCACCGCCACCGTCGGATTCAGGACCTCGACGCCACCGCAGTAGGCGATATCGCAGTCACCGGCCAGCAGCGCCTTCACGCCGAAGTCGACCGCGTAGAGCGAGGACGCGCACGCGGTATCGATGACCGTCGCCTCGGTGACCTGGTCGAGGATTCCGGCGATGGCTGCCTCCACCACCATCATGGGCAGGACCGGCTGGTCGGCGCGGGCTCGGGGATAGCGCCGGCGCAGCAGTTCGCGTAACCGGGTCGCGGCGGCCGGGCCCGCGGCCTGGTCGACCGCGCTGGTGAACGTCTGGGTGACCAGATGCTCGGGCAGGGTTTGGCTACCTCCCGGCCAGGCTCCGACATAAACCGCGCAGCGGTCCGTCGATGCCGAATGCACGCCGTCCCTGGCCTGGAGCAGGCTGTGCCGGAGCCAGCGCGTCGCCTCGTCCCGGAGGGGGCCGTCGGCGGACTCCTCCGCGGCGAGTGCCGGGTGTGGATGGAAGTCGTGCAGGTGGCCGCCGACTCGGCAGTACGTGCGATCGACGGCGGCGCGGTCGGCCGCGTAGAAGTTCTCGAGCGAGAATCGCTCGCCCGGCTCGGTGAATACCGGCCTCGGCCGCGACAACAGGCTCCAGAACTCCTGCGGACTGTTGGCGCCCGCGATGGCCATGCCGGTGCCGACCACCGCGACCAGCTGGTCGTCGCATTCGGTGGATTCCGGTGGCGGCGTAGGCGGATCGGTGGCCGGCACACCGACCACGGCGGCGGCCCGCGCGGGTTCGGCGGGTGGCGTCAAACTCGCCGATCCGAGGGCGAGCCCGCCGTCGGCGAGGATGACCTGCCCGGTGATGAACGACGCGCGATCCGACGCCAGGAACAGCACGATCTCGGTGAGGTCGGCCTCGGTCGCCAGCCGGCCCAGCGGCGTCGCCGCGAGCACCGTCTGCCGGAAAACGTCGCTGTCCGGGAACAGATGACTGGTGTCGTTGTCGACCAAGCCGGCGGAGGCGGTGTTCACCCGGATGCCTGCGGCGGCGAATTCCACTGCGAGATAACGGGTCAGCGCCTCGAGCGCGGCCTTGCTCACCCCGACCGTCGCGTAATTGCCGATCACCAGGCCGGCGCCGATGGAGGACAGATTCACGATCGAACCGTCCCGTCCGGCCATCAGTGCCGCGGCCGCCTGCGCGCATCGCCGACTGCCGTCGAGGTTGACCGCGAGCGCTTTGGACCAGTCGCTGTTGCGCAGGGTCGACATCGGCGCGAGCGTCCCGCGGGCGGCATTGTTGATCAGAATGTCGAGTCCGCCATGGCGATCGGCGATCGTCCGGAACATCGTATGCACGGACTCCTCATCGGCCACGGAGCCTTGCACGAGTTCCGCGGAGCCGCCCAGCCGGAGTATCTCGTCGAGCGTCGACCGCGCGTCGTTCGCGGAATGGAAGTAGTTGACCAGGACATGCGCGCCCTGCTCGGCCAGCCGCAGGCAGATCGCGCGGCCGATGCCCTTTCCGCCGCCGGTGACCAGGGCGTTCTTTCCGGTGAATTCGCCGCTCATCGCGTCAGACTCCCGTTGCGATCGATGCTTGCTCGGATCCGGCGAGCCGACGCAGCAGCTCGGCCAGCTCGGTCAGCGTCGAGTAGGACGTGACGCGTACCTCGGCGGGCGGTTCTGGCAACCCGAATCGCTGCCTGGCCAGCCGGAACGCTTCGATCTGCTTGATCGAGTCGATCCCCAGATCCGCCTCGAGGTCGATGTCGGCATCCAGCAGGTCGACCGGATAGCCCAGGGCGTCGGCGTAGATCTGGCGGATCTGTTCGAAGAGTTCGTCCGCCGCGGGCAGGTCGGCAGGTTCGTCGGTGGTCGAGGTCGGCCGGTGGCCGTTCGCGGATTCGGCGGCAGGCGCGGTGGCCGGAACCGCCTCGACCTGGACCGTGCCGTCGGCGGCCCGGCGGAACTCCGCCGCCGAACACCGCCGCCGCAGTGGCGCGATCGTGGCGGCCGCGGCGGGCAAGCAGGCCGGAACCAGCGTGGTGAGGGTGTCCCGGCCGCCCGACTCGACGAAGCGGCGCACACCGTCGCGGTACAACCGCAACAAGCCGTCATAGAACAGCACCGGCTGGGTCATGTGCCGTTCCACCCAGGCGCGGACGTCCTCGGCGGACTGCACATAGCGCCCCAAAACCGGTGAGTAGACCGGGATTTTCGGCTCGGCGACCGGTATGCCGGCGAAAGATCGGGCGAGGGTCTCGGCGGCGTCGCGCAGCAGCCGGTTGTGAAAGGGGTGGATGGCTCGAAGCCGGGTCGCCTGGATGCCCGCGGCCGCGGCGATGTGCTCGGCTTCGGTGAGTGCGGCGCTCGGTCCGGAGATCACGGATTGATCCGGGCCGTTGTCCACCGCCAAGACGGTGCTCGGATCGTCGATGAGGCCGGTCAGGTGGGTCGCGCGGCGACTGCCGACCGCGAGGGCCACCATGCCGCCGTCGGGGATCGAGCAGCCGCGCAGGGCCGTTGTCCGATCGAAGACCAGCCGGGTCGCGTCGCGCACGGTGAGGGCACCGGCGGCGGTGAACGCGGACACCTCGCCGAGACTGTGTCCGACAACGACATCCGCGTGCAGGCCGGTCTCGACCAGGATCCGATAGGTGACGATATTGCCGGCGAACAAGGCGACGTCCAGGTCCGGCGACCGGTCGGCGATCAGGTCGTCCAATGAGGCGGCCGCTGGGTCGGTCAGCAGCCGGGACACGGGGGCGTGTCCGTGCTCGTCGCACATCTCGTCTATCTGATCCAATGTTTTTCGCGCCGAGGGGAATTCGCTGATCAGAGTGGCCAGGATGCCCGGCACATATGATCCTTGCCCGGGGAACATGAAGGCGGTTCGAGCGCTCATCGGTGACTTCCTTTGGGGGTGTTTACAGTTCGGGCAGGTCGAAGGCGGCCGCGAGATCGGTTATGTGCGGGACCAATTCGTCACAGAGCGCACGCCGGTGTGCCCAGATATGGTCGAGCAACGGCGCCGGGGTGAGTCGTTGCTCGGCCAGGAATCCGGCGTTGCGCTCGATCCAGGACAGCGCGTAGAGCTGAAACAGCCCACGAACCGGCTCGGGCGCGCCGCGGTACGCGGTCTGCAAGAGCTCCAGGACAATACGATCGGCCTGTGCCGCGGCGGCCGTCTGTGCCAGAGCGAGATTGTCGTTCCACGCGGTGAACTGGTCGTGCCCGGCCTGGCGCGCTGCGTCCAGCCGGTTGGTCAGGCAATGGTGGTAGTAGCGTTCGGCGATGTGCGCCAGCGAAACCCAGGCGTGCGGCGAGGTCAGATCCGTGGCGTCGGCCGGCTCGGGTTCCGGGCTCGGCGGGCGGTACCGGTGCGGATCGGTCATCGCCTGTGCGGTATCCATCAGGATCAGGTCGTTGTCGCCGCCCGCGCAGAAGTACGAGTTCACGAAGCCGTGAAAGGCGTTGAGACGGTTGTGCGCAACGAAACCGGTCGCGCCGCAGTGCGTGCGGCAGCTCGCGGTCACGTCCAATGCGAGCCGGGTCGCGAAGGCCTTCAGCAAGGGGAGTTCGCTGTCGACCGCGGACCAGGGCGCCCACGTCGCCGCGCCGGTCGGCGCCGGTGGCTTCGCGGCGCTATCCCGGACAACGTGCCGATCGACGATGGTCAGCGTGTACGCGGCCGCCAGCGCGCCGAGCACCGCTTCTTGTTGATTGCGATAGCGGATCAGCCCTTGCTCGGGTGCCAGCCGGCCCATGGTCAGGCGAGTTGCGGTGTGCGACTCGAGAATTCGGGCCGAGTCCTGGGTGACGCCGGCGCACGCCGCGATGACGCCGCGCCACACATGTGGCGCTCCGATGCTCATCGTGCGGGCGAGGCGATCGGTGGCTCCGGTCACGTCGTCGTGGAACCGGCCGTCGGCATCGATGGTGGCGCCGTCACTCAACCAGGCGTGCCACGGAATTCGCATCCGGTCGAACCGCACATAGGCGAAATCGCAAGGCAGCGCAAAGGTATCGGGTGCAGGGGTGATCTGCACGCCGGGCAGCACCGCGCCGTCCGGACCCCGCACCGGCACGACGAACACGAACACTCCTCGTTCCCTGCCGCCGACAATCAACTGTGCGTAGACCGCGCCGGTCTTCGGGACGCCGGGATGGCCGGTGCTGTTGGGGAACTTCCGTGCGTCGGCATCGGGGGTATGCAGGATGAAGCCGCCGGTATCGGGATCGAACGAGGCCCGCGTGCGCGGGTGCAGATGGCTGTTGCTGCGGGCGCCCTCGGTCATCAACGCCGAGCCGAAGGCGTCCATCGACTCCAGCGCGGACAGCGTATCCGCAAGTCCCGCACTTGAACTGGGCACCGACCGCAGGATCGGGGCGAGCACCAGTGTGTAGTGCACCAGCAGAATGTGGAACAGGTCGGGATCCGCGAGCGCGGCCCGGGCGAGCAAGGCCGACAGGGTGTGCGGCGAGTCGAGTAGCTCCGAGGCCGGCGGCGCGACCCGGCCGGCGTGCTGTGCTCTGGCATACACCAGGCTCAACCGGTCCTGCCGGGAGAGTCCGTCGGGCCAGGTGCAGAACGCGTCGGGGATCGCCTCGTGCAGCAGGTCCCGGGTCCGGCGCCGCGCCGAATCCGACTCGGGGCCGGCGACGAAGCGCCGCACCTCGGCTCGCGGCGAACGATTCGGGGCAGGCGCGGCGAGCTCGTGGTCGATGGACATCGTCGTTCCTTTCTTCACCGCTGTCGAAGGGCGACAGGGGATTTCGACGGTGCGCCGGTCAACCACGACAGATCACCGGTCAGCGGTGCCAGCGTGCGGGCCGAAGGCAGGGTGGCGTGCGCGCACCGGCACAGACCGTCGCCCACCCCGAGTTCGATGAACAGCGTGTCGTGCCGGGATCCGGTGTGCTCCAACGCTTTCGCCAGATCGACGGGTTTGGTGACGCAATCGACCAGGGCCTCGTGCAGGTCGTCGGTGTCGGAATAGGTCCGCCGCCCGACCGGAGAGTGCACCGGAACCCGCAGTGGGCGCTGCCGAGTCCCGCGCAGACCCGCGCGGAATCGGTCCGCGACGACGACCAGCTCCGGATGGTGCGAGGCGTAGGGCACCGCCAGCCGCACCAACCGCGGGCAGTCGCCCGGCTGATCGAACAGCGCCGCGATCGCGTCCGTCGGCCCGCTGACGATGGTCTGCTTCGGGCTGTTGACGCACGCGAGCACCAGATCCGTCCGGTCGACGTCGGCCAGCAGCCTGCGCGTGTCCGGCTCGGACGCGAGCACCAGAACCATGGCGCCGCGGCCCTCGAACCCGCGGAACGCGGCATTGAGCGCGCAGACCGCGCGGGTGCCGTCCGGCACGTCGAAGACGCCCGCGCACACCAAGGCGGCGATCTCGCCGAAGCTCTGCCCGACGATCACCTCGGGGTGAAAACCCGCCGCGGTCAGCACTCGGTCGAGGACCACCGAGATGGCGTAGCTCGCGAGCTGCGGGATTCCCGGTGCCATCGCCGGACTTCTGGTATCGCTGAGCAGTACCTCGCGCAGCCCTTGTCCCGCACCGCCGGACGCTCGTTCGATGTCGTCGAGGATGTCGTCGATGGTCGCGCGGCACCCGTGGTCCGCGCGATAGAGATCGTGCAAAGCGCAGCGCGGATCGCCGCCCTGCCCCGGGACGAGGAAAACCGTGTTCGCCGCCTGCTGATTCATCGACCGGCCTCCGCATCGTCGATGCCCCAGGTGAGAACGGTGCTGCCCCAGGTGACGCCGGCGCCGAAGCCGACGATCAGTATTCGGTCACCGGCGTGCAGCCGCCCGTCGGAATGCGCCTTGGCCAGTGCGTACGGCACCGAGCCCGCACCGATGTTGCCCACCAGGTCGCCGACGATGATCAGGCGCTCGACGTCGAATCCGGCGTCCGCGCAGGCCTTTCGCAACAGCACCGGGTTGGGTTGATGGGTGACGATCACGTCGATCTGATCGGCGGTCAGACCTGATCGCCGCAACGCGCTCGCGGCGGCTTTGGGGAAGATGTCGAGGATGAAGTCGCGTACCGCCTTGCCGTCCATATGGATGCGATGCTGTCCGCGGGTCACGGTGTCCGTGCTCGCCGGGTGCCTGCTGCCGCCGGCCGGGATCAGCACGTCGCCCGCGTGGTCGCCGTCCGAGCCGAGCTCGATCTGACCGAAACCCGTTCCGGCGGCGACCGGTCCGAGAATCGTCGCGCCCGCACCGTCGCCGAACAGCACCGCGGTGGCGCGGTCCGCGGGGTCGAGGAAGTGCGAATAGGCCTCGACGCCGACCACGACCGCGCACCGAGCGCCGGTGTCGCCGCGCAGATAGTCGACGGCGACTCGGGTGCCGAACAGCCAACCGGTGCAGGCCGCGGACACGTCGAAAGCCACGGCCTGGTGCGCTTGCAGCAGGGCCTGTACCCGGCAAGCCGTGGACGGGCCCAGTTCGTCCGGCGTGGAGGTCGTGACGATGATCAGGTCCAGATCGCCGGCGCCGAGACCGGCCGCGGCCAGTGCGTTGCGTACCGCTGCGGCGGCCAGATCGGACGCGGACTGATCGCCGCCGGACACGTGCCGTTCCTGTATGCCGGTGCGTTCGACAATCCACTGCGGCGTCACTCCCGCGAGTTCGGCGACTTCCGCGTTGGTGCGTACTCGTTGCGGTACGAAGCCGCCGGCACCGAGGACTCCGATAGCAACGTTTCTGCTACCGACGTTTCCGTTGTTGGTCGAGCTCCGATCGAGGTATCCGAGATTGTCGTCTGCCATCGATATCACTTACTTTCCATTCCGGGAAAACGATCTCCGAAACGTACTACCGGCCGCGGGTCGCCTACCCCACCGCTGATGGGGACAACACTGTCGAATCTGTGGTCTCGATCGCTGCTCTTCTTCTGTTCCCCAATTTCCAACGCGACATGGATACCAACTTCTGTTGCCGGTCCGTACCTAACTTTTGTTGGATCGGCCGCCTGGGGGTCGCTCTATGTTCGTAGAACCCGTATTCCGACGACCCAGGAGATCCCATGCGGAAGGCGGACAGATTCCGTACCGGCATCCTCGACCTGAGCTTGCAGCCCCGAATCGCACCCGACCTGACGTTGCGCGCCAATCGATTGCTCGCGGCCGCGGGTAAGGCGGACTCGCTCTTCCTGCCGGACCACCTGACCGGTCTACTCCCCGGTTCGATCTGGCACCCGCGGCACATCGGGGCGGCACGGCTGATCCCCCGGGCGAACGCACACTACGACCCGTGGACCGCGCTCGGGTATATCGCCGCGCAGAACAGTCTCAAGCGATTGCGGCTCGGCGTCGGTGTCACCGACGCCGGCCGGCGGAATCCAGCGGTCACGGCACAGGCGGCCGCCACCCTGCACCTGCTGAGCCGGGGACGGGCGATCCTCGGTATCGGACCTGGCGAACGCGAAAACAATGAGCCGTACGGGGTTCCGTGGAACGCGCCGGTGGCCAGATTCGAGGAAGCCCTCGCGACGATTCGGCTGCTGTGGGAGTCCGATGGCCGCCCGGTCACCCGGGACTCCGAATACTTTCCGCTGCACGACGCGATCTTCGAGATCCCGCCCTATCGCGGCACCCGGCCGGAAATCTGGATCGGCGCGCACGGCCCGCGCATGCTGCGGCTCGCGGGCCGGTATGCGGACGCCTGGTTTCCCGCTTATCCGCAACCCGTGCCCGAATACCGCGGCAGCCTGGAACGGATGCGGACCGCGGCGTCCGACGCGGGCCGGGATCCGATGTCGGTGACGCCGGCCGCGATGCTCTTCGTGATCACCGGACTGACCAGGGCGCATATCGACGAGACGGTCGAATCGGTGGGTGCGCGGGCATTCGGGCTCTGTATTTCGGCCGATATGTGGGCGCGGCACGGGATCGAACATCCGTTGGGTTCGCATTTCACCGGCATCCAAGACCTCTTACCGCAGCTGCTGGACGAGGACACCGTCCTCTCCTATGCGGAGAAGGTGCCCGGGTCGTTGGTCCGGGATTACTGCGTCACCGGGACGCCTGCCGAAGTCGAGGAACGTATCGCCGAATTGCGCGACAACGGACTCAGATACGCCGTGCTCGTCGACCTCAGCACATTCCATCCCGATATCAAACGCGGGCTCGCCGCATCCATTCCTTTCCTGCGCGTACTCAGAAGACTGCGCAGGCTCTGATCGAGAGAAAGGCCGGAAATGAGCGTCGAATCAATTCATCGCACACAGTGCCGCGCACCGTGCGGCAAGCTGGTCGACGACGAGCATGTCGAGGACTCCGACGGTTTCGGCATGATCATCCGGATCGACCGATACGCCTGCGGATGCCGATACGTTCGTCGCGACTACCACGACGGGAGCATCGGCGAACGCACGATCCGCCACGACGGGAAGCTGCTCCCCACAGAGCTCCGTCCAGAGCAAGGGTGTTAGCGCACGTGTTGCTCAGCTACGCCACCCGAGGAGGCTTCCGATGCCGAACGGCCGACCAGCCCGAACTGCTGTTGACCGGGACGATGTCGACGTTGGGGATCAGGAGCAGGTGGATGCTGCACGGCCCGTCGACCTCCGCTGATGAACTGGATTGACCGTCCAGGTGGCCGGCAGATCCTGCCGGAAGTCGGGATCGGCCGGGAGGCGGGGAAGTTTCAGCCAGGTGGCTGGTTCCTTTGGCGTGGAATGCTTCCTAAGGTTCGAACCGTGATCGCTATCTATTGCCTCGGGTTCTCCGCCTGAGTCCCGTGCACGCCCAGGGTTCCGGCAGGGGCGAATCCGCTTGTACCGCTGAGAGTCTGGGCAGGGACTCGGCGAGCGTGGGGCGAAGTGGTTACTGCCCTGCGTTGGATGGGCTGCGGGGGTTGGCGATTGCTGGGGTGGTGCTCTTCCACACGGGGGTGGTGTCGGGTGGGTTTCTCGGTGTGGACCTGTTCTTTGCGCTGTCGGGGTTTCTGATCAGCGATCTGTTGTTGCGTGAATATGGTTCTACCGCAACGGTTTCGCTGGTGGGGTTCTGGGGGCGGCGGGTTCGGCGGTTGTTTCCGGCGCTGGCGGTGGTGTTGGTTGCTGTGGTCGGGTTGAGTTGGGGGTTGCGGTCGGGGGCTTATCTTTCCGGCGCGTTGGCCGATGGGCCGTGGGTGCAGGCGAATCTGGCGAACTGGCATCTGATTGCCGAGGCTTCGGACTACTGGGCTCGGTTCACCGGTGGGCGGGTGTTCGAGCATCTGTGGAGTATCGCGATCGAGGAGCAGTTCTATCTGGTCTGGCCGGTGCTGTTGCTGTTTCTCTTGCGGGGGAGAGGATCTGGTCATCGACGGGTTGCGGTGGTTGCCGCGCTGATGGCGGTGGCGTCGTTGGTGTTGATGATCGTGTTGGTTGATCCGGCGAACACCACTCGCGTCTACATCGGCACCGACACGAGGGCGTTTTCGCTGCTGCTCGGCGTGCTGGTTGCGACGGAGCCGGTGCGTGACTTCCTCGGCGGGATTCTCCAACGGTGGGCCGGCATTGCCACGGCAGTACTCGTGACGGCCATCGTTCTGCCCTGGGTGTTCGTTGACGGCGAGACCTCGCGCTTGTTGTTTCGTGGCGGGCTGTTCGCCTACTCTGCGGCGGCTGCCGTACTGGTGCTGTTGTGTGTGCAAGCACCGGAGACTGGGATGGCTCGAGTACTTTCGGTCCGGCCGCTGGTCTGGCTGGGCACTATCTCTTACAGCCTGTATCTATGGCATTGGCCGATGCTGGTCCTGCTGCGCGAGAATTCGGCCTGGCCGCGGACCGTCCTTGCCGTGGCGCTCGCGGTGGTGGCCGCTGCTGGATCGAAGTACCTGATCGAAGACCCGATCCGCTTCCGCGCATCGTGGGCGCGGGGCCGTACGGGGCGCAACGCCTTCATCGCGGCGATGGCGGCGCTGGCCGCCTTGTGGCTGATCGTGCCGTCGCCTCGACCGGCGGCAATCAGTATCGACGGCGGCGGAGTCACCGCGGCGACGCCGCAGGGGCCACCGCTGCGGCGATTGATGTGGGCCGGTGATTCGGTGGGCGCGCAGCTCGCGTTGCCGCTGAACAGTGCCGCGACGGCCAGCGGACTCACCTTTGAATCGATCGCCGAGGCAGGCGGTGGCAACGTAGTCGGCCCGTTCTCGGAGCAGAACTGGCCGCAGATCACCGCTCGAATCACGGCCTCGCGCCCGGATGTCGTCGTCTACGAAATCACCACGTATGACTGGGGATCCGAATCCGAACAGCGCCTCGCTTACCACCGCCTCGTCGATACGGTCACCAAAGTCGGCGGCCACGTGATGTTCGTGAGCCTTCCGCCGATCCGCCCCGACGAGTTCTACGCCCCGCACCTGGCCGACCTGGCGCGAACTTTCCCAACGGCACGATCGGTCGCCGACAACTCCGCCGGACGAGCCATAGCCGTGAACGCCGACGAATACTGGGGCCCCACCTTCACTCCCGACCTCAACGGCGACGGCAGGCTCGATCGCGCCCCTGACGGAATCCACACCTGCCCGCAGGGCGCAGCCGGCTTCACCAACTGGCTGCTCGGCCAACTAGCAAGGCACTTCTCCGGATTCACTCCGGCACAACCCGCTTCGTGGATCGACACCGGCTGGGCCGCGAGCAAGGAATTCACCATCTTCCCCGAATGCCGCTGACGTCCGTCCGTGGGCTCAGCTGCCTCGGGCAGTGACGGTCGGCAGTATCACGTGATGGCCGAACCGTAACTCGCACTGGACTATTCGGATTCTGTCACGGGTTCGATACGGAATTGTCCGTGAGTTCTCTTCGGTCGTAATCCAATTGACGCGCCTGGATTTCGTCCGCCTTGTCGACCGTCCAGGCGTACAACCGGTCGAACGGCTCCTGCAAGGATTCGCCCAGCGGGGTGCGCGAGTATTCGACGCCGACCGGGGAGGTCGCCAATACCCGGCGGACGATCATTCCGTTGCGTTCCAGGCGGCGCAGGGTCTGGGTGAGGACTCGCTGGGTGACGCCTTCGAGGCGGCGTTTGATCTCGTTGAAACGGCGGGGTTCGTCGAGGACGGCCATCACCATCATCGACCATTTGTCGGCGATCTGGTCGAGGATCGGCCGGCTGGGGCAGTTGGACTGGAACACGATTCCGGGGTCGGAGCTGGTCATATAGGTATCCTTCGCCATCCTTACGATGCTGAAAGTGCGTTATTGACGCCGGTTGCCCGCCGCCGCAATCTAAGTATGCATCGGGAACCTAGATGCCTATCGGCTACGGATCGGAGATCTTCATGAACCAGGACGCCTACACGACCTTGCGGGTGCGCCGTGCGGCCGGCGTCGCGTACGTAACACTCGATAACCCGCCGGTCAACGTGCTGAATGTCGCTCTGATGAGCGACCTGCGGAACCTGCTGTCCACCCTGCGGGACGACGACTCGATTCGGGTGATCGTGTTCGACAGTGCCGACCCGGAGTTCTTCATCGCGCACGTGGATATGTCGCTCGTCGACACACCGGACGCCTTCGCCGAGTTCGACATTCCGACCGGCGTCAACGTCTTCCAAGCGCTGGGGGAATTGCTCCGGCATCAGCCACAGGTGACCATCGTCGAACTTGCCGGGATCGCGCGCGGCGGCGGCGCGGAATTCGTTGCGGCCGTGGACATGACGTTCGCGGCGATCGGTCGGGCGCGGATCGGCCAGATCGAAGCGCTCATGGGTATCGTCCCCGGCGGCGGTGGCACGCAGTACCTCGCCAACCGCGTCGGTCGGCACCGCGCGCTGGAGGTGGTGCTGGGCGCCGAGCTGTTCGACGCCGAGACCGCGGAGCGCTACGGCTGGATCAACCGGGCGGTTCCCGCCGACGAACTGCACGACCTGGTCGACCGCCTTGCCTGCAATATCGCGGCGCTGCCCGAAGGAGTGATCGCGGCGGCCAAACATGCTGTCGCACCGGCGGATCTGGCCGATGGCCTGCTGCGTGAGCACGACGCTTGGGCGGGCACGTTCGCGCTTCCTGCGGCCGAGCGGTTGATCCGGGGCGGGATGGCCCACGGCGCCCAGACCCGCGCGGGTGAGCGCGATCTGGAAGGTCTGCTCCGAGGTCTCGCCGGCTGAGACCCGCCCACTACGGTGGAGCCCGGCGACGACGACGGGATGGGTAGGTAATGCGGTTCGGGTTCATCTCGCATGTGGTCGGTGACGGCGACTCGGCGAGGGAGTTGCGGCAGGTCGTCGAGCTGGCGGTGCGCGTGGAGGAGTGCGGGTTCGATTCGTTCTGGGTGGCGCAGCATCACTTCGGGGCGCAGCGGGCACATTGCCCGTCGCCGCTGGTGTTGCTGGCGGCGATCGCGCAGCGGACGGACCGGATCCGGCTGGGGACGGCGGTGGTGATCGGGTCGCTGGAAGATCCGACCCGGCTCGCCGAGGATGCGGCGACCGTTGATGCGCTCAGTGGCGGGCGGCTCGAGCTCGGGCTCGGTGCGGGGGCGGATGCGCAGACCTCCGAGCGGTTCGGTCGGGCGCATGAGCAACGGCACGAACGCTTCATCGAGAACCTGCGTCAGCTGCGCGAATTGCTCAGTCCGGGAACCGATCTGGTGCCCGCGGCGGCGGGGCTGGGGGAGCGGCTCTGGATCGGGACCGCGTCCGAATCGGGGTTCGACCTCGCCGCCGAACTCGACCTCGGTGTGCTCACCGGGCGGACCTCGTCCGCGCAAGGCCCGCGGGACGAGATCGCGGCTGAGCGAGTGGCGAAATACTCTGCGGCGCAACGTGCTGCGGGGCGCACGCCGCGCGTCGGGGTGTCCCGATCGGTGCTGTGCGCCGACTCCGCCGAGGTCGCTTTCGAACTCATGCGACCGGGCATCGAACGCTGGGTCACGACCGCGATCGACGCGGGCCGGTTCCCGGCCGGCTTCACCGCCCGCGACTACGTCGACACCGGTCACGGCTACCTCGGCACCGGCGCCGAGGTCGAGGCCGCGATCCGGCGCGACCTCGTGGTGCCCGACGCGACCGAATTCCTCTGCAACGTACAACCTTCCGGACCTCCACCGGCAGCCATCAGCACAAGCCTGCGGCTGTTCGCCGACACGGTCATCGCGCGCTGGGCAGATCCGGTATCGGATCGATCCTGACCACGGTGTCGGCGAGGTCGCCAAGCATGTGCTCGGAGTGCGAGACGATGACAATGGCCATGCCGTCGTCGGCGAGTTCGCGCAGTATCTCGACGATCCGCGCGGACGCGTCCGCGTCGAGTGCGGCGGTCGGCTCGTCCGCCAGCAGCAGCCGCACATCGCCGACCAACGCCCGGGCGAGCGCCACCCGCTGCGCCTGACCGCCGGACAATTCACGCGGGTATCGCCCGGGATCGATATCGCCCAAACCCACTCGCGCCAAGGCAGTCCGGGTGACATCCAGCGCGTCACGCCGGCGCAGACGAATACGCAAGCGCGGCTGCAACGGCTCGGTGATGCTGCGATAGATCGGCCGACGCGGATCGAGACTGTCGACAGCGTTCTGGAACACCACCCCGACCTGTCCCGGCGGCGGCGTCCCCTCCTCGCCATCCCAGACCAGACGGCCGCCGCTGGGCTTCTCGACTCCGGCGAGCATCCGCAGCAGCGTGCTCTTCCCCGCCCCGGACGGACCGGCGAGTCCGACGATCTCGCCGGGGCGAACGTCCAGATCGGTTGCCGCCAAGCCGCCTCCGGACGGATACCGCTTGGTGACACCATGCGCGCGCAGGATCGGTTCTGCGGCAGGAACTCGCTTGCGCGCCGGAACATGCAGCGCGACAACCGGACTCGCCGCATTCGATTCGACAACAGTGCCGTCCTCGACCGAATACACCCGGTCGGCGTATTTTTCGACCAGTCGCCGGTCGTGGCTGACGATCAGCAGCGCCGAGCCGCCGGCGGTCAGCGCGGCCATGACACGGTGCGCATTGGCGTCATCCAGCGCCGAGGTCGGCTCGTCGGCCAGCACCAACGCCGGATCGAGCGCCCGCGCGGTCGTCACCGAACCACGCTGCAACATGCCGCCGGACCACATGAACGGACGCTGCCGGATACGCGTCACCGGATCGGCCAGGTCGACCGCCGCGAGATCGGCGACGATCCGACCATCGGGCACCGGCCGCCGCGCGATCCGCCACGCCTGAGAGATGTTGGTGCGCACCGACATCAGCGGATCCATTGCGGCAAACGGGTCCTGGCTGACGTAGCCGAGCACCGTCCCCCGCAGCGCGCGAAAGTCCTTCCCGGACAACGCGACACCGTCGATGAGCACCGTGCCGTCGACCCGCGCCGCGTCATCGAGGGTGCCGAGCAGCGCGCGGATGATGGTGGTCTTCCCGCTCCCGCTCGGCCCGACCACCGCCACCGTCTCACCACGCCGCACCGTGAGCGACACATCGCGCAGCACCGGAGCCGACCCGGCGTAGGCGACGGTGAGCCCGCGGATCTCCGCGATCGGCGCGCTCATCGCTGCCACCCGTTGTCGCCGCGGTCCCGCAACCCCTCGGCGAGCAGGTTCGCCGCCGCGGCCATCGCCAGAATCGCCACCGACGGAGCGATCAGCAACCACGGTGCGGCCGTGAGGAATCGGCGCGCATCACCCATGATCGCGCCCAGTTCCGCCTCGGGCATCTGCACGCCGAGCCCGAGAAACGACAACCCGGCCAGGGCGACCACGATGCCCCCGAGCCGCAGCGTGGCCACGATCAGGAACGGCCCGAGGACCGCGGGCAGCAGGTGCCGCACCCCGATGGCGGGCCTGCTCACCCCGGCCACCCGCGCGGCGACCACATACGGTCGGGTGCGCGCGGCCAAGGTCAGCGCCCGGGCGACCCTCGCGTCCGCCGCCCAGCTCGCAATCACCAGGGCCAGCAGAAGATTCAGGTATCCGGGACCGAGCAGGCCGACCACGGCCAGCGCCAGTACCAGTCCCGGAATGGCCAGCACGACATCGATCACCCGGGAAACAGCCCGGTCGAGCCGGCCACCGTAGAGCCCGGCACCCAACCCGACGAGCAGACTGATCGTCGCCGACCCCGCCAGGACGAGGAACGCCGACAGCAGCGACAACCGCAGCCCGTGCATCACCCGGGAGAACTGATCCCGGCCGTATTGATCTGTACCGAACCAGTATTCGGCATTCGGCGCGATCAGCTTGTCCGCGTAGTGCGGCTCGTTCGGCGGATACTGAGCCACCATCGGGCCGACCACCACCAGCACCAGCAACACACCGAGCAGCCATGCCCCGCCGCGCACAGATCCGGGGAGACGGGCGATCATGCGTCCACCGCGATTCTGCGATCGATCACCGCGGACAACAGATCGGCGACCAGACTGGTGACCACATAACTCGCCGTCGCGAACACGGTGAACGCCTGGATCGCCGGAAGATCCCGCGTCTTCACCGACTCCACCACATAAGAACCGAGCCCCGGCCAGGTGAACACCGTCTCGACGACCGTCGCCCCGCCGATGAGCACCGCGGTGGCCACGGCGAGAGCGTGCAGCGACGGCACCGCACTATTGGGCAGCCCGTGCCGCCACAGGATCCGCCACCGCCCGGCGCCGCGGGCGTTCAACACCTCGGCGGTCGGCGAATCCAGGAACGCCAGCAGATTCGCGCGCAGCAGTCGCGACCAGGTATCGGACAGCCCGACCGCCAGACAGACCGCGGGCAGCCACACCTGCCGCCAAGTACCGTCCAACGCGGCCTTCCCGAAACCGAACCCGACAACGAACACCTGAATCAGCAACAGCGCCACCACGAATCCCGGCACCGACGCGAATATCAAGGCCAGCCAACGGGTCCCGTGATCGGGCCAGCGCCGCGGATACTGCGCCGCGATCACCCCGAGCGCGACCGAGAACGCCAGCGCGAGCGCCAGCGCGGCCGATGCCAAGGTCAGCGTCGCCGGTAGCCGGTCGGCGAACTCGCCCGACACCGGCCGCCCCGATGCGAACGACAATCCGAAATCACCGCGCAGCACACCCCAGAACCAGTGCGCGTATTGCGCGAGCACCGGTCGGTCCAGGTGCAGGGTCTGCTCGAGCGCGCGGATCTGTTCGGGCGGTGGCTCCGGAACCCCTTGTGCGACAAGGATCATCCGCGCCGGATCACCCGGCGCCAGCGGCATCAAGGCCCAGATCAGCACGCTGGCGCCGAGCAGCGTGAGCAGCGCCTCGACGACCCGGCGACGGGCCAGGACGAGAATTCGCATCGGCCCGGGTTATCGGCCGGTCTGGCTGGTGAGGTGCCTGCGCACGCTCGATACCCGATAATCGGCCCACTTCGGGCCGGTGACGACGGTGAAGTACTTGAACGTCCCCGCCACCACATAGGCCTGATCCCGCACCAGGATCTGCTGCGCCCGCTCGAGCAGGGCGTCGCGGCGCGCGGTGTCGAACTCGCCGCGCAGCTGGGCGCCGATCGCGTCGATCTCCGGGTTCGCCACGCCCTGCGCGTTCGACGAACCGCCGGTGGTCCAGCGCACCAGGTACGGCTGGATCGGATCGGCGGTGCCGGACAGCGAACCACTCAGCGCCACCGACGATTCCCACGCGTTCGGATCCTTCTTCACCGCGGCGGAGTCCTCGGCGTTGTCGATGCGCAGGTCGAAACCGGCGCGCGCGACCTGGTCCTTCATCGCGATCGCGACGTCGTTGGTCTCCGGGCCCTGGGCCTGGGTCACGAACCGCACCACCAGTTTCCGGCCGTCCTTGGCCCGGACGCCGTCATCGCCCGGCGCCCAGCCTGCCGCGTCGAGCAGTCGCTTCGCCTGGTCCAGGTCGTGCACCTGACTGTCCACCGCGAACGACATCGAGGGCGGGTACAGGCCGGCTGCCGCGGCGAACTGACCGTTGCCGACATCGGCGGCGATGCCCTGGTAATCGATCGCCGCGGTGAACGCCTTGCGTACCGCGGTATCGGTGAAGATGCCCGCCTTGAGGTTCATTTCGACCAGCAGCGACTGCAACGCCGATGCCGAGGACAGCACGTGCATGTCCCGCTCACCCTGCAAGACCAGCTTGGCCGAGGTGGACGGGTAGAACGCCATATCGGCCTCGCCGCTGCGCACACCCGCCAGCCGGGCCTGCTCGTCCGGCACGACGCGCACGGTGACGCCCTTCAACGGCGGCGTTCCCTCCCAATGATTCTGGTACGGCGCGAGCACGAGGTTGTCCGGCGTCCAGGCGGTGATCGCGTACGGGCCGGAGTACGCGCCCGCGCCGACGATCTTCGCCGAGTCGCCGCCGGCCGCGTCCATCGCGGCGACGTCGTAGATCTGCAACGAGTTGTCCCGCGCCGCGAGCGCGGCGGGAACCATCGCGTTCGGGGTCGGCGTGGTGAGCACGACCCGTTCGCCGTCGGCGGTCACCTTCGTCGCCGGGTCGAGATACACCCTGGCCGCCGCGGACCGGGCGATCTGCCTGGTCAGCGCCGCGGCCACGGCGGCGGCGTCGACCGGCTTGCCGTTCTGGAAGGTGACGCCTTTGCGCAATGTCGCGATCCAGCGGGTGTCTCCGTCGCGGGTGACCGATTCGGCCAGCCACGGTGCGACCTCACCGTTCTCGGTGATCTGGAGCAGATTCTCCGCGACGCCCCAGTCGAACAGCCAGTTCGTGCCGGTGCCGATCGGGTCGAGCCCGGCGATCTTGTAGGAGTTGTAGATCGTCAAGGTGCCGTCGCCGGACGCCCGCAAGGCGCGGGCCGAGGCCGCTCCGTCGTCGCTCGACGCGCAAGCGGTGAAGACCATGGCGACTGCGAGCAGTCCCGCCAGCACAACGCCGAGCCGGGAACGGCGAGGTCGCCCGGGAGCATGGTCGGGTAGCCGCACGGCGCTGGGCCGGCGGCGGGTGTGCACGCGCATTCTCATCCTCGTGAAACTCGATCCTGAAAAGGGCGCAGGTATCCTGGCTCCCGGATCAACGCTCGCCTTCGGCCTTCCAACCCAGGAAGGTCGTGGCCATGAGATGAAGGTTCGCTACTCGGTCACAGTTGCGGGACAGCCCCGGATTCGCACCGGTGTTCCCTGCGGAAAAGAACCTAGCAGTACGTGACGATACGGCCCGCCACGCGCCGGGCCGGAAGTTCGCACTCTGCGTCCAAATCACCTGAGTAGAGCTATATTCGTGAACAGCGCATGCGGCGGCCGACCACACCGAGGCCGAAGTTCGACCGCATATCGCTGGGTGAGAGGACGTCACAATGGGCTCTGGTGATAGGCGGAGTAAACCGGGGATGTCCTTCGACCGGCCCAGTTCGGCGCGCGCGTACGGCTGGATGCTGGGCGGGAAGGATATCTACCCCGCCGACCAGAATATCCTGCTCTATATGCTCGGCCGGTTTCCGGAATGCGTCGACATCGCGCGACAGAACCGCCAATTCCTTTATCGCGCAGTCCGTTACCTGGTGGAGGAAGCGGGCATCAGCCAGTTTCTCGACATGGGCTGCGGGTTGCCGACCGACAACAACGTCCATCAGGTAGCTCAGCGGTTCAACCCGGACGCGCGCGTCGCCTATGTCGACGTCGACCCCATTGTGCTGGCGCACGGCCGCGCATTGCTGGCCGAATCGCGCGCACGGACCACTGTCGTCACCGCCGACATGCGCAAGCCCGAAACGATCCTCGCCGATCCCGACGTGGAGCGCCTGCTCGACTTCAGCGAGCCGATCGCGGTGCTGTACCTGTCGGTCGGCCATCACCTCAAAGACACCGACAAAGTCGGTCAGGGCGCGCGACATGTGTTGCGGCACATCATCGATACCGTCGCCGCGCCGGGTAGCTATCTCGCCTTCTCCCAGGTCGTCAGCGATGACGCCGAAGTCGGCTCCGCCTTCGCGGCGAAGATCGACGGTTCCGGGATTCCATGGCAGAGCCGGACGCCTACGGAGGTCGATGCGCTGTTCGATGGTTTGGAACCGGTCGAACCCGGTCTGGTCAATCTGGTCGAGTGGCGGCCCGATCCGGACCAGCCGCCATTGGAGCCGGTGCCGGAGCCGTTGCTGCGCTACGTCGGCGCCACCGAACACCGCAGCAAGGTCTACGAATACGGCGGGATTCTGCGCAAACCCTGAGCATCAGAGACAGGCCTGGATCGCGCGGATCAACGCGGTGGTGGCCGGTGGATCGGGGGGATCGCCGTAGGTGACCGCGAAGATCTGGCGGGGGTCCTCCGGGAGTTCGGTGGTGTGGATGCCGGGCATGCGGTGGGCGCGCAGGGCGAGGCCAGGCAGGGTGGCCACGCCCATGCGCGCGGCGACCAGCGCCTGCGTGACCACCATGTCGTCGCTGATCAACGAGATGCGCGGGGTGAAGCCCGCCCGCAGGCACACGGTGACCAGTTCGTCCTGGCAGCGAGCGCAGCCGCCGATCCAGGTCGAGTCGCGGTGGTCGGCGATGGTCTGGCCCGGCTCGTCGCTGACCAGGTAGATCGGGTCGTCGAGGAGATGGATCAGCCGGAGGCCGTCGTCCTCGCGCGGGGTGTCGGCGTAACGGAAGATCAACGCGACGTCGATGCGGCCCGCGCGCAGCAGGCGCAGTGCTTCGACCGGATGTTCGTCGACGAGGCCGAGTTCGATGCCGGGGTGGGCGCGGGCCAGCGCGGCCGCCGCCTTGGGCACGATGGTGCTGAGGATGGACTGGAATCCGGCCATGCGCACTCGGCCTGCCCGTAGTCCGACCTGCGCGGCGAGTTCGGTTGCGGCGGCGTCGACCCGGCCGACGATCTCCGCGGCGCGGACGGCCAGCAGTTCGCCTTCCGGGGTGAGCCGGATGCCGCGGCCGACCCGCTGGATCAGCTTCGCGCCGGTGGCGGCTTCCAGGCGCGCCAGGTGGTGGCTCACTGCGGGCTGGGTGTAATGCAGCTGTTTCGCGGCTTCGGTGACCGAACCGTGTTGTGCGACAGCGGCTAACACCGTGAGCTGGGTCAGGTTCAGCACATATCAAGAGTACTTATGTGTGCGTGGGGATTTTGGCATTAGACGTCATGTGAGGCGCGAGTGACGATGGGAGGCACCCTGGAAGGGAGAGAGCCATGACCATCGTGACCGACGCCCAGCTGACCAGACCGGGCCTCGCAGATCTGATCGAGCGAATTCGCTTGTGCACCAAGGCTGAATCCGATCCACACCGCACCGCCGAGCGGGTGGCGGAGGTCCTCACCGCGCTGCGCCCGACCGCCGAACTACTCACCGCGGCGGAACGCGCAGGATCCGCCGACGGATACACCCGGCACACGCTGCACACCGAGTCCGCCTTCTCGATATCCGCGGTGGTGTGGCGGCCCGGTCAGATCACCGAGATCCACGATCATCTGGTGTGGTGTTCGTTCCTTGTTCTGCAAGGCGCCGAGACGGAGAACATCTTCGCGGTCGATGGTGATCGGCTGATCCAGATCGGGCAGAAGCAGCGGCCGACCGGCTCGGTCAGCGGGGTCGCGCCGCCCGAGGACATTCATCAGGTGCACAACACCGGGGACATGGTGGCCATCACGTTGCATGTGTACGGCGCCGACCTCAGTCAGGGGACCAGCGTGCGTCGTACGTATCCGGGGGTCTGAGTGCGCGTCTGAATCTTGGTGAGTGCAACGGTGTCTGGCGGTTGTGCGCCTCGCTAACGTTCTCTGGTTGAACGTTGTTGTGGAGGAGTGTGCGGTGACCGCTGAGTCGACTGTCGACGTCATTACCCCGTTGCATCCGCTGGACGATCCGGTGCGGTCGTCGCTGCGGGGTGAGCATCACCGGTTCGCCGGCTGGGTGGGGCGGATCGGGCGCTACGACCCGGAGGTGGCCAGATTCGTCGGCCATCCGCCGGTGCTGGACGACCAGGACTGGATCGATCTGGCCACCGTCCTCGGGCCGGGCGGCAGCACCGGACTGCGCGGCACGGGACATGTGCTGCCGGACGGCTGGACGGTGCTGCAAGAAGTCGGCTCGGTGCAGATGGACGGGACCGGGCTGCGGGTCGCCACCGATCCGGAATTCGAGGTGCTCACCGTCGCCGATGTGCCCGAGATGCTGGAATTGATCGCGCGGACCGAGCCGGGTCCGTTCGCGCTGCGGACCATCGAGATGGGGACCTATCTAGGGTTGCGGGTGGACGGCAGGTTGGTGGCGATGGCGGGCGAGCGCATGCACCCGCCGGGCTGGACGGAGATCAGCGCGGTCTGCACCGACGTCGAATTCCGCGGGCGCGGTATCGCTTCGCGGCTGATCCGGGCCGTCGGCGCGGGCATCCGGGCGCGGGGCGAGACCCCGTTTCTGCACGCCGTCGCGCACAACCTGACGGCGATCAGTCTGTACGAGACGCTCGGGTTCACGTTGCGTAAGCGCTCGCGGTTGACGATTGTGCAGGCGCCGGCGATCGGTGGCCTTTCCTGAACTTCGCTCGGGCCGAGTGGCTGCGTCGAAGCCGCCCGCGGAGGGCTCCAGAAGTAGTTGCCTTATTCCGCTGAGGCAGTTGCCAGCGGGAGGGGCGATGGGGAGAGCCAGGGCATCAACCAGGCGATCTCGCCGTCTTCGATGTCGGTCTCGCAGGTGTCGCAAAACTGTCGATCCTGGCTGATCTGGCCGCATGTCGTGTGCACGGTCTGGGCCATGGTCGCCGGCTGCTCGGGATTGACGTACTCGCACGCCCACGCCGACAGGGCCTCGAAGACGGGGCGCAGGGCGACGCCGGCCGGGGTGATGACGTAGTGCTGGCGGGTGCGGTTGCCGTCGAGGTAGGGCGCTTTCGCCAGCAATCCGGCGTCGATGAGGCGGCCGAGGCGGGCGGACAGGATGTTGTCGGCGATCCCGAGGTTGCCGCGGAACTGGTCGAAGCGGGTCTGGCCGAGGACCGCGTTGCGCATGATCAGCAGGGACCACCGGTCGCCGAGGACGTCGGCGGCGCGTCCGATCGGGCAGGGGCCGGACGACATGTCTTTGTGCGGCATCTCGCGCCTCCTCGATGATGGCTTGCTACTTGCAAGTGACAAGTAGCAATGTTAGCGTTTCGGGGGTGGCTTGCAAAGTGCAAGTCAGATCGCCTGGTCGAAATCAGCTGCAAAGGGAAGCGTGGTCATGACGCACAACTTCGACGGTTCCGTCGTTCTCGTCACCGGTGCCAACGGTGGACTCGGGCAAGAATTCGTCGCTCAGGTGCTGGCGCGCGGGGCGCGCAAGGTTTACGCCAGCGCGCGGAAACCGCTGGAGTGGAACGATTCTCGTGTCGTGTCATTGGTTCTCGACGTCACCGATCACGCCTCGGTTGCGGCCGCCGCCGAGATCGCTTCCGACGTCACGGTCGTCATCAACAATGCGGGTGCCAGCTCTCCGGGTGCGCTGTCCGCGGCTGCGATCAGCGATGTTCGTGGACTGTTCGACACCAACTTCTTCGGTGCCCTGGACGTCGCCACGACATTTGCGCCGGCGCTGCGCCGCAACGGGGGCGGAGTGCTGGTGAACGTGCTGTCCGTGCTCAGCTGGATCGGCATCGGCAACGCGTACAGCGCCTCGAAGGCCGCGCTCTGGTCGGCCACCAACTCGCTGCGCCTCGAACTCGCGCCGCACGGAACGCAGGTCGTCGGACTGCATCTCGGCTACACCGACACTCCGATGACCGCCCGCCTCGACGTACCGAAGAACGACCCGGCCGACATCGTGCGCATCGCGCTCGACGGTGTAGACGCGGGCGAACTCGAGATCCTCGCCGACGACATCAGCGCGCAGGTCAAGCTCAACCTCGCGGCATCGATCGAAACCATGTACCCCCAACTGATCTCGGGCTGAGCCGGGGGTCCGGTGTACAGGCCGTCGAGTTCAGTCAGCTGTTGGGCGCATCGTCGGTAGCCGGCCGTCCGGGTAGGGGATGGTCGAGGAAGCCGTCGGCGAAGAACATCATCGAGCCGCAGCGGTCGCATCGGTAGGCGTGTTGCTTGATGACCTGCTGACCCAGCTCGCTGGGGTGGTCGGTCAGGAAACCTGCGTGGCCGGTGATGAAGCCGAGTACGCCGATGTAGGTTCGCCGGCGTCGGCACCACGGGCAGTCGAGCTCGATGGATTCTCGGTGACGGCGAAGTTCGGCCTCGCTCCGCGCTATTCGATGCTGGACCTGTTCGATGTAGCGTCCGGCGTCGCCGAGGGACAGGCGTTGTGGTTCGCCCCATGGGCCTTCGTATGTGCCGTCGACGGCGGTCCGAAGATGAGCGAATTCTGCTTCGCTGCGAGGAACTGCGCGTGTGCCTCGGAGTCCGCCCTCGATGCGAAAGGTGATCTCGGCGCGGGAGATTCCCTGCGGTAGCCCGGCGGTCATCCGGACTCGCTTCGGGTCGTCCGCGTCGGGTTTGAAATCGATGTTCGGGACCGCCACGCCTGGCACGTTACCGGGATTGATCGAATGGGTGGGTTCTGCCTCGATGACCTCCGGCTGAACGTTTTCCGGAGAAATCCGGTATGGGGGCAGGGTTCGCTCAACTCGGCGGGTGATATTCGACGGTGGTGGGATTAGGATCTTGGCGGAGTTCGAGGTCGACGGGGAGCCCGTTGCTTAACTGAAGGGCCATGGGCATGACCGATTCCCAGCGTGCGCCTGGCGATCAGTCGCCTACGTATGGAGCCGATTCCGTTGCGCCGCAGTCGGGCTCCAACATCGACGAGCGGCGAGGCATCGCCGCAGGTTCCTCGCCTGCTGAATCTTTGCAGCCCAACGTGTTCGGATACGACCCGCCGGCCCAGGGGTTCCAGCCGCCACCACCACCGCCGACCGGAGGCGGCCGAGCGGTGTGGATCGTCGTCGGCGTGCTCGTGGTCGTGCTGGTGCTGGGTCTCGGTGTGGTGATCGGGATTTCGGTTCCTGATAGGGACGGTAGCGGCAAGCCCGCCGCGGTCGTGCCCAGCGCTGCTGCGCCCAGCACTGCCGCTGCTACGACATCTCCCTTGCCGGAAATCGCGCCGGGGATCTATTCGATGGACGCCATCGCCGATGCGTGCGACCTCGTGGATCCCGCACCGCTGACGAAGTGGTCGTCCACACCGAAGGAAGCCCCGCAGCACCACGAGACTCGGCCGGCCGACGACGGTATCGGCTTGCTGTCCTGCGCTATTCGCTACATCAGTACCTCGCCCGTGGACAACGTCACCACCAACGAAGCCGGCATCAGCGTCCAGGTCGAATTCACCAACGCCGGTGTGGCTCCTACCTATGACAAATGGCGGCAACAAGATACAGCCGCCGCCGGTGCGGGGCGGGGTTCCGGTGACGTCACCGGAATTGGCGCCCAAGGCTATTGGCGTTCCGCAGTCGGAGACTCCAGCGTCTCCAACGGAACGACCTACATCGTGGGCGTGCAGGACAGCAACGTCTCGGTGCGGGTGACGGTGGCTGTCCTGCGTGCGAAAGGCGAACCCACAGTCGGCGTGGACGAGCTGGATTCGATCACCCGGTCCCAAGTCCGCCTGGCCTTGGACGGTTTGCGCAAGAAGTAGACGCCGCGCCTCAATGTCCGAATCGTCGGCGCTGCCTTTGATCGCTTCGGCGCCATTCATCACCTCCTTTTCCGTCGGCAAACCGCCACGCTCGCGCACCCGTACCAGGAAGATTGATGACCACGCCCACCGAAAGGACGTCTCCATGACGAGCGGATCGACAACTGGCGCAAACGGATTCGCCGACCGGCTGCGATCCCGGCAACGGACCGTCGGCTACTGGGTGGTGTGCGACAACCCGGTCGCCACCGAGCGGATCGCCATGGCCGGCTACGACTACGTGTGCCTCGACGCCCAGCACGGCTTGATCGAATATCGGGGTCTGCTGGCCGGTATCACCGCGATCGACGCGGCGAACACCGGAACGGCCACGCTCGTCCGGGTCCAAGCCAACGACCGATTCTGGATCAGCCAAGCACTCGACGCCGGTGCTCGCGGCGTCATCGTGCCCATGATCGACACGGCGGCCGAGGCCGAAACAGCGGTCGCCGCTTGCCGATTCCCACCCATCGGCTACCGCAGCAATGGGGCACTGCGGGCGAGCCTGCGCATCGGCCCGTCCCTCGCCCAAGCCAACGCCGAGACCGCCTGCATCGTCATGATCGAAACCGTCAGCGGACTCCGCAACGCCACCGAGATCGCCGCGGTCCCCGGCGTCGACGCGATCTACATCGGCCCCTCGGATCTGCGCCTCGCACTGGGCGGCGCCAGCCCCACCGACCCCGCCGTCGACGCCGAGTTCGCCGACGCCCTGCGCACCGTGCAGAAAGCGGCAAAAGCAGCGGGAAAGCCGGTCGGCATCCACTGCCCGGACGGCGCCACCGCCCGCCGCCGCCTGAACGAAGGTTTCGAATTCGTCAGCGTCGCCAACGATTTGGTTCATCTGGACCAGGCCGTCCGGAGCCATCTCGCAGATCTGCGCGGCTGATCCGGTGGAACGGGGGTCGCTCTACGGACCCAATGTGACATCGAAAACGGGTAGGAAGCAGAGTCAGCCGAAAGGAGGAGGCGGCGGGGGAGGGATTGGGCCTGGGGTACTGCATACGTAGTACTCGGCAACAGTCTTCATCTGCATGACGCGGACTACGGAGGCGGGCGACCAGCATTGGAGCATGGCGAAATTCCTCTACCGGCTGGGCCGGTTCGCGTTCGAGAAGCGGCGGCTCGTGGTTGTGGTCTGGGTGGGGGTGATGGCCGCCCTCGTGGTCGGGGCGGCGAACGCGCCGACACCTCCGCCGGACACGTTCTCGATTCCGGGCACCGAATCCCAGCAGGCCTTCGATCTGCTCGGTGAACGGTTCCCTGGCACCAAATCCGATGGCGCAGAAGCACGTATCGTGTTTGTAGCCCCGGCGGGGGAGCAGGTCAATGCGCCGCCGGTCCGGGATTCGGTCGAGAAGATCCTGTCCGACGTGGCGGGCGGCACGCAGGTGAAAAGCGTGCTGGACCCGTTTCAAACCGGGGCGGTGAGCAAGGACGGCACGACCGCCTACGCGACCGTCAGCTACGGCGAGGCCACCCAGAACCTCACCGATGCCACCAAAACCACGCTCACCCAAGCGATCGACACGGGTAAGGCCTCGGGCGTCACCGTGGAGATCGGCGGGACGGCGCTGATGGCCGAGCCGGAAATGGGCGGCGCCACCGAAGCCATTGGAATCGCCATCGCCGCAGTGGTTTTGATGATCACCTTCGGCGCGTTCGCGGCCGCGGGGCTCCCGTTGCTGACCGCGTTGATCGGCATCGGCGTGGGTATCGCCGCCATCGTGGCGATCGGATTGTCCACGACGACCACTACGCTGGCCATGATGCTTGGGCTCGCGGTCGGTATCGATTACGCGCTGTTCATCGTCTCGCGGTACCGGACCGAGCGCGCCGAGGGATACAGCGCCGAGGACGCGGCGGGCCGCGCCGTCGGGACCGCGGGCTCGGCAGTGGTTTTCGCCGGACTCACCGTCGTCATCGCGCTGGCCGGGTTGGCCGTCGTCGGTATACCCGCCCTCACCACGATGGGCTTGGCCGCCGCTGGCACGGTGGCGGTCGCGGTCACGATCGCCTTGACGCTGTTGCCGGCCCTGCTCGGCTTTTTCCAGCGGGCAGTCATGCCACGGGCTTTCCGTAAGCGCGCAGCTGGTGATCCGCCGCTGCGGGATGCCGGAAATGAGCAGGCGGACAACGCGATTCATGCCGAGGAGGCGAATATGGGTACGCGCTGGGCCGAGATGATCGTGCGCCGTCCGGTGGTCGTGTTGCTGATCGGCCTGATCGGTCTGGGCGCCTTGGCTTTGCCGGTGAAGAGTCTCGAACTCGGCTTGCCGGGCGACGAATCGCAGCCGACCTCGACCACCCAGCGGCGCGCCTACGACGCGCTCGCCGAGGGGTTCGGTCCCGGCTTCAACGGCCCCCTCACCGTCGCGGTGGACGTCAAAACCGGTGTCGCCGATCCGAAGGCCGCGATGGAGCAAGTGACGAAGCACCTGAGCGCTACTCCGGGGGTGGTGTCGGTCTCGCCCGCGACGTTCAACCAGGCCGGCGACGCCGCCGTGCTCACGGTGGTACCCGCCACCGGCCCGTCGTCCACCGACACCAAAGACCTGGTCCACGCGCTGCGCGGCGAGGCGTCCGAGCTGAAGACCGCGACCGGCGCGACCATGCTGGTCACCGGCGCGACCGCGATGAACATCGACGTCTCACAGAAGCTGTCCGACGCTCTGCTGCCCTATCTCGCCATCGTGGTCGGGCTGGCGATCCTGCTGCTGATGATCGTGTTCCGCTCGATCGCGGTGCCGATCAAAGCCGCCCTGGGATTCCTGCTCTCGGTGGGCGCGGCCTTCGGGGTGATCGTCGCGGTCTTCCAATGGGGTTGGCTGGCGAACCTGATCGGGGTGCAGCAGACCGGGCCGGTGATGAGCATGATGCCGATCTTCCTGATCGGGGTCGTGTTCGGACTCGCGATGGACTACGAGGTCTTCCTCGTCACCCGGATGCGGGAGGCCTTCGCCCACGGCGAGAGCGCCCACGACGCCATCGTCACCGGATTCCGGCACAGCGCCCGCGTGGTGGCCGCGGCCGCGGCGATCATGATCGCGGTGTTCGCCGGATTCGTCGGCGGCGGCGAACCCATGATCAAGATGATGGGTCTGGGGCTCGCGTCGGCGGTGTTCTTCGACGCGTTCGTCGTCCGGATGACCCTCGTCCCGGCCGTGCTCGCCCTGCTCGGAGACAAGGCGTGGTGGCTGCCTCGGTGGTTGACCAAGGTCCTGCCGAATGTGGACGTCGAGGGGGAAAGCCTCAAACAGCTCGAACCCGCCGAACCGGACCGGCAAGCCGAATCCGCCCGTGTCTGAAACACAACTCGCCGGTCGGCCGTCCCTGCTCGGGGCGGCCTATCGGCGCGTCTGTGACCAGCAGATTAGTGTGCAGGAACAGGGAGGAGCACAGATGACCACCGCTTGGTCGCAATGGCCGCGCCGACACCAGCAGGCCTTCGATCTGATCGTCGCCGTGCTGCTGTGCGCGCTGGCCACCTACGCCAGCGGGGTCGCCGAAAGAGTCGACGGGGGCGGGTCGATGGTGTTCCGCCCGATGTCGCCCGCGGTGTTCGTCCTGTCGGCAGTGGCCTCGCTCGCCTTGCTGGGGCGGCGACGGTTTCCGCGCACGGTGCTGCTGATCACCACCGCCTGCGGTATCGCGATCGGCGCGTTGGGATTCGAACTGTCGATCATCACCGCGGGCGCGGCCTTCGTCGCGGGGTACTCCCTCGCATTGCAGTGGCCGAATTACTGCAATGGTAAAGCCGCCCAAGTGTTCTCGGGCGCGGCGTTGCTGCTGGCCTCGCTGCTCAACTCGTTCACGCCGCTGCTGACCGGCGGGCGAATCAGTCTCATCGCCGGTGTATTGGTCGCGTCCGCGTTCGCCGATGCCGGACGCAGCCGGCGCGATTACCTGGCGGCCCTGCACGCGCGTGCGGAGCTGGCCGAACGCACCCGCGAGGAAGAGGCTCGGCTGCGCGTCAGCGAGGAACGACTCCGGATCGCGCGCGAGCTGCACGATATCGTCGCCCACCACATGGCCCTCGCGCATGCCCAAGCCTCCACTGCGGCATACCTTTTGCGGATCCAGCCCGATCAAGTGCAGGACATGCTCGATCAACTCGCCGACACCACCTCCGGCGCGCTGCGCGAACTCAAAGCGAGTGTGGGACTGCTGCGCGAGAGCGACGCGGCCGCCCCACTCGAGCCGACCCCGGGCCTGGCGCAACTCGCCGATCTGTTGGCATCATTCGAACGTGCAGGCATGACCGTGTCGCTGTCGATCACCGGGGTGCCGCGTCCGCTCTCGCCGGGCGCGGACCTGACGGCCTACCGGATCATTCAAGAAGCGCTCACCAATGTCACCAAGCACGCGGACGCCGCCGCGGCCACGGTGCGGCTCGTCTACTCCCGGCTGCTGCTGACCATCAGCGTCACCGACGACGGGGGCGAACCTGCGCTACAACGACGTGGCGAACAGGCATCTGAACGTCAGGGCACGGACAGCCCGAGCTATGGCCTGATCGGAATGAGCGAGCGGGCTATCTCGGTCGGCGGCAATCTGCACGCCGGGCACCGCCCTGGCGGCGGCTTCGAAGTCACCACCGAACTACCACTCGAGCCCCCGAAATCCCTTGACCACGAGGACAAGACAGCATGACGATCCGGGTACTCCTGGCCGATGACCAAGCCCTGCTCACCGGAACCTTCCGGATCCTGATCGACTCGGCCGAAGACCTCGAGGTCGTCGGTATCGCCGGAAATGGCCGTGAGGCAATCGAATTGGCCCGAAAGCTCGATCCCGACGTGGTGGTCATGGACATTCGCATGCCTGAGGTCGACGGCCTCGCCGCCACCAAAGAGATCTGCGCCGATCCCGCCCTACAGCGGACGCGGGTGCTGATCCTCACCACCTTCGAACTCGATGAGTATGTGGCGCAGGCACTTCGGGCTGGAGCCAGTGGATTTCTCGGCAAGGACGTTCGGCCCGAAGAACTGCTGGACGCTATTCGGTCCGTTGCCTCGGGGGAGGCCCTGCTGTCCCCGGCCGCGACCCGAACCTTGATCGCCCGGTACCTTGCTCAGCCCGAGAGCCGAATCGGTACCGGCGAGAACCTCGGAGTTCTCACGGCTCGCGAACGGGAAGTGGTGGTGATGGTCGCCGCGGGGCTGTCCAATGACGAGATCGCTGGAAAGATGTATGTCAGCCCGCTCACCATTCGCACGCATGTGCAGCGAGCTATGGCGAAGCTGGATGTTCAGAATCGTGCCCAGCTGGTCGTGATCGCCTTCCAATCGGGGCTGGTGCGGATCGAAGCACCGCCGCAGGGGCGGCCTCGTCAGTCCTGATGACAGGTCTCGGCTGCGTCCCGTGCGAATTGCAGAGTTCGGTCCGTAGGGTGAGTTCTCGTGGAATCAGAGACCAAGCTAGAGGACTTACGGTCCGCGCTCTCGTGCGTCTACGAGAAGCTCGGCGCCGAGAGCCTCACCGGGCCCGACAGCATCGAGTTGTCGGCCCGCGCCGAGGTGATCCAGGATCAGATCGACGCGATCCAAGATGTGCTCATCGAGGACGAACTCGCACCCCCGCCGAACCCGCCCGCATCGCCGCCTCCGAGTGATCCGCTGTTCTGAATTGTGAGAGGCCGCCCAGATCTATTCCCGCGCTGGGGGTCGGCGGCGAAGTTCAGAAACTGCCCGCGCTCCACGGTGACAGGGTTCTCCGGCGGACGCTGTCCTCGTGTTCCTCGCATCGCCGAAGACCGATCAGGGGAACTCGGGATGCTCCCGGTAGGAACTGTGGGCAGCACGATCCCAGCCGAGGCCCAGGCGCCCCGCAAGGATCACCTTGTCGGCATCAGGGGCCGATGTGGAGGTAGGCGGCCCAGGCCGAGGGGGTGTTGGGGAATTCGTCGCGGAAGCCGACTGTCGCGGTGTGTAGTGCGAACGCTGCGTCGGTGACGTCGAGGGTGCCGTCACGGGCGATGCCGTGGTAGAAGTCGACGGCCATCCGCTGAGAGGCGAATTCGCCTATGGGCCAGAGGGTTCCAATTACCTGCCGGTATCCGGCGAGGTGGAGTGCGCCGGAGAGGTGCACGGCTTCATCGACCAGTTCGTGGCTGCTGATCGAGGTTTCGCAGGCCGACAGGTAGGCGAGTTCGGTGTCGAGTCGTTGTTTGTTGAGGTAGGCGACGGTCAACGGGTGGTGTTCGTAGTCGATCAGGACCAGGTGGCTGGTGGCCGCGTCCGCGGGGTTGGCGACACCATGGCAGGCGAAGTGCGCGGTGTGATGGCCGGCGAGGTCGTCGATGAGGGTGTCGCGGGTGGGTTCATGCAGGATTCGGGCGTCGGGAAGCAGTGCGGCGACGGCGGCGGCCTCGGCGTGCGCGCCGGGCAGGGGCATGCCGGGGGCGTCGGCGACCGCGACGACGAGACTGCTGGTGGCTCGTTGCGGTTCGGTTCTTCTGGTGCGGGCGAAAGCGAGGCTCTGGAGGGTGGGTGTGTAGGAGGACACAACGCGGTCGAGAACGGTGCGAGGGCCGGAATCGGTTGTGTCGCTGTGGTATCCGGCCGCGTGTAGTGGAAGATGCCCGAGCAGGCCCACGGGGCACCACCACACTCGGCGTTCGCGCGCGGTTGGACTCGGCTCGATGTAGCCGAGGGCATCGAGCACGTCGCCGGCGATGGCGTCCCAGATCCAGCGCAGAACGGTGTGGATTCGTTGCTGCGCTTCGATGCGAGCGGTCGGCGCGAGGTCGGGGTCGCCGGCGTCGTGGGTGGCTTGCTGTAGACGTTCGATGTTCTCCGTGGCGGTTTCGTCGGTCAGCTCGGGCAACGGGACCACGCGGGCAGGGGGATTGCGGCCGATATCAACGATGATGGCTGTCCCGTGTGGCTGCCCGAGCATGACGTAGACGACCGGCCGATCGCCGGTGTGCTCGGCCAGTCGGTGGAACGAGGGTTGCAGGAAGTCGCCGAAGTTTTCGTGGGCGCGGATGTCGGCGATGACGTCAGCTTGCTCGGCGAGCGCTCGGCGGCGTAGCTCGGCGGTGCGCCGCGCGGGCAGGGGGATCTCGACATCGGAGATGGCATCCGGGGCTTGGCTGTCCAGCTGGTCGAGAATGGCGGCGGCCCTTTGAAAGCGAAGAGAAAGCTCGGGGAAGGTCTCGTCGAGGCGGATCAGGTCGGTGCTGCGAAGCTGCAGCCGGTCGGCCACGAGGATGCCGCGGGTCTGTTCGAGCACCTCGACGGCGCGGATCACGCCGGACAGTCGTAGCGCGGCTCCGGTGAGCAACTCCACCGCGGAGCGATCCGATTGAGCCAGCCGAAACGTGCGGTCCTGCTGCGACAGTGTGCGATCGGCGAATTGGCGGATCAGCGCGAGGGCGCTATCCAGGGCGGCGCTGCTTTCGATCCCGATCGACAGCAGCGTGAGGTGGGCGCTCAGTCGGTCGACCGGCGAAGAACCTTCAGCGCTCGCCGCTCGTTGGAGGGCTGCGATTGCTTCGCCGCCGAAATGTGCAGAATCGGGGGACCGCACGGCGGCCAGTGCGGCCAGGCGCCCGAGCACATTGAGGTGGCGTGCGAGTTTGGGCGAATCGTCGGCGGTCCGTTCGACGGACTCGCGGGCGAGCAGGATCGCCTCGGCCGGCACCTCGGGGGGATCGTCGGACTCGTCCTCGACGCCCCGTACGAGATGGGCTGCCAGCGCGGCGGTTCGGCTGGCGCGCAGCGGATGTGCCGCCGGGGTGCATTCGACGACTTGCCGCAGCAGTGCGGTGATTGCGTCGTAGGTGTCGAGATCAGGGTCAGGTTTGTAGCCCGCCTGAAACACGGTCGCGACGTTGTTCAGTCTGGCGGCGTACTCGGGCGAGGACTCGTCCGTCGCGGCAAGGGTGGACCTCAGGGTGTCGGCTGCTTCCGCCAGCAGCGCGGTATCCGAGGTGCGATGAAAGAGCTCGATAAGCGCGGCGGCATGGGCGTCGAGTCGCTTGGTGTATTCGGGATGGCCGGCCGGGGTGACGGTCGCGACGTGTCTGCCCAGCGGGACCGCCTCCGCGAGCAGCTCGAAGTCGCCTTCGCGCTGGTGTGCCTGCGTCAGCGATTGGCAGAGATTGAAGGTATAGCCGGTATGTGAGTCGGAGTCGGGGTCGGCGACCGCGAGGGCGAGCCGGAATTGGTCTATTGCCTCGTGCAACGACGGCAGATCTCCCGAGATTCGGACCCGAGCCACCAGTGCGATGCCCAGTGCATTGTGCAGACTGTGCCGGGCGGGATCGTCTTGTTCCGCGGCGGCGAGGGCGGCGTGGGCCAAGTCGACTGCCTCGTCGGCCGTTTCGCCGCCGACGTTGATGGCTTTCGTAGTCAGGGTCATGCTCAGACCGGAGAGATGACCGAGATCGTCGGGGGCCGAGCGCAACCCGGATCGGTGGGCGGCGACCGCCTCGTTCAACAGGATGGGGTCGTTGGTGATGGAGTACAAGCGGCGCAGGCATGACGCCATCTCGTCCAGGTTGCGCACCTGCCGGGAGTCCCCCGGCTCGGCGGCGGCGACGGCGGCGCGGGCCAAAATGACTGCCTCGGTGACCAATTCGTCGTCCACCTGGCTGTCGGTGGCATGCGTGATGAGGTTCAGCACGTTGGACAGCTGGGTTTGATAGTCCGGGTCCATGGGTGGTGTGTGCGCGATGGCGGTGCGGCCGAGGCGGATGGCGACGGTGAGCAGCCCGTGGGTCTCGGCGGGTGTGATCAGCTCCGAGACAGTGATCATCAGGCTGGACAGCTCGCCGGCCAGCAGCGCATCGGTGCCCGGTATCGACGCGGCGAGGTCGGCGGCGGTACCGGCGGCCGCCGCGAGTCCTGCGATGTCTTCGGCGCGGGATGTGCGTTTGGCCAGAACGGCCAACGATGCGGCGGCGTCGGCTTGGAAGTGCGCCGCGTCGCCGGGGAGCCTCGGCTGAGCCGTTTGTGCCAGGGCGATGGCGTCCATCAGGTACTGATCGTCGTCGACCGAGGTCGCGATCTTGCGGAGCAGGTTGGTGCCCGAGACGAGGAGCACCCGCGCGGTGCTCGCGGAGGGGGGATTGCGGGCGGCCGCGACCGCGAGTTCGATACCGGCTCGGATCGCATCGCGGTCGTTCTCGGCGGCCCCGAGCGTGGCCATACCCGTGCCGATTCTCGACATCAAAATCTGCCGGACGCTCGGATCGATATGCGGTGTACGATCCAGCAGAGCCAGGGCTTCCTGGCCGTGGGCCAGTGATTCCCGCAGCAGCGCTTGCTCTTCCGATCGCCGGGAATAGATTTGAAGCGCGTTCATCAGCTGGATCAGCACGGAGATCCGGGCCATGGTTTCGTCGGTTCCACCGTCCGCGGGAAATGCGGGCAACGCCGCCCGCCAGGCCGCAATCGCGTCCTGGAGCCGTTCGGTTTTGCCGTCGAGGCCGAACTGGGTCAGCGCGGCCTCCGCGGAGCGGATCAGCTGTCGCGCCCGATTCTGTTCCGCGGTAGTCTTTTTCGCGGCACCCGATGCGGCGGTGGTGCGTGGTGTCCGACTCGCCGATCTCGCTCGATATTCCACCTGTCCGAGGACCTGGAGTACGGCACTGCGAAAAGGGCTTTGGGACGGCGTGATAGCGACCGCCTGCCGCAGTGTCTCGATCGCCAGCTGGTGACCACGCTCATCGTTGTCGTATTCCGCGCGCACCGAGAGCGCGCTTCCCAGAGCGCCCAGGTAGAGGAACAGTCTCGGGTGGTCCGACGGGGCGCACTCCACCGCCCGGGTCGCCGCGGCAACGGCCTCATCCATCGCCGCGCGGTCTGCGGTGTCGTGCGCGTATTCGGTAAGGCAGCTGGCGAGATTGGACCACAGCCGTGGCCTGTTCGGGTTACTCGAATCGGCAGCCAGAGCCGCGGCACGATTTTGGGCAATGGCTTCGGCGAGCAGTGCGGAATCGTCGCCTTCCGCTTCGGCGAGCTGACGCAATGCCACCCCGAGCGCTGACCGGGCGCCGGGTTCGTCCTCGCCGGGGCGCAGTGCTCGGACGGCATTGCGCCCCGCGTCGACCGCGGTGCGCAGGAGATCCAGGTCGCCGGTGGCTGCGTACCAGTGGTTGTAGGCAGTGCTCAGGAGTAGGAGCACCGAACTGAGACGCACGTCAGAGGGCAATGGCACCGCCGACGCCACGGCCTGCGCGTGTTCGACAGTCTCCCGTGCCCGATCCGCCGAGCCCCCATCCAGCGCAGTCAGACTCAGGAGGTCGCGGACCAGCGCGTAGCGGTACCGGGCCGCATCCAGGTGGCCCTCGGGTGTGCAGGCGAGGACCAGCCGCATGAATTGCACCACCTCACGCCACAGTCCGACGTGCTCGGTGCTTTCTGCGATGGCGCGAATCGAGTGCCCCATATCGTTGAGGTCTCTCGCCTGGGCCACGCCCACGTCTCGTGGATCGACAACCATGCGGAGCGCGCGCGTGAGATCTATCGCGTGTTCGGGCGAGGGATCCCGATCGAATCGCGCCAGCATGGCCGGAATCGACATATCGCGTTTGTCCATGAGTCCCCCAAGGAGATTGCTGAACAGGTGCCGCCCAACCACCCTCCGCCATAGGATATCGGCATGCTCGGTGTATTTGGACGAAACCGAAGCTCCGACAACAGTTCCCGCGCGCGCCTGGCGAACATGTGTCAGCTGTTCGCGCAATGGCCGGACACCGAGGCGACCCTGTCGGCCGCCGGGGCGCAGGACGCATTGAATCGGATTCGGGCGACCGTCAGCGCCCGATCGGTCGACGACACCGCGCTCATCTCCTTGCTGGACGTCGTCGATCGAGTCGGATTGAGTATCGGTCTGGAGGGGGTGACTACCAGGACACGGGGATATCGCCCACTCCCGCCGGGGCTTTCAGCCGAATCGGTCGCAGTTGTCTGGGTGTGTCCGCACCGCTGTTGTGAACGCGTGGTCCTTCCGGAGGAAAGTGCCGCGGTGCCGGAATGCCGGTTGGGGCCCAACGGCTGTCCGATGACCGAAGACCACTTGTGAACGGGCTGTTGACCGAGCTGGGCAAGAAATTGCCCGAACGCTGGGTGGAGTTGCTGTTGTTGCCCGGGGCGCTGTGGGTCACGGTGCTGTTGGCCGGGAGCAAACTCGGCCACACCCATGCTTGGGACGTTCGCCTCCTGCGATCCTGGGCCAACGATGTTGCGGGGCAACCACAAAGCCGTAGCGCCGTGATGGTCGGAACCGCCGTGGCGGCACTGCTGGTGACCGCCGCCGTCAGCGGATTGCTCGCCACCGCGCTCGGGGCCGGGGCCGAAAACCTGCACGCGCTACGGGGGAACCAGGGGCTACCCCGGCTGCTTCGGGCGTACCGGCAGTGGCGGTGGCGTACCGCTACCGCAAAGCTTCGACGAGCTGTCGCGACGCGAAATACGCCGAACATCAGTCGGATCGCGGCCGCTCGTGCCGGACGACGGATCCGCTCGAGTCAAGCCACACGGCGAAGATTGGGCGGGCGGGCACCTGCCTGCCCGACCTGGGTGTCCGACAACTTCGCTGCTACGCATGCCCACCTCGACCGGCGATACAGCATCGATGTGGACACCATCTGGCCCCGATTGTGGGCCGTGCTGCCGGAATCGGTTCGCATCGATCTGGCGACGGCCCGGGACGCATACTCCGCTGCCTGCAGACTGATCGGGTGGGGCGCGATGTACCTGGCCGTTGCCCTCATCTGGTGGCCGGCCGCGGTAGTCGGCGCGATCGTCATCGCCACCGGTCAGTTGCGTGTCCGGGCGACGACCGTGGTGCTGGGCGATCTCACGGTCAGCGCGGTAGACCTGCACATCGTGGATCTGGCCGAGCGAATCGGGATCCCGGCCAACCGACCGGCACCACGTGACATCGGCGTCCAGATCATGGACGCGCTGACCTGAACTCCGTAATGCCTTGCGCGCCACGGCCGGTGGCATGCCCCCTTATCGAGAGTTGAAGAGTTTCAGTGCGGTGGTGATTCTTTCGTCGAGGCCGAGGTATCCCGCCGTCGCGGTGAGCTTCCCGGCCGCGTCCAGTTCGATGCGGGGGAGGGCGGTCAGGAGGTAGGTGGTGGATTCGCCGGCGTCGGTGCCGACGGGGATGACGAGGCTCCCCAGTCCTGTGCCGGTCGGCCAGGAGGGGGTGCGGATGCGCAGCATGCCGACGCTGCGTCGGCTGTCCGGGTCCGCGTCGGTGATCCAGCCGAGGGGGTGGCCGGTGGGGAACACGCTGCCGTATTCGTCTGCCGGTAAACCGGTTTCGCCGGGGCCGTCGTTGCCGCCGTTATTGTTGTCGCCGTTGTCCCCGTTGTTGTTGTCGCCGTTGTTGTTTCCGTTATCGCCATTGTTGTCAGGATGATTCGGTTCGTCAGGTCGGTCAGGTTCGTTCGGCTGATCGGGCCGGTTCGGTTGATCGGGACGATCCGGCTCGTCCGGTCCGCTCGGGTGGTCCGGATGAGCCGGATGGAGCAGGTCGGGCCCGATGGGCTTGCCGGTCACCGGGTCCGCTCGATAGCTGCCGACAATGACGACGTGTAGTTGGAACGCAGGTTCGCCGTTCCGATCGTGGACTCGGCGTCGGCGGGTGGTGTCGAGTGGCTGGTAGACGTCACCGGTGCCGATCGCGGTGGTCTGCTGGGGGAGGTTCTGTTCGCCGAGGTCGGTGGGCCCGGTGTGTTCGGGATATTCGATGTCGTGCCAGTCGGTTCCGTGGTTGGTGGTGCGGGTGCTGCTGGTCCCGGTGCGGAGCGCATAGCCGGTTCGGTCGCTGTCCTCCAGCACGCTGTGCCCTTGGGAATCCGCGATAACGGCGGCGGTGAGCCCGCCGAGCATGCCGGTGATGGCGGCGGTCCAGCTCGCCGTCGTCAGGACCGTACGAGTGACGGGTGTGCCGAACAGCGTGAAGAAGACCGGCGGTGCACCGACCTCCGGCGCCAACGCGATGGCCAGGAGACCGCCGACGACCGCACCGCCGATCGCGCCGATCACGATCATGGTGACCCGCCAGCCGTCGATGTCGAAGAGCCCCGCGGCATGGCTCGCGTTGCGCGAAACGAGACTGCCCGCAGCCGATATCTCCCGTCCCGAACCGAACATCAACGACGCATACGTTCCGCCCGGTGCCAGCGCGGTGAGATCGTCGTCGTTCAGGATCGTCGCCACATTGGTCTCGGGATCGATCAGCAGCGCACCGTTCACCGCCGTGTCTACCGGTGCGCTCGGGCTCGCGGACCACAGTGCCTGCCAGATGTTTTCGGCGCGGCCGAGGAGCGCGGTGTCATTGCTGCGCTTGGCCTCTTCGAGGCCGAAGAGATAGGGGGATTCCAGGCCACGCAGCGTGCCGGTGGACTGAACATGGTCGAGCAGTGAGGCGAAGAACGTCAACCGGCCCGCCGCGGGCACGGCGACCATCTGCCCGAGCGCGGCGCCGACGTCGTTGTGATAGGTCGTCTTCGCCTGTTCCGGCGTGAGCTCGACGACCTCGGCCAGCAGGCAGCCCGGTCCGCCGCCGGCCGCCCTGGCGTGCAGTTCCTGCAGCCGGAGCCAGCCGATGGTCGCGGGCACGGCGGTGATCCAGCCGTCTCTGGTGGCGAGGTCCCCGAGCGCGGTGCGCAACCGGGAACGCGATGAGATCCGCTGTGGCATGGCCGTCCTCCTCGATACCCCGACCTGCATCGATGACTTTAATGCCGGGGGTTCTGATGGACGTAGGGAACAGCGGAACTGGCCTGCCCAACTCGGGGGAGCCGGTCCTACCCCGCCGGGGTCCAGCCGACAACCGTCGCGCCGGCGGCTTTTCGGCTCGCCTCGCGGCACAGCGGTCACTCGGAAACCGTGATCGGGTCGCGCGAGAACGGTTGTGGCACAGGGCTATCGATCGACCAGCTGCCGAATGATCCCGATTCGTTTTCTCCGCTACTTTGTCAAGCGTTCGAGGACGGCTTCGTAGCGTGGAATCATTGCGAGATCAGTGGGATGACGCCCGTCCCGGGTGAATCGCAGGAATATGAGTCCGTTCGGGTAGCAACTGGGGAAGGCGCGGTAAGTGCAACAGCCGTGCTGGTTGCCGGAGTGACCGATGTTCGGGCGGCCGGGCTGGGGGGTGATCACCGTAGTCGTCCCAGCCGTAGGGGGTGTCGCCGCTACGGGTCCGGCCTTGTCATTGGCCGTCCCGCATCCGGCCAACGCGAGGACAGCAGCGACGGCGACGCCGCCAGAGAGTGTCCGCATGATGATTTCCGACCGTACGGGCGGCCGGTCGAATGATGGGTGGGTTTGCGTGGTCGGTCGAGACCAGCCGCCCCGGACATAGTCACTGCTATACCGGGTCGGCGTTGGTGTCGGGCAATTGGATGTCTTTGAGCTCGACCAGGGTGACTTCGACATCCCAGTCCAGCGTGGTGGTGTCGAGGCTCTTGCGGATGTCGGCGTTGATGGTGTCGGTTTCGGCGAGGGCTTGGCCGAGGGCGGGCGAATCCTCGCGGGGAAAGCTTTTCCGGTAGTCCGGATCGAGTATGACCATATGTCAGGGCTGTGCGGGGCAGTCGATTTCGGTCGCCGATTCCGCGATTCCACTCATGCCCCTTTCCCGAAGCCGGGCGATTTCACCGGCGGCGAACTGATGCGGGCTGTGGAGTGTGGTGCTGAGGCCGCCTAATCCTCCGGTGGATATGTGGGTTTTGCTGCGCAGATCGGTGTCGGTCGGGATGCGGATATCGAGGGTGTAGCAGCGGTGCTGACCGTTGTGGCGCAGTGTGAGTTCTGCGACGTTGTCATGCTTCCACGCGAGTGACAGCGGCTGAATTTCGGTGGCGATTACGCCGCGACGTGCGACGTCTCCGGCGAGAGCGTCGAAGCATTGTGATATTTCGACGGTACCAGGTGGCGGGCTGATATCGATATCCCAATAGCGGCCGCGCGATTCCGTGCGCGGCTGGTAGAAATCTGCGAAGCGCTCGTTCCGGTAGATGGTTTCCGCGCAGGCGCCGTTTCGGTCGATGGCCGATACGAGCAGCCCCCGGTAACGAATCCTGTGTGACACCCAGTCGAAATCGGCGGGAACCGTCAGAACGTCGCCTTGGTTGTCGAGGAAGAATGCGAAGAACCAATGTGGCGCGGTCTGCGCTGATTCGGTGTCCGGATTCTCCCGGAGATAGAATCGTTTGACGTGCGGGAAGAGAACGTCGAGCCAGGTGACTGCTTCCGCATAACTCACCTCGGCACCGGATCCCACGCTATCGGCATCGGACGCCGCCGAGACGAGCACACTCAGCATGTGCACCGGCCCGGTGGCGGCGAAAGTGCCATCGTCCTCGACCCGCCGGCTGCCGACCTCGGTGACGATGCCCACGCTCGGCTCATCGCAGGACTGCCCGCGTATGGTCCGCGTGACACGTTCCACGTCACCGCCGGCCAGCCGGGTGAGGTCGGCAGCAACCGCGGCAGCCTCATCGGTCAACCGCGGTGCCAGTTTCTCTCGCAATCTGTCGATCGCAAGCTCCGGTCGTCTGCTCATCAGTCGATTTTATGCCCGGCCGCGGCCAGGTGATCTACGAACGCGGTCATGTCCGCGCCGAACCGGCTTGGGCTGCTGATCATTTAATCCCCCTGCCCTTGGCTCCCTTGTCCAGGGCCGCGGTTACCCAGAGGTCGCAACGGAGCTTGGTCACCGCGCCGTAGTCGCAGTAGACGGTCTGCAGACCGAGGGGATCTCCCGCCGGCATGCCGCCCTTCGGCTCGCGCTCCGCGCCACCTTCGGTGGACGCGGCCCGCACGGGCACGCTTATCTTGTTCGCGCAGGCCTCCGGGTCGTGGGAACCCTTGGGGCATTCCGTACCGCCGTTGGCGTAGGCCAAGAAATTCCAGCCGAAACCCCAATCGTCTGTTTTGGTCGTTACATTCGACGAGGGGGCCGCCAGCACGAATTTGACCGCCCGCAAGGCCGTAGCCCTATCATAGCCATCCTGTGAGCGTCCGATGTAGTGCCGATTCTGAACTTTGTCGAGTCCGAATCCGAATCCATTGGCCGCCTCGAGAGCCGGATAACCCTGGGACGATTTGGGGACACAATAGAAGCCCCGCCGGATGAACACCTCACCCGCCGTGGGATTGTCGTAAGAACCCAGCTTTTCCGAGCTATCGTAGCCGGGAAAAATCGGGTTCGCCGGGGTGCCCGTGCAGTCGTCCACATCCGCCTGAGCGGCAGGAATATTATTCGACACAGTGGGCAGCGCCATCAACACCAGGGCGATAACCGCGACGAAAGACGACAACGGCATTCTCTTAGTACGACGCCGTGTAATAATCATACGTCTCACCTCTGTCGATGTAGATGATCGAGCCATTCTGGAAGCCTTGCCCCACTCCATTACTGGATTGCGGGAGCGATACCGCTTCGACCGCCGTGGTCGGGTAGCCGAACTTTCCGCTTTCGAATCCGAACTGGGCGAAGACAGCCAGCACGCTGGGCGGTACACGCCAAGCACCGATCACGGGATACCAATAGATAGCGGAGCCGTCCTCGAAGTTCGCGAAATGTCCGGTGCCGTCCGCGGCGACCTGCTCGTCGCCGAGCGGGAGACCCATCTCGCCGTCCTCTCGCCCGAATGAGGCCCATCGGTCTCGAACCGCGCCGAACAGCAGGCGCGACCCGGTCTGACCGGACCAGATGATCGTCCCGTTCTCGAAGTTGTTGTACCGACCGTTGTTTTTCTTCGCCGATAGTTCATCGGTGGTCGGGTACCCGAGCGGGCCGCCCTCGGCCCCTACCGAGTTCCACTTGTCCCGGATCGCGCCACCAATGGCGTAGGCCTCATTGAGATGCCAGTAGATTCCCGCACCCTGGAATTCCTGGCGGCGTCCGCCGTTCGCGGTGGGAATCTCGTCGGTCGTCGGATAGCCCAGGGGTCCGGACTCCCAGCCCTGCCGTTGCCAAGCGGCGAAGAAGTGATTGACCACCGGGTGCGCGCCCCCGGCTGGAGACCAGTAGATCGGACCGTTCTGGAATGTGGAACGCTTTCCGAATCCGTCGGGGTTGGACAGTTCGTTGCTGGTGGGCCACAGCAAAAACGAGTTCGGGCCGCCGAGTTCGTTGTATTTGTCGCGGATCGCCCCGCAGACCTCGTACGGCGCCGGCCAATAGACCTGGCAGCCCGGCGTCGCCAGCGCCGCACGCTGCTGTGCGCGCCCCGCTACCGCGGCCTCCATCGTCTCGGCCTTGTCGGCCTGCTCTTTGGTGAATCCGCCCGGAATTTGCTGGCAATCCGAACGCATCCGGCCCGGAACCACCGTGGACTGGGGATCGCGAGTCGGCTCCCATTTCTCCGGAGAACGAGAGCTCGAACCCGGAGCGCAAACCGGTCGCGTCGGCGTGGTAGCCGGAGCCCGGGTAGTGCTCGGGGCCGGAGTAGCAGTGGTCGATTTGGCCGGAGTGGGCGTGGCAGGTGAAGACGATTGCGGCGCAACAGGTGTCGACGTCGCCGCCGTGCTCGGTGCAGTACCGGTGGAGGTCGCCGATGGTGTGCTCGATGCGTGACTCGACGATGGGGGCGAAGGCGAGTTCGAAGGTGGACCTGCGGTCGCGATCTGTGTTCCTGTCGCGATCAGTAGCAGGCCGACGCCAATCACACTGGCCTTGAGTGGAATTCGCCTCCCCGGTCGACGCCGCCACGGCATAGATATCGATGAACGACTCACCCTGCCCCCTCCGCTTTGAGATTGCCAGTTCATAGCTGGTATGAAATCAGGATGGCACACGAAATCGTTGTTGTCAGTAACGAAGCCTGGGGAATCGCCAACTGGGGACGAGGCCCTGTTCGGGTGTCGGCGCCGAACGCCGACTGCGGCACCGACTCTCGCGCCTGTGCTGTCGCCGTCTTCGCTACGACGGTCGCGATAGGCGGGGTCCCTCCAGCAGCTGTCGGCCGCGTAGCTGATCGGGTACCGGTTTTTGGAACTCCACACCGCCCCACAGATCGACGCGTCGACCCGTGGGGCGGTGTCGGACGTCGAATCTGCCGTATGGACCTGCGTTTGTCCGGGTGTCTGCGCGGGTGGTGAAGTGCAGCGCGGAAGACATCGAGGCGTGGCTTCGCGGTCGGCGTACCGATCCGTCGGAGGTGGCGGCATAGTGGACGGCTTGGTGAATTTGCCCGTGGGCGTGCGCATCTCATCGGATATCGAGGAACGTGCCGATTACGGATTGCGCCCGTTCAAGGCTCGTGTCCGGTGGACGGACCCGATTACGAAGAAGCGCCCGTCGATCTCTGAACCGTTCGCTACCTACGACGAGGCTGCACAATGGATTGCCCGCCTGGAACGCAAAGCAGCGCAGGGTGTTGATCCCAAGACTGCGACGTCGACACTTGCTGAATACGGAGGGGTCAACTGGGAGCTGGCCATGCGCGGACTCGAACCCAAGACCCTCGACCTGTATGACGCTGGCTGGCGGCTGCGAGTCGTGCCGGTTGCCGGGCATCTTCCGCTGACCATGATTACCGGCGGCGTGGCTGATCGTGCTGTTGCGCAATGGATTACGAACGGCAACAGCAAATCCTTGGTCAAGAATGCGCTCGCCGCCTGGGGGAGGGTGATGAAACAGGCCGTTCGCGACGAGGTGATCGACAGAAATCCGGTCGACGTCCGAGGCTGGCAGAAGCTCTACGTACAGATTGAGGACGAGCTCGAGGATCCGCGTTCGCTCGCGCTACCGAACTGGACGGCGCTGACGGTGCTCTGCGATGCATTGGTGCAACGTTCGGCAGATCACTACCGCGGCTGGGGCGATGTGGTGACCTTCGCAGCGTGCACTGCGGCCCGCATCGGTGAAGTCTCAGGGTGTCGGGTGCGCGACATCAACACCGAAACCTGGAAGTGGCGGATTCGCCGGCAGACCACGCCGTCGCCGGGCGGGATGGCAGACAAGGGCACGAAGGGAAACCGTATCCGGTACGTGCCGTTGATCGAGGAGGTTCGGCCGTTGGTGCTAAAGCGCCTGGAACAGGTCGGGCGGGATAACTTGGACGCGCGCTTATTCCAAGGTCCGCGTGGTGGCCGGATCGCCACGGGCGTGCTGCGGGACGCGACCCATTGGGATGAGGTGGTGGCCGCACACGGGTATGAGCACCTGCGCCGGCATGACCTCCGCCATACCGGGCTGACGTGGATGGCCGATGCTGGCGTGTCCTTGCACGTATTGCAGAAGATCGCCGGACACGCGGACAGCCGGACCACAGAGAAGTACTTGCACCCCGATCAGCGGGAGCTGACCGACGCCGGGGACAAGCTGTCCAAGCACCTGCGGTCCCGTTCTGGTCCCGCTCTGCGGGTGGTGTGAGAATGATGAAACCCCTCCGACCGAGGTCAGGAGGGGTTTCTCTCTGTCGGGCTGACAGGATTTGAACCTGCGACCACCTGACCCCCAGTCAAGAATTAGTACCCGATAAGGACAATTTACGCACGGTGCGCTCGATATGCCTGCGCGTAGGACGAGTATATCCGCTGGTTACGGGCGTAGCGGGCAGAACGGGTGGTCCACAATTGGTCCACGACCAACCTGTGGTTTGCGCTCTTGTCCACGACTGGTCCACAGAACTGAGGCAGCAACCGAGATGGCCGGCCAGACACGACGTTGCCTACCTGCCCGGCCTGTCGATGCGCCAGATCGCCGATCTCTATCTAGGAGAAGGGATCACGGCGCCCGACGGTGTGAGCCAAATGCTGCCTCCAGAGGTGAGGCACTCGACCGCACGGTCCGGGGTGCGGTTAGCCGCACCGCCGGGTGCGTGAACGATGACGAGGCATTGGACCACGCTGTCGCCGGCGTCCTGCGCTGGTGAGTTGTAGTGGGCGTACTGGCTTTCGATGTTTGTGATGCCAAGCTCTTGGCCCGGCCTGTTGTTCGAATATCAGACATAGTCGCGATGTCGCTGAATGGTTTGCGACACTTCGAGTGTGACGATCGAAGATCGAGATCGAAAGATCCTGTGGGCTCGTGCCCACAACTCCTGTGCGGTCTGCAAGACGACTCTCATCCTGGACGGGAACCAGGGTGACCGCGAGTCGGTCGTCGGGGATGAGGCGCACATCGTTGCACGGTCCAAAGGGGGGCCTAGGGCAGGGCTGATCAGCAGCTCGGATCTCGACAAGTACGAAAACCTCATCCTCCTGTGCAAGGTGCACCACAAACAAGTCGACGACCAGCCCAACACCTACACAGTCGAACACCTCCGGCAGCTCAAGGCTGACCACGAGCGATGGTCCCACGCCAAACTTGGCGAGCCTGCAAGGGATGGTGGTCGCACTGATCGCCGACCCGTGGCACCTCCGACGCCCGCAGGGCGGGTCTTGCTGACCGCGTATCCAGTCAAGAAGGAGTTCGTTGTCAGCCGCAGCGGAGAGGAGGAGAACTACGCTGTCCCAGCAGGTTTCGACATGCTCCTCCTCGACCTTGAGCACATGTTCGAGGTCGCGCTAGATGGCACCGGGTTCTCCGCTGAAAACATTTGGTGGGAACTCGGATTCGATCCTGTGGACGAAATCAACGAATACACTGCTCGCCGAATGGTATTCACCTTCAGGCCAGGTCACGTTCGACCGCCTTACGGTATCCGTGTCACCTTCGAAGAGCGCGGAATGATCACCAAGCATGGCTTTCGTCCTGATCTGGAACGGCCTGAATGGCGCGGTGGTTTCGGTACTGGACCGTGTGAGCTCAAGGGGCTGATCTTCGATGTGGGGATCGTGACCGATAACGCCGTTAAGGATGGTTACGAATTCCAGGGACCGTGGATGTTCCGAATTATCGAGGACCCGCACAAGGGTAAGTGTGTCGAGGGTTTCTGTGAAGCAACGTGGACGAAGCCTAAGCGGTGGCGAGTGTCGCCGAAATAGAGTGTGCCACCAGTTCTTCAGATCGGGCAGACGAGTCTAAAAACCTGTGGGCACCCAACACTTTGCGGTCATACCATCGCCATATGTCAGTGAATCCACCCGGAGCAACTGAGCTCTGACCCTACGGGTCGGCCCGCGATCGTCCTACCTATCGTCTCTTGGCCTTCGGTGGCCAATCCATCGAAGCCAGCACACCGAGGTCGGCGTTGAGGTAAGGACGAACGGGTCTCGCTCGTATGTGGTGTACGATAGAACCCTTGCCTTCACGCGGGTGAGGTCACGAAAGTAGACCGCCATGGCGTCCAAATACCGGCCAAACCCGACCCGCAGATTCTCGCCACTACCTATCCAGCCTCCGCAGCTCGATCTGTTGCGTTGGCCTGGTTACGCGACGCTGATCGAGATGCGTAGGCGGATATCGCGTTATGTCATCGAAGCTGTCGCCGCGGCAGCCGCACTCCTCGATCGAGTAGAGCTTCTGGCGAAACATGAGGCTGTGATTCGCGGGAGGAATTCTCTCTACAGAGGCCGCACCTGCAGCACGAGAGGAGTGGCGGTCCTGAGGGGCTCTAACGAGCTATGGGCACTGCTGTACCCATGGATTGGCGCCGAGTGCGCTGGGCTCGTTCGGGCATTCGGGCCGGAGCTTCAGGCTGTGGGAGAGGAATAGAGGAATGCCTAATTGTGAGGTGGTGCTCGACCTGGCACCGTCGGTGGTGGAGCGGCTGCAAGCAGAACTCGGCGCACCGGCAGTGAAGATACTTAGTTGCTTGCGAACTGCCAAGGCATTCTTGACACAAGCTGAAACGGACGAATCTGGGCTCCGGCTTTCAGCGAGTGCCGCCTACAATGTGCGCGAGGCGCTGAATCATGTAGTCGAGGGGCATGATCCAGCCGAAGGTGGACTGACAGCAGTGCTGACAGCTTGGCGCGTATACGAGACGCAGACAGCTGTGCCTGGGACAGACCAGGAGGCCGCTCGCGAGGCACTAGATTCCATACTCCGTCGCGTGTCATCCGGAGAATCCCGCGCCACAAGCTACTCCCTGAAACTGCTCGCCAAGCTGCGAAGCCGAGCAGGCATTGATCCGCGCTCAGGTCCCGCTGATCTAATCGCGGAGTACCAAGAACTGCGTGGAATCGCCAATGACGGTGTGCACGAGGAGCTGTCGTTGGCGGAGGTTAACGAGCTCTTTGATCGAGTTGTTACTTGGTTCGGTCGGATGTTCATTCCGCCGGACGAAGTTGCGGACGCGATTCTGGAGCTGGCCGCACAGCCTTGGTCGTCAGCCGACCAAGTCGAGGCGTTGGCGAGCATCGCCACAAATGATCACCATTTGAGGCTGTTTTTCGGCGCGGTGCAGGATCCCGCCTGGCTGACGCCGTTGCACGCGGCTCGCATCGCCCAGGCTCCATCAACGAGTTCAGCTTGGCCGGTCGCTGCGCTGCGTGGCGGCCTCGGCCAGACAGCCCCCGCCCAGGTCGCGGAGTTGCTGCAGTTGATTATGACCGACATCGCGACGATGGAATCCGAAGTACAGGCCGCCGCTCGATTCGAAGTGCTGAGAGTCGCTGTGTCGTTGGGTGCCGAAGGCTATCCGGTTATGGCGGAGATCGCTCGCTTGCACAGCGATTCACCGAATATTCGGTCTTTCGTTGTACATGCGACGTGCGATGCGGAGCCGTACGAACCCGTGGTCGGGCAGGTGGCGGACGCGGTTCTTAACCATTGCAGCGACTTCTCGAGCGGAACCCGATACGACGCCACGGAGATTCTTGTGCATCTCGTTGCTGGCGTTACCGACGACAATCTCGTTGAACGGGCCCGGATGATAGCGGGCAAGACCAGGCGACTGGCTCGCGGCGACAAGGCAGGTCATGTATGGCTCGGCGTCCAGGCACTCGGCCTGGACCTTGATGATCACCCGCAGCCACTATTGCTGTTCGCACATCATCTTTCACGTCTGATATCCGCAGCGCAAAAGAGCGATGTGCCGTTCAGGGAGCAATGGAACTGGGTGCGGAAGTTGTCGGGCGAGGTCGGCGACCGCCTACGTGGCCAAGTCTTGGCGCATGCCGACACTCAACCTATCTCCGATGGAATCGCCCACATCGCCCAGCGGATCACGCATGCACTTACGACAGCAGAGGACCTCGCCCTCGTGGCCAGCATCATGGCTCGCGAGCCCTCCGCGGAGGATCTCCGGCCATGGGTCGAAGCCTGCGGGACGCCCTCGCCGTCACCAGTCGATGAAGACGACATTCCTGCCGACTGGCGTCGAATGTGGCGCTGGGCGGCGCTTCTCCCCGACAGTGTCCTGACTGCCTGGGCTGACGCCATCACTCGGACCTCTGAACTCTGGAACGATCAACCAACAACGCAACCTCTCATCGCCGATCGAAATTTCGCCATCGAGTTCCAGGTTGTCGAGTCTCCTTACGGCATCGATGATCTCTCTGGGCGCCCCCCTTTGGAAGTTGCCGCTATGGTGGCATCTTGGAACCTCGGTGAACCCAGCAACCATGGCTGGGGTGACTCCTTTCCTCTTGCACGTGCGCTGGAAGAGGCAGTGGCGGCAGATCCGGGGCAGTGGAGCGCTACCCCGCAGGCCATCATGTCCGCTCTGGGGACGAACCAATACGTCGAACACTACGTGCGCGGACTGACAGCCGGTGCCGCTGACATTGGCCCCAATGCACCCCAGGTAATTGATGCCGTCGTCGCCCGCATGTTAGAGATATTTGAGGATGCAGATCAGCCGTATGGATTCAATGATGGTAAAGACACGCAAGAGCTCCAAAAGGTGCTTCTCGACCTAGTCAGAGGATTAGCGAATCACGAAGGTGATATTTCAGCAAGGGTAAACGAGATGTGGGACGTCTGCGAAAGATTGATCCATAGTGCTCCCGAAGGCGGCAAGGTCGGTTCGTCGCCGTTAGAGCGTGCGATCAACTCTTCGTGGGGCCAGGGCCTGCAAACAATGCTGGCTCTAGCTGGCTGGGAGCACCGCAATACTGGCAGTGTTCGGATTGAATTCACACAAGCACTGAATAATCTCTTAGGGCTCCCCGATGGCGCCGGACTGGAATTCCGTGCCATCCTGGCATCCTCGCGTGCGTTCCTGGAGAACATCGCTGGTGAGTGGCTCGAAGCATGCTTGCAATCGTTCTTCAGGCGGGATCCCTTCGGTAAGCAAACGTTTGATCTCACCTTGAAGTGGGCTCATCCCACTCCTTGGCTGTATCGCCACTGCGCAGATGATCTGTTCGAAGCAGCAAGACGCCACGCAGACAATGTGGCGCGAATCATTGCCATCGCTACTGTTCATGAGGTGTCGGGCTACGATCTCGATACGCTGCTTCGCCGGCTGAAAAATGTACCGGACGTGCTCGCCGATACGGCCGAAGATATCGCCTATCTCGTTCAAGGCGCTGAACCGGACTCGCTCAAACTCGCCGCCGCTGTCAAGTTCTGGACTCGACTTTTAGGCGGTGACACGACCACAGTGCAGATAGCACTCGCCAGACTCGGTCGCTGGTCTTTCGTTAACAATATTGACGACGACCAATGGTTACAGCTGACTGCTCGTACTCTGGAAGCAACTGGCGGACGAATCAACTATCCGATGTCCGTTGCTGACAGGCTCGTTCGTGCACAGGCGACTGAGGTAAGTTGTCGTGTCTTCATTCAACTGCTTGACAACACCGACCAGTGGGAGCGTCAACATATCGCAGCGAAGGCCACCGATATGCTCCGTGCCTCACCGGAGCAGTTGGCGGACCACGCGTTCTCCGACTTGCGCGCACGGCTCATCGACCTCGGGTTCTTCGGGGCTCGAATCATTTCTCCTTCGAATGGTGCACCGGGATGAGCAGTGCCCGGTCATTGCTGGCAGCAGTGCTGACATCGCCGATCCTGACGCCCAGGTGGTGGATTTGAGGACTTGTGCCGCACAGAATCTGCGCATCGTCGGAGAAGTGAAAAGTATTCTCGTCACCCACGTTCCAGGGAACGACGATGCGTCGGGATGTGTCAGGGATCTGGCCATGGGGCAGAACACAATGCTCCAGGACGTGCGGTACTTGGCTGACTAGGAGCTTTTCGCTAGCGAGGAGTTGACCTCCGGTAACCGACCCTTACCGACATACGATTGACTTCACCAGCTTGATCACACCCACTGGGTCAGGGGCGAGCGAATATACGGTGATCTCGTGGTAGGAAGGATCGTCGATGCCGAGAGGCGGTAGTGGTGCCTCGCGCAGCCGAACCACAGTCAGACCAGTGGCAAGTAGGTCTCGGCTCTTGTCGGCATCCAGCTCGCCCTTGTCGGCATGCCAGTACGCACCGTCGTACTCGATGGCCAGCTGTCCGCCCGCTGGTAAGTCGACAAGAATATCGATAGTCCATGCTCCGCGGCGCGTGAACATGTCGGAGCTGATGCGCTTGCCAGAGGCTGCGTTGCCGAAGATGTGTCGTGCTTCGGTCAGGTGGGCGAGTTCGACGATCGACTTGCCGCTTTGTTGGCACTCGGGGCACGTCGAGCCGGTGACCCGCGATGTTGGTGACGATTGCCAGCGGTGTGCAGGATCGTTGGGGCACACCCAAACTGGTTGTTCTCCGAGCATCGTCCCGGTGGGGCGGATATGCCACGGGGTTGCGTTGTTTTCTGGTGCCCATTGGGCGGCCAGCTCGGGGTAGTGGAAGGCCAGGGAGTCGAGCACCGTCCCGCATTCTGGGCATCGGAGGCGGGCGTACTTGTCGCGTTCACGTGGGGTTGCTTCCCATTCGTGACCGCACACGGGGTCCTTCCACCACGCAAGGCGACGCGACTCCGGGGAGACCTCAGCCAATTGCCAACGACCGTTGCGGGTTGGGTGCCACTGAGAGCTGATCTCCGGACTCAGCCGTGATGAGGTTGGGTCCGTCGTTGCAGCAGCGGCGTTCGCCTTGCGGGTAGCGTTCGCGCGGCAGGACGGACATCCCTGCTCCAACCACCGCTCCGGGCGGCTGCGAGGCTGGTGCCCGTTGGGACACCGGAACTTGAACAGCCCGAACTCCAGAACCGGCACTTGGTCAGGTGGCGTCGGGTCGTTCCACTGGGCTGCCAGTTGGGGGATGTCCGCGACGGTTTTGGTGCTGAGTTCCGCCTGACGAAGTGCGTGCTCGCGCTCCCATTCGGCCTTGCATGACGGACACGACCTGTGCCATGTGTGGTCTGTCATTTCCCGGATGACGGCGGTGAATCGCGTGCCGCACACCGGACACCGCCATCGGGCTTGTTTCGGTGATCGGAGTTTGGCTGTCTGCCAGAGTGATTCGGGGTTGGCGTCGTGGTCCCACCACGAGACTGCCTTGTTGTCGGAGTTGCGCAGGAGGTTCGGTGTCTTCGGGGCGGCTTCGTTGACGGGTGTTTGGCGTTTGGGGTTGCGGTGGCAGCTACTGCAGCCCCAGCCCATGTCGCCCGTCCGTTCGGCTCTGATCTTGCCGCAACTCTTGCACCGTGTCCGGTGCGGGTCGTCCTCCAGTGATGGGTTAGTAAGTGGGCCAAGGTATTCAAGCCCGTTCAGTTCGGCGTGCTGGCGCACCGCTTCCAAGTCCACTGGTACTGCCGCGCGGTGTGAGCGCCGCCGAACACCGGCTGCCCATTGCCGCCAGAAGCAAGCACGGCACACGGGTTCATTGATCGCGTTCTTGTCGAGGATGTAGTCGAACTTGTAGTGCGCGTCGCAGCCACAGGTCGTGCAGCGCGTCAGGCGGTAGGCATCACGCTTGGTGAAGGGTTCGAGCGGGGCAAGCCCGCCCTGCAACAGAATCGCGGTGATGTGCTGGTCGCACCAGGCTGGCCGAGTTCTCGACTTGAACGCAGCTTCGTTAGGACACTCATCAACAGCACAGGTGTTCATCGTGTTGATGAAATATACCCGGAGGTGGGCGGCGCCGGAATGCTGCAGGCGCGCCGCATGTCGTTCGCCACCGTTGTTGTTGTGGGACCACCGACAGCAGTGCAGGAGTCGTTCAAGCGTCTGCCATAGCGTTGGCGTGAATACCTTATGTACAGCGATCAGCCCGAATCGCCCGCCACGTCAGCGCGGATATTAATCTCGTCGCGCTCCAGCGATCGGCTGTGAGCGGACGGTGAGGATTTGTTGTGCCTGTCCGATTGGTCCGCCAACGTCGTGCAGGGTGGTGCTGGTGAGCCCTTGGCCGGCGGGGCCGAAGGTGACGGTGGTATCCAGGCCGACCCAGCGTCCTGTGGGCTGTCGGTAGAAGTGGATGGTGAGGTCTACGTTGGGGAACATCCAGGTGGCTGGTGATTGTCGTACTGCGATGCCATTGGCGGTGTCGATTAGTGCGATGTAGGACGCCAGCGGGCTGCTGGTTTCTCCCGCTATGAGGTCGAGTCGTGTGGTTATCCACGCGGTGGTTTGTCCAGGTTTCGGCGGAGCGACCGGCCGCATATCCAGGGATGCGATATAGCCGCCTGCCCAGATATCGGTGAGCGGCCACGAGTCGAGGGTCTCGGGTGGAGGTAGTTGGCAGGAAAAGTCGCCTGCCACAGCGGCCGTGTCGAAGGTTCCGAGTAGCCACGCTCGGGCACGGACGGCTGCTTGACCGGCGATGACTACGGTGGCCTCGATCAGTTCGATGGTTCGTCCGCGGCGCATGGTCTCGACTCGGATCTCGCATTCGTCGACGGCCAGGCGACCCAGGATGTCGAAGCTGATTCGGCTGAGGACTTTGTCGGTGCTGGCCTGCGCGGCCAGGTAACGGTCGATCGCGTGGACAATGAGGCCGCCGAGGGGACTGAAGTGTTGCTCATCGGGGCTCCAGGCTCCGCCGGTGTAGGCGGTTGGCTTGTATCGGTTTTCGCCGACGCGCATGAAGTAGTTGTCCGGTGCCGCGGGACTCATGCACTATTCCTTGTCGGTTTGGCTGCGGCCCGAGCTGCCGTTGCGCGCTGGGTGTTGAACACCTGGTCCAGGTGGTAGTGCAATACCGCGATGGCTTGTTCTTCGGTGCGCTGGCCGACCATGACGCTGGTGCCGAGGCCGTTGGTCACGGTGACCAAGCGGGTTGCTTCGATGGCGACGTCGATGCCAGGTGCCAATTCACCTTCGGCGTCGGCGTGTGCCAGGGCGCCGGCGAGCCGCTCCTCGAGTCGGTCGACACCGCTGATGAAGGGTTGTTCGGCCAGTCGGGGATCGGTCATGGCGAGAATCGCGTAGGAGGTGCCGAGTAGATGGAAGACGCGACTTGGCTCGTCAGTGGGTAGCGCTTCGAACAGGAATGCTTCCACGATCGCGCGTGGCGAGGGTGCGGGCAATTCCGTCAGGCGTTGCGCCCAGCGGTGGTGGCTTTGCTGTTCGAGGTGTTGCAGTGCTCCGATCAGGAGCTGTTCCTTGTTCTGAAAGTAGTACTGCACCAAGCGGAGTGAGACGTTTGCTGCTGCGGCTACTGACCGCATGGTGACTGCGTGCAGTCCTTCGCGGCTCGCTACTTGGACGAGAGCGTCGGCGATCTGTGCGCGTCTGGCTGCGTGATCGGGGGTTCTAGGCACGGTCGCTCCTTCCGCTCGTCTTGCACACTAAACTATGATACAAACGTATACTATACATGTGTATCACTGGGGAGGTCGCTATGGCACAGCACGACGTCCGGAATGGTAGTTCGGTCGAAAAGCGCAGCGGTGCATCGGGAATCGTGCTGGCGGTAGCGTGTGCTGCCCAGTTCATGGTGGTGCTCGATATCTCGGTGGTGAACGTTGCGCTGCCCTCGATTCGAGATGCGCTGGGATTCGACGAGGCCGGTCAGCAGTGGGTGGTCAACGCGTACGCCCTCACCTTCGCGGGATTTCTGTTGCTCGGTGGTCGGCTGGCGGACCTCTACGGGCGTCGGCGGGTGTTCGTGTGGGGATTGGTGTTGTTCACGGGCGCGAGTTTGGCTGGTGGACTGGCTAATTCACCGCTTCTGCTGGTGGCAGCTCGGGCGGTGCAGGGGTTGGGAGCGGCGGTGCTGGCACCCGCGACGTTGACCATTCTCACCGCCACGTTCCCGCAAGGCCCGGCTCGGACCCGAGCGCTGGCGACCTGGACTGCGGTCGGCATCGCGGGCGGGACAGCGGGCAACCTCGTCGGGGGAGTGCTCACGGAGTATCTGTCGTGGCGGTCGACACTGCTGATCAACGTTCCGATCGGGACCGCAGCGGTGTTGCTGACCCTCCGCTATATCGCTATCGATCGCCCGAATACGGCACGTCCACCACTGGACATCTTGGGAGCGGTGCTGGCTACAGGGGGACTGGGGGTGCTTGCATTCGGCATCGCCGAGGCCGCCAACTCCGGCTGGTCAGCACCGACGACGATCGCAAGTGTCGTAGTGGGCCTGATTCTGCTGGGCGCGTTCGTAGTGGTCGAGGCACGATGGGCGGCGTTACCGCTGATTCCGCTGCGACTGTTCGCGATTCGGTCGGTGGCGATGGGTAATGTGACGATGCTGCTGGCCGGGGCATGTCTGAACCCGATGTGGTTCTTCCTCACGTTGTCGATGCAGAACGTGCTCGGCTACAGCCCGTTGCAGACGGGCCTGGCGTTTCTCCCGCACACGGTCGTGGCGATTCTGATCGGCGTACGCGCAACGCCGTGGCTGATGCGCCGGGTAGACGGACGAGTTCTGATCGCAGTGGGCTCGCTGCTGGCCGCTGCCGGATTCTGGTGGCAGGCACAACTCAGCCCAGACAGTAGCTACCTCGTCGGGATTCTCGGTCCCGCAGTCATATTCAGTATCGGTAGTGGTCTGCTCAATACTCCGATAACCACCGCGGTCACCTCCGGTGTCGCCACCGAAGACGCGGGCGCGGCGTCAGGCTTGATGAACACGACGAAACAGGTCGGCGGTGCGCTCGGCTTGGCTGCGCTCGTCACTTTCGCAACGCCGCACGGTGCCGTGGCGACGGTTCTGGTCGAGGCTTACAACCGAGCCTTCTACGCGATTGCGGCGATCATGGTCGCGGTTGCGGTCAGTGCGATCGCCTTGCCTGCTGGCCGCGATCGGGATTGATTTCCCGCGCTGCCGGCATCGAACTCCGCGACTCTTTGGTCTCGACCGGCTTTCGAATCGTCTTCGAAACCCAGGTGTGATTGTCGTTGTGTGAAAGCTCGAGCGCTATTTGCGGCGCCGTCCATCGGTTCCATCACGGCTAGCAGCGGCGACCTCCAGATCCTCCGGTCAGCTGATCCACTGGACAATCATCTGGACACCATTGTGCACAGTTTCGTCGATGGCTGTCGCAACCACCCGGACCGGGCGCTTCTCCAAGTGCCAGTGGGTTTGTCGTGGCGGTGCTACACATGGTTCGAGATCGGTCGGATGGTTGATGAGGTCGCACAGCGACTCCTGGACGAGGGTGTTGCGGGTTCGGTGATCATGTTGTCCGGGCCGAGCCTCAGTCATCTCGTTCTCAGCTTGGCGGCTCAATCGGTAGGTTTGCCAGTGGTGCCCATCAGCCCGGCCTACTCGCTGAAAGCATCCTCACCGCATCGACTCCAGGCAATGGTGTCGATGGTGCAGCCCGAGGTGGTCTTCGCCGAGTCAGCGGAATTTCTCCCTGCGGTGCGCGCGCTGGCTGCCCGAATCAACCTGAGCGCGGACACGGTCGACGGGATGACGGCGCTCTCAGCGTTTACGACACCAGCGACTATCGCGGTGGATGAGGCACGGCAACGGGTGCACGGTGGGACGGTGGCGAAGATCATGTTCACATCCGGTTCCACCGGCATGCCGAAAGGAGTTGTCAATACCCATTCGATGTTGGCGGCCAATCAGCAACAGCTGCGCCAGATCTGGCCATTCATCGCCCATGAGCCGCCCGTTCTGCTCGATTGGCTACCGTGGAGCCATACCTTCGGCGGGAACCACAATCTGAACCTCGTCTTGACCAACGGCGGTACCTATTGGCTCGACGACGGCACGCCGGACCGCATCGATCGGACAGTTGCCAACCTGAACATGGCTCGGCCGAATGTGTATTTCAATGTGCCCTTGGGATATTCACGTTTGATTGAGCGTTTGGAGCGGGAGCCTTCAGCGGCCCGTGTGTTCTTCTCCTCTGCCCGGATGGCGTGTTGTGCCGCTGCGGCGATGGAGCAAAGCGTGTGGCACCGGCTCCTGACGTTGGTCAAGAGCTTCGATTCGCCTACCGTTCTCACATCATCCTGGGGACTGACCGAGACCAGTCCCGCATGTACCTCGGCTCACTTCGAGTCCGACAACCCGAGAAATATCGGCGTCCCGCTTCCTGGCGTTGAAGTGGCCTTGCGCAAATCTGGTGACGGTATCGGCAAGGCCGAGCTCTGGGTGCGTGGTCCTAATGTCGCCACGCGTTATCTGACCATCGACGGCGAGCGGTCGGCTGTCGATGACCAGGGCTGGCTACGCACCGGGGACGCCGCGACTCTGGTCGAAGCTGGAAACCCAAGCGGGGGATTGAGTTTCGATGGCCGGCTCGCCGAGGACTTCAAATTGTCCTCCGGAACGTTTGTCAATGCAGCGGTGGTGCGCTCGCGCCTGCTCGAGGCCGGGGCGGGAGTGATTCGTCATGTCGTTTTGTGCGGTCAGGACACGGACTCGGTGTCAGCGATTATCTGGCTCGAACCAGATTGTCCGCCAAGTGATGTCATACGATCGAAGCTCTCCGGTATTCTAGCCACGGTGGCGATCGGCGCGGGAAGTTCCCAGCGGGTCGCTCGGGTCGTGGTGGCAACTACGCCACCGGACCTGGGCTCAGGTGAAATCACCGACAAGGGTTACGTCAACGGCGCACGTGTCCGCGCTCAACGCCAGGAATTGGTGGAATTGGTTCTGCGCGGCGAAGCTCCGCAAGTCATTCACGCCCCCTGGGCGGTTGGTCCCGGCGACGGGTAGTCGGGATCGTCAGCGCCGCTGAGGATCTGCATGTGCAGGCGCTGAAATGACTGCGACGGGTCGATGCCGAGCTCGTCGCGCAAACGACGGCTCAATTCGGCATACAGCTCGAGCGCTTCGACGCGTCGACCGGCCCTGGCCAGAGCATCCATGAGTCGATAGGAAAACCATTCGCGCAGTGGGTATCTCGTACACAGTTCATGTAGCTCGACGATGACCTCGCTGTACCGGGACAGCCGCATTTGCGCCTCGATGGCGAGTTGCTGCGCGGCCATGATCTCCTCTCCGACCCGGACCGCACCGCCGTGGAGGACCTGTCCCGGATTGACGTCCATCAGGGGATCGCCGTGTACCAGGCTCAGCGCGCGCCGGGTGAGTGAGACGGTGATGTCTGGTGACTCGTACAGGTGCGCCCTGGCCTTATCGGCCAGGGCGCGAAAATGGTCGAGGTCGATATCGACGACCTGGGCACTTAGTACGTAGCCCTGCGATTCGGTCCGCAGTACCTCTCCGCCACGCTGGTCGCCTTCGAGGTTGTCGATTGCCTGCCTCAGTTGATAGATGTAGGTCTGCATGGTGGTCGTGGCGCTGCGCGGCGGGTTTTCGGCCCACAGTTCCGCGATCAGCGTTTCGTGGGTGACCACCGAACCTGGCCTCATGGCCAGCACGGCTAATACTTGGCGAACCTTGGGGGAGAGTGTCGCGTCAACTTTTCCCACCCCAAGTCGGACCGGACCTAACAGCCGAACGGCGAGTCCTACAGGCTCGACCGCCAACCCTCCCTCGAGCAGCTTCACCATAACCTCCAGAAATGATCTGGAAACCCCTGCAATCGGCGCTGATTCGGAATCCCCTCCAGTGGCATCCAGACTGGCCGGATTGGTGCCGCCCCCGCAAGCCAACGCCGCAGTCACGGCCACTTGGAGACACGGCGAACGCTTCTGAACGGAAGCAGTGCGACATCTTTGCAACTTTATGGCAACAAAATGTCTACTTGTGGTCAAAGTCGTCGCCCGCCGTTAAGCTCCCCTCGGTATGGACGCCGCAATGACCTTCGCCAGCCCGGTGGTCGGAGACGTGTATCGGTATATCCGTGACGAGCGCAGGGTGCCGACGACCACGATTCCTATGTCGGTCGACCACCGAGCGGAGGATGTCGAAAAAGCGTTGGCGTTCTTGCGTTTTCACCGTTTGATCGACGACTCTCGCGATACGGTCGGCACGGTTCGGCCAACGAGCCCTCTGCTCGCGCTCGGACGGCTGGTGCTACTGGGTTTGAGGGATGACGTTTCCGATGTCCGGTTGCCCAGTCTGCTTGGCGCGGAGCCGGTTACGCACGTGATCCAGCACGCAGTGCTGCAGTCGGTTACTCAGCACCTCGCTGTGAGCGTGGACAGCTTCACACTTTTGACCGAAGCGGCGGTGACCATGGCCGAGCGCAACGTGACGGTATTCCACGCCCGGCCCCTGCTGGGTTCCAGTCAGGCGGTGCGAACGATCGTCGAATACGCTCAGCTGAAAGGGTTTCCGGTCGCCAGTGTGTGGTGCCGCCTGTACGTCTCCGCGCGGGAGAACGCTGAACTGCAGCGGTGGTTGCGCGAACAGCAGGTGCCTATGGTTGTGCACCCTACCTCGGACGTACGAGGCATAGCGATCGACGACGGTCGCCTGGGCGTGCTGCATCATGATCTCGAGGGTGTGGTGGTGCGCACCGACTGCGAGAGCGCCGTGTCGGCGACAGCGTGGACGCGCCCGGCATCTCGCCGCTTACGAGTTCTTCGTGGCATGACCGACGGAAGCACAGACGAGGAACTCGCCGCGCGACTGAATGTGAGCGTCAAGACCATTCGCCGGGATGTCACCCGAGTGCGGGAGCTGTTGGATGCTCCGACCCGGACCCACCTCATCGCAACAGCGCGTTTGCTACATCTGGTGTGACCTCGATCGAGTTTCGAAGACCTCTCGAACCCGGTGTCGGGTACTGGTGGAGTGAATGCGATCTCAGGCAACGCAGCACCATTGGTCACCATCGTCGATCGGGTTGTGGCCCAGGGGGCGGGCGATCGTCCCGCTATCTGGACCGATGACGGGCCGGTCAGCTACATCCAATTGATGCGGCTGATCCGGATAGCGGCGTGGCGACTGCAGGCGCTGGGGCTGCGGCGCGAGGACCGTATTCTGGTGGAGCTGGACGATTCGGTCGAGTTGGTGGCGACGTTTCTGGGTGCGATTCGGATCGGAGCAGTTCCGGTACTGCTTAACCCGTGGGCCGGCCTGGCGGAGTACGCGCTCGAGCACAGTCGCGCTCGCGCCTGGGTGACCGATCGCCGCGACGTGTCCGCAGACTGCGAAATCCTCACCGGCGAAGAGCTGGTGGCTGCACCGCCCGACGGTCTCGGGACACAGATCACGCCGATCGACATCGATGGCGAAGACGTCGCCTTCTGGCTCTACAGTTCGGGTTCTACCGGCCGACCCAAGGCCGTGGTACACCTTCATCGTGACGTAGCGGGTAGCTGCGAGGGCTACGCGGACAAGGTGCTCGGCGTGCGGGTCGACGATGTGTTCTTCTCCACCGCGAAGCTGTTCCACGCGTACGGCCTCGGCGGTGGGTTGCTGTTCCCGCTGTGGCACGGCGCATCGATGGTCTATCTAAGGGGCAAGCCAGGCCCTGAAGGTATCGCGCGCACCATTGAGAAGTTTCGTCCGACGGTATTGTTCTCAGTACCCGCGCTCTACCACGCTGTGCTTCGGCATGTGAACGGCGAGAGCGACTTCGGGTCCTTGCGGCTGTGCGTCTCTGCTGCCGAACCGTTGACCGCCTTGGTCTGGGAACGGTGGCGCGACGAGTTCGGAATGGAGATTCTCGACGGCATCGGATCGACGGAGATGCTGCATATCTACTGCAGCAATCGGCCGGGCGACGTAGTTGCCGGTTCAGCGGGTCGCCCAGTACCCGGCTACGAACTCGAACTGCGGCCATACCCGGGCGCTCCGGAGCTGTCGGGCGAATTGTGGGTGCGCGGCCCCAGTACCTTCGACGGTTACTGGAAGAACCAGGACGCCACCCGGGAATCGTTCTGCGGGAATTGGTTTCGCACCGGCGACTGTGTACGGGTCGAGGATGGCCGCTACTGGTATCTGGGTCGACTCGATGACCTGATGAAGATCGGTGGGCTGTGGGTCTCGGCGCATGTGATCGAGGCCGACCTGATGGGCCACCCCGACGTCAGCGAGGTAGCGGTAGTCGCGTCGAGTGCGGGCCCGACGAACAGAATCAAGGCATACGCGGTACCCGCCCGCCCGGTGACCGACAGCGAACGAGCCGAACTGATCGCCGAGCTGCGCCGGTGGTGCGCCGAACGGCTACGGGCGGAGCAGGTTCCGCACGTGTTCGAGTTGGTCGAGTCGCTACCGAAGACGCCGGGCGGGAAGGTCCAGCGATTCGCGCTGCGTGATCGCGAAACCCCTACGAAGGTAAGGTGATTCGGGTTACGTGAATGGACCGGATCTGGCCGTCTGTCACTGTCAGTGAGAACCGGAATTCACCGGTGGTGTCCGCGGCGCCGTTGACGCCACGCTGGGACTGGTGGGCAACCACCAGCACGGCCGAGCCGATCGGGTGAACCACGATGTCGGACAAGTCGAAAGCATCGTTGCGCACGGTGCCACTGCGATACTTGTCGAGCCATTGGCCTCTGGTCCGCAACCAGCCCATAGGGCCGATACCCACGAACTCCTCGGCCAGCAGGTCGCCGAGTGCGGCCGTATCACCGGCCAGCTCGGCGCTGCGCCACTGCTCGATCAGATCGAGCAGATCGAGCAGTGGTTGGGGGTCAGACATGTTGGTCGACGAGGTCATTCGGATACTCCTCTTCGTCGTCGGCCAGACCGGCGAAATCGCCTGCCTCACTGCTGAGCAGGAAATCGGTGATGGCCTCGAGATGATCGGTGAGGGTGATGTCACGGTCGAGATAGGGGACGATTCGGCGCACGCGCTCGTAGAGCGGCCTGGTCCATGAGCTCAGCCCGTCGGCGCCCCGGATATCGGCGGCCTGACAGGCACACAGCAGCTCGAACGCGATGACGTAGGCGGTGTTGCGCAGAATCTCTCGAGCGCGCCGCGCGCCGACGAAGCCGAAGGACACGATGTCCTGGAAGTCGGCGGTCGTGGTCAGCGATTGGATCGAGATCGGCACGGTGAGGGCGCGCGTCTCGGCGGTCACCGAGGCGGTCATGAACTGCCCACCCATAAGGCCGAGCCGAAGGCCGGGATTCTCCCGGCACAGAAACGGCGGCAGGCCGTTGCTGTTGGACTGGTCGAGGAACCGATCCACGCGACGGTTCGCCAGATTCGTGACCGTGGTCAGGGCAATGCTCAGATGGTCCATTGCCATGGCGATGTATTGGCCGTGGAAGTGCCCGTTGTGGAAAGCCTCGCCGACATCGGGCAGCACGATCGGGTTGTCGCTGGTGGAATTCAGCTCATTTTCGATGGTTGTTCCGATCCAGTCCAGGCTGTCTATCACGGGCCCGAGGATCTGCGGCGTGCAGCGAATGGAGTAGGCGTCTTCGATCGCCATCTTGTCAGCGCTTGCGCCGTTGGTCGAATCGTCGTCGCGTCGGGCAGCGAGGATGGCCTCGATGTCGCGTTCTGCACGAGCCAGGCCGGAGTCGCGCAGACCGCGGTAGATGAGATCGGCGGCGCGCGCCTGTCCCCGATGAGGTTTGACCGAATGCACCTGTGGGTGGAAGGGATCGACGATGCCCGCCAAACCCTCGATCGACAATGCGGAGACCACATGATAGAGCTCGATCAACCGCCGAGCCGACTGATAGGTCAACAGCGCGATCCCGACCATGCCGGCGGTGCCGTTGATCATCGCCAGGCCCTCTTTGTAACTGAGTCGGGCCGGGCTGATCCCGGCCCGGCGCAGCGCTTCGCCGCCGTCGAGGAGCTCACCTCGGTAGCGAGCCTTCCACTGCCCGATGCTGACCATCGCGATGTAGGCCAGCGGACCGAGATCGCCGCTGGTGCCCAGCGATCCCTTCTCCGGGATACACGGCAAGATGTCGGCGTTGATCATGGCCAGATAGATCTGCAGATTCTCGGGCTGAATCGCTGAGTTGCCCAGCGACAGAGACACGACCCGGGCGATCATGATGGCGCGAGTGGTGTCCTCGTCGAGGTAGGCGCCGACGTTCGTGGCGACCGCCCTGATGAGGTTCTCCTGCAGTTGCTGTGCGTCCTCGGCGGGCACGAAGCGGTCGGCGAAACCGCCGACGCTGGTGGTCACGCCATAGATGATGCGGCCATCGGAGACGAATTTGTCCAGCAGGGCGCGGGAGTCGGCGACTCGGCGCCAGGATTGTTCGTCCAGATCTATCGGTCTTCTATCGCAGGCGGCCTCGGCCACCTGACCGAGGGTGACGCGTTCATCTAGCCGGATGGTTAGTCCCATTGTTCGAGCCTTTCTTCGACTGATGTTCGGGGCTGGGTCACCAGGTGACGGGGAGGGCGCGGGGCCCGCGCACCTGTAGGCCCGAGTTCCATTCCAGTTCGGTCTCCGGCACCGCCAGCGCTAACGCGGGGAAGGCCGAGAGCAGTTCTGCCAGAGCGACATTGAGTTCCATGCGAGCCAGCTGCGCGCCGAGACATCGGTGCGCGCCGTGCCCGAAGGTGAGGTGGCGGTTGTTCTGCGGGCGATCCAGTCGTATGGAAAGCGGATCGGCGAACTCGGCCGGGTCGGTGTTGGCTGCGATGGTGGGAGCGATGACGACCTCTCCTGCGGCGACGGTCACCGCAGGCTCGATGTCTGTGCTGAAGGTGATCGGCGCGGCCGTGACCCGGGCGCGGAACCCGCCCGCGCCCAGCGGGATGACCCGGAGCAATTCCTCGACCGCGGGTCCGATGCGGTGCCGACCGGCCGCCAACCACTGCCAGGCACCGGGGATCATCGACAGGGTGTACACGGAGTTAGTGAGCTGACCGGCCGTCGTCTCGAAACCTGCGACCAGCAGATCGGTAGCCAGGGCGACCACCTCGCGACGCGAAAGCAGTCCGGCTTGTGCATGTTTGACGAGAACACCGATCAGGTCGTCGCTCGGCTGCTCGACACGTTGCTCGACGAGGTGATCGAAGTACTCATCGAGTTCGCGGGCGGCTTTTTCCACCTGTGCAGGGGTATAAGAGGTCGATGACAGCATGGCCTCGCTCCAGCGCCGGAACCCGTCGCGATCGGCGCGCGGCACGCCGAGCAGATCACCGATAACTATTGCCGAGAGACGCTGGGCGAATTGTTCGACCAGATCCGCAGATTCGGCCCGGCGCAAATCGGCGATCAGTTCACGAGCCGCCTGTTCGGTCGCCGGACGCAGGGCCTCGACCCGACGTGCGGTGAACCAGCCTGCCACCAGGCCCCGTAGCCGACCGTGCTCAGGCTCATCCAGCGACATAAGTAGTCCTTCGGCACACGCGCGGGACAAAATACGGGGTGTGTCCGGGTCCGAGGTCGCGGCCCGGCGGCAATCCGGTGAGATGAATACGGCGCGGATGTCGCGGTATCGGGTGAGCAGCCAGGCATGACCCGCGAACGGCAGTCGAACGCGGACAATCGGTGTGCGCGTCCGCCATTGGGCGAAAGCGGGTTCCACGGCCAGCCGATCCGGCTGTGTGACCGGGAAGTCGCACAGCGGGATCGATCGGCCGGTGGCCGGGGTCATCGCCCGGCTGCCGCGCCGGTTGGAGTGGCGGGCAGGATGTTCGGATTGAGCCGGAAGAGGTTATCAGGGTCGTAGGTCGCCTTGATCTCCCGCAGCCGTTGATATTTGGTCTGTCCATAGGAGTCGGCGGTGCGGTCGTCTTCCTCGGGGTTCATGAAGTTGACGTAGCCGCCGGACAGGAAGCCGGAGATGTCGGCGTAGCCTTCGCGGGCCCAAGAGATGTGGGTCGCGTCTTGGGCCGGATCGTTCCAGGCTGCTGCGAAGCTGAGGACGTAGGGCAGGTCACGGTTGTGGTAGGCCGTGGCTTCCGAAGGCACCCGCGCGACGGCGCCACCGAGGTAGAGCAGTTCGAGCTGGGAGAACGGCGAGGTGATCTGTGCGCCGTAGTGCAGGACTTTGTCGAGCAGTTCGTCGGGTAGTGCCGCGGCGTATCCGCTCTTTGTGCAGATGCGTTCGGGCACAACGGCTCCGGGAAAGGCGTAGGCCTGCACGCCGCGGTACGGCAGGGTCGCCTTGGTGACGCCATGACACGGCGCCACTGCGATGATCTCGTCGATAGCCGCCTCACCGTCTATGGGTGCGCCCACCCAGCAGGCCATCGAGCAGAGCACCGGTTTGCCCCACAGCTCTTTGGGGATCTCCGGCAGCGGCGGCGCCAGTCGCAGATAGAAGACCCAGGTGAGTTCATCTGGCGCCGAGGGCATCCGCTCTCGCCAGGATGTCAGCACGTGCCGGGCATCGTCCAAGGTGAAGTATCCGCTGAAGAAGCGGATCGGTCCTACGCGGTGGAGCCCGAACTCGAATTCGGTGACGATTCCGAAATTGCCGCCGCCACCGCGCAGACCCCAGAACAAATCGGGGTTTTGCACCGGGCTGGCTGTGACGTGCTCTCCGGTGGCCAACACGACATGCGCCGAGTTCAGGTTGTCGATCGACAAACCGTGTTTGCGGCTCAACCAACCGAACCCGCCGCCGAGCACGAGGCCACCCAGGCCGGTATGGGAGACGACGCCAGCGGGTGCGGCGAGCATGTAGGCCTGGGTCGCGGTGTCGAACGCCCCCAGCAGGCAGCCACCTTGCGCGCGAGCGATCTGGGCATCGGGGTCGACGGTAACGGCGGACATCAAGCGCAGGTCGATGACCAGACCATCATCACAGGTGGAATGACCGGCCATGGAGTGTCCGCCGCAGCGCACCGCCACCGGCACCTCCGCGTCGCGGGCCCAGTTCACCGCGGCCTGCACGTCGGCGACGGTGGTGGCCTTGGCGATGGCGAGTGGATAGCGATCGATCATGCCGTTCCAGATACGTCGGGCACGGTCGTAGCCGGTATCGCCGGGCCGGATGACCGGCCCGGCCATTCGGTCCACCAATGCTTGCAGGTCTGCGGTGGAGTTCATCGATCAGTCCTTCCGGCGCGATGAGTCGATAGTGAGGTGCTGAGGCGGTCCAGCGCGGCCGTCAGCGATGCGATATCAGCCCCTGGCGCCAATCGCCTCGGGGGAAGTACTGCCACGCAACGGCTTTCACCGGAGGCGACGGCCGATGTGCGGCGCGCCAGCGCCGACAACGACTGGCCAGGACCGGTCTCGACGAGGGTGCATGGTCCGGCGGCGAGGACCGCGCGCAGCGCGGGACCGAACAAGACGGGCTTGGCCGGTTGGGTCAGCCAGAACTCGGGGTCGATGGCATGGTGGAGGTCCAGCGGGCCACCGAGATAACCCGAATACATCGGTAACTGCGGGCCGCGCAATTGTGCGGACAGACCCGGACGATGCCCATCAGCCACCTCTCCACTCGGGACCTGATTCATCAGCGGACTGTGAAATGGTTGCAGCGCATTGACTTCCGCACAGGTCACCGCCTCGGCAAGGAACCGCTGCCGTGCCGCCCGCAGTTCTTCGCGTCCGCCGCATACCAGGACCTGGCGCGGGCCGTTGACCGCACCGATGACCACGTCGTCGAGCCCGCTCAGGCGTTCCCGTACCGAGTCGGGATCCGCGGCCACGGCGAGCATGCCGCCCGCCGGCGCGTGCCGATAGTGGCGCACGAAATCGGCCAGCAGGGCCAATGCGTCAGCGAAGTCGAATATTTCGGCGACCGTAGCGGCGGCAATCTCTCCCACGCTGTGTCCCAGCACGGCGTCTGGGTACACGCCTGCGGCCATCAGGGTGCGTGCCAGCGCGTAATTCACCGATAGCAGCAGCGGTTGCGCGCGGGTGATGTCATGAAACAACGGTCCAGGGTCCGATTGGAGCCATACCTTGCGCAGTGCCGGGTCGTCCAGGACGGTGAAGGCCTTGTCCATGGTGGTGGTGAACGCCTCGTTCTCGCCGTACAGGTCGGCGGCCATCCGAGGGTGCTGTGCTCCTTGCCCAGGGAACAGGAACACTGTCCGCGGCCCAGCAGTCATGCTCGAGTACCGTTGACCCACTGGATAAGCTGCTCGGGAGTAGTCAGATCCCACAGCGTCTCATCAGGGACCACGATGCCGTGGTCACGTTTGAGTTGGGCACAGGTCTCCATCAGAGCCAGCGAGTCGAATCCGAGTTCGGCGAAGTCCTTGGACGCGAAATCGCCTTCCAGAGTGATGGATTCGTCCTCACCTGCGCTGGCGATCATGGCCTCACGGAGTTGTTCGGGAGTCAGCATGGGATTACCTTTCTCGTGCGTTCGAGGTCATTTCCGGATCACCAGCGCCGAGATGAAGCCGCCCGCGCCGCGGGCAAGCACCAGTGCCGTGGTCAACGGGGCGTCGCGGGCCTGCCCGCACACCAGGTCGATGGGTAGGTCGGTGGTCTGCACATGCACGGCAGGTGGAATCACGTTGTCCCGCAAGGCCAAGAGCGCAGATACCGCATCGAGGGGCCCGGCACCGGCCATCAGACGGCCGGTGCCGCTCTTGGGAGCCGCCACCGGCACCGCCTGAGGCCCGAAGATCTCGGCCAGGACGGTGGCTTCGGCGACATCGTCGGCACGAGTGCCTGCCGCGTCGGCGAACACCACGTCGATGTCTGTCGGGCACAACTCCGCCTCAGCGAGCGCCGAGTTGATGACCTGCCGCATCGGTCGGGTGTAGCCCGGATCGTTGCGCGGGTTGAATCCGGACGCGTAGCCAACGATGTGGCCATAAACATGTCCCAGTTCGACGGTGTCACCGGATTCCAGGACGAGCATCGCCCCGCCTTCACCCGGCGCGTAACCGTCCGCGGTGGCAGCGAAGGGCCGATAGCCCTCGGCCGGATTCCGTTGCGTCGTGAGGCCGCCGGACGCCTGGTGTGAGACCCAGCCCCAAGGATCGAAAGAGGATTCCATCCCGCCCGCGACGACCATCGAGCACCGGCCGCGGCGTATGTTGCGACGGGCGTGACCGAGCGCGTCCAGCCCTCCTGCCTGCTCGCCGACCAGGACCGCTCCGGGACCCCGAAGGCGATGCCGGATCGATATCTGGCCCGTGTTGACCGCGTAGAACCAGGCGAAACACTGGTAGACGCTGACACTTTCACGACCTTGGGTCCACAGCCGCTGCATCTCCCGATGCGAGAACTCGAATCCACCGGTCGCGTTAGAAGTGACTACCGAGCAGTCGAACGGATCGCGGTGGTCGAGGTCGACCTTGGAGTCGGCAAGCGCTCGCTCGGCCGCAATCAGCGCGAACTGGGTCACCCGGTCGGTCTGGGTGATCAGCCGCCCCGGAAGGTGTTCTTTGGCAACGAAATCCGGGATCACACCCGCGAGAGCCGTGTCATAGCGTTCGTCGAAATCATCGATCACACGGATGCCGGATTCGCCGAGACAGGTCCGGCGCCAGTATTCGTCGATCGTGAATCCGGTTGGTGCGATGACGTCGATACCCGTCACAACGCAATCGGTGGGACTCATGCGGTCACCTTTCGCAAAATCATCGCGCTCTGGAATCCGCCGAATCCGCTTCCAACAGTGAGAACCGTGTCCAGAGCCGCCTCGCGCGCGGTCAGCGGTACGTAGTCCAGATCGCAGCGAGGGTCGGGTTCATGCAGATTGGCGGTCGGTGGGATCAGCGAATCCCGCATCGCCAGAAGACAGGCGGCGATCTCGATGGAACCGATCGCGCCCAGCGAATGGCCGACCATCGACTTGATCGAGCTCACCGGCACCCGGAACGCATGCTCGCCGAGACTGCGCTTGATGGCCGCGGTCTCGTGCATGTCATTCTGTTTTGTTCCGGAACCGTGGGCGTTCACATAACCGACCGCCTCCACCGGGACGCTGGCTTCAGCCAGGGCCCGATCGATGGCGCGGGTCATTTCCTCGCCATCGGCCGACAGGCCGGTCATGTGGTAGGCGTTGCACGTCGATGCGTACCCGGCAACCTCTCCCAGGATCGGCGCGCCGCGGCGCTTGGCGTGCTCGAACTCTTCGAGGACCAGCATCGCGGCGCCTTCGGCAATGGCGAAACCGTTGCGGCGGCGATCGAAAGGCTTTGCCGCCGTTGCAGGATCGTCATTGTTGGGGGTTGTGGCGCGAATCGCGTCGAAGCATGCCACCGCGATCGGGGTGACCGGGGCGTCGGTCGCGCCGGCCAGCATGACGTCGGCCGCGCCTTCTTCGATCAACGTCGCGGCATGGCCGATCGAGTCGATACCGGAGGTGCAGCCGGCGGAGACAACGCTCACCGGCCCCTCGGCCGCCACGACCTGTGCCACTTCCCGGGCGATCGATCCGGGGGTGAAATAGTCGAACAGATGTGGTGATCGGTACTTCTGATCGACGAACCACTCGGCGCCTTCGTCGGAGAGCACCACGTACTCCTGCTCGATACTGGTGGCGGAGCCGACTGCGTTGCCGACCGTCACGCCCAAGCGGCCGTGGTCGATGTATTCGTTCAGTCCGGCTTGCTCGATCGCCCGACGCGCACACACCACGGCAAGCATGGATGCGCGGTCGAGCCGCCGCGCTTCCCGGTGGCTCAACCCCATCGCCAGTGGATCGAAATCGATCTCACCGGCGACCTGAGAACGGAACTGGCGAGGATCGAAGGCGGTGATCCGGCGGATCGCAGTCCGCCCCTCGGTGATCATGGCCCAAAAGCCCTCGGTGTCCACCGATCCCGGTGCCAGCACTGATAGTCCTGTAACTACGACTCGTCGACGCACATCGCACAGCCTGCGGCGGTGTGTTCGAAACCACTTCGAACTCGCATCGGAATCGCGCACGACGCAATCTCGAACAGCCTTCGAACTGGCGCGGGCACCGTGACCGGCACACCGTAGTCGACATGTTCGGAGGATTCATGGGTGGCGTGGCACTGGTCACCGGCGGCACCAGCGGTATCGGTTATGCCTGTGCGAAACAATTGCACGACAATGGTTTTCAGGTCATTATCACCGGTCGCGATCAAACCAAACTCGACAAGACACTGGCCGAGCAGCCGGGGCTAGCAGGTTACGTCAACAATGTGTGCGACCGAGCCGGCGTGCGTGAGCTGGTGGCGGCCGTAGCGAGTGAGCACGGACCGATCGAGGTGCTGGTCAACAACGCGGGTCGCGGTGGCGGCGGCCCCATCACCACAATCAGCGACGAGCTATGGCTCGACGTCATCGAGACCGATCTCAACAGCGTTTTTTGGGTGACCCGCGCCGTGCTGAGCGAATGCCCGAGTATTCGCAGCACTTCGGGGCGCATCATCAGCATTGCCTCCACCGCGGGTAAGCAAGGTGTTCCATTCGGCACCCCGTATTCCGCGGCCAAGGCGGGCGTCATCGGATTCACCAAGGCTCTGGCCAAAGAGCTCGCACCGACCGGCGCCACCGTCAACGCTGTGTGTCCCGGGTATGTCGAGACACCGATGGCGGTGTCGATCCGCGAGTCCTATTCGGCACTGCAGAGCATCTCCGAGGAAGAGGTCCTGGCGAACTTCGAAGCCAAGATCCCCCTCGGCCGCTACAGCACGCCGGAAGAAGTCGCGGCAATGGTCGCCTATCTGGCCGGCCCCGCCGCAGCATCGGTCACCGCACAGGCGCTCAACGTCTGCGGCGGACTCGGCATCTACTGACTCCTCGACACCGAAAGCGAGCCATGACCACATCGGCGACAACCGACTCCGGCCAGAGCTTCTACCGGGCCAACCGACTCAACGGATACGACCTCGTCACGGTCAATGCCGCCAACCGTCTGCTCTGGCGTTGTCCCCCAGAGCGTTTCGTTGAGCACTACAATCAGAACGTCTCCGGCCGTCACCTCGACGTCGGACCAGGTACCGGCTATTACCTCGATCATTGTCGATTCCCGGTCCCCGACCCGGCCATCACTTTGCTCGACCTCAACCCCGACCCACTCACATTCGTGGCAGGCCGCATCGCCCGCTATGCCCCGGCCACGGTGCGAGCCGACCTGCTGGGCGAGCTCCCGGCGATTCCGAACGCACCCTTCGACTCGATCGCGATCAACTACGTCCTGCACTGCCTGCCCGATCCGCCGACCGGTAAGCAGGAAGTCTTCGCGCGCCTGAAATCGCTGCTCACCGCGAACGGCGTCCTGTTCGGTAGCACCGTGGTCACCGGTGGCGCTCCGCAGACTCCGTTCTCCAACGCGTTCAACGCGCTGTATCAGCGGATGGGGGCCTTCCACAACCAAAACGACACCGTTGACATGCTGCACGGGGCGTTGCAACAGCACTTCGCCAACCACGTGCTCGAAATCCGTGGCAGCGTCGCCTTGTTCACCGCGCGGAGGCCCCTGCCATGACCAGCACCTTGACGGTCTCGGCGGAACTACACACCGAGGTCACGCTTTTCTACGCCCGGCATATGCGCGCCATGGACGAAGGGCGCGTCCAGGACTGGACCGCTGACTTCGCCGAGGACGGCGTGTTCGAGACCAACGCTCGGCTCGATCCTCAGATCGGGCGCGCAGCCATCGCGAACGGCGCTGGTGCCGCGGCGCAAAAACTGTTGACCGACAACGTCCTTCGTCGCCACTGCCTGACAACATTGGACATCCGGCATGGGCTTGACGAAGTGATACACGCCAGCAGTTACGCGATCATCGTGCGCACCCCGCCGGGGGGTCCTACAGCCGTCGAATTCCTGTGTACCTGTGACGACGAGCTGATTCATGTCAACGAGCAGTTGCTGATCCGCCGTCGCAGTGTCAAACGTGATGATCTGGTTTTTACCCCTACCGGCGGTCAGTAAGCTTCGTACCATCCGGTGAATGGTTCGGCGTCGTTCGAGGGGTTGCCCGCGTTGTGACGATCGCGCCGATCGTCACAGCCCGGACTTGTGCGGAGCACAGCGTTTCGCCTAGTCGATCGAGTCAACCGCGTCGCCTGCGGATAAAGAATTTCGGAATCGCCGCTGCGATCTGCATGCTGGGTTCATGATCGATCCCGCACCACCGCACGATGTTCCGTTCTATCACGTCTGCTTTGTTGTGCCCGACCTGGAAGCCGCGATGGCCGATCTTGCCGCAGCTGTCGGTTGCCGATGGCTCGAACCCTCGGATGGCCGATATGGCGACTCCGCCCTCCTCGCCACCTTCAGCCTGGGTGGTCCGCCCTATATCGAACTCGTCACCGCAGGCCCGGACAGCCCCTGGGACGCCAGTACGGGAGCGCGATTCGACCATCTCGGCTATTGGACGAATTCGCTGCCGACCACATCAAATCGATTGTTGCAGAACGGGTTTCCGGAGGAATTCACCGGTTGCCCGTTCGGGCGGCCGTTCACTGGCCACCACATCGCCAGCATCGGCGCGCGCATCGAACTGTTCGATACCGCTGCCCAGCCGTACTTCATCGACACCGTCGGCCACACCCAAGGACCCATGCCCGCGCTCGACGAACGCTGACCCGCAACTGCACCCGCGTCACCGCATCTGAGGGAGGTCGGTCCGGTCAGGGCAACGGTGTGGCGGTCCGGGCGGTGAGTAGCTCGGTCAACTCCTCGGCATAGCTCAGCTGCCGTCGCAGTCGCTCGGCGCTGTCGCGGGCTTTGTCTCGGCACTCGAGCAGATACGTCGCTGCGGAGATCCGCTGGTCGCTCGTAGTGGTTTCGTCGTCGAGCACGTCGACAGCGTCGAGGAGTTGTTTCATTTCCGCGAGGCTGAATCCGAGCGGTTTCATCCGCCTGATGACCAGCAGCCGAGACACATCGGCTTCGGTGTAGAGACGGAACCCACCGGCCGAGCGTGCCGAGGGCTGTACCAGGCCAAATTCGTCGTAGTGGCGAATCGTCTTCAGCGACAACTCGGTTCGCTCGGCTACCTGCCCGATTTGCAGGTAGCCGCCGGTATCGGTGCTCATATCAGTGCGCGCCGGCCAGATGCCCAGACAACCGGTCGTGACGGGCCTCCGATGCTGGGTTCAAGCCGATGATTTCCACGTGCTTGCCCTTGGCGGCGTACTTGGTGGTGATCGCGTCGAGGGTTGCCACTGTGGAGGCGTCCCAGATGTGAGTGTCGGACATATCGATCACGATATTGTCCGGATCACCGACGTAGTCGAATTGGTAGACCAGGTCATTGCTGGAGGCGAAGAACAACTCCCCCCGCACCTTGTACACACGGGTATCGGTATCCCCGTCGTGATCGGTGTCGGAGTCATGCACCTTTATCACCTCGGTGAAATGCGCGACGCGGTGCGCGAAGGCGACCATGGCGGTGAGGACACCGGCGATGACGCCGTAGGCGAGGTTGTGGGTGGCCACGGTGACGACGACGGTTACCGCCATGACGGTGGTTTCGGCGATCGGCATGCGCCGCAACGTCTTCGGCGCGATGGAGTGCCAGTCCATGGTGCCCACCGACACCATGATCATCACCGCGACCAGTGCCGCCATCGGGATCTGAGCGACCAGCCCGCCGAGGCCGACGACCAGGATCAGCAGGAACACCCCGGCCAGGAAGGTCGAGATGCGGGTACGGGCGCCGGAGACTTTCACGTTGATCATGGTCTGTCCGATCATCGCGCAGCCGCCCATGCCGCCGAAGAACCCGGTCACGATGTTGGCGACGCCTTGCCCCCAGCCCTCACGGGTCTTATTGGAATGAGAATCGGTGATGTCGTCGACCAGCTTCGCGGTCATCAACGACTCCAACAATCCGACCAGCGCCATCGCCAGCGCGTACGGGGCGATGATCTTCAAGGTCTCCAAAGTCAGTGGCACGTGCGGGATCAGCAGCGACGGCAGACTCGACGGAAGCTCGCCTTCGTCGCCGACATTGGGCACGTTCAACGCGAACGCCATCGTCACCGCCGTCAACGCCACGATCGCTACCAAAGGCGCAGGCACCGCCGTGGTCAGCTTCGGCAGCAACACCATCGCCACGAGCCCGACCGCCACCATCGGATACACCAGCCACGGCACCCCGATCAGATGCGGCAGCTGGGCCAAGAAGATCAGGATGGCCAGAGCGTTGACGAACCCGACCATCACACTGCGCGGAATGAACCGCATCAGTTTGGCCACCCCGGCCACGCTCAACACGATCTGCAACACCCCCGCCAAGAGCACCGTCGCGATCAGGTAATCCAGGCCGTGCTCGCGCACGACCGGCGCGATGACCAGCGCGACCGCACCGGTGGCCGCGGAGATCATGGCCCGGCGGCCGCCGACGACAGCGATGGTCACCGCCATGGTGAACGAGGCGAACAACCCCACCCGCGGGTCCACGCCCGCGATGATGGAGAACGAGATCGCCTCCGGGATCAACGCCAGCGCTACCACCAAACCGGCCAGTACCTCGACCCGCAGCTTTCTCGGGCTGCGCAGAGCATCCAGCACCGAGGAATCAGTATTGCGTCGCTCAGCAGTCGACACCATTCGAACTCCGTTCATGACACTTCGCGCACTGCGGCGCAGCCGCGCGGGCAGATGCTCGTCGGCGAAAGGAAGAGAGGAGGCAGTTGAGCCGAGCTTCGAGGACATCGGGTCCGTGGCAGGCCCGGCCACGCTGCCGGGAAGGCGATCAGCAATCGCTCAGCGACTCAAACCCTACCCTCCCGTAAGGGTAGAGTCGCAAATCCAACAGGCGGAGAGTGGTCTATCTCTCATCTGCTCGCGCGCATGATCCCTGCCGCATTAACGCTTCTCGATCTTGCGGGCTCCCCGCCGGGCTCGGCTAGCGTGGACACCACGTTCAGGTGAGAGCCACTTGCTCGCAAACTCACCGACCGGGCCGTCGAGCCCGCAGCGCCCTCCCGGCGGGCGATTCCCAGCCGAGGATCAACGGATATGTCGTCCGGTTCCCCCGAGCCTTCGTCGCCACCATGGCGACGGAGGCACACAGGACGCGCTCGAAGGAGCGCTGAACCGGAACGGACCACTCATGCCTTCCTCGCCGAAGCCCTTGCTGCGCAACCGCATTGCTCCGCCGACCTGGTGGTCTCCGCCAGTGGCCCGCACCGAGATCCTTGCGGGCCTGGTGGTCGCCTTGGCGCTGATCCCCGAGGCGATCTCGTTCTCCATCATCAGCGGGGTCGACCCGAAAGTCGGCCTCTACGCCTCGTTCACTATGGCGGTCGTGATCGCCCTCGCCGGTGGCCGACCGGCCATGATCTCCGCGGCCACCGGCTCGATCGCGCTGGTCGTCGCCCCACTCACCCGCGAACACGGACTCGGCTACCTGATCGCCACGGTCATCCTGGGTGGGCTGTTCCAGATCGTCCTGGGATGTCTCGGCGTGGCCAAGCTGATGCGGTTCGTGCCACGTAGCGTCATGGTCGGATTCGTCAACGCCCTTGCCATCCTCATCTTCCTCGCCCAGTTGCCCGAATTGATCGATGTGCCCTGGCCGGTCTACCCGCTGTTCGCGGGCGCGCTGATACTGCTGGTCGTCTTTCCGCGACTCACTAAAGCCGTTCCCGCACCGCTGGTTTCGATCGTCACCCTGACTGCTATCACTATCGCTGCTGGAATCGCGGTGCCGACGGTCGGGGACAAGGGCGCGTTGCCGTCCGCCCTGCCCGTGCCCGGTCTTCCGCATGTTCCGTTCACGACCGCGACCCTCGCGACGATCGCTCCCTTCGCCCTGGCGCTGGCAGTGGTCGGTTTGCTGGAATCGCTGATGACCGCGCAGCTGGTCGACGACATCACCGACACCCACTCCGACAAAACCCGCGAATCCATCGGCCAGGGCATCGCCAACATCGTCACCGGAATCTTCGGCGGCATGGGCGGCTGCGCGATGATCGGCCAAACCATGATCAACGTCAAAACCGCGGGCGCCCGCACCCGCCTGTCGACCTTCCTGGCCGGGATCTTCCTGATGATCCTGTGCATCGTGTTCGGGCCGTTGGTATCTCGCATACCGATGGCCGCCCTGGTCGCGGTGATGGTGCTCGTCGCCGTCGGCACCTTCGACTGGCACTCCATCGCCCCCCGGACACTCAAACGCTTGCCCATCGGAGAGACCGCCGTCATGATCGTCACCGTCATGGTCGTCGTCGCCACCGGCGACCTCGCGATCGGTGTCATCGTCGGAACCCTCTGCGCCATGGTAATTTTCGCCCGCAGAGTCGCCCACGTCGTCGATGTGAGCGGCAGCACCGATCCCGGCAGCGGCGAGGTCGTCTACGACGTCACCGGCGAACTGTTCTTCGCCTCCAGCAACGACCTCATCCACCAATTCGACTATGCGGGCGACCCCGACACTGTGATCATCGACCTCACCGACGCTCACATCTGGGACGCCTCCACCGTCGCCGCCCTTGACACCGTCACCGAGAAATATCGAACCCGCGGAAAGAACGTCGAAATCGTTGGGCTCAACCCCTACAGCGCGACCATGCACCGCCAACTCTCCGGAACCTTCACCAACGGTCACTAACACCGTCAGCCGGTAGTCCCGCATACCGCTGTCTGGTCCTGGCCAAGGCGTTCCCACGAATTGGGTAGCAGGTTGGGCCGTCAGGAAACTGGTTGCGCAAGATAAGTCTGCGCAGGCACACCTGCGGTGACGACGCAGACTGGAGCGGGTAGGTGGAGGCGGATCGCTCCTGCGACAGAGGCCGCGGCCGATATTTCCACCGGGCCGATGCGCTCGACCAGGAGTCGTTGTGCGTGGCGTACTTCGGTGTCAGAGACCTCGATCAGCTCGGCGCCGTGGGCCTGTGCGAGGTGAAAGCACTGTGCACCGGGTGTACATGCGCGAAGCGCGTCACACTGAGTGTCTGGCTGTGAAATCACTATGCGATGCCCGGCGGCGAGGGAACGCACCATGGAGTTCGCGCCCGCGGGTTCGACCCCGACGACCCGTACCGCCGTACCGTGACAGGCGGCCGCGATAAGAGTTCCTGCGAACAGGCCTCCGCCTCCCACTGGGACTACGATCGTCGCGGTGTTCGGGTGAGCTGTGAGGATTTCCGCGCCGACGGTGGCTTGGCCGGCAATGACATACTGATCGTCGTGGGAGGAGCAGTAATCGGCGCCCCATCGGTGCGCGAGCCTGCGGGCGAGCCTGTCTCTCTGTTCATTGTTGCCTTCGCTGTAGATGATTTCGCAGCCGCTGTCGACCAGTGATTTGATCTTCCGGTCGTCGGCGGCTGTAGTCACGACGACAGTCAAATGCCGTGTGTCGCGAGTTGCATTGAGCACCCATCGCAGGGCATGAGCGTGGTTGCCTGAGCTCGCTGTGACGATATGACGTCTGGTGGATGTGTTGGCAAGCCAGCTAGCTGCCCCACGAATTTTGAATGACCCGCTGGGTAGTGAGCGTTCGTCCTTGATCCATATTCCGAGGTCGGGTAGCCACGTCAATGGCGTTTCCGGTGCGTGGCGCCTGATGGCAGCAAGGGCAGCTTCGTGGTCAGGAATCACGGCCGCCGTCCTCCAGCCCGGTAATCCATTCGGCGGCGAGCATTGCTGCGGCGTACATGTCTGAGTTGGACAACGTATGTTTCCCTTCGATCGGCTCCGTGTGAACAGTCGTGAACTTTCGGATACCGAGGTCGACCGCGTTGTCCCAGCGAAGTTTGTCGCGGAGTGTCTGCAAGAGCAGAAGTTCGGGCAGACACGCGTCCATCCGGCTGGTGACCGAAAGAATATCGAGATCGGCGTGTAGGCGTGTCACTGAATCAGCAGCCGTCGTTCCGAGCACGGCGGCCGTCGTAACGGATCGGCCGGCGTATTTTCGGTGGTTGACGGGAATGCTCGGGTTGATACCTATGATTGCTCGCACACCAGCACGGTTTCGGAGTGCGTCAGCCGTGAGGCATGCGAGCAGAAAACCGACGCTGTATCCACACACGACGACCGTGCCCCCTCGCCGGACGGCGTATCGGGCGCATTCCATAACGTGGGCGTCTACCCAGGACGCGACAGAGCCGGTCCGGTCGTGAGGTTGTGGACGACGGGCCACAATGATGTCTGCCCGGCCCTCCATTGCTTGAGCGAGTGGTGCGAATGAGACCAGGTCACCGCCTGCTGGCGGAAAGCAAATGACCGTAGGGTTCTCGGGATCGTGTGTAGGCTCGCCGATCGGAATGAGAAGTCCTGGATTGTCGGGGCGGGGTGCCTTCGTGTGAGGTTGTCTGTCGGGTTGCTCTACCAGGTCGACGAGGGTGGTCATGCGGGGATCGTCAAACGCCTGAGGTGCTGCGTCGAGGATGTCGAGGCGCTCGAGTATCTCGATCACTGCCACCGAATCTGCGCCGAGGGCAAACAGATTCGCTTGTGGGTCAGTTACCCGGCTAGTCAGGATTTCGTCGACGACCCTTCGAACTCGCGGCCAAGACTGTCCGAGTCGGCCCGGCTTCGCGGCCTCAGATCCGACGGAAGTGTGCGGGAGACGACGGTCGGTCTTGCCGTTGGCGAGTCGAGAGATGTGTTCGACGGTCGCAATTCGGTGGGGTGTCGCGGCCGGGCTGATCTTTCCTTTCAGGAACTGCCGGAGAGCTTCGGTCGAGATGGTTGGATCGCGCAAAACAACTTGTGCGGAGACGATGCTGAAGTGTCCGTGGGGTTCGATTGTCGCAACGGCGTCGACAACCGCGGGGTGGCCTACGAGCGCCGATTCGACGGCTGCGAGGTCGACTCGTTCGCCGAGGACTTTGTGGTTGGCGTCGAGCCGGCCTGTGACACGTAGGCCAAAGCCGTCGTTCAGCCAATAGCCGGAGTCACCAGTGGCGTAGCTCCAGCGTGGCTGACCAGCGAGCATTCGGACAGCGAAACCAGCTGCGGCAGTGTGGTTTCCCAAGTATCCGGGAGTCACTCCGGAGCCAGAGATGACGATCTCGCCTTTGCACCCTTCCGGCAACTCAGCGCCATCCCGGCTGAGGATGTGTACGCCGGCGGCTGTTGATGGGTGGCCGACAGGAAGGCGGTCCAGAATTTGGATTCGGTCCTCAACTTCGAGGCAAGTGCTGGTCATTGTGGTCTCTGTTGGCCCGTATAGGTTGAATAGCCTGCTGTGACAATCGATCTGGTGCAGTCGACGGCAGTCGGCGCGGAACAGCGGTTCGCCCGCGACGCAGAGGACGTGGGGTGCTGGTGCATGCAGATGATCGAGCAGCAGCCTCAGCTGTGGCGGGATCAGTGCGAGTATCGCTGTTATCTGTTCCTGCTCGATTGTTTCGGCGATACCTCGACCGCTGAGGCGCAGCGGTTCGGGCAGGATCACGAGGGTGGCTCCCGAACGCAGGGGGACCAGAGTATCTCGGATCAAAGCGTCGAAGCCTGCCCCGGCTACTTGAAGGCATCGGTCCTCCGGTCCGATGGCGGTCGTGGTGACGACCGATTCCAAATAGTCCAGCACCCCGGAGATGGGCGCCGGTAACGCTTTCGGGGGGCCTGTGGATCCGGATGTGAAAGTGATGTAGGCGGTTCCCGAAGGGATCGGATGCGAGGATTCCCCTGCGGTGGTGTCGGTTTCATCGACACCCGACAGGACGCGCCGGGGCCCCGCAATGCGCGCGCAGGCCCCAGTCGTGCCGGAGAGTTTGCGTCGTTCGGGTTCGGACCAACCGCTTCGCGTCAATACTGCGATAGCACCGAGTCGGAACACGGCGAGCAGTGCGGCAACATAGTGAGGGCCGCGGCCTAGTTCGATGGTGACGGTGGTGCCTCGCGCAACACCTCGGGTTCGTAGTTGTGTAATCATCTCGTCGGTTGCGTTCACGAGATGTGTCCATGTCCAGCTCCCGTTGTCCCAGCGGACTGCGATGTCGTGCGGCCGATGTCGTGCCCATCTCAGGATCGGGGCGGAAATAGCTTCGGTGGAGAGGGGTTGTGGGATTGTCGGTGGCGCGAGATCTCGTGACGCCGTGAATGCGCGGCTGAGGAGGTCATCTTCCATCAGGTGTCTGAGTGCCTGGAGCCGACCAGGTTCGACGAGTGTGCGGTCGGCACGGAGGCAGACCTCGCTGGCGCCAGCTCCTATTCGGATCTCCAGCGACAAAGGGTAACGGGGTGTCAGCGAGTCGATGCAGGTGATGGCGACCGTTCCATCCGCCAGATGTAGAAAACGCCGCTGTGCTCGAAGCATTTGCGCGGAAACCCCGACTAGGGGGTTGTCCGCACCGCGCTTCGGCATGGATAACTCGTGGACGAGTTCATGCAACGGTAGGTCCCGGCGGTCGAGCGCATCCAAGAGCTCGTCGGCAACCCGGCGGCAAGCCGGACCGAATTTCTCGCGACGATTCTGGCGTCCCGGAACGACAACCGAGTTGATGAAAAAGCCGACGGTGGCCATCTCTGCGGGGGATCGTCGACTCGACATCGGGACAACCACCGGTATTTCCTCGCGATCGAATGCGAGGGAAAGCGCTCGAGTCCATGCATTCAGCCAGACGGCAAACCGAGTACATTTCGCGGCGTACGCATGCTCAGCAGCGGCTCCGTCGGTTTCATCGGCCACTTGCCACACCAACTGAGCGGTAGTTGTGTGACGGTTGACGGTGGACGGCAGCAGCGGTTCGATGGTCGAGCCATCGAATTTGCGAACGTACTCGTCGAGCCGTTTCCGATAGATGGGAGTCTCATGTGCATGCCAGCGTTTCGCAGCGTGCGCATAGTAGCTCGGCGGAGCTATCCTGGGCCTGAGCGGCTCGTTGTATTCCGCCCGGATACCTTCCAAGAGCAGCTCTATGGTGCTTGCGTCGATGGCGATGTGATGGAACGTCAGTTGACAGAGCAGCTCGTTTCCTAGGTGCCACCAGTGCACGCGCACAGGTGGATCCTGCGATAGATCGAAAGGCCGTTCGACTTCGGCTTGTGCGCGGTCGGCCAGGTCGATTGTGTTCAGCGTGACAACATTCGATTCGTGTTGTGCGGGCAGGCATTCTCGGACGATCCATCCGTCTGGACCACCGCGCTCGAATCTTCCACGCAGCGCATCGTGTGACGCGATGATGGCGGCTACGGCATCGCGAAAACGGTTGGTGTCGATCGACGGCGCGAGCCGGAGAAGCAAGGCGTAATTGAAGGCGGTGGAGCGGGGGTCGATGTTCTGAGCGATGCAGAGCCGCAGCTGCTCAGGCGTTGGACGAGTGACGCTCTCGCGCAAGCGATATCGCATTGTCGCGCCTCAGGAAATGCTTGGGCAAACGTGCGGGTCGGCGTAGTCCGGCCGCCCCGCGATGTCGCGTCGGCACAGGACATCGTTGAAATGCGCAGGGGGCGCGCCGGGCGGGGGTACGAGGTAGTGATTTTTGCCAGGTTGTAGATGAATCGCGAGGGCCGTGCGCGGATGAGTTCCCCGATTCGGCCCACTGCCGTGAATCGTCTTGGCATGATGCACCGATACTTGACCGCGACACAGGCTCAGCGTTCGCACCGAATCCGCCCGCCACATCTCGCTCATTATTGACGGATCTGGGTGATGGAATCCGCGCATCTGGTTATGGTCGGTGTCCCACAGGTGCGATCCATCAAGCACTTTGAGTGCACCGTTGTCAGCGTGGACATCTATGAGTGGAACCCAGATCGTGAGCATGTCCTGTGACGAGCAAGTAAGCCAGTAACTGCGGTCAGTGTGCCAGCCGACGTGGGCTTTCCCTGGGGGCTTCGAGATCAGTTGATCGTGAAACAGACGTACCCCGTCGAGGCCGCCTAATCCGACAGCGATCGCGCGGAACAATGGGTTGAGAACGAAGGACCGAATTTCGGCGACTTGTAGTGATACGTAATCATTTTGACGTGTCTGCACCCCCATCGGTTCGAATCCGGAGTCGGCTGGAGGCACGGCCGGGAGGCGCCAGTCGAGATCGCGGGCATAGAACCTCTCGATGCCGTACTCCAGCGATAGCAAGGCATCGTCGGTGAGGATTGATGGTGAGATCCACCAGCCGTGCTCGGCGAACCATCTGGTGTCAGCTTCGCTGACCGGTGCAGGCGGCGAACATGACGACGTTGCCCCAGCCGCGGTAGTTCTCATAGGACGCCGCGACGAGAGCGTCGCACAGCTCGACGAGGGCCTGCCAGTCGGGAAGGGCAAGCGCCCGTGGGTCTTCGAGTTCGTCCTCGATCTGTTTGTAGAGGGCCTGCCAGCCACGCACACGGGCCGGGTTGCGGTCGAGCAGGCCGTCGCGTTTGGCTTGCTCCATCAAACGCACGAGAACCGCGATGGTGTTCTTGATGGTGGACTTCGAGCAGCCGTCCTCTTCAATCCATTGCACGACGGCTCGATCCACGATTCCGTTGGTGATGGTCGGTACGAGGAGATGGCCGAGGGTCGGTTTCACTCGTTTGCGCCACCCACACAGGTATGGGTCGGTTGTCTTGGGCTCGAGCCCGGACAGCGCCAGCGACATGTTGGCTTCGCCGTAGTCGAGGAGCGAAACGTTGGCGCTGAGCGGATCCAACCCGCGGCGCGCGAGCTGCTTCATCTGATCTATCCAGGCCTGGGCGAGGTCTTCGGATTCGAACACCTCGGATTTGGAATCGCGTTGCTTGGTCAGCGGGTTGGTCCAGCGCAGCCGGGCTCGATACGGCTTGCCTGATTTCCGGCGTTCGAGTTTCTCGATGTCGACGGTCAGCTTGATCCCGAGCGGAATCTGCACGGCGTCAGTCATGATCGCCGCACCTCCGCCTCGAACCGGCGTGCTGGGAAACAGTCCGTCGACTGTTCACGCGGCGGGCTTGACGTGCCGCGCTTCCAAGTAGGATTCGAGATCGCTCTCGGGGTACTTGGCGACTCGTTCGGAGATCCGCACGAATCCTGGTCCCTCGACCGGACTTCCGCGACGCCACCGCCGAAGCGTGGACGTGTCGACACCGAGGATCTCGGCGACCTCTCCGGTGGTGTACATCCGCTGGTTCAACAAACCCAGCGGGGCATGGTCCGAGTGCTGCATGACGGACCCCCTTGTCTTTGACGCCGACAGCGCACCGACACCGAACGGCGACAGCACATTCGGGCGTGGCTTGACGACGAGCGGCATCGGATGCCAGCCGCGCCCGGGGATTGTGGAGCGAACCTCGAAGTGCCGGGCTCGTCGCGTCTGGTGCGGTGAACCCGCACGAGAGCGGTGATCTGCGGACTGGCGCTACGTCCGGCTCCGCTACGGCGGTTACCGGGAAACCCCGACAAATGGGGCGCTCTAGAAGGGTAAGCCCACGCCGCGAACCCCCGCAACCATCGAGCATGCGTCTGGCCATGTAGAGGCTCGGCGTGATCGGAAGCTTTGCTTGGGCGGGACCACGGTGGGACCACACATCGCATGAGGGCCCGTTAGACCCGTTGACTACGTCTCTACCTGCTGTGACCGTTGTGCCCGGGGTTTGCTCCCTGGTCCACAATTGGTCCACAAAATGACTCAGGTCAGAGGCGGAAACCGCCTCTGACCTGGTCGGGCTGACAGGATTTGAACCTGCGACCACCTGACCCCCAGTCAGGTGCGCTACCAAGCTGCGCCACAGCCCGTTCCACGCCCATCGCTGGGCGCTCGAAGAGATTACCTCAGGTAAGCCCACGGTAGCGAATCGCCTGGTTAACGGCGTGGCGGCGGGGTTGGGGGAGGTGCTGAAACCTGGTCGGGCGCAGGGGGTGTGACGGGCGTCCGAGTGGGTGGGCCGATTGGCGGCGAGCAGTGGGGGCATTCCCGTCAGTACGAAAGTGCCGGGCCCTGCGGGGGTCGGCGGAGCGGAAGGAGAGGGCGGGTATGAGTCGGGAGCGGCGGCTGGTCGAGGCGTTTGTGCAGTTGGCGGACTCGCTGGTGGAGGACTACGACCCGGTGGACGTGGTGCAGGAGCTGCTGGATCGCGCTGTCGAGCTGCTACCCGTCGATACCGCGGCGGTGTTGCTGGCCGGTCAGGACGGCGACATGAAGGTGCTGGCGTCGACCAGTGAGGCGACGCGCTGGCTGGAGTTACTACAAATCCAGGCACAGGACGGGCCGTGTGTGCAGTCGTACCGCAGTAGCGAGCGGGTGATCGTGGAGGATCTGGAGCAGGCGCGGGATCAGTGGCCCGCGTTCGCGAAACAGGCTCTGCTGGACGGCTTTCAGTCGGTGTACGCGCTGCCGCTGCGGTTGCGCGAGGACCGGGTCGGTGCGCTGAATCTGTTCAGTACCGGCGAGGAGCATCTGACCGAGGATGATCTGCTGGTTGGCCAGGCGCTGGCCGATATCGCGAGTATCGCGATCTTGCAGGCGCGGTTGCTGGCCGACCACAAGACGGTCAACGGGCAGTTGCAGCTGGCGTTGCAGAGCCGGATCGTGATCGAGCAGGCGAAGGGCATGCTCGCGGCGCACGGCGATCTCGATCCGGAGGCCGCGTTCGACGCGCTGCGCGGCTACGCCCGGCACACCCGCGGGCGGCTGCCGGAGCTCGCGCGAGCCGTGGTCGACCGGTCCGTCGACCCGAGCAAGATCCTGGAAAGGCACCGCACGCGCTGAGCTCACATGCGTTCGTGCACGGTGAGGAGCAGGTGGTCGAAGCGGGTGCGCAGCTCGACCATGGACCCGTCCAGCGTGGTGACCTCGGAGACGAGCTGGGTGGCGAGCGCGCGCAGCTTCGTCCCGGTCTCCTGGGAACGCCAGGTGAGCACCCGGAACGCCTGGTCGGCGGTGATCCCGTAGATGAGCATGAGCGCGCCCTTGGCCTGCTCGATGGCGGCGCGCGCGGAGTACAGCTCGGGCAGCGCGCCGTCGAGGGTCTGCCTGCGGTCTTCTTCGAGCGCGTTGGTGATGTCGACGTAGTAGCCGGATGTGCCGATCACCTCGCCGCTGCCGTCGAGCATGTCGTCGCCGACGACGAGGACGTGGTGCAGGTCCCCTTTGGTGTCGATGATCCGGTGGCGGCTGCAGAACGGCTCGCCGGTCTCGACCGTCCGGGCGATGGTGTTCGCGACCTGTTCGCGATCGTCGGGATGCTTGTGCGACAGCAGCAATTCGGTGGACGGCCGTACCGAGCCCGGCGCGTAGCCGTGGATGATCGCGACCTCGTCGGACCATTCCCACCGCTGGTCGGCCAGCCAGAAGCGAAATGTCCCCGCGCTCTGTGACCGGCCCGCGCCCAGCACTTCCTCGGCCGGCCGAACCGTCTCGGGTCCGATGGACCCGACGAGCCCCTGTGCCGTGCTCGGAGTTTCGCCGCCGCCACGCGTGACTTCCGGAACATCAACAGACTGATCCAACGACCTGCCCCTCTCCACCTAAGACCGATGTCAGTATCGAATTCGGTCGGCTGGCGGGGTCTGGGGCAGCGCGTTCCGGTCGACTAGATTACCTGGGGGTACCGACAGTTCGTCGGCGAGGCAGCCTGAGTCCGGTAAAGGGGTTGTGACCTGGCGGAACGGTCGTGTCAGACGTACCAGTGGGCGGTGCGCGCGGCGTCGTAGACGCGGTCGAAAATCCGGCCGTGGCGCACCCGTGCGGCGTCGAGCAGTTGGTCCCCGACACCGATCCGGCGCAGGCTCGGCCACGCGACGGTGTCGCGGAAGCGATAGTGCCGCTGCTGGATTCGTCCGATGATGTTCTCTATCCCGGTGTGCATGCGGAGCCGGGCGGCCCAGGCGGCGGGCAGCGGCGGAGGCAGCCGGTCGATCCGCGCGGTCAGGTTCTGGGTCGAGATCGGTTGTGGCATAGCGCTTCTCCGGTCAGGCGCGGCGCGCGACGGTGAGGACATCGGGCACGAGCGGGGCGGGGAGCGGCCGGCGCACGGCGCGCTGCTCGGTGACCCGGAATCCGGCCGCTTCGACCAGCAGCTGCATCGAATCGGGCGACGGGAAGTGCGCGACGTTCTGAATCGGCGTGGGCTGCAACAGCTGCGCGAAGCGGTGGCGAGGATTGATCAGGACGATCGCGAGCAGCCCACCGGGAGAAAGGATTCGGTGGAACTCCGCCAGCGCCGCCGGATGATCGAAGAAGTGGAACGCGTGCGTCGAGACGACGGCATCGACCGCGCCGTCGGGCAGGCCCAGGTCTTCGGCGCGCCGATTGATCCAATTCACCTCGCCGGAGCGCGCTTTCGCCTGCCGGAGCATGCCGACGGAGGCGTCGCAACCGTAGATCACGTCGGGCTTCAGGTCCTGCTGAATGCGGGACGCGAGAATCCCGGTGCCGCAACCGACATCGGCGATCCGCCGGATACCACTGTGCCGCAGTTGGCTGATGATCTCGTCCTGCGGCGGCCGATAGGCGACCCGCTGCACCAGTGGGATGTTGTACACCCGGGCGAGCCGATTCCATCCGTGGGTGACGAGGCTGTTGAAGGCGCGGGTCGGGGCGTGCGGCATGGCGGCTGACATCGGTGTCCCTTCGGCGTGACTGGCCTCAAGACTAAAGTGTCTGAGACAATTTAGGAAGCCTCCGCCGTGCGCCCGCCAGAGGTGGCGCTGAGCGGTTCGGCGATGTCCTCCAGCGATCTGCCCTCGGCCTTGACGCCATACGCGACCTCGACGAGCCCGGCGGCGAACATCGCGGCGGCGCCGATGGCGAAGGCCAGCGCGATCTTGCCCGCATCGCCGTCGGCGGCCAGCTTGGAGAACACCAGCGGACCGGCCACACCACCCGCGACAGTTCCGATCGCATAGAAGAACGCGATGGCCATCGCCCGCGTCTCCATCGGAAAGATCTCGCTCACAGTCAGATACGCAGCGCTGGCACCGCAGGAGGCGACGAACAGCACCGCGGTCCAGCACGCGGTCAGCGTCACCGCCGACAACACCCCGGCCGCGAAAAGCCATGCCGTGCCGAACAAGAGGATCGCCGAGCCGATGTAGCAGCCGGCGATCATCGGCTTGCGTCCAACGGTGTCGAAGAGCTTGCCGAGCAGCAGCGGTCCGAGGAAGTTGCCGAAGCAGATCACGGCGAAGTAGTAGCCGACCCGATCGTCGGCCACGTGGAATGACTTCGACAGGATGAGCGCGTAATTGAAGGTGATGGCGTTGTAGAGGAACGCCTGCCCGATGAACAGCGAGAGGCCGAGCACGCTGCGCTTCGGATAGTGCTTCGCCATCACCTCGGCGATCTCGCGGAAGCTGATGGTGCGCCGCTGGTGGATCTCGATCCGCTGATCGGACACGTCTTCCAGCTCGCCGCCGGTGTCGGCCCGGACCTGCGCCTCGATGTCGGCGACGGTCTGCTCGGCTTCGTCCTCGCGCTCGTGGATGAACATCCAGCGCGGGCTCTCCGGCACGTGCCTGCGCACCACCAGGATGATCAGCCCGAACACGGCGCCGAGGGCAAAGGTCAAGCGCCAGCCGATGTTCGGCGCGAACAGGTTGGTGTTCAGCGCGATGATGGACAGCAGGGAACCGCCGACCGCGCCGAGCCAGAACGTCCCGTTGATCACAATGTCGATGCGCCCGCGATACTTTCGCGGAATCAGCTCGTCGATGGCGGAGTTGATCGCCGCGTACTCGCCGCCGATGCCGAAGCCGGTGAGGAAACGGAAGATGATGAACCACCACATCGAAAACGACAGGGCGGTCATGGCTGTCGCGAACAGGTACACCGCGAGGGTGATCAGGAACAGCTTCTTGCGGCCGAATCTGTCGGTGAGCCAACCGAAGAACAGTGCGCCGCAGCCCGCGCCGGCGACATACATAGCCGCCGCGAGCCCGGAAACCTGTGCGGCGGTGATGCTTATGCCGCTGCCGGGTTCGGACAGCCGGCTCGCCACGCTGCCGACGACGGTGACCTCCAGGCCGTCCAGGATCCACACGGACCCGAGCCCGATCACCACCATCCAATGCCAGCGCGACCACGGCAAACGATCCAGTCGCGCCGGAATGTCGGTCGATATCGTCTTCACAGCCCACCCGCCTTCGGTCAGTGCGGACCGATTACCCGAGGGGTTGGCAAATATTCAGAGCAGTGTGAGGGCACCGGATGGGCCGTCGAGGGTGGCGATCAGTGCTGGTCGCAGGCCCGGCCGCACGGTGAGATCGATCGACAGGGCGCGCAGCTGGGTCGAGATCGCCGCCGGGTTCGGATGCGTGACCTCGAAAGCGCGCAGGTTTACTTGCGGCAGGCTGACGGAGGGATGTGCGGTCGCGCCCCAGTCGATGAGGAACGGAATCACGCCGGTGTGGCTGCCGTCGCGCGACAACGTCAATCGCCAACGCAGAACTTGTCCGTCCGGGGTGTCGCGGGACATCTCGGAGGCGTCGCCCGGGTCGTAACCGGCCGCACGGGCCTCGGCGACGGCTCCGCCGATATCGTTCACCCGCGCCGCCCAGGTCAGCAGCCGCGACTCGGTGAGTCCATCGATCCCGAACGGCCGAGGAAACGCGGGCGCGGGCTGGTCGTCGTCCGGACCGATGAGCTCGAGATAGGCCCCGTCCCCGAGACCGAGCAGGAAGTTGCGCGTCCCCCGGCCGACATGCCGCCCACCCGGAACCGGCGCGACTCCGAGCAGCCGCGTCACCGTCGCCACGGACTCCGGTAGATCCGGCGTAGCGAGCACCAGATGATCCAACCCAGTCACCCCACAAACCCTAGCCACGCGCCGCGGGCCGGCACCGATTTCTCGCACCGTGATTTGGGCGCGGCGAGATTGGGCTACGCTGCGCCGAAGTGGAACCTGTTACAGAAAGCGGTCGCGCGATGAAGGTGATGTTCGCACTCTGGGATGCCGGTGACCTGCTCGCCGAGAACCTGACCGCCCGGCTGGCCGCCGCCGGAGTCGTTGCGGCGCAGGCGAACATCTCCGACGCCGTGGTCGAGAACGCGATGCTGCGACTGACCACGTTCGATGAACCGGTGGCGGCGGTGGTCAGCGTATGGCTGACTGATCGTCGCGAAACAGCCGCTGTCGCTGACATTCTGGGGTCGGTCGCGAAACGTGTCGCTGGTTGGCACGTGGAAGAGGCGAGGCCGATCGAGCCACCGGTGGTGCCACTCGGCGAACGCGCGCCGGGACTGGCCAACCTGGCCTTTCTCCGCCGACCCGACACCCTGTCGCAGGCCGACTGGCTACACCGCTGGCGCAACGAGCACACCGAGGTCGCCATCGCCACCCAGGCAACCTTCGGCTACATCCAGAACCTCGTCCTCGCACCCGTCACCGAAGCAGCCCCCGGCATCGCCGCCATCGTCGAAGAACTGTTCCCGATCGAGGCCCTCACCGATCCCCACGCCTTCTACGGCAGCGCAGGAGACGACGCCGAACTCACGCGCCGCATCACGCGATTGATGAAGAGCGTCAACACCTTCGGCGCCGACCGCGACATCGACATAGTCCCGACCAGCCGCTACCTGCTGCGCTGAGGCGACCCGGCGATATCGATCGCCGCGGCCGAGGTGCGCAACGCCAAGCGGGCGGCGCTGACCGCGGGATGGTCGCCGGTTCCGCGTCGGTACGCCAGCAGCGTTCGCCGTTGCGTCGGCAGCGGCGTCAGTGTGACCTCGGGCGGGCAGGACAGCGCGCCGAGTTCGGGGACGAGCGCTACTCCTTGCCCCGCCGCGACGAGCGCCAGTACCGTGCCGAAGTCGTCGGCATGATGACGAATCCGCGGCGTGAATCCCGCTGCCTGGCAGGCGCGTACGGTCATCGTGTGGCACAACGTGTCGGGAGTGCCTGCAATCCAGGAGGTTTCGCGCCAGCTGGCCAGCGATTCGTCGGAAAGCGCGGCGAGATAGATGGTCTCCTCGAGTAGCGGTTCGGTGTCCAACGCCGAATCCGGTTCCACGGGCACATAGTCGTACTCCTGAACCAGCGCGACATCCAGGGTTTCCGCACGCAACGCGGCGGGCGCGGTCGCCGGATCCAGTTCGGTCACCATCAATTCGAGCCCGGGATGATCGCGACTCAACGCGACCAGCGCGGGGGAGAGGATCGTTCGGACGGCGGTCGGGAATGCTCCGATCCGCAGCGTTCCGGTCAGATCGGCCCGTGTGGTGGCCAACTCCGCGGCGGCCTGTTCGAGCACCGCGAGGATCGTCTCCGCATGCTCGACCAGCGTGCGCGCGGCCGGGGTCAGCGTGACCCGCCGCCCGGTCCGCTCCAGCAACGGCACGCCTGCCTCCCGCTCGAGCGCGCTGAGCTGCTGAGATACCGCCGACGGCGTGTAGGCGAGCGCGTCGGCGACGGCCGCGATGGTCTCGCGGTGCGCCAGCTCGCGCAGCAGCCGCAACTTCCGAATATCGAGCATCAGTCGATCTTATGCTCGACTGTAGAAATGTGAACTGGACCTGAACGTTCAACGGGGTCAAGCTCGTATTCATGACGCTCGCAGGCTTATATGTCCCCCTGGTCACGCCGTTCACCGCAGACGGCGCGCTAGCCGCCGACGCGTTGGAAGGACTGGCCCACTCCGCCCTCGCCGAAGGCGCGACCGGGCTCGTCGCGCTCGGCACCACCGCCGAGGCCGCCACCTTGACCGCCGTGGAACGCGCGCTCGTTGTCGAGATCTGCGCGCGCGTGTGCCGAGAACGCAACGGCCAGTTGATCGTCGGCGCCGGCTCGAACTCCACGGCGGCCTCGATCGAGGCGGTCGCCGCGCTCAGCCCGCACATCACCGCGGCGCTCACGGTCGTCCCGTACTACACCCGCCCCTCCGAGGCCGGCGTGCTCGCCCACTTCCAGGCCCTGGCCGCCACCAGCCCGGTGCCGCTGGTCATCTACAACATTCCGTACCGCACCGGCCGCATTCTCAGCGCCGAGACCCTGCGTCAGCTCGCCGCCCACCCGAACATCATCGGCGTGAAGCACGCCGTCGGCAGCATCGACGACGCCACCATCGAGCTGATGGCCACGCGCCCAGCCGATTTCGCCGTCCTCGCGGGCGACGACCTCTACCTCTCGCCGCTGCTCGCCCTCGGCGCGGCCGGCGGCATCCTCGCCTCCTCGACCCTGCGCACGGGATCGTTCGCCGCCCTCGTCGCGGCTTGGCACGAGGGCCGGGTCGACGAGGCTCGCGCGCTCGGCCACCGCCTCGCCGGCCTGTCCGCCGCGCTGTTCGCCGAGCCGAACCCCACCGTCATCAAGGCGGTCCTGGCGGCCCAGGGCCGCATCCCCAGCCCGGCCGTCCGGCTGCCGCTGTTGCCCGCGAGCGAGGCCGCTACGACCGCCGCGCTGACCGCGCTGGAAAATTCTTCTACCGAATTACCAGAGAAATTGCTGGTGTAGGAGGCGAAGAGGTGGAACGCTGAAGCGGTGAACCTTCCTCCGGATAATCAGGCGACGGGGCCTGACCCGACCGCCGACAAACTGGACCCGGCGGTCTTGAAAGTAGCAGGCGTGGTCGTGCTCGGCGCGATCATGTCGATCCTCGACATCACCGTCGTCAATATCGCGCTCCCTACCTTCCAAGCCGAATTCGAGACGAGCTACGCCATCGCGGCGTGGACGATCACCGGCTACACGCTCGCGCTGGCCACCGTCATTCCGCTCACCGGATGGGCGGCGGACCGGTTCGGCACCAAACGCCTGTACATGGCCGCGCTGACCTTCTTCGTCCTCGGCTCGGTGCTGTGTGCCACCGCGTGGAACATCGAGTCGCTGATCGCGTTCCGCGTGATCCAGGGCATCGGCGGCGGCATGCTGATGCCGCTCGGCATGACGATCATGACGCATGCGGCCGGCCCGCAGCGCGTCGGCCGGGTGATGGCGGTGCTAGGCGTGCCGATGCTGCTCGGCCCGATCTGCGGTCCGATCCTGGGCGGCTGGCTGATCGAATTCCATTGGCAGTGGATCTTCTTGATCAACGTGCCGATCGGCGTCATCGCGCTGATCCTGGCCTACGTCGTATTCCCCGCGGACAAGCCGGAACCGTCGGAGTCGTTCGACTTCCTCGGCATGCTGCTCGCCTCGCCGGGACTCGCGCTGTTCCTGTTCGGCGTCTCGTCCATTCCGGGTGAGGGCACGGTGCTGGCGACAAAGGTGTTGCTGCCGGCCATCATCGGCGCGTTGCTCATGGTCGCGTTCGTGTTCCACGCGTTGCGCACCGAGCACCCGCTGATCGATCTGCATCTGTTCCGCAACCGGTCGCTGACCTTCGCGGTGCTCACCATGGTGCTGTTCGCGATCGCGTTCTTCGGCGGGGCCTTGCTGCTGCCGACGTATCTGCAACAGGTCCGCGGCGAATCGGCGTTGCAGGCCGGATTGCTGCTCATCCCACAGGGTTTGGGCGCGATGGTGACCATGCCGGTGGCGGGCAAGCTGGTCGACAAGATCGGGCCGGGCAAGATCGTGCTGGTCGGCATCACGCTGATCGCGGTCAGCACGGTGTTCTTCACCCAGCTCACCGTGGATACCTCGTACCCGCTGATGCTCGGCGCGCTGTTCGTGATGGGCCTCGGCATGGGCTGCACGATGATGCCGATCATGACCGCGGCCATCCAGACGCTGAGTCATCAGCAGGTCGCGCGTGGTTCGACGTTGATGAACATCGTGAACCAGACGGCGGGTTCGATCGGCACCGCGACCATCTCGGTGGTGCTGACCAACTTCCTGAACAACAAGGAATTCGCCAAGCCGGCGATCGCGGCCAACGCGAATCCGGAGTTCGCCAGCAAGCTGCCGCCCGGCGTGCTGGAGACCGGATTGAGTCAGGCGTCAACGGCATTCAGCCACACCTACATCGTGGCGCTGGTGCTGATCATCCTGACCCTGATCCCGGCGTTCTTCCTGCCGCGGACGAAGCCGAAGAATCCGGAGCTGACCGACGCGGTTGCGGCGGTCCACGTTTGACCCGCGTGCGCCGAGATCGCCTGCTCAGCAGGTGATCTCGGCGCACGTCTGTCAGCCGGGCAGATCCTCGATCGTCGCCGCTTCGTTCCTGGACAGGTTGATGCCCAGGTTCGCGGCGGCACGGTCGAGATCCTCGTCGTCGCCATCGCGCATCTCGATCGCGGCGCCGTCGGAAGACAGCACCTCGACGTTGAGGCACAGCGACTGGAGTTCCTTGAGGAGCACCTTGAACGACTCCGGAATGCCCGGCTCCGGAATGTTCTCGCCCTTGACGATCGCCTCGTAAACCTTCACCCGACCCACGATGTCGTCGGACTTGATGGTCAGCAGCTCCTGCAATGTGTACGCCGCGCCGTAGGCCTGCATGGCCCAGCACTCCATTTCACCGAAGCGCTGGCCACCGAATTGAGCCTTACCGCCGAGCGGCTGCTGGGTGATCATCGAGTACGGACCGGTCGAACGGGCGTGGATCTTGTCGTCGACCAAGTGGTGCAGCTTCAGGATGTACATGTAGCCGACCGCGACCGGGTATGGGAACGGCTCGCCGGAACGACCGTCGAACAGGGTGGCTTTGCCGTCCGCGCCGACCATGACATCGCCGTCGCGATTGGGCAGCGTGGAGCCGAGTAACCCGGTCAGCTCCTCGTCGCGGGCACCGTCGAATACCGGTGTCGCGATATTGCTGTTCGCGGGCGCGGACAGCAGCTCCGCCGGCAAGGTCTCGGCCCAGTCCGGCGTTCCCTTGATCTCCCAGCCGGTCTTGCCGATCCACCCGAGGTGGGTCTCCAAGATCTGGCCGATGTTCATCCGACGCGGCACACCGTGGGTGTTCAGGATGATGTCGACCGGGGTGCCGTCCGGCATGAACGGCATGTCCTCGGTCGGCAAGATCTTGCCGATAACACCCTTGTTGCCGTGGCGACCGGCGAGCTTGTCGCCGTCCTGGATCTTGCGCTTCTGCGCCACGTACACGCGCACCAGCTCGTTCACTCCCGGCGGTAGATCGTCGTCATCCGCTCGTGAAAACACCCGGATACCAATGACTTTCCCGGACTGCCCGTGCGGCACCTTGAGCGAGGTGTCGCGGACCTCCCGCGCCTTCTCGCCGAAAATCGCACGCAGCAAACGTTCTTCGGGAGTCAGCTCGGTCTCGCCCTTCGGCGTCACCTTGCCGACGAGAATGTCGCCGTCGCGCACCTCCGCGCCGATCCGGATGATGCCGCGGTCGTCGAGATCGGCGAGCACGTCGTCGGAGATGTTCGGGATATCGCGGGTGATCTCCTCCGCGCCCAATTTCGTGTCCCGGGCGTCGACTTCGTGCTCTTCGATGTGGATCGAGGTGAGCACGTCCTGCTCGACCAGGCGCTGCGACAGGATGATCGCGTCCTCGTAGTTGTGGCCTTCCCACGGCATGATCGCGACGAGGAGATTCTTGCCCAGCGCCATCTCACCGTTCTCGGTGCACGGGCCATCCGCAAGGACCTGTCCCGCTTCGACTCTCGCGCCCTCGTCGACGATCGGCCGCTGGTTGACGCAGTTGCCTTGGTTCGAGCGGGCGAACTTGCGTAGGCGGTAGCTCTTGCGGGTGCCGTCGTCGGCCATCACGGTGAGGTAGTCGGCCGAAACCTCCTCCACCACACCGTCTTTCTCGTTGACCACGACATCGCCGGCGTCGATCGCCGCCCGCAGCTCCATGCCGGTGCCGACGACCGGCGCTTCCGAACGGATCAGCGGCACGGCCTGCCGCTGCATGTTCGCACCCATCAGCGCGCGGTTGGCGTCGTCGTGCTCGAGGAACGGAATCATCGCGGACGCGACCGAAACCATCTGGCGCGGAGACACATCCATGAGATCGACCTCGGTGGGCGCGACGAACTCGACCTCGTCGCCGAAGCGCCGCGCGAGCACCTTGTTGTCCAGCAGACGACCCTGCGCGTCGACCGGGGAGTTGGCCTGGGCGCGGATGTAGCGTTCCTCTTCATCGGCGGTCATGTAGACGACCTCGTCGGTGACCTGACCGTCGACCACCGTGCGGTACGGCGTCTCGATGAACCCGAACGGATTGACCCGGGCGAACACCGAAAGATAGCCGATCAGGCCGATACTCGGCCCTTCCGGCGTCTCGATCGGGCACATGCGGCCGTAGTGGCTGAAGTGGATGTCGCGGACCTCGATGCTGGCGCGCTCCCTGGACAGGCCGCCGGGGCCGAGGGCGGACAGGCGGCGTTTGTGCGTCAGGCCGGCCAGCGGGTTGTCCTGCATCATGAACTGCGACAGCTGCGAGGTGCCGAAGAACTCCTTGATCGACGCGCTGACCGGGCGGATGTTGATCAGGGTCTGCGGGGTGATCGCCTCGATGTCCTGGGTCGTCATCCGCTCGCGGACCACGCGTTCCATCCGGGACAGGCCGATCCGGAGTTGGTTCTGGATCAGCTCGCCGACCGTGCGGACGCGACGGTTGCCGAAGTGGTCGATGTCGTCGACGCCGATCGGCACCTCGGCGCCGCCCGCGGCGGTCATGGTCTTGTCACCGCGGTGCAGGTGGGCGAGGTATTCGATGACCGCGACCAGGTCGGCCTCGGTCAGCGTGGCCGAATCGATCTGCAAGCCGAGCTTCTTGTTGATCTTGTACCGCCCGACGCGCGCCAGGTCGTAGCGCTTCTCCTTGAAGAACAGGTTCTCCAGCAGGGTCTGCGCGGACTCCTTGGTCGGCGGCTCGCCCGGACGCAACTTGCGGTAGATGTCCAGCAGCGCCTCGTCCTGACCTGCCGTGTGATCTTTTTCCAGCGTCGACATCATGATCTCGGAGAACCCGAACCGTTCGACGATCTGCTCGGTGGTCCAGCCGAAAGCCTTGAGCAGCACGGTGACCGGCTGGCGGCGCTTGCGGTCGATGCGGACACCGACGCTGTCGCGCTTGTCGATGTCGAACTCCAGCCACGCGCCACGCGACGGAATGACCCGCGCGCTGTACAGGTCTTTTTCGGTGGTCTTGTCGACGGATTGATCGAAGTAGACGCCGGGGGAGCGCACGAGCTGGGCGACGACGACGCGCTCGGTGCCGTTGATGATGAACGCGCCCTTGTCGGTCATCATCGGGAAATCTCCCATGAAGACCGTCTGGCTCTTGATCTCACCGGTGTTGTTGTTGATGAACTCCGCGGTGACGAACAACGGCGCCGCGTAGGTCATGTCCTTGTCTTTGCACTCGTCGATGGAGGCCTTGACCTCTTCGAACCGTGGATCGGACAGCGACAGCGACATGGTGCCGGCGAAGTCTTCGATCGGGGACAGCTCGGCGAGCACCTCTTCGAGGCCGCCGGCCGTGCTGTTCTCGCCGCGGGCGGCGGCGCGCGCCCGCCATTCGGGGGCGCCGATCAACCATTCGAACGAGTCGGTCTGTACGTCGAGCAGGCCAGGCACGTCGAGCGGTTCACGAATCCTGGCGAACGACACCCGCTTCGGGGCGCCGGGAATTCCGGCAATTTCCTGGGCTGTAGTGGTGACTTTTTGGGACGAGACTGACACGGTGCGTCCTTCCGCGACCTCACACTGCTGATGAATTGCGTGTGGTCACCTACCCGAACGAAACTCGCACACCCGCGACGAGTGAACAGAATGGGGTTTGTGTGGGTCGGACAGGAGGCAGCCAGCGCAACGTCCCAAGTTACTCGCTGAATCTGCGCAGCACAATAGGCATTCGAGAATTGGGTTCACGTAGTAACCACGTCGAATGTTTTGTCTATGGGAATAGTAACCCTGGGAAGTTATCCGCGTCAAGACTTTCGGCGGAAATTCGCCAATTCGGCAGGTGATGAATGGTGGAGGCTACGGGTGTGCCTCGTCCAGGAAGTCCAGCACGAGTGGGCCCGTGACCGCGCGGAATTCGTCGAAGTAGGCGTGCCGGGCGCCGGGGATCAGGTGCATCCGGGCGTGCGGGATGCGCTCGGCGAGCAGCGGGGCGTTCGCGGCGGGATTGAAGCGGTCCTCGGTCCCGTGCACGATCAAGGTGGGAGTCGCGATGTCCGGCAGGAACTCCCAGGCGTCGTGTCTGTTGCTGGCCATGAGGTGGCGGCGCTTGGCATAGGCGGGCATGGTGGGGTCGCCGAGGGTGTTGTACGGACCTTCGTTGTGTGCCAACCATTCCGGGGTGTACATCAATTCCAGCAGCGCTTGCCTCGCGGCGTCCGGGTCGGGATCGATGAGTGACTGCCGGATCTCGGGACCGCGTTCGATGCCGTGTTTGCCGCCAGGGGAGGTGCAGCCGAGGACGAGCGCGGCGACCCGCTCGGGATAGCGGGCGGCGAGCCATTGGGCGACGCGACCGCCCATGGACGTGCCGTAGACCGCGGCTTGGTCGATGCCGAGGTCGTCGAGTACCGCGACCACGTCGTCGGCGAAACCTGTTGTGCTGTAAGGCTCGTCGGGCTTGTCGCTGTCTCCGGTGCCGCGCCAGTCGAGGGTGATGGTGCGATACCGGGTCTCGAAGTCGGTGCGGATTTCGTCCCACCAGTGGTGGTTGTTCGCTTGGCCGGCAAGCAGAATCAGCGGGCTGCCCACCCCGGCGGTCTGGTATGCGAGGCGAACGCCGTTGGCGGCCTTGGCGTATGGCATGGTGGCGCTCCCTATCGAGTCGGTGAGTGGGTGGGGCGCAGGCCGTCGAGGACCAGTTCGAGGCTGCGACGCCATACGGGTGTTCCGGTCGCCTCGCCGAGTAGCGACAACGCCCAGACCAGGTGCACGACGTCGTCGTCGCTCGCATCCGCGCGCACCGCGCCGGTCTGTCGCGCGCGCACGAGCAGGGTCGACAGGTGTGACAGTCCGCGATGGCAGGCCTCGGTCAATTGGGCCGCGGCGGGATGGTCACCGGTGAACGCCTCCAGCAATCCGCGGTCGGAGGTCATCTGGCCCAGTAGTTCCTCGATGAATCCGCTGAACGCCACCCAGGCGTCCGGCTCGGCGGCGGCCCTTGTGGCGAACTCGTCTATGGCGGCGAGGCGGGGCGGCAGCAGCGCCTCGATGAGGGCGTCGCGATGCGGGAAGTGGTTGTACAGCGTGCCGATGCTGACCCCGGCCCGGCGCGCGATCTCCTCCAGCGAGCCGTCGAGCCCCTGTTCGGTGAAAACGTCGGCCGCCTCCCGCAACAGCTTCTCGCGATTGCGGGCCGCGTCGCGGCGCATCGGTTTGGTCATGGGGTCCATCCTACAAAAGTCGAGGGGCTCCTCGATTTCGTGCTACGTTGTGAAAGTGAGGACCCCCTCAATCTTGCGAAGGAGAATCATGTCCACCACACCACTCGCGGTGATAGTCGGCGTCGGACCCGGGCTCGGCATGTCCATGGCCAGGCGTTTCGGCAGCGAAGGATTTGGGGTAGCGCTGGTGTCGCGCAGCGGCGCGCGGCACGAGGGCTATCTGAAAGACCTTGCCGCGCAGGATATCGACGCCACCGCGTACGCCGCCGACGTCACCGATCGCGACCGGCTGAAAGCTGTCCTCGCCGAAATCGCCGGTAGCGGCGACATCGAGCTGGCCTACTATGGCACCGGCCCGGCGCAGCAACCCGTGCCGATCACCGAAACCGACTCCGCCGCAGCGCAAGCCGCGTTCGAATGGGTCTGGCCCGCCATCGACATGGTGCACGAGGTTCTGCCGGCCATGCTGACTCGCGGCACCGGTGCGCTGCTCTTCGCGGGCGGTTTGTCGAGCGTTCGGCCGATGCCGATGCTCGGTCAGCTGGCCCTGCCGTCCGCCGCGATCCGCAACTATGCGATCACCCTCAACGCGGCCCTCGCCGACCAAGGCGTCTACGCGGGCACGCTGACCATCGGCGGCCTCATCGAACGCGGCGACATCCACGCCATGGTCTCCGCCGACCCGGGCCGGTTCGGATCGCTCGAAGGCCACACGCTGAACCCCGACGACCTCGCCGCCACCGCCTGGGACATGTATCGCAGCCGCGACCGGGCGGAAGAAGTCTTCGACCGGTTCAGCGGCTGACGGACCGCGTCCTCAGCCGTCGGAGAGGATTCGGGCGGCGGCGTCCAGGCCCTCGGTGGTGCCGACGATCACCAGCAGGTCGCCGGCGGCGAAGGTGAAATCCGGGCCCGGTGACGGGATCACCGCTCCACCGCGCATGATCGCGACAATGGAAACCCTTGTCCGGGTGCGCATTTCGGTCTCGCCGAGCGGCCGGTCGACATAGGGGGAGCCGCCGAGGATGGAGAACTGGCGGGTGTTCACCCCGTCGAACTCGCGATGTTCCTCGCGCAGCTGCGCCACCAGCTGCGGGGCGCCCAGCAGATTGGCCAGCGCGGACGCCTCCGACGCCGATAACGGGATCTGGTCGGTGGCCTCGGGATTGTCGGACTTGCTGACGATCAGGTAGATCGTGCCGTCCTTGTGATCGATGACGCCGATGCGGCGGCGAACGCCCTTGACCGGAAAGTCTTTGCGCACACCGATACCCGGAAGGCGCGTCACTTCAACGTTCACTCCTCCAGCGTAACCGCGTGCGCGCGAAGGTGTGACTCCGGTCACGAAGGATGGACGACCGATCGGACGTATCTTGCGGTTATCGGCGGTACATCGAAGGCGACGCCGCCTATCCGGCGGCGTCGCGGCACTCCGAGCGCGGCTCTAAGTGGTGCTGTGTAGTTCAGTCCGAGGGACCCGCGAGGTGGTAGCGCACGGTCGGGCTCCACAGGAAGAACCCGTTCACGCCGGCGTCGTTCGCGGCGTCGATCTGCGCCCTGACCTCGCCGGAGCCGTAGTCGACGCCGAGGCTGAAGTCCTGCAACCAGGGAACGACCTTGGCTGCGGTGCCGTGTGTCTGGGTGCGGAAGTCTTGCAGTGAGCGGTAGATGATGTCGTAGGGCTGCGAATTCGGGTTCGAGACACCGTATTCGCCGGCATTCCAATGCGAGGGATACAGCATCGGCGCGATGTAATCGACGTACTTGGCCATCAACGGAATGTCTTGGGCGATCTCGTCGGGCCGGGTGGACGCTATGCCGAATACGGCGGCGCTCAGGTCGGCGCCGGCGTCGCGCACGGGATCGCGGCTCTCGTGCAGGAATTCGGCGATCGACACGGTGGGTGTGGTGGTCGAGCCGGGAAAGTTCATCTGGGATAGTGCGCCGTCCGGGCGTCTGATGTAGTCGTACATGATCCCGTCGAAGCCGAGCTTCGCCGCCTCGACCGCGAGATCGATGTTGTATCCGCGCATTTCGGGATTCGCGAAGTTGGTGAAGGCGATCGGGCCGTACCTACTGGAATACGGCTGGCCGGACGGAGTTTGGACGACCCAGTCCGGATGTCCGGCCTGCCAGGCCCATTCGGCCATGGTCTTGTCGCGGAAGGCGACGATCCGGCCGACCACTCGAATACCCATGTCGTGCAATTGGCGTAGCGCCGCGGGGGCGTCGTAGATCCGGGTGACGGCACCGGATTCCCGGGCCAGCGGCACCTGGGAGTCGTAGCCGACGACGCCGTCCTCGTCCTTGATGTCGAGTTGCACGGTGTTGATGCGTCCGTCGCGGGCCAGGTTAAGCACGTCCTCGCGGAGACCGTCATCGGACCAGCCGTAAGCGGTCACGTGCACCGCTTTGATTCGCGGCTGCTCGATCGCCGCGGTGATCGCCTGCGCGACTTCGTTACCCGCCGCGTCCACGGCGACCACCTGGGCGCCGGTCTGCGCCCGCGGCATGGCGATCTCGAACGACCCGTCGCCGGCCGGCGTCACCGTCTGCGCGCCGACCGACACACGCTCGGCCCCTTGGGCTTTGCCGCGCAGGGTGACCGGCTGGCGGTAGGACGTCACGCCGGTCGGCTGGGTCAGCTCCAATGCGGGCGGCTCGTTGTCGACCGTGAACGTCTTCGACACGCCCGGACCGGTGCGAAGGAAACCGAGGAAGTTCGGGGGGATCTCGGCGGTGAACTTGTGCTCGCCGTCGGGCAGCGCTCCTGGCCGGTAGACGACGGTATTGCCGTCGACCGTGCCGGAGACCGGCGCACCGTCGAGCGAGAGTCGCATGGCCGCGGGGTCGTATTCACCCGCGTCTACACGCAAAGTCATGGCGGAGATGGTCGTCGCTCCGACCAAATTGTTCGGCAGCCCGGTGACCGTAAGCCCCCGGGGTTCGGTGCGCACCCAGCTCAGGGTCACGGAAGCGATAAGAATCAATAGGACCGAGATAACCAGGACTGCCGTCAACCGCCGGTGTCCTGTAACGCCTAGTCTTTCTAGCAACGCGCACACCAACTTTCGTCAGAAGATCGCTCAACTATCGCGGGTTCGGCCCGCGCCCGTCGCTACTTTGCCCGAGTTCCTTACGCAACGAAATGGTCTAGCTCGCGTACTGTTTGCGCGGTGGCGAAGAACGCGACTATCAGTGTTCGAGTTGTGTTGTCGGTGCTGGTGTTGACGGCCGCGGCGTGTGCCGCGGACCCCGGCCCGGCCAATCTCGCGGGGCCGATGGAGAGTTCGCCGCCATCGAGCAGTCCCGCACCCGATCCGGCCGCGGTGGCGGCCAATGAACTGGGCGTGGTGCCGGTCCTCATGTATCACCAACTGGCGGCCGCGCCGGACAGTGAATACGACCAGACGCCAGAGAAATTCCGCGCCGAGCTCGAGCGGCTGTATCGGGAGAACTACCGTCCGGTGACCGCGGCCGCCTACGTTTCCGGCGCTATCGATCTGCCCGCGGGCACGCATCCGGTGGTGCTGACCTTCGACGACTCGACGCGCAGCCAGCTCGCGTTCACCGCGGACGGAAATGTCGCGCCGGACACCGTCGTCGGCATCCTCGAACAGTTCCGGACCGAGCATCCCGACTTCGCGCCGACCGCGACGTTCTACGTCAACAATCAGCCGTTCGGCGAGGACCCGCGCGCGCTATCCTGGTTGGCCGCACACGGATACGAGATCGGCGCCCACACCGCGACCCACGCGAACCTCGCGCAGCTCGACAGCGCCGGAGTGCAGCGCGAGCTGGCGGACAACGTCCGCGCGATCGGGTCGGCGGCACCGGGCCGGGTGCGGACGATGGCGTTGCCGCTCGGTATATCCCCGGCCGATCGCGGCCTGGCCACCGCGGGCAGTTGGGAGGGAACGAGCTATGCGTTCGAGGCGGTGATGCTGGTCGGGGCCGAACCCGCGCCGTCCCGGTACGGCGATCTGGATGCCACGGCGATTCCCCGAATTCGTTCCGGCAGAACGGCGGTCGACTTCGATTCGACCTATTGGCTGGATCGGCTCGCCGCGAATCCGGAGCAGCGCTACACCTCGGACGGCAATCCACAGCAGGTCTCCTTCCCCGCGCGGCTGTCCGGGGCACTGAACCCCCGGTGGTCGGTTCAGGCCAGGCAGTACTGACTGCCGTCGTACAGCGCTTCAGGTCGGCCGCACCGGAGTGCGGCCGACCTAGATGCGGGTTCAATGCCTCACCGCGGCGAGCGGGCCGCTAGTTGTTCGAGGACGGCGACCATTCGATCGATCTCCTCGCAGGTGTTGTAGAAGGCGAACGACGGACGCACCGTCGCCTCCAACCCGAGCCGACGCAGGATCGGCTGAGCACAATGGTGGCCGGCGCGAACGGCGATGCCCTTCTCGTTCAACGCCTTTCCGACCTCGATCGGCTCGTAGCCGGCCATCACGAACGAGAGCACGCTCGCCTTGTCGGCCGCCGTACCCACCAGCCGGATACCGCGCACCGCGGCGACCCGTGGGGTCGCGTACTCGAGCAGTCCGTGCTCGTAGCGGGCGATGGCGTCCATGCCGATGCCCTCGACGTACTCGATCGCCGCTCCGAGACCGACTGCGTCCGCGATGTTTCCGGTGCCCGCCTCGAATCGGCCGGGCGGTGGCTGGAACAGTGAACGTTCCAGCGTGACGTCGCTGATCATGTTGCCGCCGCCCTGCCAGGGCGGAACGTCTTGCAGTATCTCGGATTTTCCGTAGACCACGCCGATTCCGGTGGGGCCGAACAGCTTGTGGCCGGAGAACACGAAGAAATCGGCGCCGATCGAACGCACGTCGATCCTGGTGTGCGGGACCGATTGCGCGCCGTCGACCAGGGTGACCGCCCCGGCTCGCTGCGCCTCGGCGACGATCTCGCGCACCGGGGTGATGGTGCCGAGCGCGTTCGAAACATGGGCCACCGAAACGAGTTTGGTGCGGTCGGAGAGCAGCTTGGTGTACTCGCCGAGCATCAGCTCGCCGTTGTCGTCCACCGGAATGACCTTCAGCACCGCGCCGGTCTCGGCCGCCAGCATCTGCCACGGGACGATGTTCGCGTGGTGCTCGAGGTGCGAGATGATGATCTCGTCGCCTGCGCGAATGTTCTTGCGGCCCCAGGTCTGTGCGATCAGGTTGATGCCCTCGGTCGCGCCGCGGACGAAGATGATCTCCTCCGCCGAGGACGCGCCGATGAACCGGGCCACGATGTCGCGGGCCTGCTCGTAGGCGTCGGTGGACCGGGCCGCCAATTCGTGGGCGGCCCGGTGGATGTTGGAGTTCTCGTGCTCGTAGAAGTAGGAGATGCGCTCGATCACCGCGCGCGGCTTCTGCGTGGTCGCGGCGTTGTCGAACCACACCAGCGGATGGCCGTTCACCTGCTCCCGAAGGATCGGGAAGTCGTTGCGCACCGCGTAGACGTCGAACGGCGGATGCGCGTCGGGCAGGCGAGTCGCCGCCGCGGGGGCGGTAGGCGCCGCGGCCGAGTCTAGGAAGTAGAAGCTCGGGCCCCCGGATGGCTGCATTCCCGCATCGGGAAAGCGTTGCGGGGACAGCACTTCGCGTAACGACGGCAGTGCGGTCAGAAACGGGTCATTGTGTATTCCCGCGGTACTCACGGGCGCGTGCGCAGGTGGGCCTGCCGCGTCAGCCATCGGCACGTCGCGTCCCCACCCTGGCACCGACGGCTCCGGTGTACTGCCGCCGGGCGGGGTCGTACCGGAAAAGCCTTGTGCGCCAGCCGGTGTGGAGGGTGTCGACCTGCCAGAAGGCGCGGTGCCGTTTACGCCCGGCACGGACGGCTCCGGAGTACGCCCGCCGGGTGGCGCGGTGCTTGAAAAGCCCTGTGCGCCCGATGCGGTCGGCGACGATGGCGTTCGGCTACCAAAGGGCGCGGTGCCGTAAACGCCGGCAACCGACGGATCGGGGTTCCGTCCTCCGGGGTGGGTGCTCGAAACACCTTGTCCGCCCGACGATGCCGCGTCCGGTGAGTGCGCACCCGGATGCGCGGCGCCAGAAAACCCCGGCGCCCCAGCCGCGGTCGCGGTCGGCACCGGCGAAGGCGCAGGCACGTTCGGCGGCGAGGTCGGCATGTCCGGTTGCACCATGCTCACGCCCATCGGCACGGCGGGCGAACCCGCCGACGCCGACGGCAGCGCCGAGAAGAAGGCTCCGGCAAGGCGATTCAACGTCGCCTCGTCCGGCAGCATCCACTCGGCGCCACCGTCGTCCGCTGGGCGCGAGATGTCAGCTCCGGTAGGTCGGTGCGTAGTCATGGAACTTGCCCACCTCGGCTCCGTCGAGCACTGCCACCGCATCGTCGGTCAGGATCGCCAGCGAGCAGTACAGCGACACCAGATATGACGCGATCGCGCTGCGATCGATACCCATGAACTTCACCGACAGGCCCGGTCCCTGCTCACCGGCCAGCCCGGGCTGATACAGACCGACCACGCCCTGCCGGGCCTCGCCGGTGCGGATCAGCACGAACTTGGTCTTCCCGCGTTCCACCGGCACCTTGTCCGACGGAATGATCGGAATCCCGCGCCAGGTCAGGAACTGCGACCCGAACATGCTCACGGTCGGCGGCGGCACCCCGCGCCGGGTGCATTCCCGGCCGAACGCGGCGATGCCCTGCGGGTGGGTGAGGAAGAAGCCGGGCTCCTTCCAGACCTTCGTGAGCAGATTGTCCAGGTCGTCCGGCGTGGGCGGCCCGGCAATCGTCGAGACGCGCTGCGTCTTCGTGGCATTCGCGATGAGACCGTAGTCCGGGCTGTTGATCAGCTCGCCCTCTTGGTGCTCCTTGATTGCCTCGATGGTGAGCCGCAACTGTTGAGCAATCTGATCGTGCGGGCTCGAATACAGATCCGAGACGCGGGTGTGCACGTCGAGAATCGTGTGCACGGCCTTGAGGCGGTACTCCCGCGGGTCTCGCTCGTAGTCGATAAATGTCTCCGGCAGCGGAGACTCGTCGAAGTTATCGCACTGAATATCGACGGTTTGTTCGTGCGTGACCCGGTTGCGCCGGTAGATACCGGCTTCGACGGGCACCCAGTTCAGTAGATGGACCAACCACCGAGGGGTGATCGACTCCATCTGCGGAACGGACTTTGTTGCGTTGGCAAGTGTCCGGGCAGCTTCATCGCCCAGTGCCACCGGCCGTGGAACAGCTTTCGTCATCGAACCACCTTGGGATCGGCAAATCCACCGTTACCAGCTCGCCCATGCTAGCCCCTGCCTCCCGAACTGCCCGGATAGCCCCTATTGCCCGCCTTGCGCCGCGCGCCGCGGGCCGCGGGCCGATTATCGGTGTCGGAGCCCGGTTAACGAGTGGTGCGTTCTCCACCATTGACCGCCAGCACCTGACCGGTGACCTGCCGGGCCGCGGGTGAGGCGAGATAGTGCACCGCGGCGGCGATATCTTCGGGGACACCGGGGCGGCGGGTGTGTGTCGCGGCGACGAGCGAGTCCCGCCGCTCGTCGGTCAGCTTGTCGCGGAAGAACTCCGTGGCGGAGATGTAGCCGGGGGCAACGACATTCGCGGTGATGCCGCGCGGTCCCAGCTCGGCGGACAGCTGGGTGTTCCAGGAGGCGAGTCCGGCCTTGGCCGCCCCGTAGGCGCCCGCGCCCTTGTCCGCGGCGATCGAGCCGATGTTCACGACGGCGCCGGGGGTGGCCAGTCGGTCGCGCAGGGCCGAGGTCATCAGCACCGCGCTGATCAAGTTCGCGTCCAGGTTGGTTCGCCAGGCGGCGGCCAGGCTCCGCAGGTCGGTCGGCGCTTCCTGGTCGAAGTCGGTGTTGCCACCCGCGTTGTTGACCAGCACGTGGATTTCGCGGGGGAGTTGCCCGACCAGCGCTTCGATCTGTGCCGGATCGGTCGCGTCGCAGACCTGCGCCGTGACGCCGAGTTCCGCGGCGGTCGCGTGCAGCGGCTCGGGCCGGCGTCCGGTGATCACCACCGTGTCGCCCTTGGTCGCGAAGATCTGCGCGATCGCCCGCCCGATTCCGGTCGCTCCGCCGGTCACCACGATGTTCCGCCCCATGGCCATCTCCTTCATCGAGTACATTTAGGTCTAAACGTATACGTCGTTTAGACCTAAACGCAACCCGAGGAGTGGCATGGACGAGAACGACCCGGTCGATGCGATAGCCCTCGCCTGGCTCCGCGAGCGGCCGGGCACGCCGGTCGACGGCATCGGCGTCGTGACCCGAATATGGCACCTGGCCAAGGCTTTCGGCGACGACCGCCGTCGCGTGCTGGCCGTGGAAGACACCGACGCGGCCACCCTCGACCTACTCAGCGTGCTGCGCCGCAGCGGCTCGCCGTATCAATTGACCACCCGGCAACTCAGAGACCGCACCATGCTCACCGCAGGCGCGATCTCCCAGCGGGTCGCGCGTGCCGAAGGGGAGGGCCTGGTCACCAGGGCGCCGCTGGACGACGGTTCGCGGGCCGTCGTCGTCTCGCTCACCCCCGCCGGCCACGCCATGATCGAACGACTGGTCGACCACGTGCTCGGCCGCGAGTACGACTTGCTCTCGGCCCTGACCACGGAGCAACAGGCCGACCTGACGGAGCTGCTTCGAATCCTTCATCAGGACCTGATGACTCGACTGGGCACCCACAAGGTCACGCAGGTGGGCTCGGACGGCACCTGAGCGCGCCAAAGCTGTTGTGTGTCAGCCGGATAAGCGGCGTGGTGAAAGCGTTCCGTCCTTGCTGGACGCGGTTCGTCGCGTGTTAAATCGACCGAGAACGCGCTCAGCGCAGGGCGAGTGCGAGAAAGAAGTCGACGCGGTCTTCCAGGCGGGAGAGATCGCGGCCGGTGAGTTCCTCGATGCGCTGGATGCGATACCGCAGGGTGTTTACGTGGACGTGCAGGAGATCAGCGCACTTGGTCCACGACCCGGAGACCTCGAGGAACGTTTCCAGAGTGTGCACGAGGTCGGCGCGATTGTCCTGGTCGTAGGTGGTGAGCGGGTCGAGCAGGCGGAGTCGGAACATGCGGCGTACCTCATCGGGGACCGACGCGAGCAGCAGCATGTGGGTGGCGAGTTCGTCGTGACCGACGACGCTGGCCGGTTGTAGTCGGCCCGCGGCCATGCGACGGGCGTAACGGGCTTCCTCCACGGCGCCGCGCAGGCCTTCGCCGTCGACAACACCGCTGACGCCGACGGATAGTCGGCTGCCGCGTAGCCCAGGCTCCAAAGCGGTTACCGCGCGGTTGATTTCGTCGATCACCGGAGTGTCCGGACCCGCCGGGATCAACGCGATCGCCTCGCCGTCCACCACTCCGGCGGCCGGCCTTCTGCCGTAAAGGATTTCGCGCAACAGCACGCGTAACTCGCCGGGCCGCAACGTGTCATCGGCGGCAGCGGCCACCGCGATGTAGGTCTCCGCGGGTCCGAGCCCGGTGAGTTCCAGCCGCGAGATGATCTCGGTCGGCTTGGCATCGGACACGATCAACTCGATGAGTTCCTGAGCGAGCCGCCCCTCGGCGCTCTGCCGGTCATCCTGTCGAGCCCGTTCCAACGAGACGACGGCCGCGAGTTCGCCGGCCAGCGCGCGACGCTCCTCGGGCCATTCGGTGTAGTCACCCTCGAAGACCAAGAACCAGTCCGCGGCCCGCGAGGTCCGATGCTCATCGACCGCGAACAGGGAAAACCGGCTGCCGCCATGCAGAAAAGCCAGCGGCAACCGCCGAGCACTGAGAAACGCGGTGGTCACCTCGACCGGCGGCGGCGTGCCCGGCCCGGCCACGGCACGACCGGTCGACGACACCACCCAACATCGCATGCCCAGATCGCGTTCGATCAGCTCCAGCACCGAACCCAGCCCGGCGCCGGAAACCAGCTGCCGATGCCGATCCAGGATCGCGGTCAGATCCGCCGCCCGCCCGGTCGACAGATTGCGGGTGATCTGCTCGGTGACCGCGGCGAACGCCACCGTCTCCGGCACCCGGAACAGCGGAATCCGATGCTTGCGACAGGCCTCGACGACATCCGGCGGCGCACCGCCGTACTTGGCGTCGCCGGCGGCCATTCCGGCGACCCCGGCCTGGGCCAGCGCGCGCACGAACACCTCGCTGTCGGCGGGATCATGCCGCCACTGCAAGCCGGTGAGCACGAGCTCTCCGCCGGACAGGTAGCGACCCGGATCGAGCATGTCCGTGGTCACCACCCAACGCACGAACCGGTCCAGCTCTTCCTCGCCGGTGACGAGTTCGAGTCCCAGGTCCGCCATGGTCAGCAGTGATCGAAGGCGCACGGTGCGAAGGCTAACAGTCGCACCCCTGGTAAACGCCCTTGGACATTCGCACAAAGAGTTGGGTGTGAACTGGCGCACAGTTCAGATTTCTCGTTTCTAGCTGCGGTGTTCCTGGGCGGGTTTACTTGCGGAACAGATTGGCGAACCCCGACAGGAGGTCAGATGGCAGGCGACATCGGATGGCTCAACTCGCTGCCACCGGAGCGGGCCGAGCAGGAACTGCTGACCTGCTGCGCGTCCCGGCAGTGGGCGCAGAAGGTGGCGGCATCCCGGCCCTATCCGGATGCCGACAGCGCCACCGCCGCGGCCGTCGCCGCGGTGTGCGAGCTGAGTTGGCCGGATGTCGAGGAGGCGTTGTCGGCGCATCCGCGCATCGGCGACCGGGCCAAGGCGGAGTTGTCCGAGCGGGAGGCGGCGTGGTCGCGCGGCGAGCAGTCCGGCGCCGCGAGCGCCGACCTCGCCGTGCGCACGGAGCTCGCCGCGGGCAACCGGGCCTACGAGGAGCGCTTCGGCCACGTCTTCCTGATCCGCGCCGCCGGCCGCAGCGCCGAGGAGATGCTCACCGAACTGCGTAAGCGCCTGGCCAATTCCGAGCTCGACGAGCGGATCAAGGTGCAGAGCGAACTCGCGGATATTACGCGCTTGCGGGTGCGAAAACTGCTGGACGCGCGATGAGACGGCGGCACGCGGTGCCCGCCGGTCGAGCTGCGGACAGGGATCTCCGAAAGACACAGGGGGACAAGTGAGTCTGTCCACGCACGTGCTGAACGCGGTGACCGGGCGTCCCGCCACGGGCCTGCGGGTTCAGCTGTCCAGCGCCGACGGCACCGTGCTCGCCGAGCGGCACACCGATGCCGACGGCCGGATCAAGGACCTGCCCGCGCCCGAAACCGGCACGCACCGGCTGACTTTCGACACCGGCGAGATCAGCCCCTTCTACCCCTCGGTCGCCATCGACTTCACCGTCGCCGACCCGGCCGCGCACTACCACGTGCCGCTGCTGCTCAGTCCGTATTCCTACTCCACCTATCGAGGTAGCTGAACAATGTCGATCAAGCTCGGACCGAACCGATATGGCAAAGCGGAGACCCATGTCGTCAGCGTGACGAAAAACGGTGGCGTGCACGAGATCCGGGACCTCAATGTCGGGGTGGCGCTCTCCGGTGACATGGATGACGTGCACCTGACCGGCGACAACGGCGCGGTGCTGACCACCGACACGCAGAAGAACACGGTCTTCGCCTTCGCCAAGGAGCACGGCATCTCCTCGCCCGAGGCGTTCGGCGTGCTGCTGGCCCGGCATTTCGTCGATTCGCAGCCGACCATCCAGCACGCGCGGGTCAGCGTGCAGGAGTACGCCTGGGAGCGCATCGTGCTCGGCGGCGGCAACGAGCAGCATTCGTTCGTCCGCTCCGGCCAGGAGGTGCGCACCGCACGGGTGCACTACGACGGCGAAAAGGCTTGGGTGGTCGCGGGTTTGGAAGGTCTGGTGGTGCTCAACTCGACTGGTTCGGAGTTCCACGGGTACCTGAAAGACAAGTACACGACGCTGAAGGAAGCCTACGATCGCGTGCTCGCCACCGAGGTCAACGCGGAGTGGCGCTTCACCGGCGAGCCGAGCGACTGGGACAAGACCTATCGCGAGGCGCGGCAAGCGCTGCTGGAGGCGTTCGCCGAGACCTACAGCTACTCGTTGCAGCAGACCCTGTACGCGATGGGTGAGCGAGTCCTCAACGCGTGCCCCGAGATCGGCGAGGTCCGGCTGTCGCTGCCCAACAAGCACCATTTCACCGTCGACCTGTCCGCCTTCGGACTGGACAACGACAACGAGGTGTTCTACGCCGCCGACCGCCCGTACGGCCTGATCGAGGGCACCGTGCTGCGCGACGACGCGCCCGCCGCCGGCCCGGCGTGGGAGTGACGATGGATTTCCTACGACCCACCAGCTGGGCGGACGCCCTGGACATCAAGTCCGGCCGCCCGGACGCCACCCCGATCCAGGGCGGCACCGACATGATGGTCGAGCTGAACTTCGACAAGGGCCGTCCGAGCGCCCTGCTCGACCTCAATCCGTGTCGAGAGTTGTTCGAGTACAAGGAGATCGACGGCAAGATCCGCATCGGCTCCGGCGTGCCGTACGTGCGGATCATCAACCGGCTCGGCAACCAGCTGCCCGGTCTGGCGCAGGCCTCCCGCACCGTCGGCTCGCCGCAGATCCGCAACCGCGGCACGGTCGGCGGCAACCTCGGCGGCGCTTCGCCGGCCGGTGACGCGCATCCGGCGCTGCTCGCGGGCAACGCGGTGGTCGAGGTCGAGTCCGCGGCCCGCGGCACCAGGATGATCCCGATCGACGACTTCTACATCTGGGTGCGCAAGAACGCCCTGGAAGCCGACGAGCTGATCCGCGCGGTGTGGCTGCCGCCGGCCGAAGGGCCGCAATACTTTTCGAAGGTCGGCACGCGCAACGCCATGGTGATCGCGGTGTGCTCGTTTGCCATCGCGCTCTACCCGAGCAACGGGACGGTGCGGACCGGTATCGGCTCCTCCGGGCCGACCCCGTTGCGCGCCGGGCCGGCCGAGGAATTCCTGGCCGCGCAGCTGCCGTGGCACGATCCCGCGCCGCTCACCGACCGGGTGCTGCGCGAGTTCGGCACGCTCGTCGCGGCCGCCGCGAAGCCGATCGATGACGTCCGCGGCACCGCGGACTATCGCAAACACGCCCTCGCGGTGCTGGCCCGCCGCACCCTGGGCTGGGCCTGGACGGACTACCTGACAGAAAGGAAGGCAGCCTGATGCGCGTGACCTTCGACGTGAACGGCTCCACGGAGACCGTCGACGACGTGTGGGAGGGCGAGAGCCTGCTCTACATGCTGCGCGAGCGGATGGGCCTCCCGGGTTCCAAGAACGCTTGCGAGCAAGGCGAATGTGGTTCCTGCACAGTCTATTTGAACGGCACGCCGGTGTGTTCCTGCCTGGTCGCGGCCGGGCAGGCCGAGGGCTGTTCGGTACGGACGGTCGAGGGCCTGGCGAAGGGCGCGAAGCTGGATCCGATGCAGCAGGCGTTCGTCGAGGCCGGCGCGGTCCAGTGTGGTTTCTGCACACCGGGTCTGATCATTCAGGCGCACGACCTGATCGAGCACAATCCCGAACCCTCCGACGCGGAGATCCGGGAGGCGCTGGCCGGAAACCTGTGTCGCTGCACCGGATACGAGAAGATCCTCGACGCCGTGCGGCTGGCGGCAGAGCGAAAGGCGGGGGCGCGATGAGCAAGGTCATCATCGAAAACGCTTACATCGCACCGGTGGTCGGCCCGGAGATCGCCTCCGGGTACCTGGTGATCGCGAACGGCCGGATCGAATCGCTCGGCGCGGGACCGGCGCCCATCGTGCCGGACGCGCAGCGCATCGACGGCACCGGCTGTCTGGTCACCCCCGGTCTGGTCAACACCCACCATCACCTCTACCAGTGGGCGAGCCAGGGGCTGTTCCAGGACTCGACGCTGTTCGAATGGCTGACCGGCCTCTACCGGCTCTGGGCGGGCATGGACGCCGACGTCGTATACGGCGCGGCCGCAGCGGGATTGGGCTGGCTGGCGCTGACCGGCTGCACCACCAGCAGCGATCACCACTACGTGTTCCCGAAGGGCCGCGGCGACCTGTTCGACGCCGAGGTCCGGGCCGCGCACGAGCTCGGCATCCGGTTCCATCCGTGCCGCGGCTCGATGGACCGCGGCCAGTCCGACGGTGGCCTGCCGCCGGACGAGGTGGTCGAGGACCGCGACGAGATCCTGCTGAACACCGCGGAAACCATTGACAAGTACCACGATCCGTCGTTCGACTCGATGCTGCGGGTCGCGGTCGCGCCGTGCTCGCCGTTCTCGGTGAGCGAGGGGCTGATGACCGACGCGGCGCTGCTGGCGCGCACCAAGAACGTGCGGCTGCACACCCACCTCGCCGAGACGCTGGACGAGGAAGAGCACTGCCGCGAGCAGATGGGTTGCACGCCGGTCGAATACATGGAGAAGCTCGGCTGGCTGGGCGAGGACGTGTGGTTCGCGCACGCGGTGCACCTGCACGACGCCGACATCCGCCGGTTCGCGGAGACCGGGACCGGCTCGGCGCACTGCCCCAGTTCCAACGCTCGCCTCGGGGCCGGCATCGCTCGGGTCTCCGAATTGCTGCGCGCCGGTGCGCCGGTCGGCCTCGGTGTCGACGGCGCGGCGTCGAGCGAGCTGACCTCGATGGCGGGGGAGATGCGCCAGGCCATGCTGTTCCAGCGGGCCGTGCACGGACCCACCGCGCTCACCGCGCGACAGGCGATGGAGATCGGAACCCTCGGCGGCGCCCGCAATCTCGGCCGTCAGCAGGAACTGGGCAGCCTGGAGGTCGGCAAGCTCGCCGACATCGCGATGTGGCGGGTGGACGGATTCCGCGCCGCGGTCGAGGATCCGGTGTGCGCGTTGGTCTTCGGGCCGACGCCGCCGCTGGCTCGGTTGCTGGTCGGCGGTCGAACCATTGTCGAAAACGACGAACTGCGCACGGTGGCGCACGACGCGGTGGGCCGGGCTGGCGCCGCTGCTCGAGTACGGCTCATGCGAGGACAGGTATGACGGCGGTGCACTCGCGCTCGGCCAATGGAGTGTTCAGCGGTCGTAAGCCCGTGGCTCCGAGCCGACCGCCGAGCAACTGTCCGGGCCCCCGTCAGCGAGAGGAGAAGCGATGACCACCGCACGCACCACCCGGTTCCCGAGCGAGGTCGCCGCACCCGGCAAGGGCGGCATCGGGGAAAGCCCGCTGCGGCCCGACGGCACGCTGAAGGTGAAGGGCGAGTTCGCCTACGCCTCGGACCTGTGGATGGACGGCATGCTGTGGGGCGCGACCCTGCGCAGCCCGCATCCCCGCGCCCGCATCGTCAGCATCGACATCAGCCAGGCGCTCGCGCTGCCCGGCGTGTTCGCCGTGCTCACGCACGAGGACGTGCCCGGCCGCAATGTCTACGGCCTCGATCACACCTGGGATCAGCCGGTACTGGCGATCGGCGAGGTCCGCCACCACGGCGAGCCGATCGCGCTCGTCGCCGCGGACCACCCGGAGATCGCGCGTCGCGCCATGGACGTGATCGCCATCGAATGGGAGGTGCTGACGCCCATCACCGATCCGCTCGCGGTGGTCGCCGACCCCGAGGGCAACAAGGTGCAGGAACGCGGCGGCATCGCCCGGCACCAGCCGGTCCGGGTCGGCGATATCGCGGTCGGCCGCGCGCTGTCCGATGTGGTGGTGACCGGCGAGTACGAGGTCGGCATCCAGGACCAGGCGTTCCTCGGTCCCGAGGCGGGCCTGGTCGCGCCGGGTGAGGACGGCGGACTCGACTTCTACGTCGCCACCCAGTGGATGCACAACGACCTCAAGCAGATCGGGCCTTGCCTCGGCCTGACCGACGACAAGATCCGGATGACGCTGGCCGGCGTCGGAGGCGCGTTCGGCGGCCGTGAGGACCTGTCGATGCAGATCCACGCCGGCATGCTCGCGCTCTACACCGGCAAGCCGATCAAGATGATGTACAACCGCGAGGAGTCCTTCTTCGGGCACGTGCACCGGCATCCGGCGAAGATGCGCTACGAGTACGGCGTGACCCGGGCCGGGAAGATCGTGTTCGCCGAGGTGCAGATCGTGCTGGACGGCGGCGCGTACACCTCCGCGACGCTGAACGTGACCGGCAACGCGTCCTCGCTCGCGGTGGGGCCGTACGAGATTCCGCATATCAAGATCGACGCGTACGGCGTGTACACGAACAACCCGCCGTGCGGCGCGATGCGTGGATTCGGTGCGGTGCAAGCGTGTTTCGCGCACGAGTCGATGATGGACAAGGTCGCCGAGGCACTCGAACTCGATCCGATCCACGTTCGTCAGGTGAACGCGGTGTCGCAGGGCTCGAAGCTGGCGACCGGGCAGATCGTGCACGCGCCGATGCCGATGGCCGAAATGCTCGGTCAGGCAAGGGATATGCCGCTGCCGGCGGCGCTCGATGCCTCCGATATCCGGAACCTGCCCGGTGGCGCGTCGCAGACCACGCATGGCGAAGGTGTTGTGCGCGGCATCGGTTATGGCGTCGGCATCAAGAACATCTGCTTCTCCGAAGGCTTCGACGACCTGTCGACCGCCCGGGTGCGGTTGGAAGTTATCGGCGGAGAACCGGTTGCGCTGGTGCACACCGCGGCGGCCGAAGTCGGCCAGGGGCTCGTCACCGTCGAAGCGCAGATCGCGCGCACCGAGCTCGGCATCGAACGGGTGACCATCCACCCGGCTGACAACCAGGTCGGCGACTCCGGTTCCTCTTCCGCATCGCGGCAGACCTATATGACCGGCGGTGCGGTGAAGGCCGCGTGCGAGGCCGTGCGGATGCGCGTACTCGCCTTGGCCCAAGGACGTTTCGGCGCGACCCGCGGACTCCAGCTGGTCGGCGGCAAGGTGGTCTCGCGCACCGGCGAGGTCTACGCCGCGATCGTCGACCTGCTCGGTGACGAGATCATCGAGGAGACCAGGGAATACCACCACAAGCCGACCACCGGCATGGACCCCGTGACCGGTCAGGGCAACAGCCACACCCAGCTCGCCCTCTGCGTGCACCGGGCCGTGGTGGATATCGACACCGAACTCGGCCTGGTCAAGGTCGTCTCGCTCGACGCGGTCCAAGACGTCGGCAAGATCATGAACCGCCTGTCGCTGGAGGGCCAGATCCACGGCGGCTCCGCCCAAGGCCTCGGGCTGGCGGTCATGGAGGAAATCCAGGTCCGCGACGGAAAGGTGCTCAACCCGTCCTTCACCGACTACCTGATCCCCACGATTCTCGACATGCCGCCACAGCGGCTGGAGATTCTCGAAAACGCCGACCCGCACGCCCCATACGGGCTGCGCGGCGCCGGAGAGCCACCCACGCTCTCCTCGACCCCCGCGATCGTCTCGGCCATTCGGGACGCATGCCGATCCGCGGGCGGAACCGTGCACATCAACCGAGTGCCGGTGCGTCCGGAAGACATCATCCGGAGCAGTTGATCAACAGGGGCAGACCGTATCTCGTGTCCGAACGGCCGCGGTAGGGACCCCACAACAGAACCGAACCACGCGATCCGGCCGGTACGGCCGGTTCGTAGGTCGGCTATGCCCAAGGGAGGGCACGCCATGACCCAAGTCCAGACCCACTCCTCCGTCCCGGAGCCGGTCACCGGAAGGTCGCCGCTCGACCGCTTCTTCCGGCTGAGTGCACGCAATACCACTATCTCCCGCGAAATCCGCGGCGGCATCACCACTTTCGTAGCGATGGCCTACGTTATCCTGCTCGTCCCGCTGATCATCGGCGGGGTACAGGACATCGACGGTAACACCCTCAGCATCGCCCAGCTCACCACCGCGACCGCGTTCTCGGCCGGGCTCAGCACGATCCTGATGGGCCTCGTCGGCAACGTGCCGCTCGCCCTGGCCGCCGGGCTCGGTGTCGTTCCGGTGGTCGCCTTCCAGGCGGCCCCGCACATGACCTGGCCGCAGACCATGGGCCTGGTGGTGCTGATGGGCGTGATCATCGTGATCCTGGCCGCGACCGGGCTGCGCACGATGATCATCAACGCGATCCCGCTGTCGCTCAAGAACGCGATCGGCGTCGGGATCGGCATGTTCATCGCGATGATCGGCCTGGTGTCGGCCGGGGTGGTCGGGCACGGCGCGCAGACCGGTCCGCCGGTCACGCTCGGCGTCGGTGGTCACCTTTCCGGTTGGCCGGTAGTGATTTTCGCGGTCGGGCTGCTGCTCATGCTCGCGTTGTTCATCCGCAAGGTGCCCGGCGCGATACTGATCAGCATCGCCATCGCCACGGTGCTGGCCATCGCGGTCAACTCGCTGGCGAAGATCGATCCGAAGACGTGGGGACCGGTGGTGCCGGAGACGCCGAAGGGGTTCTTCGCGGCGCCCGATTTCGGGCTGGTGCTGGACATCGACCTGATCGGCGGATTCGCCAGGGCGGGTGGGCTGGTCGCCGGCGTGGTGTTGTTCACGCTGGTGCTCACCGGATTCTTCGACGCCATGGGCACCGTGTTCGGCGTCTGTGACGAGGCGGGACTGCTCGACGAGCGCGGCACCATGCCCGGCCTGGGCAAGGTGCTGACGATCGACGGTGTCGCGCAAGTGATCGGTGGGGTCAGCGGCGGCGCGGGTAACACCGTGTACGTCGAGTCCGCGACGGGCGTCGGTGAGGGCGCGCGTACCGGACTGGCCAGCGTGATGACCGGTGGGTTGTTCTGCCTCGCAGTGCTGTTCACGCCGCTGGCCGCGGTGGTGCCGATCCAGGCGGCCGCACCGGCGCTGGTGCTGGTCGGCGCGCTGATGATGACCCAGGCGCGCAAGATCGACTGGGCCGACCTGGAAGTCGCGGTGCCCGCCTTCCTGACCATCGTGCTGATGCCGTTCACCTATTCGATCACCAACGGTGTCGGCGCCGGCGTCATCGCCTTCGTGGTGATCAAGGCGGCGCGCGGCAAATTCAGCGAAATCCATTGGCTGATCTGGGTGGTCGGCGTCGTGTTCGCCGGTTACTTCGGCATCACGGCCATCGAACTACTGCTCGGCGGATAGAACGGCGAATAGAACAATGCGTGACCTCGCGGCAGAACTCTTGCAATGGCACACGGCGGGCAAGTCCTACGCCGTCGCCACCGTCATCGGCGTCAGCGGCAGTGCGCCGCGACCGCCCGGCGCCGCCCTGGCGGTGGATGCCGACGGCGTGGTCATCGGAAGCATTTCCGGTGGTTGCGTCGAGGGTGCGGTGTACGAGCTCTGTCGCGAGGCCTTGCGTACCGGGCAGCCGGTGCGCGAAACGTTCGGATACAGCGACGACGACGCGTTCGCCGTCGGCTTGACCTGCGGTGGGAAGATCGAGGTTTTCGTCCAGCCGATCACCCCCGCGGAACACGACACGATCGAGGCGCTGCTTCGATCGGCTGAGCCGGTCGCCCTCGTGCGCGACCTGAAAACCGGGGCCGCAATGGCTTTGGGGCCGTGGTGGACGCTCGGCGCTACCCTCGATCCGGTTGTAGTGGCGGAAGCTCGGGCGATGCTCGAGGTGGCCGCTACCGGTGTGCGCGTAATCGGATGTGGCGACCGTGAGGTCACGATCTTCGTGGAGTCGTATGTGCCGCCGCCGCGGATGATCGTCTTCGGTGCCATCGATTTCGCCGCCGCCGTGACGCGGATGGGCCGGTTTCTCGGCTATCACGTCACCGTGTGCGATGCCCGCCCGGTGTTCGCGACCCAGGCGCGATTCCCCGACGCGCACGAGGTCGTCGTCGAGTGGCCCGATCGGTACCTGGCGCGCACCGCGGTCGACTCCCGCACTGTGTTGTGCGTGTTGACGCACGACGCGAAGTTCGATATTCCCTTGCTGGAGAGGGCGTTACGCCTGCCCGTGGCCTACGTAGGCGCGATGGGATCGCGGCGTACGCACGATGATCGGATGGCCGGTCTGCGTGCCATCGGTCTGTCCGAATCCGAACTGGCCGTGCTGCATTCGCCCATCGGACTCGATCTGGGTGGTCGTACCGCCGAGGAGACCGCGGTTGCGATCGCCGCCGAGATCGTCGCCGTGCGGCGCGGCGGTTCGACCCGGCCGCTGACGACCAGCGACGGGCCGATTCATCGGGACTTAGTTCCGGCCTGGTGACGTATTCGGCCGGCACGACATACGGCTGGAGCATCCTACAAAAGCTTCTTCGGAATGATCGATCAGCTTTGGGTTGATCTCATCTATCCCGATATCGCGTAATCCCTGCATACTTGGTGAAATTCGACACAAAAGGACCCGATAATGCCGTTGATTTTTCTGAACGGTTCCGCGATGCGCGGAGGGCCGCTCAACCATCTGTTGAACGGTGCGCCGTTCGCCGGTGAAGCGAAAACAGCTCCGCGCTACCGATTCTTCTCCGTGGGCGACCGTTTCCCCGGTCTCGAGCCGTCGCCGGACGGTGGCTACTCGATCACCGGCGAACTGTTCGATGTGCCCCTCGACGTGCTTCGCGAACACCTGCTACCTGCGGAACCACCCGAACTGGAACTCGGCGCGATCGAGCTCGACGACGGCAGGTCGGTCCTGTCGATGGTGCTGCGCCGCCCTCCGACCTCGTACCCGGAGCTGATCGACATCACCCGCATCGGCAGCTGGAAGAAATATCGCGAAGGAGCTGAGTGAAGCATTACGCAGGGGAGTCCGGTCTCCCGAAATTCGACGTCAATTGCTCTATTCTTTTCACGGACCTGCCACTGTTGGAACGCCCCGCCGCGGCTAAGGCCGCCGGTTTCGACGCGGTCGAATTCTGGTGGCCCTTCGGCGAAGACCCCACGCCGGGGGACAAAGAGATCGACGCATTCGTTCGCGCGATCGACGATGCCGGTGTGCAGTTGGTCGGGCTGAATTTCATCGACCTGATTCCGGTGGGACGCGGCCTGGTTTCCGTCCCCGGTGAGGTCACCCGGTTCCGGGACAACATCGAGGTGGCCGTCGGGATCGCCGAACGCACCGGCTGCCGGGCGCTGAACGCGCTCTACGGCAACCGGATCGCGGGCGAGGACCCGGCGAAGCAGGACGCGCTCGCCCTGGAGAACCTCCGGCTGGCCGCCCGCGCCGCCGCGCGGATCGGCGCCACGGTGCTCGTCGAAGCGCTGAATGCCCCGGAGTCGCCGCATTATCCGATCGTCAGCGCCGAAGCCGCCGTGCGCGTGATCCAACAGACCGGCGAGCCGAACGTGCGCTTCCTCTGCGACCTCTACCACTTGGCGCGGATGGACGAAAACCTGATCCAGGTGATCAAGACCTACGCGCGCTACATCGGCCATGTACAGATCGCCGACGATCCCGGTCGCGGCCGGCCGGGCACCGGTGAACTCGACTTCACCACGTTGTTCGAAACCCTCAGCGCCGCAGGCTATGACGGCTGGATCGGCCTGGAATACAAAGACCCCGAGCTTGATTGGAAGTGGATGCAGGCATGAGCAAGATCGGATTTATCGGCCTCGGGATCATGGGTAGTCCGATGGCGGGGCACCTGGTCAAGGCGGGACACGAGGTGACCGGTTACGACATCGGTCCGAAGGGGCTGGAAAAGCTCGAGGAAGCGGGCGGTTCCGCGGCCGCCAGCGTCGCCGAGGCGGTGCGGGACAAGGACATCGTCATCACGATGCTGCCGCAGGACGAGCAGATCGAAGAGGTGTTCCCCGACATCGTCGAGAACTCCGTCCACGGCGCGCTGTACATCGACTTCTCCACGATCACCCCGAAGACCGCCAAGTGGACCGCCGAGCAGGGCAAGAAGAACGGTCTGCGCGTGCTGGACGCCCCGGTCAGCGGCGGGGAGAACGGGGCGATCAACGCGGCGCTGTCGATCATGGTCGGCGGTTCCGAGGCCGACTTCGCGGCGGCCACACCGATCTTCGAGACGGTGGGCAAGACCTTCGCGCTGGTCGGTGGCAGTGGTGCGGGGCAGTGTGTGAAGGCGGCCAATCAGCTCGTCGTCGGCGGGACCTACGCGCTGGTCGCCGAGGCGATCCTGCTGATGGAGAACCTGGGCGCGGACGCGGCCAAGGGGCTGGATGTGCTGGCCGGCGGGCTCGCGGGCAGCAAGATCCTGGAGCTGAAGCGCGAAACCATGCTGGCTCGTAACTTCGTGCCCGGCTTCCGGATCGACCTGCACCACAAGGACATGGGCATCATCCTGCAGGCCGCTCGCGAGGCCGAGGTATCCATCCCGATGGGTGCGCTGACCGCGCAGCTCATCGCGGCGGGCCGGGCCATGGGCTACGGCTCGCTCGACCACTCCGGTTTGCTGCTTGTCGCGGAGGCGCTGTCGGGCCGGGGCGAGGCGTGAGGATGCCGACCATGTCCACAACGTATGCGCGCCACGAGGAATGCGGTATTCGGCTGCCGGATGGCTGGGTGCGCAGCGACATACATGCCGACAGTGCAGTGCTGCACGCGATGCAAACGTGCGGCGCGCGCCAGAACAAGGAGCGTTGAGCATGGCACGGATGCGTACCGTCGACGCCGCGGTGTTGATTCTCGAAAAAGAGGGCGCGACACAGGCGTTCGGTTTGCCCGGAGCGGCGATCAATCCGTTCTACAGCGCGATGCGCGCGCACGGTGGCATCAAGCATGTGCTTGCCCGTCACGTCGAGGCTGCCTCGCACATGGCTGAGGGATACACCCGCGCCACCGCCGGCAACATCGGCGTGTGCATCGGTACTTCGGGTCCGGCCGGCACCGACATGATCACCGGGTTGTACTCGGCCAGCGCCGATTCCATTCCGATCCTATGCATCACCGGGCAAGCGCCGGTGGCCAAGTTGCACAAGGAGGATTTCCAGGCCGTCGATATCGCATCTATCGCTGCGCCGGTGGCCAAGTGGGCGGTCACCGTCCTGGAACCTGCGCAGGTCCCAGGCACCTTTCAGAAGGCCTTTCGGCTGATGCGCGAGGGTCGCCCCGGTCCGGTGCTGATCGATCTGCCGATCGATGTGCAGCTCGCCGAAATCGAGTTCGACATCGAGACATACGAGCCGTTGCAGGTGCATCGCCCCGCCGCGACTCGTGCTCAGGCGGAGAAGGCGATCGCGATGCTCAACGCGTCCGAGCGTCCGCTGCTGGTGGCCGGTGGCGGCATCGTGAATGCCGACGCCGCTGAGCTGCTAGTCGAATTCGCCGAGCTGACCGGTGTTCCCGTGGTGCCGACGCTGATGGGCTGGGGCACGATCCCCGATGATCACCCGTTGCACGCGGGCATGGTCGGCTTGCAGACCTCGCATCGCTACGGCAACGCCACGATGTTGGAGTCCGATTTCGTGCTTGGTATCGGCAATCGGTGGGCCAATCGGCACACGGGCGGGGTTGAGACTTACACCAAGGACCGCACTTTCGTGCACGTCGACATCGAGCCGACGCAGATCGGACGGGTCTTCGCCCCTGATTTCGGCATCACCTCGGATGCTGGTGCGGCGTTGAAGGTGTTCATCGAGGTCGCCCGCGAGTTGGCGGCGGCGGGTACGTTGCGCGATCGGTCCGATTGGGCTGGCCAGGTGCGGGCGCGAAAGCAGCTGGGCCAGCGCAAGACTCACTTCGACAATGTGCCGATCAAGCCGCAGCGGGTCTATGAGGAGATGAACAAGGCGTTCGGACCCGACATCCGCTACGTCAGCACGATCGGTCTCTCGCAGATCCAAGCGTCGCAGCTGCTGCACGTCTACAAGCCACGGCACTGGATCAACGCGGGACAGGCCGGACCGCTCGGCTGGACCCTGCCCGCCGCCCTCGGCGTGGCCACCGCCGTCCCCGACGCCACCGTCGTCGCGCTGTCCGGTGACTACGACTTCCAGTTCCTCATCGAGGAATTGGCCGTCGGCGCGCAGTTCAACATCCCCTACATCCACGTGCTCGTGAACAACTCCTACCTGGGCCTGATCCGTCAGGCGCAGCGGAACTTCTCGATGGACTATTACGTGCAGCTCGACTTCGACAACCTCAACAGCCCCGAGGTCGGCGGATACGGCGTGGACCACGTGAAGGTGGCGGAAGGACTGGGCTGCAAGGCGATCCGCGTCTTCGAGCCCGAAAACATCGGCCAGGCCTTGGCCGACGCCAAGAAGCTGATCGCCGAGCACCGGGTGCCGGTAGTCGTCGAATGCATCCTCGAACGCGTCACCAACGTGTCCATGGGCTTGGAAATCGACAATATCGTCGAATTCGAGGAGCTGGCGCTGTCCGCCGCGGACGCACCCACTGCCACTGTCGCCATCGAACCGGAGCCGGAACCGGTCGGAGGCGGCAGGTGAGCGGGCCGGACGCTCCACGCTCGAGCGGTGTGCGCGGCGGGTGGCGCGAGGGACATTGTGTCGTCGCCCCCGACAAGTTCAAGGGGTCGCTGACCGCGCCTCAGGTCGCCGCGCACATCGCGACCGGACTCCGCCGGGCACGCCCGGACATCCCCGTCGTCACCATGCCCGTGGCCGACGGGGGCGACGGCACGGTCGACGCCGTCGTGGAGTCGGGCTTCGTCCGCTTCCAGACGAGTGTCGCCGGTCCGCTGGGGTTACCGGTGGCCGCCTCGTTCGCGATGAGGGGCGAGGCCGCCGTGATCGAGCTGGCGGAAGCGTCCGGCCTGCGTCGGCTGCCGATTCGGCCGACCTTCCAAACCGCCATGACCGCAACCAGTTACGGCACCGGCGAGCTGATCCGCGCGGCCGCCACCCGCGGCGCGCGCAGCGTGGTGCTCGGTCTCGGCGGCAGCGCGTGCACGGACGGGGGAGTGGGCATGATGTCCGCGCTCGGCGTTCGGTTCCTCGACGAGCACGGCCGGGAGTTGCCGCGCGGTGGTGCGGCATTGACCCGGTTGGCGCGCATCGATGCCAGCGACATGCTGCAAGTGCCGGTGATCGTCGCCTCCGACGTGGACAACCCGCTGCTCGGGCCGCGCGGCGCCGCACAGGTTTACGGGCCACAGAAGGGGGCGCGGCAAAGCGACATCGACGAATTGGAATGGGGCCTGGCACGTTTGGCCTCGATCGTCGAACGCGACCTCGGCGCCGATGTGGCGGACCGCCCGGGCGCGGGCGCGGCGGGTGGGGTCGGCTATGCCGCGCTCGCCTTCCTCGGTGCGACGGTGCGGCCGGGCATCGAGATCATCCTCGACCTGATGTCCTTCGCCGAGCAGGTCGAGGGGGCGCGGCTGGTCATCACCGGCGAGGGCTCGCTCGACCCGCAGACCCTGCACGGCAAGGCTCCGGTCGGGGTCGCTCGGGCCGCGGCAGGCGCCACCGTGCCGGTCGTCGCGGTGGCCGGGCAGCGCTCGCTCACCGGCGAGCAGTTGCGCGGCGCGCACATCGAGCAGGCGTACGCGCTGACCGATCTCGAACCCGACCCCGAGGTCTGCATGGCGAAGGCAGGACCCCTGTTGGAACGGCTCGCCGGGGAGATCGCCGGCGCCTGGCTGGGAGCGAGTGCTCATGCATGATCTGGTTATCCGGTCCCGGCGGGTCGCCCTGCCGGAGGGAATTCGCGCGGCGTCGATCGCCGTGCAGGACGGCAAGATCGCCGAGCTGGCGGACTACGACGCGGTGCTGGTCGCGGCGGCGACCACCGACCTGGCCGACCTCGTCGTGCTGCCCGGTCTGGTGGATTCGCACGTGCACGTCAACGAGCCGGGGCGGACCGAGTGGGAGGGTTTCGCCACGGCCACCAAGGCGGCCGCGGCGGGCGGGGTGACGACGATCGTCGACATGCCGCTCAACTCGCTGCCGCCGACGGTTAATGTGCCGCACCTGGCGACGAAACAGGCCGTGGCAGCGGGGCAGTGCCATGTGGATGTCGCGTTCTGGGGTGGTGCGATTCCGGGAAACCTGTCGTCGCTGCGGCCGCTGCACGAGGCAGGTGTGGCCGGCTTCAAATGTTTCCTCTCACCGTCCGGGGTGGACGAATTCCCGCCGCTCGGGCTCGGTGAGGTGGAGCAGGTGATGCGCGAACTCGTGGAGTTCGACGGGTTGCTGGTCGTGCACGCCGAAGATCCGGTGCGACTTCATGATCCGGTGGACGGGACGTATGGTGCGTTCCTGGATTCGCGGCCGGGAGCGGCGGAAAAGGCTGCGGTTCAAGAGGTTATCGCGCTCGCCGAACTGACCGGCGTGCGGGCGCACATCCTGCATGTTTCCGCGGCGGCCTGTCTCGAACCGCTTGCGGCGGCACAGGCGCGTGGTGTCCGGATCACCGCGGAGACCTGCCCGCACTATCTGACTCTGTCTGCCGCCGAGGCGTCGTCCACCGCGTTCAAATGCTGCCCGCCGATTCGCGACGCAGGTAATCAGGACGCGTTGTGGCAGGGCTTGGCCGACGGGGTGCTGTCGTGTGTGGTTTCCGACCATTCGCCGTGCACGCCGGACTTGAAGGAGGGCGACTTTGCGACCGCGTGGGGTGGGATCTCGTCCTTGCAGATCGGTCTGCCTGCGGTGTGGACCGCTGCGGTCGAGCGCGGGTTCCGGCTGACCGACGTGGTCCGGTGGATGGCCTCCGCGCCAGCGGAATTGGCCGGGTTGCCGCACAAGGGCCGGATCGCGGTCGGTTGCGATGCCGACCTGGTCGCCTTCGACCCGTGGGCGCCGATCACCGTCGATCCAGGGGCGCTCGCGCACAAGAATCCCATCACGCCCTACGGCGGGCGCGAACTGCGCGGCCTTGTCCACGCCACCTGGCTCCGCGGTCGCGTCGTCGGTAACGGCCGGCCGCCCGCCGGCCAGCTCATTTCCTTGCACCACAACCGGATAGGGAACAATGTCTGACTTCACCAGCCTGCCCGACCTGGCGCTACGCACCAACCGCGCCGGGGTGATCGCCGCCAGCGACGAGTCGTTCGAGGAACGCGAAAACCTCATCAATCCTTGGGAACCGCGCTTCGCCGAGCACACCTTCGGGCCCAAGGGCCAGGAGTACGACGGCTGGGAGACTCGGCGGCATCGCGGACCCGGCCACGATTGGGCGATCATCCGGCTCGGCATGCCCGGTGTGATCCGCGGCGTCGTCATCGATACCGCGTGGTTCAAGGGCAACTATCCGCCGTTCACCTCGATCGAGGCATGCCGTGCGCCCGGCTATCCGTCACCGGAGCAACTGGATTCGGCCGAATGGGTGGAGATCGTGCCGCGCAGCGCACTCGGCGGCGACGCGAAGCGCGAACTGCCGGTTTCCGACGACCGCATCTTCACTCACGTCCGCCTGAACATCTACCCGGACGGCGGAGTCGCTCGGCTGCGCGTGCACGGCGAGGTGGTGCCGGACCCGACCTTGCTCACCGGACTCACCGTCGACCTGGCCGCCCTGGAAAACGGCGCCCGAACAGTGGGCTGCTCCAACATGTTCTACTCGGCACCCGACAACATGCTCTCGCCCGGCCTGGCCCGTAACCAGGCCGAAGGCTGGGAAACCGCGCGCCGCCGCGACACTGGAAACGACTGGGCCGTCATCGAGCTCGCCGGACAGGGTGTTCCCGCCCTGATCGAACTCGATACCACCAACCTGCTGTTCAACGCTCCCGGAGAAACCCGCATCCTCGCCATCGATCACCAAGGGCCCGAACCGCTTCCGCCGACCGACGATAAGGCCTGGTACGAGTTGCTGCCCAGGACGACGCTGCAACCCGACACACCCCACCGATTCCGTCTCACCCCCACCGACCGCCCTGCCACACACGTTCGTGTCGACATCTACCCGGACGGCGGTATCGCTCGTCTGCGCGTTCTCGGCTCGCTCACCGCAGATGCCGAGCGCGAACTGAACTCTCGCTGGCTCGCGAACGAGAGGTGATTTGCTAGCTGTCGCCATCGATCTCGGCACGACCGGGAGCCGTCGCGGCGTCGTCGACCAGCAGCTGCGCCGACCTTGTGATGCAGGCCTTGCCTGTTGTGTTCGCGGTCAGCGCCGCCCGGTCGGAATAGCCGCGATATTGAGCAGCTATCGGCGCTGTGCGATGGGACGATGCTCCGATGGATGCCGACAACGATCCGAAAGAACTCGTTCGGCGTGGATATGACACGCTGTCGTCTCGTTACGACGAGGCGTATGGCGCTGAGACGAAGTACGCGGCGTGGCTGACCGAACTGTGCGATCACGTCCCGGAAGGCGGTACGGTCCTCGACCTCGGTTGTGGGTCAGGTCTTCCGGTCGCTCGCGCACTGACAACGGCTGGGCGGCGTGTCGTCGGCGTCGACATCAGTGACGGCCAGATCGACAGGGCACGGCGCCTTGTGCCGGCCGCCGAGTTCATCCGGTCCGATGCGGCCGCTGTTGAATTTGCCGCCGGCTCTTTCGACGCGATCGTCTGCTTCTACGCGTTGATCCATATGCCTCTCGACGAGCAGTTCGCATTGCTGAACAAGATCTCCACGTGGCTGCGGCCCGGAGGTTGGTTTGTCGGCACGACCGGTCACACCGCCTGGACCGGCACCGACGAGGATTGGCTGGGCGGCGGTGCGGCCATGTGGTGGAGTCACGCCGACGCCGGCACCTACCGGGACTGGCTGGTTCGCGCCGGATTCATCATCGCCCGTGAGGAGTTCGTGCCCGAAGGTGCCGGCGGACACACATTGTTCTGGGCCTCGGCAGATTGAGGTGCTGCGGGGTTCGGTCGACGAACGGCGGGGTCGCCGTTGTTGGCGGCTGTGTGGTGCCGTACCTCGGCATGGCTCATCCGGGGTCGTGGGCCGGGCTTTGCTGATGAGTGGTGTCGTGATCGAGAGTCGGTCTGCGGTGTATACGGGCGGGGTCCGCGCCGCGGTGAGGGCGACGCAGACTCGTCGGAGTCTGGCACTGCGGAATCTGCGGCTCCTCCTCGGCGGCGTACTTTTCATCGGCGCCGGCCTGCGCATCGAGCATGGGTGATCCTGAGGCGTGTTCCGCTGCGCCGTCGCCATGAACTCGGCCGGGATCGTGTTCCATGGTTTCGACGAGTAGTTCGCGGGGGTGGTGGCGGTGGTTGACTCGCGGAGTACCGGTTGGGTCGATATGCGGTGGGGCGATCCAGCCGGTGCGGCCCGGGTATTTCGAGTCCGGGCCGAGGACAACGGTTTTCCAGCCGCCGGGACCGTTGTGAATCATGGCGTGGCAGCGGTCGCAGGCCAGCGTTTCGTTGTCGATGTCGGTGGGACCACCGCTGTTCCAGTCGGTGACGTGGTGGGCGGCGCACATGCTGGCGGGCGCGTCGCAGCCCGGACGCGTGCAGCCGCGCAAGGTGGCGATCAACGCCAACCGTTGTGCAGCGGTCGCGAGACGTTTGGAACGGCCGAAATGTAGCGGCAGACCGTCGTTGTCGAATACCGCGAGGAACGGTTGAGCTTCCTCGGCCAACTTCAATGCTTCGGCCATCGGCACGGTGCCGCCGGTGGCAGTCGTTGCGACCCCGGAAGCCTTCTCGACATCGGCGACGCTCATGGTCAAGATCGTCGAGACCGGCAATCCGCGATGCGAGCCCAGCTTCTCCGGAACAACACAGTGCTCCAGGAGAGCCTGCACAGCATCGTGCGTGCGTTGGGCAGCGCTGCGCACATCCCGGCCTGCCGCAGCGGCCAGCTCGTCGCGATCGACGTATTCACTGTCGCCGCAAGGGCTTGCGGGATCGTCGGGGTTGTTCATCCCCGGTCGACCCAGCTTTGCCACGACCGGATCCAGGAGCGCACGCAGGGTTGGCGTGATCTCGCCGGAGATCGGTGACATCCCATCTGACCGTTGACTCCCGATGCGGATACCGCGCATGCGGGCGCGATCGGTGTCGTCTGACAGTTTCCCGTCAGGATCCAGGTGCGCCAGAATCGCCTCGCCGACTTTGCCGATGTCGTCGGGGGAGCCGGTCCGCGCGAAATCGGCCAGGACCTGTTCCGCGGCCTCGTATTCCGGATTGCTCACGCCGCCGGGCACCCGGTTCATCACCGCGGCCACCCGGCGTGCGTGGTCGGCCGAGATGTCCCCCGCCGCCTGCCCCGCCGCGGTGTTTGCCAATTCCGGTGGGCGAACGGCGCCGGTGACATCGCGGCGCACGCCGAGGACCCGAGTGGCGGCGACCCGGCTCGCCGCTTCCGCGTGAGACAGACGGAGGGTTTGCATCAGCAGTTTCTTGAGCGTGCCCGCACCGGTGCGCGACGGCAGTCCCCGCTCGGAGGCCTCGCAGAGAAGTCGATGCCCGACTGCGGCCAGGATGCGGGTGGCCTTCTCCATGTCACGCATCAGCTCGAGCAACTGGTCATCGGGCAGCGGCGTCAGGGGCGCGTCGAGCAGGTCGGTGGCGGCAGCGAGCAGCGGGTCGGCGACCCGTTCCTGCGGCACTTCGCTGCTCGAATCCATGTTCTAGACCCTAACCAGCGCGATCAAGAAATGCTAGTAAAAACAGCTTCTGAACTGCGCGTTTTCACAAAACGCCTGTGAAGATGGTGCCAGCGGCGGCCTGCCCGGGTGCCCACTGCCTACATCCATGGAGGAGGCGGCCCGTCCCAGGCCATCGAATCGCGAAACGCGGCTTCGAGCGTCGCGAACCATCCCGAGTCCATCCCGAATCCAGGAGCTTCGAGCCCGATAAGGCCCCACGCGTGGGTTGGGCCGAAGCCGTACTCGGAGTAGGCGATGCCCGTCCCGGACTCGGGAAACTCGGCCACGATGAACCCGGGATAACGCGGCTCCCGGAATTCGGGATGCCGGTCCCCGTAGTCCCAGTCGAGCATGCAGGCGCGCGGACGAACGAGGTAGCCCTTCAGCTTCTCGACCAGCTGACCGCTGCGGATCTCGGCGATCTCGTCCGTAACGCGGATCGCCATCTCTGCGTCGTCCTGCACCGGCACAATCGTAGGCCGCGTCGGGATTTCCGACTCGCTGATCGACTGGCGTATGTCGTGCCGGATACACAGATTCGGTGTGCGCACCGCGCGCGGTAGGGTCCGACCATGTCGATCAACAGCGCGAGGGGAGGCGGCGGTCTCGTCGTCCTCGGTTGCCGTAGGGCGCGGTGATGACTGTCTACGACACGACTGGGCGGACGTATTCGCGGACCCGGCAACCTGATCCACGTATTGCGGACGTGATCGCGACTGCGCTGCGAGGGATGCATACGGTACTGAATGTCGGGGCGGGGGCTGGTTCGTACGAGCCGAGTCGGACGGTGCTCGCTGTCGAGCCGAGTCGGGTGATGATCGATCAACGTCCGGTGGGGGCGGCACCTGCGATTCGCGCAACCGCCGAGGACCTGCCGGTGCGGACCGAGGCGGTGGATGCGGCGCTGGCGGTGCTGACCATCCACCACTGGACCGACCTCGAACGTGGCATCGCCGAGATGAGTCGGGTTGCGCGGCGGCGCATCGTGATTCTCACGTGGGATCACGAGGTGTACCGCCAGTTTTGGCTGGTGCGGGATTATCTGCCGGCGGCAGGCGATACCGACGGGAAGCTTGCCGTCCCGCTGTCGCGGCTTACTGCACTATTGAAAGACCCTGAGATACAGCCGATCCCGGTCCCGCACGATTGCGTGGACGGCTTCGGTGGTGCTTACTGGCGCAGGCCTGAGGCCTATCTCGACGAGACAGTTCGAGCGGGCATGTCGATGCTGGCGTTGACGCCGAAACCACAGCTGCAACCAGGATTGGCACGGCTACAGCAAGACTTGGCGAGCGGCGAGTGGAAGTCTCGCTACGCCGACCTCCTCGATCAGCCACACCTGGACCTGGGCTATCGATTGGTCACCGCAGACCTGTCGAGCTGACCGAACGAGATCGTTCAGGACAACGATTCGCGAGCATCGTCACCCGGTCGACTGGAGCAATCGGGAGCGCCCGATCCTGCGACCGATGCGCACAAGCAGGTCGGCCGTCAGCGCAGGATCGCCCGCCGTATCCCGGTCGGTGTAGTCGGCGAGCGCGTAGACGTCGGCAAAGCCGTTCGAAATCCATCGAATTCGAGGAATCTCGCTGCGCCCCGCGACCGCAACGACCGGAATGCCCTTGGCCCGCCGTGCGACAACGGCGACCAGCTTGCCGCGTTCGGTCTGCGCATCGAGACTCCCTTCGCCGGTGATCACCAGATCCGCCTCGGCGCAATGCCGATCGAAGTCGAGCAGATCGAGAAAGAACTCGCCGCCGGATGTCATCCGGCCGCCGAGCAGCATGGCGGCGAACCCTATGCCGCCCGCGCTACCCGCTCCAGGGACCGCAGCGAGCCGCCCGGCCTCCGGAAAGCGGTTGCAGGACAACATCTCCACGAGGTGGCGGAGTCCGCGATCGAGCAAGCCAACCTCCTGCGCCGAAGCCCCCTTCTGCGGCCCGTACACAGCAGCGGCCCCATCGACCCCGGTCAACGGGTTCGTGACATCACTGGCAACCACGAGATCGACCGCTGGCAACCGCACCGCCGCAGCCCTGTCGACCCCAGCGATTTCGAGCAACGCCCGCCCGCTAGGCGGCAGAACCCGCCCTTCGGCATCGAGGAACCGAAACCCGAACGCGGCAAGCAGTCCCATGCCACCATCGGTACTCGCACTACCCCCGAGCCCGACCACCACCCGCCGCGGCGACAACCGCAACGCCTGCCGAATCGCCTGCCCCAAACCAAGACTCGACGCATCGAGCGGCTGCTTCCGGCCATTGGACAAGGTACTCAACCCACAAGTATTCGCGACCTCGACCACGACGGTATCGCCACGGACCGCAATCCGCCCGCGCGACGGCATACCCACCGCACCCGCGACAGTGCACGAGCGCCCCGAGAACCCAGCCGCGACAGCAGCATCGACACTCCCGTCCCCACCATCCGCCAGCGGCAGCTGCGTACTCCCCACCCCGACCTCGGCAAGACCGACGGCCAGCCAACGGGCAACCTCGGCAGCCGTCAGACTCCCCTTGAACTTGTCCGGCGCAACCAAAACCCTCATCCCTCGAACACCCTGATCAACGCAGCCGCCGAAATAACCGTGGTAACCCCGCCGATCCGCGTCGAGATCTGCGCGAACGGCATCAGATTCATCCGATTCGACGCCGAAAGTATGGCCACATCACCGGTTCCACCGAGCCCGCTGTGACACACCGTCACCAGCGACGCATCCACCGGATACATCCCGATCGCCCGCCCCACCCAGAACCCGGTGGCCGCCATCGCGACAACCACGGCGATACACGCGGCCACATACCCCACCGAGATCACCCCCATGATGTTCTTCAACGGCAGATACAGCATGCCGAGCCCGATCATCGTCGGATAGATGAAGTGCCGCGCGATCACCGTGTAGATGCCCCGCACGCTGTCCTCGACCTCGGCCGGAAACACCCCGAACAGCTTGCAGCCCACCGACATGATGATCACCAGCACCGGCGCGGGCAGGTGCACAACCCGCTCCAACAGCGTGGCCAGCACGAAGAGCCCGCAGATGATCAGCACACCGAGCGCGTGATTGCGGCCGGTGGTCTCGGGCACCGCAGCCGGGGGAGTGGTCACCGGCGCTTCCACCTTCACCAACCTTCCGCCACCATCGAGCTGCGGCCGCCGATCCCCGAGCCGGCGCAACAGCCCCGCGATGATCACCGCCGCGATGTTCCCGATGATCGCCGCCGGAATCAGCTCCGCCACATAACTTCCCGGCTCCCCACCCAGCGCCGACGCATACGCCGACGACAGCGGGATCACCCCTTCCCCGATCCCGCCCCCGATGATCGGCACCACGAGGTAGAACAGCGCCCGATGAAAGCCGTACCCGAACGCCATCGCCACCCCGATCCCCACCGACACCGCGGCAATCGTCCCGAGGACCAGCGGCGGGAAGATGCGAATCAGCCCGCCCACCATCACCTTCCGGCTCATGCCGAGGATGCTGCCCACCACCAGCGTGCTGATCACGAAGTAGAGGAAGTTCGCCTCCTTCATCAGCGCGTTCACCGCGGCCAACGTATTCGCGTTGAACACACCGAAATACACCAGCACCGACGGCACCATCAGGCAGATCAGCGCCCCGCCACCGATCTTCGAGATCACCGGCAGCCGATTCCCCAGCGGCCCGAGCAGCATGCCGAGCCCGACGATCACGGCCAGCCCGCCGATCATGTTCTTCGGCACCGCGTCGAACACACCCGCGGCGAGCACCCCCGCCGTGAGCACGATCGGCACCACCAGCGGAATCCCGTCCAACGTCGGCAGCGCGAACGTCCGCGCGGTCTTCAGGCTCATGACCGGCTCACGGACGTCATCGAGGTAGCCGCCTCGAGCCGCGCCCGCACCTGCCCGCCAACGGATTCCGTGTTCGCGACCCCACCCATGTCCGGTGTCAGCCCCGACTTCCCCTGGGCGAGCACCGCTTCGATCGCCGCCAGCACCGCGTCCGCGGCATCCTGCTCACCGAGATGCTCCAGCATCATCGCCCCGCTCCAGATCTGGCCGATCGGATTGGCGATCCCGAGTCCGGCAATATCCGGCGCGGACCCGTGCACCGGCTCGAACAAACTCGGAAACAGTCGCTCCGGGTTGATGTTCCCGCTCGGCGCGATACCGATCGTCCCGGTACATGCCGGACCGAGATCGGAAAGAATATCCCCGAACAGATTGCTCGCGACGACCACATCGAACCAGTCCGGATGCAACACGAAATTGGCCGTCAGAATATCGATGTGATACTTGTCCACGTCGATATCCGGATACTCCGCCGCCATCGCCGCGACCCGCTCGTCCCAATAGGGCATCGTGATCGAAATACCATTGCTCTTGGTCGCCGACGTGAGATGCCCCTTCGGCCGTCGCCGCGCGAGTTCGAAGGCGTACTTCAGGATTCGATCGACCCCGGTTCTGGTCATCACCGTCTCCTGGATCACCGTCTCCCGATCGGTCCCTTCGAAGATCTTGCCGCCGATGCTCGAGTACTCACCCTCGGTGTTCTCCCGAACCACATAGAAGTCCACGTCACCGGGCTGCCGTCCGGCGAGCGGACTGCTGATGCCGCGCAGCAGCCGGACCGGCCGCAGGCTCACGTACTGGTCGAAATGCCGCCGGAACTGCAACAGGCTGCCCCACAGCGAAATATGGTCCGGCACCACCTCCGGCCAGCCCACCGCGCCGAAGTAGATCGCGTCGAACCCGGCCAGCTCCTCGAACCACCCGTCCGGCAGCATTTGCCCGGTCGCCGTGTAATACTCCGCGCTCGCGAAGTCGAACTCGGTGAAATCGAGAGTGAAGTCGAATGCGGTGGCCGCGGCCGCCAGCACCCGAACTCCCTGCGGCACGACTTCTTTGCCGATGCCGTCTCCCGGAATGACGGCAATACGGTGTGTTGAACCCATCGTCGCGTGCTCCGATCTCGTTGATATCGGCCCCGGAATCCGTTGGTGTGGGGCCGATCACAACGGTAGGCTCGGATATTCCGCGGCAAAAGCACGCAACGAGAAAGAGACTCTTTCCCGAATGGAAAAGACGAGGAGGTCGCCGTGTCCGGTGCGTCCACCGACGACGTCACCTTTTTCGACATCGTCGCCCGTTCCCGCAGCCTGACCGAGGCCGCCCGCGAATTCGGCGTCTCGGTGTCCTCGGTGAGCAAGCGGCTCGCGCAGATGGAGGCCAGGCTCGGCGTGCTGCTCGTGCAGCGCAGCACGAGACGGCTGACGCTGACCCCGGAGGGGGAGCGCTACGCGGCCGGCGCCTCGGTGATCGCGGCCCAACTCGAAGAGCTGGAAGACTCGATCGCCGAGCAACAGCACGAACTGCGTGGCCGCGTGCACGTCCGGTCGACGATCGGCCTCGGCCGCGCCCACATCGCCCCGCTGGTCGCGGATTTCGTCGAGCGCAACCCGAGAGTGCAGGTGGACCTGGACCTCTCGTCCCTGCCGCTGAACATCGCGGGCACCGGCTTCGACATCGACATCCGGGTCGGCGCACTACAGGATTCGAGACTGACCGCGACCAGGCTGTGGGTCAACCGCCGCGTGCTCTGCGCGTCTCCGGAGTACCTGCGGCGCAACGGAACCCCCGCGAGTCTCAAAGAACTCGAACAGCACACCTGCATCATCCTGCGCGAGAACGAATCCGATTATGCGCTGTGGCGCTTCGAGACCGGCGACAAAGAACTCGCGATTCGCGTGGCGGGCAACCTGATCAGCAACGACGGTGACGTCATCACCCAGTGGTGCCTGGCCGGCCGCGGCCTGGTGATGCGCTCACTCTGGCATGTCGAGCCACTGCTGCGCGACGGCTCGCTCATCCAGGTACTGCCCGACATCCAGACCCCGAGCGCCGACATCGCCGCCGTCTACGCCGCGGCCGCCCCGCTACCTCGCCGGACCCGCGCGGTCATCGATCACCTGAAGGCAAACCTGGGCCGCCGAATCACCGCGGCGGCCCAGCAGTGTCTCTCCTAGAGAATGCCTGTCGCAGAGCCGGTTTCAGCCGTACAGCGCGACGAACTTGTCCAGCGAACGCTCGATGTCGCCCTTCACCGCCCGCGCCACCCCGGCCCCGATCGGCCCGAACAGCGGCCGGCCGCCGAGCTCGATGTCGACCGTCACCTCCGACCCCGTGCCCTTCGGCGCCACCAGCAACTCCAGCCCGAGCTTGGTGCCGCCCTTGCCCGCACCCGTCAGCAACAGCCGCCGCGGCGCCTCGGCCGCCTTCACCGTCCACGTCACCCGATTTCGCAGCCCCTTCACCGAGGCAACGCCGACCAGCTGCGTCCCGACCGTCAACTGCTCCGGCACCTCGCTGCGCCACGCCTCGTGCATAGTCAGCCACTTGTCCAGGTCAGCCAGATTGGACGTATGCGACCACGCGTCCTCGGGCGAGATCGGCACATCGACGGAGACCTTCAGCTTTGCCATGGCCGCATAGTATCCGGTACCCGCGGTTCGCTGTAGTTGACCTGAAGGGATAACGCTCCACATTGCCGATTGCCGCTAGAAGATCGGTCTCGATCATTGCGTCGGATACGGCCGGGCGACATTCGGGCAACCTCTGTGACTGTCGCGACTCGGACCATCCGGGCGATTCCGCCTAAAACAAACTGGACGTTCCAGCAAACTTCTGGTCGCTAGTAACCCCCAATACCCTGTTCCCCCACCCGCTTCGGATAGGTGCGGTTGACAGCATGCGCGTGATATGCGGCACCGCAGATAGATCCGATGATGTGTCCTCTATCGCTACTCCGGAAACGCCCCTGGTCACCGCGTGGCAAGCGATCGTGATCACCAGTGGCGCAGCATTATTGCGCATCTCCGCGCACCCGTCATCTGATGTCTGCAAACGCAATCATGTGACTGGATCTGGCGAGAACTGGTTGCATAGCTGCTAATGTCGCAGCGTCGGGTTCTGGTAACTGTTCGGACACAATCTGTTGTCCGATCGGTCGCCGGTCCTCCGACGTGGACCAGATCCGACCAGGGTGTGCTGGTCGGCGTCGCGAGGAAGGCGAGACGAAGCACTATGACGGACAGACGACGCGGCCTCGTGCAGGCGCACTCGCAAGCGCACCCAATCCTCGGCGGCAATCGACGACGAAAGAACTGATGAATCAAGATATCGCCGTGGTGCTTTCATGGATCCTCGCCGCTGCGCTCGTGGTAGTGGCAGCAGTCGCGTTGTTCGCAGTGCAGTACGCGCGACAGCAGCGGGCCAGGGCCGAAGCACTCAGCAGAGAGCAGAGAGCCGCGGAGGAAGCCGTCGAGCACTTCGCGACTACCACGCTGCCGTCGGTCGCGGAGTCGATCCGACGCTTCGACAGCCAGGCGCCGACGGTGGAAGTGCCGCCGGGGCTGGAGAATTCACGCACCGCGCAGGTGTTGCGGTGGATCGCCGAGCGATACGCCGACGACCTGAGCCTGCTGCGGTCCGAGACCAGGGACCACACCAACCACGAGGCGCAGCAGGCGATCAAGGTCGCCGAGGACAAGGTGCGCGGCGAGGTGTCGACCGCGTCCCGGCAGGCGACCAGTGCGGCCGTGCGCTCGTTCGGCACGTCGGTGGTCAGTCTCGGCGCCGACGTCAGCCAGGTGGTCAGCTCCGCGCTGCGTGAGCACCGCAACGACGAGGTGTACGAAACCCTCACCCGCATCGACCACACCGTGCAGCAGATGATCCGCCAGGCGCAGTCCTACGTGATCGTCTGTGGCGGCCTGCCCGGCCGGCGCTGGCCCGCCCAGTCGCTCACCGACGTGGTCGGCGGCGCGGTCGGCCGCGTGCGCGACTATCTGCGGGTGCGTCCCACCCAGCTCGACCGGGTGGTCATCAGCCGGGCGGTGGAGCCGCTCGTGCACACCCTGGCCACCCTGCTCGACAACGCGCTGCGCTATTCCCCGCCGACCTCGTACGTGGATGTCTCCTTCCAGGAGGGGCACCACGGCGTCACCGTGATCATCGACGACGCGGGCGTGCGGATGAACGCCGAGCAGATGGAGGAGGCGCGCCAGGTGCTCGCGCACGAGCGCTCGGTCGACATCCACCAGCTCGGTCCCTCGCCCAAGGTCGGCTTCCCCGGCATCGCCGCGCTGGCCCGCCGCTACGGCTTCACCGTCTACATCGACGGCCCGAACGTCTACGGCGGCATGCGCGCGATGGTCTACATCCCCGAGGCGTTGCTGATGACCCCGCAGCCCGGCCAGCACGAGGTGATCCCCGCGCGTGCGGTCGAGGTCCCCGCCGAACCCGCTCCCGTGGCGGTCACGACGACTGCGTCCCACCGGGCACCGGAGAGCGAAGAGCCCAGTGAGAGTGAGCCATTCGCCGTGCACGAGATCACCAACGGCGGCTTACCGAAGCGGCGCCGCCGGACGGTCGCGCTAGCTCCGGTCGGTCCGCGCACCGAACCCGGCCTCGCCCGGCCCGACGTTGCCGCGGCCTGGCACACCGGTTCGCAGAGCGGCCGCGCCGCCGCCACCGAACAATCCGATAATTCCGATCACACGGAAGGGATGACATCCTGATGGCCTCACCCGTGACCGACAGCAGCAACAAGCTGGGCTGGCTACTCGAAGACCTCAGCGTCCCGGGCGTCAGATTCTCGGTCCTCCTGTCCGAAGACGGTTTACGAATCGCGCATTCCGCGGGCATCGAGCGCGATCAGGCGGAGCGCTTCTCCGCCGCCGCGTCCGGCCTGCGTTCGCTCGGTAAGGCGCTCGGCGAGTTCTGCGGCGACGGCAACAACGGTGTGCGGCAGAACATGACCGAGTACGACCAGGGCATGATCCTGATCACCGCGGCGGGCGACGGCGCGCTGCTCGGTGTCGCGACCACCCCCGAGATCGACGTCGCGCTCATCGCGCATCGGATGAACGAACTCGCCGGCCGGGTCGGACACGAGCTGGGCAGCCAGCCGCGCAGGCGTGTCGATGGTGGCGAATTGCCATGACATCACGGGCCCGGCGTGATCCCGATTTGGTTCGGGCATACGTGCGCACCGGGGGACGCACCCGTCCCACTCGCGAGTTGGACCTGGTCACTCTGGTCCGTGCCGCAAAGGACCCATCGCCGGGTGCCACGCCCGACGCACGCCGGGTCGTCAATCTCTGTAGCCGCCGAGGCACGTTATCGATCGCCGAGATCGCCGCGTACCTCGATCTTCCGCCGTCCGTTGTCAAGATCGTCGCGGCCGATCTGATGGACAACGGCCACCTGGTCACACCTACCCCGGCGGAAAACCTGCCGGAGATCGCTCTGCTCGAGGAGGTACTTAATGGGCTCCGTGCTCTCGCCGTCTGATCGTCCAGTCGACTATGTGCCGGAGACCGTTACCCGTTCCGTAAAACTGTTGGTGGCAGGCAATTTCGGGGTCGGCAAGACCACCTTCGTGAGCAGCGTCTCGGAGATCAAGCCGCTGCGCACCGAGGAGACGATCACCGAGGCCAGCGTCGGCGTCGACGACATGGCCGGCCTGCCCGGCAAATCCCAAACGACCGTGGCGATGGACTTCGGCCGCATCACGCTCAATCCGCAGCTGGCGCTGTACCTGTTCGGTACGCCGGGCCAGCAGCGGTTCGTCCCGTTGTGGGAGGAGCTGGCTCGCGGCGCGCTCGGCGCGCTGGTGCTGGTCGATACCCGGCGCATCGAGAAGTCCGACGAGGTGCTGTCGGTGCTGGAGGAGCGCGGGGTGCCGTATTCGGTGGCGGTCAATCAGTTCGAAGGCTTCAAGAACTTCCCGTTAGGCGAGGTCCGTGACGCACTGGACCTGGCACCCGAAACACCGCTCACCTCCCTGGACGCGCGCGACCGGGGCACCTGCCTGCGGTCCCTGATCACGCTCGTCGAATTCCTGTTCCATCGTCAGGAGTCACGACTTTGACCACGCCCCCGCGTTCCTGCCCGGTCCAGCACGGATCACCGATCGACAGCGACGGTCCCCGGGTATCGCTGTACTCGGAGGAATTCGCCGCCGACCCGCACCTCGCCTACCGCGAGATGCGCCGCGAGTACGGCTCACTGGTTCCGGTGAACCTCTCCCCGGACGTGCCCGCCACGCTGGTGATCGGCTATCACACCGCGCTGCGCATCCTCAACGATCCGGAGCATTTCCCGGCCGATCCGCGCACCTGGCAGAAGGGCGTGCCCGGCGAGTGCCCGATCCTGCCGATGCTGGAGTGGCGGCCGAACGCGCTGCGCAGCGCGGGCCTGGACCACAGCAAGTACCGGCAGGCCAACGTGGCCGCCATCGCCGAGGTCGACCTGCACAGCCTGCACGCGACCGTCGAGCGGATCGCCATCCCGCTGATCAACGCGTTCTGCCAGGACGGCGCCGCGGATCTGATCAGCCAGTACGCCTTTCCGCTCACCTTCGCGGTGCTCAACGCGACGCTCGGCTGCTCGCCGGAGATCGGCCAGCAGGTCGCGACCGGCATGGCCGCGATCTTCGAGGGTGTGAACGCGGACAAGGGCAACGCGATGCTCACCGACGCGCTGTTCGATCTGGTGAACACCAAACGCAAAGAGCCCGGCGACGACATCACCTCGCGGCTGCTCGCGCACCCGGCCAAGCTCGACGACGTGGAGATGATCCACCAGCTGGTCACGCTGTACGGCGCGGGTATCGAGCCGCAGCAGAACCTGATCGTCAACACGCTGCTGCTGATGCTCACCGACGACCGGTTCGCGGGAAACGTTCTGGGCGGCAGTCTTTCGACCCGCGACGCGCTCGACGAGGTGCTGTTCACCGACCCGCCGATGGCGAACTACTGCGTGTCCTACCCGCGCCAGCCCATCCTCATCGACGGCGTCTGGCTGCCCGCCCATCAGCCGGTCGTGATCAGCATGTCCGGCTGCAACAACGATCCGACCATCAGTGTCGGTGAGTACGTGGATAATCGATCGCATCTGGCGTGGAGCGTCGGCCCGCACGCCTGCCCCGCCCGGTCGATGGCCTACCTGATCGTTCAGGACGCCATCGATCAGCTTCTCGATGCGTTGCCCGAGTTGGGACTTGCCGTCGCCCCCGGTGAATTGTCTTGGCGGCCAGGTCCTTTCCATCGAGCGCTGGTCTCCCTCCCGGTAGTCTTCCCTAAGTCACCACCGTTGAACGTGTTTTAAGGAGACCCCGATGGACACTGAGCCTCTAGTCCTAGACCCGGCGGGCACCGACATCCAGGGCGAGGCGGCGCGCTTGCGCGAGCGTGGCCCGGCGACCCTGGTCGAGTTGCCCGGCGGCGTGCGTGCCTGGTCGATCACCGATGCCGACCTGCTCAAGCGACTGCTCGTCGATCCCAAAGTGTCCAAAGATGCCAGACAACATTGGCCTGCCTTCGCCAAAGGTGAAGTGCCGCAGGATTGGCCGCTGTTCCTGTGGGTGGCGGTGAACAACATGTTCACCGCCTACGGCGCCGATCATCGCCGACTACGTAAGCTCGTCGCCCCCGCGTTCACCCACCGGCGCACCGAGGCGATGCGGCCGCGGATCGACCGGATCGTCGAGCGGCTGATCGCCGAGCTCGCGGCGGTGCCCGCGGGCGAAGTGGTCGATCTGCGTGAAGGTTTCGCCTATCCGGTGCCGATCGAGGTCATCTCCGAGCTGATGGGCGTGCCGGAATCGTTGAATCCCGGCCTGCGCAAGTGCGTCGACGGCATCTTCGACACCGCCCTCAGCCCGGAGGAGTCGCAGGCCAACTACATGGAGATGTACCGCATCCTCGGCGAGCTGGTGGCCTTCCGGCGGGAAAACCCGAGCGACGACATGACCAGCCTGCTGATCTCGCACCGCAGCGAGGACGACGGCTCCAAGCTGACCGAGCAGGAGCTCATCGACACGCTGCTGCTGGTCATCAGCGCCGGCCACGAGACCACGGTCAACCTGCTCGACCAGGCGATCTACGCGCTGATCACCCGGCCAGAACAGCGGGCGAAGGTGCTCGACGGCAAGGTCGGCTGGGCGGATCTGATCGAGGAGGCCCTGCGTTTCGAGGCGCCGGTCGCGCACCTCCCGCTGCGGTTCGCGGTGGACGACATCGAGATCGAGGGTGTGCAGATCGCCAAGGGTGATCCGATCCTGCCGGCCTACGCGGCGGCGAACCGGGACCCGAAGGTGCACGGCGACACCGCCGACGAGTTCGACGTCACCCGGGTTACCAAGGACCACTTGGCCTTCGGGCACGGCGTGCACCACTGCCTCGGCGCACCGCTGGCCCGGCTGGAAGCGGCGGTCGCGCTCCCCGCCATCTTCGAGCGGTTCCCGAACATGCGCCTGGCCGCGGACCCGTCCGAGCTGGGCACCGTGGTCAGCTTCATCTCCAACGGGCACGGCAAGCTGCCGGTGATCCTGGAGCCGGCCGAATAACAACCAGTTCGAACCAGGGGTGCCGCGGGCCGCGACACCCCTTTCGCATGTCTACCCCTTGCGCGCCAGGCCGGTCACGATGAGCTGCTCCCAGATCGTCAACTCGCGCTCGTCCGGGTCGGCCGCGGTCAGGTCCGGCCGCCAGCTCACACACGGCACGATGCCGGGCTCGAGGATCTCCAGATCACCGAACAGCGCCTCGATCTCCGCGTCGGTGCGCCAGCGCCCGCGGCCGAACGTCGACTGGAGCTTCTCCTCGGCCACCGCGGTCTCCCGGTTGCCGCCCGAGCGGAAATGCGAGATGTAGACCGTGCTCCCGGCCACCAGCTGATCGGACCAGTAGCGGACCACCGCGGCCGGGTCCTCGTCGTCGTTGAGGTGGTGCAGGATCGCGCTGAAGATGACCGCCACCGGCTGGTCGAAATCGATCATCTCGACCACCTCGCGATGCTCCCGAATCGTGCGCGGGTCACGCAGATCTGCCTGGAACACCGTGGTATCGGTGTCGGTGGCCAGCAGCGCGCGGCCGTGCGCGAGGACGATGGGATCGTTGTCGATGTAGACCACCTTGGCGTCGGGCGTGTGCCTGCGCGCGACCTGGTGCACGTTGTCGGCGGTCGGCAGCCCGCTGCCGAGGTCGACGAACTGCCGCACGCCGCCGCGGGCGAGGTCGCGGACCGCGCGGATCAGCGCCTGCCGATTGGTGGAGGCGATCGCCACCGAGCCGGGCAGGTTGTTCTTGAAATGGTCGCCGATCGTGCGGTCGACGGCGAAGTTGTCTTTTCCGCCGAGCAGGTAGTCGTACACTCGCGCGATGCTCGGCTTGGATTGGTCGATGACGTGCGTCAGGTCGGTCATGCAGTACCCCCGATGGTGGATTGTGTGGGTTTCATCGTAGAAGGCTGCGAGCCGGGGTGGCGCGTGCTTCGACCTCGAGTCTTATTTGACCACAACGTGTTTCATCGTTACGGAGCTCGCTCCGCCGACGGGTCGGACCGGTTAGGGTGGGCCGTTCGTCAGCGCTGAGTGTTTGCTTGGCGGGTGCGCCGGGTAGGCGACGAGGATGCCGATCGAAGGAGGTTTCGCATGACATCAACCGGTCCGGTGGGGCGTCTGCGCAGCGTGGTGCTGGATTGCCCGGAGCCGCGCAAGCTCGCCGAGTTCTACATCGGCCTGCTCGGGCTCGAACTGGCCGAGAACGAGGACGACACCTGGGTCGTCACCGTCGACAGCGAGGGTAGGCGGATCGTCTTCCAGGCGGCGCCCGAGTACAAGCCGCCGCATTTCCCCGATCCCGAAGCGTCCCAGCAGATTCACTTCGATGTCCTGGTCGACGACATCGAGGCGGCCGAGCCGAAGGCGCTTGCGCTCGGCGCAAAACTGGTGCAGCCCAACGACAACGACCAGTTCCGGGTCTATGCCGATCCGGTGGGGCACATCTTTTGCCTCATGTGGCTGTAGTCGCGCGACAGCCTTCCAGGGTGGCCGTCGTCAGCTCGGAGATGACCTCACCGACGTCCTGGTGCGCCCGAAAAGCGTTGAGCTGCCGCATCGCTCCGTTGCCGCGGGCCAGCACAGTGGCGAGGGACTCGGTGACCAGTTGCTGGTCGCCGAGTTCCTCCAGCGCCGGACTGACGTAGCCGACGAGTTCGATGAGCAGATCGCGCACCGGCAGGATGCGCCCGTGCACCGGGTCGACGGCGTTCCCGTCGAGTCCGGTGCGGGCCGCCTTCCAATAGGCCGCGCGCAACACCTCGTCGCTGACCGGCGGCGCGGAGATGTTGCGCGCCAACGCGTTCTGCGCGGTCATCACCGTCGCGCGCACCAGGGTCGCGAGCAGCACCGTCTCCTCGATCGTCGCGGGCACATCGCTGACCCGGATCTCCACCGTCGGAAAGCTCAGCGCCGGACGGACATCCCAATAGACCATCTTCGGGTCGAGGATGCTGCCGCTGGACAGCATCATGGCGACCAGCGAGTCGTACTCGGCCGCCGAGCCGAAATACGGTGGGGGACCGGCACTCGGCCAGCGCCGCCACAGAATGCTGCGCCAACTGGCGAACCCGGTGTCGATCCCGCGATAGATCGCCGAGTTCGCGGTGAGCGCCAGGAACAGCGGCAGCCACGGCCGCAGGAAATTGCTGACCTGCAAGGCGGTTTCGCGATCGGGCACCGCCACGTGCACGTGACATCCGCACAGTCCCTGCTCCTGCGCGAGCATCCCGAACGCGGTGGCGATCCGCTGATAGCGGGGTGTATCGGTGACCGGGAACTTGTCCGGCACGGTCGGCGGAATGGCCACCGCGAGCAATGTGGCGCCGTTCTGCTCGGCGCAGCCTGCGATGCCGCGGCGCAGATCGCGTAACTCCGTGGCCAGCTCCGCGGAATCGGTATGCACGCCGGTGCTGGTCTCCACCTGGCATCCGGTGAGTTCGAGTTGCAGATCGATGCCGAGTTCGGCCGCCGTCCGGGCGACCTGGACGTTCTTCGCGACAGGCAATCCGGTTTCGGGCTCGACGAGCAGGAATTCTTCCTCGACGCCGACGGTCGCGGTGTCTGCGTTCATGCAGGTGGGCTACCCATCCGTGGCATTCGTACGCGTGGTTCGGCTTCGCTGCGACATCGGCGGCGAGCACCGCGGGACCGAACGGCCCCGCGGTGCTTCGCGCGCTAGGCCAGGCTGGAACCGCCGGGTCAGATCCCGATTAGGTCGAGCACTGAACGAACCCAGTGGCTAACCATGCCGATGATCATCGGACTCTCCTTTCACCACTTCAGGGAACTGCGTCGTAAGCACCAGATTGCCGCAGTGCGGTGTACCCCAAACGGCGATCGCCCGGACGTCCACCGGACATCTCGATCACCGCGCTGTCAGCTTGCGCCAGCGTTGCGGAGCATCCCCGTATCGGCGTTGGAAGGCGCGGCTGAACGCGGCATTGGAGGTGTAGCCGGTGTCCGCGGCGATCCTGGACACCGGATCGGTGGTCGAGCGCAGCAGCTCGGCGGCGTGGTCGAGGCGTCGCTCGGTGACGTAGGCGGCGGGTGCGCGCCCGAGCAGCCGGGTGAAGCGTTCGGCGAACGCCGAGCGGGACATCCTGGCGTCCCGGGCCAGCGTCGTGACGGTCCACGGCTTGGTCGGATCGCGATGGATCGCGGCCAGCACCGGGCCGAGCGCGGGATCCATGGCCGCGGTGAGCCAGCCGGGTTCGGCGTCGTGGCCGGCGAACCACGCGCGCAGCGTATGAATGAACAGCAGGTCCAGCACCCGCGAGATCATCACCGCGGCACCGGGATTCGGAGTGGTCACCTCGATCAGCAGCACCGGGAGGATGGCCGCGAGCCAGGGGCGATGGCCGGGATTCGCCGGAATGTGGATGGCCGGCGGCAGCACCGACAGCAGCGGCGCCGCGATCGCCTCCTGCACCACGAACGTGCCGGTGACCCAGCGTGGTGCCTCGGGATCGGCGAGCTCGGCGTCGAGGCGGAAGGTGTCCGAGTCCTGCAGCGGCCGCGGGGTCGCGCCTGTGCCGGCGCTGAGCGAGTGCGCGTCGCCGCAGCCGAGCAGTACCAGATCGCCGGGACCGAGCAGGATCGGCGGGTCGTCGCCGACGCGCAGCCGGATCGTGCCGCGCTCCACGATGTGCAGCAGCCGGATGCCGTCCGGAATGGTCACCTCGAACGGTGCCTGCGGCGCGAACCGGACGACGGTGTCGCCGTGCAGCCGGACCGTCTCCAGGATCTCCGAGAGCGCGTCGAGCTCCTCGGTCTGGCTGAACACGATCGGCACTCCTGGAGCTTCGGCAAACTATCTCGGCTTCTGAAGCATAGCTTTTGCCCGATTGTCCACATACCTTGGAGCTTGCTCGCCGCGAGAGTCTCATGTTCCACTAACGAAGGGGTCGAAAAACCATGCGCAACAACACTTCTGGCGCTACTACGGCACGTCGCGGCTGGCGCGGTGCGGTAGTGACCGTCGCCGCGGTCACGCTGGGCCTGACCGTCTCGGCCTGCACCGCCTCGGCCGACGAACCGACGCCGGCGCCCGCGCCGGGTGGCAACAAGCCCGCCGTCCTGCTCGTGCACGGCGCCTTCGCTGACGGCTCGAGCTGGACCAAGGTCGCCGCGCAGTTGCAGCGCGACGGCTACCAGGTGACGACCGCCGCGGTGCCGCTGCGTGGGCTCACCTACGACTCGGCCTACATCCGCAGCGTCCTCGACGGCATGCCGGGCAAGACGCTGCTGGTCGGTCACTCCTATGGCGGAGCCGTGATCACCAACGCCGCGACCGGTTCACCCAAGGCAGCGGGCCTGGTCTACGTTGCCGCGTTCTCCCCGGACCAGGGCGAGCCGGTCGGCGCGCTGGACGCGAAGTTCGGCGGACCCGCCACCAAGATCGGTGTCCCGCACGAGTTTCCGCTGCCCGGCGGCGGCGTCGGCCAGGAGCTGACCATCGCGCCGGACAAGTTCCACGACAACTTCGCCCAGGACCTGCCGGAGAGCGAGACCACGGTGCTCGCCGCCGCGCAACGCCCGATCGCGGTGAACTCGTTCATGGAACCGAGCGGCGCACCGGCCTGGAAGTCGCTGCCGAGCTGGGCGCTGGTGGCCAAGGACGACCACATGATCCCCGCCGACGGGCAGCGCGAGATGGCCAAGCGGATGAACGCGACCACCGTCGAGGAGGCGGGCAGCCACGCGGTCGCACTGTCGCAGCCGAAGGCCGTCACGGCGCTGATCGAGCAGGCGGCCGGCAGCGTGCAAGGCTGAGTCGAAGCACCAGCGTTTCTCAGGGGAACACAGTCGGTTTTCTCAGGCAGCAGATCAACACTGTGTTGGCGTGAGTCATCTGGAGTTGCCGTTTCTCGTGCTGTTCGCCACGATCCTCGCCCAGCCGATCGGGCGGCGGCTCGGTGTGGCGCCGGCCGTGCTGATGACGATGTTCGGGTGTGTGCTCGCGTTGATCCCGGCGGTGCCGGACGTGCGGGTCGCGCCGGATCTGATTCTGCCGCTGCTGCTTCCACCGCTGCTGTACGCGGCGGCCCGGCGCACCTCGTGGCGGACGTTCGCGCAGAACTGGAGTGCGATCGCGCTGCAGGCGGTCGGGTTGGTTTTCGCCACCGCGGCTGTGGTCGCGGTGGTGGTGCATCTCTGGGAGCCGCAGGTGCCGCTGGCCGCCGCGTTCGTGCTCGGCGCGCTGGTGGCCCCGCCCGACCCGGTGGCGGTCGGCGCGCTGGCCGGTCGGCTCGGGTTGCCGCGCCGGCTGGTCGCGGTGCTGGAAGGGGAGGGGCTGTTCAACGACGTCACCGCGATCGTGCTGTACGGGATCGCGGTGCAGGCGGTGGTCACCGGCCAGTTCTCCGCCTGGTCGGCGGCGCTGGATTTCGTGGTGTCCGCGGTGGTCGGGGTCGCGGTCGGCCTGGTGTTCGGCTGGGGCGGCAGCCGGCTGATGCGCCGGCTCGACGAGGCCGCGTGGCAGGTGGCGCTGGGTCTGGCGCTGCCGTTCGCGGCCTATCGGCTGGCCGATGCCTGGGGTGGTTCGGCGGTGCTCGCCGTGCTGGTGTGCGCGCTGTATCTGACCGACGCGGCCACCGATTTCGGTGACAGCAACTACCGGCTGATCGGCGACTCGTTCTGGTCGATCATCGAAATGCTGGTCACCGGAATCGCTTTCGGCCTGATCGGGCTGGAGCTGGCCACCGTGCTGCGCGACGTGGGGCCGGATTGGCCGCGCTTCCTCGGTGTTTCCGGCGCGGTGATCGCCGCCGTCGTCGGCGTCCGGCTGGTCTGGTTGATGGCGACCTGGGCGCTGTTCGGTCGCTGGTGGCGGCGTCGCGAGGCGGACGAGCCGTACACCTGGCGCGAAACCATGGTGACCTGGTGGGCCGGTCAGCGCGGCGTGGCCACGGTCGCGTTGGCGCTGGCCGTGCCGCTGACCACCGAGCCGGGCGCCGACTTCCCGTGGCGCAGCGGAATCCTCTTCACCGCTTTCGCTTTGGTGCTGTTCACCCTGTTGATCCAGGGGCCGACGCTGTCACTTGTGGTGCGTGCCACCGGAGTTCGCGTCGACACCGAGGCGGAGCGAAACCTGGAGCGGCAGTTGTGGGCCCGCATTCTGCGCGCAGAGCTGACCCGCCTGCAAGAGGTCGCGCACACCGAGAATCTGCCCGACGAGGTGTACGACCGTTTGCACGTCGGCATCGAAAGGCGGCTTGCCAGAGCCGATCCCGAAGCCGCCGACGATGCCAAGGCGGCCGCCGACCGGACCTTCCGGCTCAACCGCAAGCTCGATCGGATCAATCAGGAGGTGCTGACCGCCGGGCGCACCGAGGCGATGGCGGCGCGGCGAGAACCAGGCGTGCCACCGGATCTGGTCGACCGCGTGATGCGCCGCCTCGACCTGCGATCGCCCTAACGGACCTGCGCCGTTGTATTCGGCCGGTATCGCACATTGAGCACCGCAGGCGCTTCGCCCGCATCGACCGGCCGCAGCGGGATCGGCGTGCCACGCTTCGGCCGGTTCGCAGTTCGGGAACGTGACGCCGTCGACCGGCCACGCGTCCTCGGGATGGTGGGTGAGCTCGGTGTCCCGCGTCGCCTTCCCGTGCATCCGATTGCGTTTTGCAATCAGATAGGGCAATCCGGCTGTCACCGGGCGATGAACGCATTGCCCGCATCCGCATAGCAAACAGCCCGGCGAAGCTCCCGAATCCGCGTCCGGTCTGCTGCTACCGTCCGAGACCGTGACTACGGACCGCGTGGATGCAGCTCGTTCGGACCGCCGCCTCGGGCTGCGGCTGTGGCTCTTGCCGGTGGCCATCCTGGCGGTGTTCATGGCTCTGCTCGGCACGATGTACCTCGACTATGTGGTCGATCCGGAAGAGAACATGCACGACTTCCCGATCGCGCTGGTCAATCAGGACGTCGGCGACACCGTCGGCGCGCCGGGGCAGGAGCGGCAGGTCAAGTTCGGCGACGAGGTCACCGAAGGCCTGAAGAAGGCCGTGCCCGCGGACAAGATCGACCTTCAGGTGCTCGCCGTCAACGAGGCCTCGCAGCGGATGCAGGACAACAAGGTCTACGGCACCATCCTGATTCCGAGCGACTTCAGCAAACGTCTGGGCATCCTCGGCGTCGGCAGCGTCATCCCCGGTGACATCCAACGCCCGATCATCACCTTGCAGACCAACCCGCGCAGCGGCGCGTTCGTCACCGAGATCGTCACCCAGATCGGCAGCCAGGCCCTCGATCAGGTGAACAAGCAGGTCGGCACGCAACTGAGCGAGCAGGTCAAGGCGCAGCTCGCCCCGCCGCCCGGCGGCCCGCCCGCGCCCGAGCTGAGCGGCGCCACCCGGGTCGCGCTCGCCGAACCGTTGCAGATCGTCGTCGAGCCGTTCCACCCGCTGCCCAGCGGCACCGGCCAGGGCCTTACCGCGTTCTTCTACGCGCTGCTGCTCCTGCTGGCCGGCCTGGTCGGCTCGATGACCATCCACACCATGATCGACGCGCAACTCGGCTTCGTCCCCACCGAGTACGGCCCGTGGTTCGTCCACTTCCCGCCGACGCCCATCTCCCGCTTCCATACCCTGCTGATCAAGTGGGGCGTGATGGTGGTGACCGCGAATGTCGTTGCGGGCGTGTTCCTTATCGTCGGGAAGGCATTGGGCATGCCGATCGATCATCCGCTCGGCCTGTTCCTCTACAGCGCGCTCGCCATCATCGCCGTCGGCATCACGGGTTTGTCGATCCTCGCGGCGGTCGGCTCGGCCGGGTTGCTGATCAACCTGATCCTGTTCATCATTCTCGGCCTGCCCTCCTCCGGCGGCACCGTGCCGATCGAGGCGACGCCGAAATACTTCGGCTGGCTGGCGTCGTTCGAGCCGATGCATCAGGTGTTCCTCGGCGTCCGCGCGATTCTGTACTTCGACGCCAGCGGCCCGGCCGGGCTCAGCCGAGGCGTCTGGATGGCCGCGCTCGGCTTGGCCATCGGACTCGTTCTCGGCACCCTGATCACCCGCTTCTACGACTACAAAGGCCTGCGCCGCACCGGGTCCGGACGTCCAGTCTCGGCCTAGCGCCGACCTGAGCCGCCACACTGGCCGGTTCCCGCCACAGCGGGCGTGGCTTCTGCGTACCCTGGGTCGGCGAGTCGTCCGGCGGCCACGGTGTCTGCCGAATCCCTTCGACCAGAGAGCGTTTCGTGACTACTGCCCAGTTCCCTTTTCCGGTCCGCGATGTCGAGCGCAAGGTGCTCGATCGAGTCGCCGAGTTGGCGGAGGGATTCCGGGCCGTCGCGGCCGACTACGACGAGCGAGCCGAGATCGCGGTGGGGCACCTGACGGCGCTACACGACGCCGACGTCGACCGGGCCGTACTACCCGAACGGGTCGGCGGAATCGGCCTGAGCTACGCGGCCTTCGGGCACGTGGTGTGCACGCTGGCCAAGGCGGATCCGTCGACCGCGACGATCTGGACGATGCACGCCGGCGCGGGCGTCGCCCTCGCGGAATTCACCAGCGAGACCCTCGGGTCGTTCTTCGCCGACGAATTCCTCGCGGGCAAGCGCTTCGCCAACGCGCTGTCCGAACCGGCCAGCGGCAACCGCTTTCTCAACCCGCAGCAGGACGCTGTACCAGCGGCGGGCGGGTGGTCGCTGACCGGCGCGAAGCGCTTCGTCTCCGGCTGCGAGATCGCCGAATACCTGCTGGTGAACGCGCGAGTCGACGGCGTCCCCGCGTTCTTCGGCGTGGTACCCGACGCGACCGTCACGACCATCCCGATCTGGGACACCCTCGGCCTGCGCGCCACCCGCAGCCAGCTGCTGTCCTTCGACAACACCCTGCTGCGCGCCGAACATCGCGGTCGCGCACCGGGATTCGGTGATTTCGCGGTGATCCCCGCCGGCCTCCCGGCGATCTCCCTCGGCATCGCCGACGCGGCGCTGGACGCGCTGGTCGAGCACGCGCAGTCCCGGGTGATCCTCGGCCGGCCGCTGTCGCATCAGCAGTGGGTGCAGTACGAGGTCGCCGACGTGCAGACCAAACTGGCCGCCGCACACGCGCTGTACGAGCGGGCGCTCTTCGAGGCGGACAACGGCATACCGAGCTTCTTCCCCAACCTGTCCCGCGCCAAGTACCTCGCGAACAAGATCGCCGTCGAGGTCGCGCAATTGGGCGTGCGGGTGGGCGGCGCCTCGGGCTATCTGAAACAGTCACCCATCCAACGTCATCTGCGCGACGCCGAGGCGGGACAGCTGATGGCGTACTCGACCGAGGTGATCGCCGGCGAGATCGGCCGACTGGTGCTCGGCGTGCCGGAAGGCGAGTAACCTCGAATCCCAGCGCTTGCGGCGGACAGTGTCGCGGCGGGCCGAGAGCTGGGAGTCCTTCGATGACCGCCGAACCGGTGAAGATCACCCTGTTCGACTTGGACCACGCCGACGTTCAGGACATCAGCCGCCAACTAGCCACGCAGACACCGGGATTGACGCCGGAACAGATACCGGGCAGCCGCTACGGCGAGCCGACCATGCTCGTGCTCGCCGTGGCCTGCGCCACCCCGACGATCCACGCGCTGGCCGCGTGGGCCATGAAGAACCGCCGCAAACAGCGAATCGAGCTACGCGCCAAGGTGCTGTACTCCGACGGTAGCGAGGTGGATCGTTCGGCGGTCCTCTCGTTCAGCGAGAGCGACGCCCCGGACGCGCAGGTGATCAAGCAACTCATCGACGGTCTGGGATTGCAGGGCCTGCCCGAGGGCGACGATGGCGGAAACCCGTAGCTGGACAGACCTTTCCAGCAACCTCACGCATCTGGGCGCGGTCCGGCTCGCCGACCACCTCGATGAGTTGCTGCACCCGGGCAAGGGATCCGCGGACCTGACCCTCGGCTGTCTGCATGAGTTCACCCACCACTGGTGCTTCCACTCGGCGGTCGGGTTCGCGATCACTGGGCTGCAATACCGGATGACTCGCGCCGCGCTGAGCGGGGACGCACGTGCGGTGGATCGAATCCAGCGCGACGCGGTCGCCTACCGGACCGTGACCGCGGTGCTGCGGCCGTTGATCGAGGGGCTGGCGCTGTTCGCTGAGTTCGACGCGAATTCCGTCCGCAGCCCCATGGCGACGGCGCCGATGCTGGCCGCGATCAACCTGTTCTCCGGCAGGGCGCCGCACATCCTGGGTCCGACGGCGGACGGCGATCTCGCTCCGCTGGTCGGCGACCACGCGGCGACGCTGGCCATGTCCCTGCCGATCAGCGCTCACCTCAGGATGATCCGGGTCAGCGACGCGGGTATCCGCCGCAAGGTGAACGTGCTCGCGACGGGGCTCGCCGAGGATCGTGACGGTTATCTGGTCGGCTACCTAGGCGTCAAGAGCATGTGGCGCGACCTGCGCCGCCGTTGCCACCGGCTCTATACCGAAACCGATCTGGTGCTGGCCGTGCTGCGCGGATTCTTCTTCGAGGATCGGCGGCTCGTCGAAATCCTGCTCGGCACCGGCGAAAAGGACATGGGCAAGCTGGCCAACCGGATCGTCGACCAGGTCGCCGGCCGGGTGCGCGAGCTGGCGCACATGACCGATGCCGACGTGTCGCGGATCGAAGCGTTGATCTTGGCCCGTGAGCCGACGGACTCGGCGCAATGGGCTGCCCCGCTGCATGTTTCGGCGCCGCGCTGGCGGGCGGGACAACGTGCCTACGCGGTACTGCTCGCGGAGTTGAATGCCGAACCCGAGCGGGCCGCCGAGTCCGCCGACGCAGAACTCGCCGAGGGTCTGCGCCAGGCCTTCGGGGTGGTGCTCGACCGCAGGCACATCGTGCGGCTCGGCACCACGCGGGTCGAGGTGACCGTCGCGCGGCGCGGCAAATACGTTGTCCGGCTGGGCAAACGCGTGCTGCTACGCGGCCGCGCGCCCGAGGCGGCGCGTCAATCCGGTTCCGGCACGGTGGAATTGGTGTTCAGCGCGCTGTCTACCGGTCTGCACCGGGCGATCGTGGTGCACGGCCCGGAGTCGGTCATCGATGTCGTCGCGCCCGCCGTCGATCCAGGGGACGCCGACGAGATGGCGTTGCTGCACACCAACGCCCACCCCGGTGAGATGTACGTCGAGCTGTTCGAACGGATGCGGCTCGTGGTCGACAGCGTCCTCGAAGGCACACCCCAGGCCGAAGAGCTCGCCACCGTCGAGGCCCAACTCCCGGACGTTGCCCGCCACCTCTACCTGGACAGCGGCTTGAACACCGTCCCCGACGACCGCCTCGACGCCGTGCTCCGTACCCTCGATTCCGGCGGCGTATATGCCCTGCTCGACTACGACCGCGACCTCTTGGAGGCGTTGGTCGTCCTCGCCGCCGTGTCTCCGCTCATGCCCCTGCGTGACCAACTGCTGGCCGAACTGGCCACGCACGGATTCCCCGATCCGGCCGGGATCCTGAGCCGCCTGGTCGAGATCGAGCAGCGCACCGGCTTCGGCCTGGTCAACGCCGACGACACCCACGTCATGGTGCACGTCTGACCGTCCTCGTGTTTCGATCACCCGATCGAAGCTGAGAATGCAATGGCGGCATGCCTGCCGGCGTTCACCGGGCGCTGATCGAATGGCCTGGCATCGTTCGCCAGGGAGGAAGAGGCCATGACCAGCACCGACATCAATGCCAACGAGCAGGCCACGCACACCAACGGCGCGGGCCCGGCCGCCGCGACCGTGGCGTCGCGGGTGCACGAACTGACCACCGTGTTCGAGCGCGGGTTGCAGGAGAACCTGGGGGTCGGCGCGTCGCTCGGGATCCGGCTGGAGACCGCGGGCGACGGCTACACGCGGTATTACCTGGACCCGAACCCGGCCACCATCAACGCCATGTTCACCGTGCACGGCGGGGTCATCGCGACCCTGATGGACACCGCGATGGGCAGCGCCGTGTTCACCAAACTCGGTGACGGCGTGGCCTATACGACGTTGGAGCTGAAGGTGAACTTCATCCGGTCGGTCACCCTGGACGGCTCGCGCCTGACCTGTGAGGCCAACGCGATCCACGTCGGCAGGCGTACCGCGACCGCCGAGGGCCGCATCGTCGACGGCAACGGCAAATTGATCGCACACGGCTCCACCACGATCCTGGTGCTGCACCCGGAGAAGTGAAATACCCGAAATAGCCCTGCCGCGGAATTGATTCCGTGGCAGGGCTATTTCGTTTGCCGGTAACCTCAGGCCAGGGTGTGGCATTCCTCGATGAACCGCACCAATTCGTCCAAGCGATCGGTGCGGGTGTCCACCGTGCGGTCGATCACCTTTATCAGATGCTCGTACGCCTCGGTGTGGTCGTAGGACGCGACATCGGCGATTTTCAATGCCCACCGCCAATATCCGCGCATCGTGTCGGCCAGCGGCATGCGGAAATTCGCGATCACGTCGCGGATCGGCTCCACCGTGGCATCGCCGTGCACCCGCAGGTATCGGCCGACCACATCGGCCATGAAGCTGAAATGCCTGGCCTCGTCCCGGGACAGCCGGGCCAGCACCGAGGCGAGCACCGGATCGTCGACCACGTCCCGCAGATGCTGGTAGTACATCTGCGTCGCCTTCTCCTGCACCAGCGCGTAGGCGAAGAACTGCACCGGGTGGTCGTAGGGCAGGTCGAACGGCTTCTGCCCCTCGATCGCCAATTCCGAACGCAGCGAACTACGTTCGGCGATGCCGGAGTGCTCCTGGTAGCGGGTCAGCGCGCGAGCGTGCGTGTCCTCCTCCAACGCCCAGCGGACGGTGAAGTGGTACAGCTCGCGGTTGTGCACGAACGCCTCCCGGCTGACCGAGTCGTCCACCGGGAAATACCGGTGGTAGACCTCGAAATAGCCGGGCAGGTGGTCCTCGATGAGCGTGACGAACTGCACCGCCGAACGCTGCCCCTCGGTGAGCCTGCCCGCGTCGGCGCGCGACCAGTCGAACGCGGTCTCCACATCCCAGGCCCGGGCCGCCGGGGAGGCGGCGAGGAAGCCGTCGACCGCCTCGGCCACCTCCTCGACCGGGATCAGGGTCGACTCGATATCCATGTGCCTCTCCTGACCTTCAGCGGGCGTTACGGCACGTCAGCGCGTAATGCTTGGTCGTGTAACCCCATCCGGCATTCGCGATCTCCAGGTAGTGCCGCAGCTTCGCGGCCAGCCCCAGCCCGTGCGCGTCGATGCGCTCGGCGGAGGCGTACACGTTCGCGATCCAGTCGTCGATGGTGCGGCGGTAGTGATCGGTCAGATCGTCCACCGCGATGATGGCGAAGCCGGCGTCCTCGGCGGCGGTGACCAGATCCGACAGCGGCCGCAGATCGCCCCAGCCGAAGATGTCCTCGCGGACGAACTCGGTGCCGTCCTTGGTGTCGAAGGCATTGTGCGCGGCGGCATTCCGGAAGCAGCTCTCCGAGACATACAGCGTGCCACCGCGACGCAGCACCGCGCGGGCCCGGCGGAAGACCGCACCGAGATCGGGCATGTGCACGATCGAACCGAGCAGCGTGACCGCGTCGAAGCTGCGCGGCGCCAGCTCCAGCCGCTCGAAGTGGCCCACCTGCGTGTGCACCCGCTCGGCCACGCCCCGCGCGACCGCCTGCTCCGCGATGTACTCGTGCTGCCGCGGCGCCGGGCTGACACCCAGTGTGTCGCAACCGAACTCCTCGGCCATGAACAGGATCAGCGAGCCCCAGCCGCACCCGACATCGAGGAGCCGCTCGCCGCCGTGCAGCCCGAGCCGGTCGGCGACGAAGCGCAGCTTGTTGCGCTGCGCCTGCTCCAGCGTCTCGGTCTCCGAGGTGTAGAGCGCGGAGCTGTACTTGCGCAACGGATCCAGGAACTGGCCGAAGATATCCGGATCGAGGTCGTAATGCTGATTGGTGTCGGAGGTGACCGTCATGCCGCCGCCTCTTGCAGCGACCGTTCCACGACCTCGACCACGTCATTGAGGCTGGAGAGCCCGAATACGTCTTCGTCTTCCATCTCGATGTCGTAGGCGCGCTCGATCTTGGCGACCATGCGCAGCACCCGCACCGAGTCGACGCCGGCCATGCCGCGCAGGTCGACGTCGGGCAGCAATTCAGCCGCGGCGATGCCGGTCTCGGCGGCGGCGATCTCGGTGACGGTGCGCAGGATGTCGGCGGGGTTGGTCATGAGTGAACTCCATTCGTAGAGAGGGTATTCGCGGCGGACAGCGCGTCGGAGAGCAAGGCGACCTCGTCGTCGCCGAGGGTGAGCTGGTGGCGCACATCGTCGAGCGCGAACCGTTGGTAGGCGGCGGTGGAGGTGGCGCAGACGGCGTCGTTGCCGTCCAGGATCTCCGCCGACGCCTGGATCGGCCGATCCGGCGCTGGATCGGACAGGGTTGCGACGCAGCGGTATTCGTGATCGACCAGCAGCGGCGTGATGAACCGGGTGCGTTGCGACACGGTGAACGCGGGATAGTTGCGCGCGAGCACGATCAGGTTGCCCATCACCTCGTCGCAGATCACGCCGATCAGGCCGCCGTGCACGACACCGGGATAGGACTCGAACTCGCGACCGAGCCGGAACCGCGCTTGCAGCCCGTCCGGGTGCGGGGTGAACGCCAGCCGCAGCCCGCTCGGGTTGTGCGGCGAGCAGCCGAAGCAGTGGTAGTCCGGGATCACCGACCACGGCACCTGCACAGTGGCGTCCGGGTCGTCTACGGCGAGGGCATGGTCCATCGGGCTAAGCGATCACGTCGGCGAGGGCCCGGCGGACCTTGGCATTGCTGGACAGATCCAGTCCGGTCATGTTGGCGAAGGTGCGACGCACCTTGTCGTGCAACACATCCAGCTCGCCCTCGGCGGCCACCTCTTCGAGGAACAGATCGAAACCGGTGTCGATCGTCTCGTGGTCGCCGAGCTCGCTGATGCCCGCCTTGAAGGTGCTCACCGGATGCTTGATCTTGGCCTCGGAGCTGTAGACGTAGAGCGTCTCCAGCACCGAAGGCAGTTCCTCGGGGCGCTTCTCCAGCCGCTTGGTCGTGTAGTGGATGAACTCGCGCGCATGGCCCGCCTCGTCGCGACTCGCGCTGAGCAGCAACCCTTTCAGCACCGGCTCCTGCACCCAGCCGGCCACCGCGCGGTAGATGTGGTTGACCGTGAGTTCGGAGATGATGTTGGTGGCCAGCGTGGCCGAGGGCGTGCTGCCCGGTGCGTACGGCTCGCGCATGGAGTCGACCGCCTTCTCGTCCACGCTCTCGCCGATCGCCTCGAGCCAGGAGCGGAAGGCGTAGTGGTGCTGCACTTCCTGGTAGCCCCACACCACCGCGAAGGTGGAGAAGTCGTAGTCGTCGACGAATTCGTTCATGAAGCCGTGGACGGCGGCGATGACATTGGACTCGCCCATCGTCGCGCTCTTGGCCAGCGTCACGTACTCGGGCCGGACCAGCGCGCGGTCGACGGCGTCGAGGTCCAGGTCGGCCAGCTGCCAATGCAGGCGCTCGTAGTGGCGGAAGACTTCATAGCTGTGCACAGGTGACTCCAGTTCGGTCGATGCGAAGTGCGTTGGCGGTCAGTGCTTTCGGGCGGAGACGAGGTCGCGGGCGGCGAGGCGTTGCAGCTTGCCGCTGCTGGTTCGGGGGATGCTGCGGGGCGCGACGAGATACACCTCGACGGCGGCCAAGCCGAGTTCGGCGGCGACCTGCGCCTTGATCCGGTCGCCGAGCGATTCGGCGGCCGCGCCGGTCAGTTCGGATTCGGCGATCAGCGCGATCACGTCCGCGCCGTCCGGGTCGGTGGCGGCGGTGCAGCGGCCCTTGTAGACGCCGTCGAGGTCGCGCACGGCGGCCTCGACGTCCTGGGCGTAGTAGTTCACGCCGCGCACGGTGATCATCTCCTTGCGCCGCCCGGTGACGAAAAGCTCACCGGCGCGCAGGTATCCGAGATCGCCGGTGCGCAGCCAGCCGTCGGTGAACAGACCGGCGACCGTCTCCGGCTGGGCGGTCAGGTAGCCGTCGGTGACCGAGGGGCCCTGGATGAGGATCTCGCCGACCGCGCCGTCGGGCAGGTCGTGGTCGTCGTCCTGGTCGACGATGCGCACGCGCATGCCGTCGACGGCGGAACCGACCCCCGCGACTGCCTTCGCGCCCGGGGCGTCCGGGGAAACCGGCAGTGCCAGTGCGTCATCCGAGAGCGCCGCACGATCGACCCACTCGAACAACGACTCCCGGCCGAGCGGCGGGAAGGCGACGGCGAGGGTGGCCTCGGCCATGCCGTACACGCCGAACATGGTCGTCGGCGTGAAACCCGCGGGCGCGAAACGTGCACAGAACGCCAGCACCACGTCGCGGGAGATCGGCTCGGAGCCGTTGAACGCGATCCGCCAGTTGCTCAGGTCGTAGTCGGTCACCTGCTCCGGCGGGATCGCGGCCAGCAGCGCCTCGTAGCCGAAGTTCGGCATGGCGGTGATCGTCGTTGCGCTGGAGGCGAATTCGCTGAGCCAGCGCGCGGGGTCCTTGACGAACGCCAGCGGCGACCAGACATGCGCGGGGATGCCGCGCAGGATCGCCGACAGCGTGCCGAACAGGCCCATGTCGTGGAACAGCGGCAGCCAGAACCCGCCGGTGTCGGCGAGATCCAGCGCGATGCCAGTGCGGATCGCCGCCAAGCCGCTGAGCACGTTGTGATGGGTCAGGCGAACACCTTTGGGTGTCGCGGTGCTGCCCGAGGTGAACTGCACGATGGCGAGATCATCCGCGCTGAGCACGGGCAGCGGGACCTCATCGGTATCGGTTTCGGCGAACAGCGTTGCGGTGTCGACCAATTCGACGTCGACCGCCTCGCCGAGCACTGCGGCCAACTCGGCGAACCGATGCGACATCAGCACGGTGCGCATACCGGCCGCCTCGACGATCGCCGCCAGCTTCTGCGGATATCCGCCCAGCTGCCGCGAACCCGCCGGCAACGGCAGGGGCGTGGCCGCGCCACCGGCCGCCGCGACGCCGAACAGGCTGATCAGGAACTCGGGTGCGTTGGGGCACAGGATGCCGACCGGCTCGCCGCGCGTCACCCCGCGCCGCACCAGTGCCGCCGCGGCCGACTGCGAGCGCCGGTGCAGCTCGGCATAGTCCACGGTTTCCGACACCGACCAGAAGGTGGCCGTCACCTCGGGATGCCCGGCCGCGATCTCGGCCAGGCGGCCGTGCAGGGTTTCCACCGATTCCGCAGAATTCATGACTGCCACGACAACAGTGAATTGTGACGGTGCCTTGAACTGATTGTGAATTGCCGTGTTCGATTAACAAGGGCGATCAACCAATCGCAGTGCACGATAAAGGATTTCGACTATGGCGCGATAGGAACGGGTGATCGCCGCCGCCAGCAGGTGTCGGGAAGCCCGACGATGGATCGCGGAATTGTTTTCGCTACCCGCATTTATCCAGTTTCCAGTTATCCAGGAGTTGCCGGTGAGTTCCGACCATTCGGCGGTCGAGGAATTGACCCCGGTCCAGCTGGCGGTCATCGAGAGCGTCGCGCCGCATATGCGGCACAACCCGTATGCCAGTTACGAGACGCTGCGCGCCGCGGGCCCGTTCGTGCCCGGCCCGCACGACATGCACCTGGTGACCCGTCACCACGAGGCGCAGACGATCATGCAGGACCCGCGCTGGAGCCACGCGGAGGAGCCGCAGCTGCTGCACGGCGACAGCGATGTCGAGCTGCCCGGCTCGTTCCTGTGGATGGAGCCGCCGGACCACACCCGGCTGCGCGGGCTGGTCAGCAAGGCGTTCACCGCGCGCACCATCAGCGGCATGCGCGAGCGGGCCGAGCGGTTGGTGGACGACCTGATGGCGAAGATGCTGGCCGCCCGCGACGTCGACCTGCTGGACGCGCTGGCCTACCCGCTGCCGCTGGCCATGATCTGCGATCTGCTCGGCGTGCCCGCCGAATCGCACGACCACGTGCGCGAGATCTCCACCGCCATCGCCCGCGGCCTCGATCCGGACCTGCTGCTGTCCCCGGACGAACTCGCCGCCCGCACCGCCGCCGTCTACGCCTTCCTCGACTTCTTCGGCGAATTGGTCGAGCAGCGGCGCAAATCCCCGCGCGAAGACCTGATCACCGCGCTGGTGCAGGCCGACGACGCCGGCGCCCGGCTCACCTCGAACGAACTGCTCGGCACCCTGCTGATCCTCGTGGTGGCCGGGCACGAGACAACGGTGAACCTGATCGGCAACGGCGTGCTCGCGCTCCTCCGCAACCCGGACGAGTTCGAGCGGCTGCGCGCCTACCCCGAATTGTGCGAACCCGCCGTGGACGAGGTGCTGCGCTACGACGCGCCCGTGCACCTCACCACCCGCACCGCGCACGACGAGATCACCATCTCCGGGCACACTTTCGCGCCGGGCGACGCGGTGATCGTGCTCTTCGGCTCGGCCAACCGCGACCCCCTGGCCTTCCCCGACGCCGACCGCTTCGACCTCGCCCGCTACGCCCGCGGCCGGAAGTCGGAGCGGCACCTGTCCTTCGGGCTCGGCCTGCACTACTGCCTCGGCGCGCCGCTGGCCCGGCTGGAGATGCAGGTGGTGCTGCGCGCGATCACCGAGCGGGTCGCGTCGATGACCTTGCTCGAGGAACCGCCGTACCGGCCGAACGTGGTCGTGCGCGGCATGTCGCAACTTCGCGTCCGGCTGGAAGGCCGATGAGCACAGGAGCCCCGATGAGCACCGCCGTCCCCACTGATGTCACCTTCGACGCCTTCGAACCGAGCGAACGGGCCGACCCGTATCCGGCCTATCGCCGCGTGCGCGACGCCGCGCCGCTGTTCCCGTACGAATTCGGCGACGTGCCGGTCACTTTGATCACCCGCTACGAGGAGTGCGCGGCGATCCTGACCGGCAACGACTGGGGTCACGGGTACGCCGCGGGCATCAGCCCGTTCCGCGACACTACCGCCGCGATCCCCGGCTCGTTCGTCCGGATGGACCCGCCCGAGCACGGCCGCTACCGCAAGCTGGTGGCCAAGGCGTTCACGCCGCGGATGATGGCCGAGATGGTGCCCCTGGCCGGTCAGGTCGTGCACGACCTGCTCGAGGCGGCGGTCCGGCGCGGCGAACTCGACGTGCTGAACGGGCTGGCCGTGCCGCTGGCTGTGGCCATGGTCCCGGTGCGACTGCTCGGCGCGGACCCCGCCGACGGCGCGCTGTTCCGGCAGTGGCAGCTGGCGATCGCCCGCGGCAGCGATCCGGACTCGCTGCTCGGCGAGGCCGATGTGGCCGCGCGCGGCACGGCGGCGATGGAGTGCATGGGCTACTTCGCCCGGCTGATCCAGCAGAAGAAGGCGAACCCGACGCCGGATCTGTTGAGCGCCTTGGTCGCCGCGAGCGTGGACGGTCAGCTGACCGAGCCCGAGGTGATCGGCATCGCGCTGCTCACCCTGGTCGCCGGCATGGAGACCTCGATCAACCTGATCGGCAACGGCATGCTCGCGCTGCTGCGCAATCCGGAACAGCTTGCGCTGCTGCGCGATGACCGGTCGCTGATGGGCCCAGCGCTCGAGGAGATGCTGCGCTACGACGCGCCGACCCAGTTCACCATCCGGGTTGCCTTGGCGGACACCGCAGTCGGCGAGCACCGGTTCAAGCGCGGCGACGGCGTTGTCGTGCTCACCGCGTCGGCCAGCCGCGACGATCGGGTCTTTCCGGACGCCGACACCTTCGACATCACCCGCTACGCCGGAAACCGGCCTGCCCGAAAGCATCTCGGGTTCAGCCTGGGCATCCACTACTGCGTCGGCGCGCCGCTGGCCCGGATCGAGGCCGAGGCCGCGCTGGGCCGATTGCTCGACGAGGCCCCGGATCTGGCGCTCGCGACCGACGAGATCGAGTACCAGCCGAGCCTGATCCACCGGGGCATCCTGTCGCTCCCGGTGCGGCTGTGAGCGAGGCGGCGTCATGACTGAGTCTCGGCACGCGGTCGTACTCGGCGCGGGCATCGCCGGATTGCTCGCCGCCCGGGTGCTTTCCGACCATTTCGCGCAGGTCACCATCTTCGAGCGGGACACCGTCGAGGGCGTCGACGTGCGCCGCGGGGTGCCGCAGGCGCGGCATCTGCACGGGCTGCTCGATCGCGGTCGCACCATCATCGAACAGCTGTATCCGGGGTTCACCTCGGAGCTGGCCGAGCGCGGCGCGACCACCGCGGAGGCGCTGGTCGGAACCCGTTGGTATGTCGGCGGTTCGCGGGTCGCGCCGAGTTCGACGGGGCTCACCTCGGTGATGGCGACCAGGCCGCTGCTGGAAGCCGTATTGCGGCAACGAACCCTGGCCACGCCCGGAGTTCGACTGTGCGAGGGCGCTGCTCGTGGGTTGATCGGCGATGCGCAACGGGTGCAGGCCGTCTCGGTCTCCGGCGCCTATGGCACGCAGGCGCACGCGACGGATCTGGTCGTCGACGCGACCGGACGCGGATCGCGAGCGCCGGTGTGGCTCACCGCACTCGGCGCGCAGGCGCCGGCGGAGGACCGGCTGGAGGTCGACCTCGGCTACGCGTCCCGGCTGTTCCGGCGCACGCCGGGACAATTGGGCGAGCACTCGTCGGTGATCGTCTCGACCGGCGCGAACGGCCGTGGCGGCGGGGCGATCCGAGTGGAGGGCGACCGCTGGCACGTCACCCTGGCCGGCATGCTCGGCGACCATCCGCCGACCGATCCCGCCGGGTTCGCGGCGTTCGCGCGGACCATCTCCGCGCCGGACATCCATGACCTCGTGACCGCGTCCGAACCGCTCGACGAGGCGGTGCCGCACCGCTTCCGGTCGCCGGTCCGCCGCCGGTTCGAACGACTCGACACGGTGCCGCAAGGGTTTCTGGTCCTCGGTGACGCGCTGTGCAGCTTCAATCCGCTGTATGCCCAGGGCATGGCGGTGGCCGCCCAGCAGGTCATGGCCCTGCGCGACTGCCTCCTCGACGGCTCCGAGTCACCTGACCTGCCCGCCAGGTTCTATTCCGCCGCAAGCAAAGTGGTGGACGTCGCCTGGCAGCTCTCCGCGGGGGCCGACCTCAGCCATCCCGGCGTGCTCGGCCCGCGCACGCCGCGGACTCGCCTCACCAATGCCTACGTGGCCCGCGTCCAGCGCGCGGCACACGTCGATCCGCTGGTGGCGCGGACCTTTCTGCGCGTCGCCAACCTGGTCGAACCGCCGACCGCGCTGCTGCATCCGCGCATCGCGAGCCGAATCCTGCTGCGCGGCAACCGCAGACCCGCCGCGCTGCCCGACTTCGGCGGACAACCGTCCGTCGACCGCACACCGATCCTCACCGAGCCGACGAGGTAACGACCCGCACCGGCGCGGGCCCGCGCCTCCCGACCCATTCCGAACGACCGGCGGCACCGGCAGATCGCCGGTGCACCGCACAGGAGGGACCACTCGACATGGACTCGTCGCACGCGAGCACGGCTGTCGCGGAACAGGATTCCGTACAGACCGCGATCGCCCACTTGTTCGGCCCTGACGGCAGATCCGACCCGTATACCCCGGCCCGCGTGCTGCGCGAGGCGGGCCCGGTGCACCAGACCCCGCTCGGCCACCGCGTGCTCACCCGCTACGAGGACTGCGTCGCGGTGCTGTCCACGACCGCGTGGAGTCACGCGGAAGAGGCCGCGATGATGCATCCCACGGTGTCGCCGGAGAACGCGGCCGACGAACTGCCCACCTCGTTCCTCTGGATGGAGCCGCCGGACCACACCCGGCTGCGCAACCTGGTGACCAAGGGCTTCACCCCGCGCATGGTGACCCGGCTCCGCCCGCGCATCGAGGAGCTCACCGAGCAACTCGTCGACAATGCTTTGGCGGCAAGCGAATTCGACCTCATCGAGACCATCGCCTACCCACTGCCCTTGATCATCGCCTGCGAACTGATCGGCGTGCCGCCGGAGGCCTACGGCCAGGTGCACCAGTGGTCGCAGGATCTGGCCCGCGGTTTCGACCACGACTACACGCTGCCCGAGGCGGCATTGAAGGCACGCAGCGCGGGTTCGCGCGGCTTCATGACCTACTTCCGCGAGCTGCTGAACCAGCGGCGGGTCGACCCGAAGGACGACCTGCTCAGCGTGCTGTCCCAGGTCGAGGACCGCGGCGACGTGCTCACCGAGCAGGAGCTGCTGGCCACCTGCATCACCACCTTCGTCGCCGGGCACGAGACCACGGCCAACCTGATCGGCACCGGCATGTTGCAGCTCATGCGCAATCCGGACCAGATCGCCGCGCTGCGCGCGCGTCCCGACCTGTGCGCCTATGCGCCGGACGAACTGCTCCGGCTCGAGCCGTCGGTGCAGATCACCACCCGGGCCGCCACCCGGCCGATCACCGTGGCCGGCCACGACTTCGAGACCGGCGAAGGCGTTGTGGTGCTGATCAATTCGGCCAACCGCGACGACGACGCGTTCGTCGATTCGGATCGGGTCGACGTCGCGCGCTACTCCGATCCGAAGCACCCCGCCAAGAAGCACCTCGGCTTCAGCCTCGGCATCCACTACTGCCTGGGCGCGCCGCTGGCGCTGCTGGAGATGGAGATCCTGCTGGAGGTGTTGCTGCGCAAGGTCAAGGACATCGACCTGCTCACCGACACGCCGCCGTACAAGCCGAATGTCGTGATTCGGGGGCTGGAGGCGTTGCCGACGCGATTCACCCCCGCCTAGACGACTAGGATCGGATCGAAGGACCCGGAGCCGGAGGGGCGCCGGGTCTTTCGCGTTCTCAGTTCCCGAGGCAGAGTCGCCTTGGTGTGGCATCTTTCGCGAGGCGGGCATCGACGCAGCCCGCGGGTAGGTCGCCGGCGGCGGTGGCGCCGAAGTTGGCGGTGACCGTCAGCGCGTTGTCGCCGAATGTGCTGCGCTGCACCAGGTGATCGTCGGTGAGCCACTGGAAGCCGGTCATCGGCAAGGTGCCTGCCGCCTCGTGCAGTGGGGCGAAATACTGTTGCAGGCGGGCGATTTCCGCGCCATGGCTGGTGAGCTGTTCCTGATCCAGGACCAGGTTCAGCGGTGTGTTGTTCAGTATCGCGGTCAGTGCGCGCATCGTTTGTTGTTGCGGCAGCTTGTAGTACGAGAGTTCCCAGCGGTCCAGGTTGATCACCGAGTCGTGCAGCACCGTTTCGTACAGCGGGACGCGGTAGGCCGGATCGAACATGGCCTTGGCTGCCGCGGCAGGTAGTTCGGCGGGTTGGAAGAAGGTCTTCGGCGCGTGGGCCGGTGCCCAGCCACCCCAGGTTTCCTTGTCGCGCTCGGCTTTCCACAGCAGATCCGACACCGGCGTCTGCGAGCCGTGGTTGTAGGCCAGCACCGTGCTCGCCCAGGCGCCCGCCGATTCGGAGCCGAGCACCTGTTTGCGCTCCTCGGCCAGCTTGCGCATGCGAGCGAGGCGATTGTCGCGGTCCTGCTTCTTGTTCATCGCATGGCCGGGGCTGTAGTCGTCGAAGAACTGGCCTGCCGCGTCGACATCGAGGAAGTAGGTGTTCGCTCCGTTCGCGGTGATGCTCGCGTAGCGGTCGTCGAGCAGGCGCGGATCCTGGGCCAGGGCTTGGGTACTGAGGTAGCAGCCGCGACCGCCGAACCCGGTTTCCGGTTTGCCGTTCGCGTCGTGCACGCATCCGGCCGGCCACAGCTGGCCGGGCCAGCGCGAGCTCGGGTTGTCGGCGGTGGCCGGGTCTTGCGCGTTGTCGTACGAATCGTAGGGTCCGGCAAGGTATCCGGCCTGTTTCGCCGCGTCGACGGCCGCGCGGGTCATCGGGTCGTCGCCGGCGTCGTAGCCGAGCCACATGCGGCTCAGGCCGAGATCCTGCATCGTGCGGATGGCTTCGGGTGTGCGGCCGTCGCCCCAGAGGTAGGCGTGAAAAGCGCCGAGCAGCTCGGCGATCGGCGGGTTCTCCCGGATCTTGTCGGCGAGGGAACGGAATTGGCCGTGCTGGATGAGCCAGGCGCGGTAGTCCTTCGCGGCGGCGACCGGGGAGGCGTCGGTCAGGGTGAAAGTGATGGTGTAGTCACGGGTGTCGGCTCTGGCCGCGAAATCGTGTTCGGCGGTGGTTCGGAGCTTTCCGCCGGTGGACTTCACCGTCAGGGTGGTGCCGATGTCGGTGGGGGCGAGGTAGCTCACGCCGCGGTCGCCGATGCGGTAGCCCCAGAAGGGCATGGTCAGTCCGGAGGTCAGGTCGAGGGGATTGTCGATCAGGGTGGCGTCGGGGGAGTTCCAGAACGGATCGGCGACGGGCAGCGACAGGCCTTCGCCGCGCGGGAGTTGCAGTGCGGCGGCGGCCGGATCGGTGCCGGTCACCGGCCAGGCCAGCTGCTCGTCCCGGTCGCTCTGCACGACGACTCGCAGCCGGCCGTCGGCGGTGTCGGCCGCGACGGTCAGGCCCCTCTCCGGATAGGTCCACGTCGCTAGATCGCCGGTGATCCGGATCGGTCCGGCCGCGCCGAGCCCGCCCTGCGCGCTGTCGGACATCGCGATGCGCGTGCCGTCACCGGTGATGCCGGTGATCGACAGCGAGGTCGTGTCCACGTCCGCCTGCCCGCCCTTGATCGGCAGCAGCACGTGGTCGCCGCGCTGCTCCGGCCGTGCGCCGGCGGTGTCGCTGTCGCAGGCCGTGATGCCAAGCCCCGCGATCAGCGCGACGGTGGTGAGGGTGGCCCCGGCCGCGATCCTGCGGTGGGTGCGCTCGTTGCTCCGACGTCTCATGCCAGGCACGGTTCCGCAGCCGGATGAGAGTTCGATGAGACCGCCTCGGGTCCCGGGCCTGCGCGGACCCGATCCGTAGTATCCGGACCATGCGCGTTTTGGTGGTGGACGACGAGGACGCGGTCCGCGAGGCACTCGTGCGCGCGATGGACAGCGAAGGGTACGAGACCCGCGCCGCGGGCGACGGCGCGGCGGCGCTGGCCGAGATCGAGCGGTGGCAGCCGGAAGTGGTGCTGCTGGATGTGCTGATGCCGTTCATGGACGGGTTGACGGCGTGCCGGCGGTTGCGGGCGCGCGGTGATCGCACGCCGATTCTGCTGCTCACCGCGCGGGACGCGGTCGCCGATCGGGTCGACGGGCTGGACGCGGGTGCGGACGATTACCTGGTCAAGCCGTTCGACCTGGATGAGTTGCTCGCCCGCGTTCGGGCGTTGGTCCGGCGCACCTATCCCGATGACGGTGCCGTGCTGTCCTGTGCGGACCTCGTCATGGACACCACCGCGCACGAGGTTCGCCGGGGCGCGCGCCTGGTCGAACTCAGCCGCACCGAGTTCGCGCTGCTCGAGGTGCTGCTGCGCAACGAGGGGCAGGCGCTGCCGCGCGAGACGCTCATCGAACGGGTCTGGGGGACCGGGCTCGGCTCGACGTCGAATTCGCTCGAGGTCTACATCCGCTACCTGCGGCGCAAGCTGGAAGCCGACAACGAATCCCGGCTGATCCACACTCTGCGCGGCATCGGCTACCGGCTGGCTCCGCCGTGAGGTTGCCCGGTTCACTGCGCGCCCGCATCGCGCTGTTCTGCGTCGCCGCCATCGCGGTGGCGCTCGCCGGCCTGGGGTTCGCCGCCTACGCCGTGGTCGCCCACGAACTCGACAGCTCCCTCGACCTCGGCCTGCGCCGGGAAGCCACCCGCATCACCCGCACGATTGCCACGGATGCCGACGTGGCCACCGCTTCCGGACCGTGCCGATATCTGACCGCGCCGAGTTGCGTCCAGGTCGTGGCCGCCGACGGGCGCATCGAATCCGAGCACGATCCGAACCAGCCGCTGCCGGTCGATTCCGACACCACGTCGGTTGCCGCCGGTACTCACTCCGCGTTCTTCCGTGACATCCGTCTCGACGGTTATTCGCTCCGGATGTACACCGCGCCACTGCGTTCCGGCTCCGCGGTACAGATCGCGCAGCGCTCGGACCCGGTCGATACCAGCCTTCGCCGGGTCGCCTACGCACTGCTCGCCGCGGCGGCCGTCGGCATCCTGCTCGCCGTCGCGGCTGGTCTCGCCGTCGCCCGCCGGGCCGTCGCCCCGGTCACCACGCTGACCGCGGCCGCCGAACGCATTGCCGGCACCCGCGACCCTCGCCACCACATCTCCGTCACCGGACCGGACGAACTCCAAAGCCTGGCAACCAGTTTCAACACCATGCTGGACGAACTGGATCAGGCGTTGACCGCCGAACGAACCTCCCGCGCCGCCCAGCATCGTCTGATCGCCGACGCCTCCCACGAACTGCGCACCCCACTCACCGCCCTGCGCACCAACATCGACCTGCTTCGCCGTGCCTCCCGCCTCACCGCCGAACAGCTCGACGAAACCGCCGCCGCCTTGCGCGTTCAATCCGAGGAACTCTCCGGTCTCGTCACCGACCTGATCGACCTGGCCCGCGCGGACGACCCGGCCGCGGCCCCGGAATCCCTCGAAGATCTCCGCCTGGACCTGCTCGTCGCGGACTGCCTGCATACTGCTGAACGTCACTGGCCGGCAATGATATTCGAGGCCGAACTGGCACCGACCACGATCCAAGGCGTCCCCGCGCGCCTCACCCGCGCCGTCACCAACCTGCTCGACAACGCCGCCAAATTCAGCCCACCCCGAGGCCAGATCCACATTCGCCTGCACCACAACGAACTGACCGTCCGCGACCAAGGTCCTGGAATCCCACCCGACGACCTCCCGCACATCTTCGACCGCTTCTACCGCTCCGCCACCGCCCGCACCAAACCCGGCCACGGGCTCGGCCTGGCCATCGTCGAACAGGTCGCGGACCTCCACGGCGCCACCGCAACCGCTGAATCGCCGCCCGCCGGTGGCGCGGTATTCCGCCTCGCCTTCCCTGAGTCGGCGGACTGATCCCGCTCTCGATATTGCGTCGCCAGATACGCGCCGTGCTGCCAGAATCAGCCGATGCCGGTCGACCAGAATCTCCTTCTCGCCTTCATTGCCACCACGTTCATCGCGATGATCACGCCCGGCCCGGACATGCTGTTCGTCCTCGGTTGCGGGATGCGGGGTGGTCCGCGCGCCGGACTGCTGGCCACCGCGGGGGTGGCGACGAGCGAGGCGATTCACGTCGCGGTGGCGGCGGCCGGGCTTGCCGCACTGTTCGCCGCGGTGCCGGTGGCGTTCACCGTGGTTCGGGTGCTGGGTGCCGGATATCTGATCTACCTTGGCGTGCAAGCGATTCGGCGGCGGTCGAGTCTGCCGTCCGAGGAAGAGCAGGTGGGTGTTTCCGGGCGGAAGGCGTATCTGTCCGGGCTGTTCACCAACCTGCTGAATCCGAAGATGGTGACGTTCACGATCGCGTTCCTGCCGCTGTTCATCGACCCGAGTCGCGGCCAGATCTGGTTGCAGTTCGTGATTCTCGGCGCGATCATGATCGCCTTCGAGTTCCTCGTCGACGGCGCGGTGGGGGTGCTCGCCGGCCGGATCGGCGGGTGGCTGCGCCGGCGGCATGCCGCGCGTCGCCGGATCGAGGTCGCCACCGGCGGGATCTTCATCGGTCTCGGTGTGCGGCTGGCCGTCCAGCACTAGCTGGCACTCGCCGTATAACCCGCCGATCCCCAGATTTGCCGCTGGCGTGCTGGGCCCGGAAGGAGAAATATAGGCGTGCAACCGCCAGCGGACGGTGTCGCGAAGCCAGACCGCCGCCGCCCCTGTTCGGGTACGAGATGGGAGCGGACTGTGCACGACGCCACCGATACCACCGAGGCACGGCCGGGCGCGTCCGCCGACGGACCCGCCGAGTCCTACACCTGGGAGATCGTCCACGACGGCGCGACCGTCGAGTCCGGCGAGAGCTACCTCGGCGACGCGCACCCGCTGACCGGCAGCACCGCGGGCCAGCACTACGAGATCGCCTGCGGGATATTCGAGCAAGCCTGTGACGCGGCGGTGGAGGAGCACCGCTACGAGGTGATGATGGCGCGGGTGGAAGACCGGCCCGAACCGCGCTCGGTCACCGTCGTCACGGTGCTGCTGCGTTATGCGGACGGCAGCGTCGCGGTCTCGATGACCGCGCACCCGCGGCACCGCCCGATCACCGATCAGGACCTGGACGAATACCGCGACTACCTGGAGTGGGCGGAAGAGGACCACCGCCGCTTCCTCGAACAGAAGACGCTCGGCGACGAACCCTTCGACCTGCCCTGGGAATCCACCGAGGACGAGTGGACACCCGATGAGACGATCGACCAGTCCGATCCCCGTCTGGCCCGGATCGCCGAGCTGGAAGCCGAGGCCGCCGACATCCGCGCCGAGGTCTTCGACCCCGACCACTGCCGTGAACTCCACTTCCGCGCCGACCAGAAACAACGCGAAGCCCGCACCGCCGCAACGGAAGCTGCCGCCACCGGCGACACCGCCGCGCTCGCGGCGGCCGAGCGCGAACTCGCCCACCGCACCGAACGCGTCACCCGCTGGACCACCCTGCTCGCCGAATCCACCGCCGCCTACCTTCAGGCGGCCGCACTGGACGCGGAAGCGACGCAGGTACGCCGCGCATTGCAAGCCGACACACAACCGGCCGAAGCAGGCCTGCTCGGCGAATCCACGTAGCTGTTCCAGCTACGGCATGTCGCTCATCCTGTATGCCGTTGGTATTCGGCTGTTTTGAGCAACCACAATGGTCACCTGTGCGACTGCTCAATTGCGACTGTTTGCAGCGCGCCCCCGCGAGGCACATCCAGGCCATGAATTCTTGGGTAGGAGCATAGCCCTGTGGGCGGTTCCTGGCAGCCGCTCATCGTCGGCACCACATCCCGTCACGGGCTAGGTCCCACGTGGAACGGAAGCTTCGGGTTACACCTTGGGTTGCAGTTCTGATTCAACTGTGGATCTGGGCTAGATCTGAACCTAAATCTGAAGGACACTTGCCTTGCGCGATAAGAATAGATCTGCGCTAGATCAGAAAGTCATTAGGTAGAGGAATGAGCGATTACTACGAGTCCTTCGCCGATTTCGGCGAGAACATCGATGACGCCGGCGGCGTGCTGCTGACCACTATGGGCGTGCTCCGCGACGTACATGGTGCCGACAAGTTGGGAGTCCACATCCGTAGGGCGATCAAAAATCAATTGAAGAGCCACGGCATCGGCACATTGCCAGAAGAGCTGCCCACATATCAGCACGAAGCGGTCCGACTGTTCCGCCTCGGTAGCCCCATCGAGGCAGTCATCAGCGCAGTGCTCCATCCCAGTGAGAACGGTGACGAAACACTGCGCAGGACAGCTGGATCGGACGCACAAGAGGTCTTGAACAAGATTCGTCAGCTCGTATGCGGTTAGAGACCGCTGAACTTAAGGTGCCGAGTTCGATCATCGAAGGTGGATTCCGGTGCAGCGAAGCACCTTCATAGAGTCGGTACGTCGGTGCGGATCGAAATGCGTAGCCGCAACGAAGCCGCCACTAGTTGCACCAGACCGTCTTTTTCGCAGCTAAGGGTGAGCCCGCCGACGCCGCTGAACATCGCTGCGGTGCCGGTGCTTACCTTAAGCATGACGAACCTTACGGTTGTCGTGGGTAGCAGTCTGATAGGAAAATTAAGAGTCTTCGAGCGGTAGCCTCCTCGGTCCCTTCGGATACGAGCATGGACGTACAACCTCGTCCGTGTCGTTGCTGCGGCCGTGTGCGCGATCAGCGTGCTGCCTGTCACCTATGGAATCGGGGGACGCCCGCCCCGACGTCGGCATCACCGCTCCGGAGAAGACATGTATTGGTGCCAGAGATCAGTCGGGAGTTGTGCTGTTGGAACGCGAATGCGAAGAGCGAGGCGGCATGGAGTCGGTTGCGCCGCCAACGTATACGGCGTGTGCTGCGCCTTCAAGAAACACGCGTCCAGTTCAAAAAGACGTTTCCTGAAACCCATAGCATCGCTGCTGTTCCGGTGCCTATCGCTCGCGCGATAGGCACCGGACGACCTCACAGCGCCAGCAGCGCGCGGTGACCGATCTGGGGATCGGCCAACGGGCGCAACGCTATTCGCATGAGGGCCAGGGCGTTGTCGTCGCCGGCTATGCGGTTCGCCTTGACCGCACCGCAGGCCAGGCACTGGTGGACGAGTTGCCATTCGCCGTTGTCGCGGGCGGACATGCTCACCGCGTCCATCCGTCCCTTGCACGGCTCGGCCCGGTCGCCGGGGACGCGCCGGTCCACGTGGCGGCTGGTCAGGCAGTGCGGGCAGTGGTTGCGGTGGGCGGTGCCCGGTGCGGCGAGCGGCACGTCCATCCGGCAGCCGAGGCAGCGGAACGCGTCGCCGGATTCGCCTGTGCGGCCGTGCAATACGTCCTTGGCGCGTTGCGGGCGATGACCCGCCGGTTTTCTGCGTGGCATGGCGCACCCCCTACAAATCGCCGAATACTTCGAGCGGGAACGGCGGTTCGGCGAGTGGGCGGACCGCCATGCGCATCAGGATGAGCTGGTTGTCGTCGCCGCACACGGGGTGCAGCGCCAGCTCGTGGCAGCGGGTGCACCGATGCACGACGGCCCATTCGCCGGTGCGCAGCACGGCGATCGACAGCGGCGCCATCCTGGCCCGGCACTCGGAGGTACCGCCCTCGACGTGGTCGTGGGTGTGCCGCGAGTTCAGGCAGCTCGGGCAGTGATTGCGCCAGCTGTTGTCGGGGGCGAGCGTGGCGACGACGAGGCCGCAGCGCACGCAGGTGAAGGTGTCGGTGCGCAGCGATGCGCTCGGACCGTGAGAGGTGTTGTCTGACACCCGGATTACTCCTTTTGCTGAGGACTTGATGACAGCAGGAGCAGGCCGAGCGCGCCTCGAAGCTATTGAGCGGCGGTTGGCTGTGCGGGCGTGCGCGAACCGATGCGGTTCGACTCGACGCGGTGAGGCGCGCTCGGCGCAGTCCGGGGCATAGACGCTCAATTCTGGGCCGTCGGCCCGGTAAACCGATCGCTCGGGCGCTGCTATCAGCGCGGCAGCAACGGTAGCAACGCCGGCTCAATGGTCGCCACCGATTTTGCGCGGGGCGCTCAGGTCCGATAGTTGCGGGCCACGAGCCCCAAGCTGCCCGCCGCGACGACCGCGGCGACGGCGAACATCGCGGGGTAACCGAAGCCGAACTGCTGATTCAGGAACGACAGCAGGGCGGGCACGCCGAAGCCGAGGTAGCTCACCGAGTAGAACACCGCGGTCAGCCCGGCCAGATCGTTCGGACGGGCGATCCGCTCGATCTCCTGGAGTCCGGCGACGAGTCCGATGCCGTATCCCGCGCCGAGTACGACGGCGGTGAGCAGGGTTGTCCAAAGCGTGAGCGCGCCGGAAGCCCAAGCGGCAGCGACCATTCCGGTGGTGACGCACGCCAGCGAGACGACGGCCGCGCGAGCGGTGCCCGGCCTGTCGATCCGCCGCGCCACCGACTGGATCGCGAAACCGCAACTGAGCGTGATGACACCGACCAGCGCCGAGAACGCGATCGGCGCGCCGTGGATGTGCGGCGCCATCAACGCCGGCATGATCGCGTAAGCCGTTCCGGCGGAGGTGAACAACCACAGCGCGACCGGCAGTGCCACGCAAAGGAATCGGCGGTGCCCGGCGGCAGGCACCTTCAGGTCAGCGATCAGCCGCCCCGGATTCCGCTGGGGGAGCACCGTTTCCGGCGCTCGCGCCACCCACAGCGCAGCCACCAGGCACAGCGTCACACTGATCAGATAGGCGAGCGCGTTCGGCCACGGCGCCCACTGCGCCAGCACTCCGGCGAGTCCCGCGCCGACCGCGAACCCGCCGGTGAGGCTCATCGCCGAGCGCCGCGCCCCGGTGCCACCCGGTGACGCGGGCCCGAACGGCGGCTGCGCGAGCTCCTTCAGCCAGCTGCTGCCCACCGCCATCGCCAAGCCGAGCGCGATCCCGCACAGCACCCGGCCGGCGGACAGCACCGGCACCGACGCCGACCCGAACGCCAGCAGCAGCGAGCCCGCCGCGCTGATCAGCGGCGCCGGCCGCAACAGCGCGCGCCGCCCGTACCGATCCGAGAGCGGCCCGCCGATCAGTAGCGCGGGCACGAGGCCGAGCACGTAGTAGAACAGCAGCAGATCCACGGTGGTCGAGGGCAGGCCGTGGTTCTTGTACATCACCAGCAGCGGCGTGAATTCGTTTCCGCCCCAGGCGATCGCGAACATCGTCGCGGCGACGCCCCACCACGCCTTCGACGTGACCCGGGTGGGTGCGGGCCGGACCGCGGTGGTCAGCGTCGTCATCGCAGCCCCCGTAGTTCCAGCTGGTGCACGCCGGACAGGTGCTCGGCCAGCGCGGTGGCGAACTGCTCCACCTCGCCGGCCTCGATCAGCCCGGCCAGGTGCGCGTGCTGCTCGATGATCCGGTCGATGTCGATCGGCCCGCGGCGCAGCGCGACGCTGTTCATCCGCCGCTGCCGCTCGCGCAACGAGTCGTAGAAGCTCGCCAGCAGCGGGTTGCCCGCCGCGATCACATACGAGCGATGGAAGTCGGTGTCCACCAAGGCGAACTGGTCGAGGTCGCCGGCCGCGGCCAACTCGCGCTGCCGGTCGAGCGAGGAACCGAGCATCGAGGCCAGCGCCGTGCGATCGGTCGATGCCAGCGCGCGCACCGCGGCCGCCTCGACGACATAGCGGGCGTAAGCGACGTGCTCGGCCTCGTCCGGCGGAATCGGCACCACCAGTGCGCCGCGCTTCGGGTAGAGCTTCATCCACCCTTCGGTCTCCAGTCGCAGGAACGCCTCGCGCACCGGCGTCCGCGACGTGCCCAGGTCGGCGGCGATCTCGCCCTCGCTGATCAGCTCGCCACCGGATAACGTGCCGGTCAGGATGCGTTCCTTGACCTCGCGATAGGCCTGCTCAGCTGATGAATACGTCTTAGACACAAGTTGTATCTTAGGCAAGATCAACGGCTTACCGACTGTGGGGTCGGTTGCCCGCAACCGCGCGCCGCCCTTCGCCTGGGCGCCTCGGGGCCGAACATCCTGCGGGCTGGGAGACTCATGCCGCGTCAGATCTGAGGATTCAACAGCCTTGACCGGCAATCTGAGAATTATCTTCAAAGATCTAGACCTGATCTTGCAGGATATTCATAATTTGAGGCAGAACGGTCTAGATTATGCGGACCAGCTATGAACATTCAGCTATCAACATCCATCGACATTCAGGAGCGCAGGTGAAGATCGGGGTCCCCCGCGAGGTCAAGAACCACGAGTATCGGGTCGCGATTACCCCGGCCGGTGTGCACGAGCTCGCTTCCCGCGGGCACGAGGTGTACATCGAGACCGGTGCCGGTCGTGGCTCGGCGTTCGAGGACGAGGCATACACCGTGGCAGGCGCGCGGGTGCTGAACTCCGCCGACGAGGTCTGGGCCACCGCCGACCTGGTGCTCAAGGTGAAAGAGCCGGTCGCCGAGGAGTATTCACGCATGCGTGAAGGTCAGGTGCTGTTCACCTACCTGCACCTCGCGGCCTCCAAGGAGTGCACGGACGCGCTGCTGAGCTCCGGCATCACCTCGATCGCCTACGAGACGGTCACCGGTCGCGACGGCTCGTTGCCGCTGCTGGCCCCGATGAGCGAGGTCGCGGGCCGGCTGGCCCCGCAGGCCGGTGCCTACCACCTGATGCGTAACGGCGGCGGCCGCGGCGTGCTGATGGGCGGCGTGCCCGGCACCCCGCCGGCCAACGTGGTCGTGATCGGCGCGGGCGTCGCGGGCGGCAACTCGATCGCCATCGCGCACGGCATGCGCGCCGAGGTCACCGTCCTCGACCTGAACATCGCCCGGCTGCGCGAGATCGATGCGCAGTACAAGGGCCAGGTCCGGACCATCATGTCCAACCGGCTCGAGGTCGAGAAGGCCGTCCGCGAAGCCGATCTGGTGATCGGCGCGGTGCTGGTCCCCGGCGCGAAGGCGCCCACGCTGGTCTCCAATGACCTGGTCGCGCAGATGAAGCCGGGCTCGGTGCTGGTCGACATCGCCATCGATCAGGGCGGCTGCTTCGCCGATTCGCACCCGACCACGCACGCCGACCCGACCTACCGGGTGCACGAGTCGGTGTTCTACTGCGTCGCCAACATGCCCGGCGCGGTGCCCTACACCTCGACCGTCGCGCTCACCAATGCCACACTGCCGTACGTGGTCTCGCTGGCCGAGCACGGCTGGCGCGAGGCGGTGGCGATGGATCAGGGCCTGGCGAGCGGTCTCAGTACGCATGGTGGTGTGCTGCTGTCCGCATCCGTCGCGGCCGCACACGGTTACGCCGCCGAAAGCCTGGCCGCGTAACACGTTTCGCAAGGGCGGCCGGCCTCCGGGTCGGCCGCCTTTGTCATGCCGTGGGATTCGTCCGCGGCCGCATGTGCTCGAAGATCAGGATCGTCTCGGTCGAGGCGACCGCCGGATGCTCGCTCAGGTTGTTCAGCACGAACCGGCGCAGCTCGTCGGTGTGCGAGGTGGCGACGTGGATCAGGTAGTCGTCGGCGCCCGCGATGAAGTACACGTTGAGCACCTCCTCGAACTCCGACATCTGCTCGCCGAACTCGGCCAGATGCTGGCGGGCGCTGGCCCGCAGCCGCACCGCGATCATGGCTTGCAGGCTGCGCCCGAGCGCGGCCGGATCGATGTCGGCGTGGAAGCCGCGAATGACGCCGCGTTCCACCAGCGCCCGCACCCGCCCGAGGCAGGTGGACGGCGCGATGCCCGCCGCGGCCGCGAGCGCGTTGTTCGTCATTCGGCCGTCGCGCGCGAGCTGGTCGAGCAGAATCCGGTCGATATCATCGATCGGCACCCCGGCCGGTGGATGGATCGGCGGCACCGGCGTGGTCGAGCCGCCGGGTGAATCATTCTTACGCATCCCTCGACCGTACAGAATCTTGTTCGTAGAAATCACCTTTGTTATGAATATTATTCGTGCGGTCGTCCGACTGGGTGGGTCGTGGACACCGTGCACCAGACGATGGTGCGTGCGAGGTCGACGAAAGCAGGTGCGATATCACCCAATTCGGTCACCTCGTCACCCTATCCGCCGAACCGGTTTTCAGCCTGCCGGACGAGCATGCGGCCGCGCCTGTTCGAGCTGCGCGGCGACGGTGAGGATGGTCGTCTCGCCGTTGCTCGGCCCGACCAGCTGAACCGCCAGCGGCAGCCCGTCCGCGGCGATGCCCGCGGGCAGCGAGGCCGCCGGGTGACCGGTCACGTTCCACAGCGTCGTGTAGGCGACCAGTGGAATGGATCTGATCTGGGCGCGGACGGTGCTTGCGCCGTCGAGCGCGCCGATGCGCGGCGGACGGCCCGCGAGGGTGGGGGTGAGCAGCAGGTCGCAGTCGGCGAAGACCCGATCGACCTTGTGCGCCAGGGCTTCTCCCTGCCGGATCGCCCATTCGACGACCGGACGGCGAGCCCACGTGCCCATCGCGATGGTCTGCCGGGTGCGGCGTTCGAGACGCTCCGGATGCTCGACGTGCTCGGCTTCGTCCCGCACGCCGCCGAAGAACTGCGGGAAGAAGGCTTGCAACGACTCCGGGTAGTGCGGGTCCACCTCGAACACCGAATGACCCAGGTCGGCAAGTAGTTTCGCGGTGTCATGCACCGCGCGGACGTGCTCGGGATCCGGCTTCGCCAGGGCGGATGGCGATTTCGTGCTGTAGCCGATCCGCAGGGGTGTACCGGCTTGCCGCGCGGCCTGCTCGAAGGACATCACCGGGTCCGGCGCGGTGAATCGGTCGCCGGGGGCGTTGCCGCGGATCACGTCGTAGACGATGGCGGAGTCCAGCACGCCGCGGGTCAGCGGCCCGGTGACGCCGAGCGACCACCACAGATGCTCGAACGGCGCGACGGGCACCCGCCCGCGCTGCGGCTTGAGGCCGAACAGCCCACAGCAGGCCGAGGGGATCCGGATCGAGCCGCCGCCGTCGCTGCCGATCGCCACCGGGACCAGGCCGGCCGCGACCGCCGCGGCCGAACCGCCGCTGGAGCCGCCGGTCGTCCGGTTCCGATCCCACGGATTGCGGGTCACGCCATAGGTGCTCGACTCGGTGAACGGCCACTGCCCGAATTCCGGCATCGTGGTCTTGCCGACGATCACCGCGCCCGCGGCCCGCAACCGGCGCACGACCTCGGCGTCGGCCTTGGCCGGGGTCGAGTTGGCCCGGGTGCCGAAGGTGGTCACCAGCCCGGCGACGTCGATCTCGTCCTTGATCGCGATCGGGACGCCGTGCAGCGGGCCGGCGTTGCCCGCGGCGCGCTCGCGGTCGCGCTCGATCGCCTCGGCCCGGGCCTGCTCGTGCCGGATCTGGGTGAACGCGTTCAGATCCTTGGCCGCGTCGATGCCGGTCAGCGTGGCGGCGACCAATTCCTGGGCAGAGAGGACTCCTTGCTCCAGCAACTCCCGCTGCTCGAGTACGCCCGCCGATACGACGTCCTGGAGATCCATCTGCACCGCTCCTCTCGGCCACACAGCGCTGCGTGACCAGCCCGACTGAACCGTCGGGCCGAAGACCCGACAGTAGATAGTCGTACGACCATTTCGCAATCGATACGGATGCGGATCACAAGGAGTTCAATATTTGGGCGAACTGGGTGGGCGGTATTGCGGATCGGCGGCGCGCATGGCCGCGACGTCGTCGCGATCGCGCAGCGCGGGCAGGCGCTGCCAGCGCTCGTGCAGCCGGGCCAGCGCGTCCCGGTCGAGGTCGATGCCGAGGCCGGGGGTGTCGGTGACCTCGATCGAGCCGTCGGTGAAGGTGAACGGCGTGGTGATGACGTCCTCGGCCTGCCAGGGATAGTGGGTGTCGCAGGCGTAGTCGAGGTGCGCGACGGTGGCGGCGACGTGGGTCATCGCGGCGAGGCTGATGCCGAGGTGGGTGTTGGAGTGCATGGAGATGCCCTTGCCGTAGGCGTGGCAGACCGCGGCGAGGTCACGGGTGGCGTGCAGGCCGCCCCAGAAATGGTGATCCGACAGCACGACCTGGACGGCGTTGGCGTCGAAGGCGGGGCGGATTTCGTCGACGGCGGTCACGATCATGTTGGTGGCCAAGGGCATTCCGGTGCGGCGGTGCAGTTCGGCCATGTCGTCGAGGCGGGCGGTCGGGTCTTCGAGGTATTCCACGATGCCGGTGAGTTGTTCGGCGACGGTGTTGGCGGTGGCCGGTGACCAGCCGCCGTTGGGGTCCAAGCGGAGTGGATGGTCGGGGAACGCCTTGGCCAGCGCGGTGATGGCGGCGACCTCTTCCTCCGGTGGGAAGACACCGCCCTTCAGCTTGAACGAGCGGAATCCGCCGTGCGCGCTGAACTTTTCGGCCAGTCGGACGACGCCGTCCGGGTCGAGGGCCGCGCCCCATTCGTCGGTCGGGGCGTCCGGGGTCGGGTGTTCGGCCCACTTGTAGAAGAGGTAGCCGGAGTAGTCGACCCGGTCGCGCACCTTGCCGCCGAGCAGGGCGTGCACGGGCAGGCCGAGTTCGCGGCCGTGTGCGTCGAGGGCCGCGGTCTCGAAGGCGGAGATGACGCTGAGCCGGACCTTGTCGGTGGTCAGGGTGCCGCGCAGGCCGCCGGCGACCGGGTTGTCCTCGAGTAGGCGGGTATCGCCGGCGTCGAGTAGTCGGATCGCGTTGATCGCCGTGACCGGCATGCCGATCAGCTTCGGCGCGAGTTCGGTTGCGCGGGTGAGGTATTGGTGGTCGCCGTAGGTTTCGCCGAGACCGAGGGCGCCGCTGTCGGTTTCGACTTCGACGATCAGGCGCGGCGTGTAGGGCTGGTGTAAGCCACCGACATTGAGCAGCGGTGCGTCCGCGATGAGGATCGGGGTGAGGCGGACATCGGTGATGACAGAGGACATGGTCAGTCGCGCTTTCCGTCGATGCGGCGGGGGAGCTGCCACGGGTTGTCTTCGCGGAGGGCGGGTGGGAGCAGACTGTCGGGGAAGCCTTGCCAGGCGACGGGGCGCAGGAAGCGATCGATCGCGGCGGTGCCCACCGAGGTCGTGGTGGGGGCGGTGGTGGCGGGGTAGGGGCCGCCGTGTTGCTGAGCCCAGGTGACGGTGACGCCGGTGGGCCATTCGTTCCAGATGAGCCGTCCGGCCAGGGAGGTGAGCGCGGGCAGCAGTGGGCGGACGTCTTCTATCTCGCTGTCTTCCGCGAAAACCGTTGCGGTGAGACCAGGTTCGAGTTCGCCGAGCAGCGCGTTCAGCTCGGTTGTATTCGCGTACTCGACTACAAGCGCCGCGGGACCGAAGCATTCGGTGCGCAGTAATTCCTCGCCGGCCAGGAAATCGGCGGCGGAGATCTTCAGCAGGGTCGGTGCGAGCAGGTCGTCTTGGATGTCTGGCAGTGAAAGCGGTGTTACGGAAGGATGTTCGCGCAGGCTCGTGACGCGGCTGCGGAAGCCGTCGGCGATGCGGTCGTTGAGCAGCTGCTGCCCGGGAGCCTCGCGAACGGCTGTGCGGAGTGCGTCGGTGAGGCCATGTCCGGTGGGCAGCAACAACAGTCCGGGTTTGGTGCAGAACTGCCCGGCACCGAGCGTGAACGAGCCGACGAAGCCCGCCACGATCTGGCGACTGCGCGCTCGAACGGCCTCCGGCAGGACCACCACCGGATTGACGCTGCCCAGCTCGCCGTAGAACGGGATCGGCCGCGGCCGCGAGTTCGCGATATCGAACAGCGCACGCCCGCCGGGCACCGACCCGGTGAAGGCCGCGGCGGCCATGGCTGGGTGCTGCAGCGCGGCCGTACCCGCGTCGATACCGTGGATGACCGCGAAGATTCCGGCGGGCGCGCCCGCTTCGATCAGAGCGTCCCGCACGATGACTCCGGTGCGCGCCGACAATCGCGGATGCCCGGAGTGCGCCTTGAGCACGACCGGGCAGCCCGCGGCCAGCGCGGAGGCGGTGTCACCGCCGGCGACGCTGAACGCGAACGGAAAGTTGCTCGCGGCGAACACCAGCGTCGGACCGATCGGGACAACGCTGCGGCGGATATCCGGCCGCGGCCCCATCGGCCATTGCGGGTCGGCGTGGTCGACGGTGGCACGCAGGAACTCGCCGTCGGCCAGCACCTCGGCGAACAGGCGCAGCTGAAAGGTGGTGCGCGCCAATTCACCCCGCAGCCGCGGGCTTTCCGGGAGTTGTGTTTCCTCGGCGGCGATTGGCACCAGTTCGTCGGCCGCGGCGTCGATCGCATCCGCGGCGCGTGTGAGCCACTGGGCACGCTCTGCCGGTGTGGATTCGGCCAGTCGGGTGGCGGACTCGGCTGCCGCGTCGATGATGCGGGCCAGGTCGTTCGGGTCGGTATCCATGCTTCCTCCGAAAGGTCAGGCGCGGGCGGAGTATTCGGCGACGGTCCAGGCTCGCGCGCGGTCGCTGAGGGTGACGCCGAGGCCGGGACGCGCCGACAGGTGCATCCGTCCGTCGGCCAGCTCGAGCCGCTCGTCGAACAGCGGGTCGAACCATTCGAAGTGCTCGACCCACGGTTCCCGGGCGTAGGCGGCGGCGAGGTGGACGTGCACCTCCATCACGAAATGTGGGGCCAGTTGCAGGTTTTCGCTGTCGGCCAGGGCCATCACCTTCAGGAACTGGGTGATGCCGCCGATCCGCGGCGCGTCGGGCTGCACGATATCGGCCCCGCTCGCACGGATGAGCTGGGTGTGCTCGGCCACGCTGGTCAGCATCTCCCCGGTCGCGATCGGGGTATCGAATGTCGCCGCGAGCCGGGCGTGACCGTCGAAATCGTAAGCGTCCAAGGGCTCTTCGATCCACACCAACCCGAACGGCTCGAACGCCCGGCACATCCGGCGCGCGGTGGCCCGGTCCCACTGCTGATTCGCGTCGACCATCAACGGCACTCGGTCGCCGAGTTTTTCCCGCACCGCCGTGACCCGGGCCAGGTCGACGGCGCTGTCCGGATGTCCCACTTTGAGTTTGATGCCGCCGATCCCGTGTTCGAGGGACTCCGCCGCCCGGTCGAGCACCTCCTCGATCGGCGCGTGCAGGAATCCGCCGGAGGTGTTGTAGCAGCGCACCGAATCCCGATGCGCACCAAGCAGTTTCGCCAACGGCAACCCGGCGCGCTTGGCCTTGAGATCCCACAGCGCGACATCGAACGCCGCGATCGCCTGCACCGCGAGCCCGCTGCGCCCCACCGACGCGCCCGCCCACATGAGCTTGTCCCAGATCTTGGCGATGTCACTGGGATCCTCGCCGAGCAGCACCGGGGACAGCTCCCGTGCGTGCGCGAATTGCCCAGGGCCGCCGGCCCGTTTCGAGTAGCTGATGCCGAGGCCGGCCAGCCCGGACGCGGTGGTGATCTCCGCGAACAGCACCGCCACCTCGGTCATCGGCTGCTGCCGGCCGGTCAGCACCTTGGCGTCGCTGATCCCGGTCGGCAGCGGCAGCGCGACCGAGGAGAGGCCGACCTCGGTGATGCGGTCCAGGGTTGCCGCGCCGCTCATGCCGCGTCCGCGCCGGTGACGGTCGCGATCAGCGTCCCGAGTTCGGCGCGCTCGTCGTCGGTCAGGTTTGTCAACGGCGGCCGTACCGGCCCGGCGGGACGGCCGATCGCGGTCAATCCGGCCTTGATGATGGACACCGCGTAACCGGGCCGCCGGTCGCGAATGTCGAGGTAGGGGATGACGAACTCGCGCAGGTGCCGGTAGACGGTGTCCCGGTCCCGCGCCTGCACCGCGCGATAGAACGCGAGGGCGAATTCGGGCAGGAAGTTGAAGATCGCGGAAGAGTAAGTGGTGACACCCATTTCGGTGTACGGGAGGGCGAAGGTCTCCGCGGTCGGCAGCCCGCCGATGTAGGTGAGCCGGTCGCCGAGCCTGGCGTAGATCCGGGTCATGGTCTCGATATTGCCGACGCCGTCCTTGAAACCGACCAGGTTCGGGCACCTTTCGGCCATCCGGGCCAGGGTCACGTCGTTGCAGGTGGCGTTGGCGCGGCTGTAGAAGATGACGCCGAGCGACGTGGCCGCGCAGATCATGGCGACGTGTTCGATCAGCCCTTCCGGGCCCGCCTCGGTCAGATACGGCGGCAGCAGCAGAATGCCCTCGGCCCCAGCGGCTTCGGCTGCCCGAGCCTGCTCGACCGCGGCCGCGGTCCCGGCCGTGGCCGGCGCGATGACCGGCACCCGCCCGCCGGTCTCGGAGACCGCCGCGCGCACCACCTGATCGATCTCCGACGGCGTCAGCGAGAACCCCTCGCCGGTCCCACCGGCCGCGAACAACCCGGCGACGTCGTATTGCGCCAGCCAGGCGATGTGCTTGCGGTATGCGGCCTCGTCGAACGCGAGGCCGGCGTCGAAGTGCGTGACCGGGAACGACAACAGCCCCTTGCCCAGCGCGGGGCCTAATTCCTCAGCGGATAGATGCGACATAGCTTTCCTTTCAATGAGCAGGTGGTAGCGAGTCGAGCAACCGCACGACCCGCGGCAACGCCGGGTTCGCGCAGTTGCGCCGCCACACCGCGTACAGGACAACCGGATCCTCGACGCCGTCCAGCGGCCGGAACCGCACGCCGTCGGGGTGCAGATGGCTGGCCGTCTCCGGCACCAGCGCCAGCCCGCGACCCGCCGCGACCAGCGCGAGCATGGTGTGCACCTGGGTCAGCTCGTGCGTTGACGTATAGGGCACGGCCGCAAGGATTCCCGCGACCAGATCGGCGAAATACCGGGCCGGACCGGGCGCGTACACCAGCAGCGTCTCGCCGCCCAGTTCCTCGGCCGCGATCGGCCCGTCGCCGGCGAGTGCGTGCCCGTCGGGCAGCGCGAGCATGAGCCGCTCGGAATGCACCAGCTCGCAATCGAATTCGGTGCGATCGAACGGCGGCCGGGCCAATGCCAGGTCCAGCTTGCCGCTGCGCAGGTTCTCGAACTGATCCGAACTGACCATCTCGCGCAGCACCACCTCGACGCCGGGCAACCCCTGCTCGATGTGGTTGAGGAACCGGCCGAGGAACCCGAACCCGGACGCCGCGGTGAACCCGATCCGCACCGTGCCCGCCCCGCCCGCCGCGACCAGCCGCGCGGTCCCCGGCGCGCCCTCGGCCAGCGCGAGCAGCCTGCGCGCCTCGATCAGGAACACCTCGCCGGCCGGGGTCAGCTGCGCCTGCCGCTGGCTGCGGTCGAACAGCTCCACCCCGATATCGCGTTCCAGCTTCTGGACCTGCCTGCTCAGCGGCGGCTGGGTCATCCGAAGCCGCTCCGCCGCCCGGCGGAAGCTGCCCTCGTCGGCGACCATGACGAACCCGCGAACCTGCTCGAGAGAGATCATGGCTGCCAGCCTGCCCGCCGCGGCGCGAAGATGCGGCTGATCCAGCAGCCACGGGCGAGTTGCGCGGTCGTCGATGCGGCGGGTCATGCGCTCGGCAGGTCGATGATCTCGACCCAGTTGGGGTTGCGGCCGACAGGGACGCGATGCAGGGGCGTGAGCGCACCCGTTGCCGGGTTTATGGCGTAGCTCGTGATCGCGTTGGACTTCTGACCCGCGGCCACCAGGAAGCGACCGTGCGGGTCGATGGCGAAGCCGCGCGGCTGGGACTCGGTGGCAGTGTGCCCGAGCAGTTCGAGCGCGCCGGGCATGCCGTCGACGCGGAATCCGACGAGGGTGTCCGAAGTCCGTTCGGACACATAGAGATAGCGTCCGTCCGGCGTGACGTGCACGTCGGAGGTCCATGGGCTGCCGGAAAAGTCTTCCGGCAGTACAGAAATCGAGGACATCGGAGTGAGCGTGCCGGTGACCGGATCGAACAGGTAGGTACCGACCGTTCCATCCAGCTCGTTCGTCACGAAGGCGACGCGGCCACTCGGATGGAAGACGATATGCCGCGGTCCCGCACCGAGTTCGGTGCCGACCGCCGCGGGTCGATTGGGCATCAGCCTGCCGGAGGTCGCGTCGAACCGGTACTGCAAGAGGTGGTCGCCACCCAGCACGGCGGCGAACACATGATGGTTCAACGGATCGGCGACGATCGAATGGGCATGCGGCGCAGTGCCGATGACCGCAACCGGTTGCGCCCCGACGGTGCCGTTCCACGAGATCGGATTGACCGCGATCTTGTTGCCGCCGTAGGAAGCGCTGAACAGGAACCGGCCCGCCCGATCGGTGGCCAGGTACGCCATGTTGTCCGGGAGGGGAGTCGTGGACAACACCGCCGGCCGGCCGCTCGCCGGATCGATGGCAAAAGCCGTGACCGAGAACGGCTCCGAACGCAATCCGGCGTAGAGAAACCGGCGATCCGGACTGACCGCCAACGGCATCACCGCCCCGTCCACCGGCACCGACCCCACCGGTGTCAGCACACCGGTGGAGTCGAGCGCCAGCACCGAGATCTCGCGGCTGTCGGCGTTCGATACATAGACGACACAGCGCATCTCGGCCTCGGACCTCCGATTCACGCCTGCTCCACCGCGTGCCCGCCGACCCGGGCCCGCAGATCCAGCTCGATCTGCTCCAGGCTGCGGCCGTTGGTTTCCGGCACGAACCGCTGCACCAGCACGAACAGCACCACGCTGACCCCGGCGAAGCACCAGGCCGACTTGGCCAGTCCCAGATGGTCGTTCATCACCGGGAACAGGAACGTGATGGCGAACGTCGAACTCCAGAGCACCACGCTGCCGACACCCATGCCCACGCCACGCACCCGCAGCGGGAACACCTCGGCCATCATCACCCAGACCACCGCACCCCAGCCGAGTTCGTAACCGGCCAGGTAGACATTGAGCAGGATCAGCGTGGTCAGCCCGGTCACCGTGTGGTTGTCCACGGTGAGCACGATGACGCCGAGCAGGAACAGCGACAACGCCATACAGACGTTCCCGAGCAGCAACAGCGGTTTGCGTCCCCACCGATCGACCACGAAGATCACCCACGCGGTGAACGCCACCTTGACCACGCCCAGCACGATGGCCGCCAGCAGCGAGGTCGAATTGCCGAACCCGAGGTCGGTGAACATCGTTGGCGCGTAAAGGTTTACCGCGTTCACGCCGGAGAACTGCTGGCCGACAGCGAGAATCAGGGCGACGATCAACGCGGGCCGCGCCCACGGGGCCCACAGATCGCGCAGGCGACCCTTCTGCTGCACATCCAGCTGGTTCACCGTGCGAATGTTGTTCAGCTCGGAATCGATCTCATCGGCCCGATGAGTGCCCGCGAGCACGGCCCGCGCCTCGTCTTCGCGGCCCGCCTTCACCAGCCAGCGCGGCGTCTCCGGCAGCACCGTGAGACCGAGGAACAGCACCACCGCGGGAATCGCGGCGACACCGAACATCAAGCGCCAGTTGCCGGATCCGGACAACGCCCAGTCGACGATGTAGGCGATCAGGATGCCGGACACGATCATCAACTGGTTCAACGTCGACAACGCCCCACGCGCCCTGGTCGGCGCCAGTTCCGAGAGATAGGTGGGCACCGTCGCGGAGGAGCAACCCACCGCGATCCCGGTGACGAACCGGGCGATGACCAGCACGGTCACGTTCGGGGCCACCGCGCAGCCCAGCGCGCCGATACCGAACACCACCGCGGCGATCATGATGGTCCGCCGCCGGCCGAGCCGATCGGTGATCCGGCCCGCGATGGCCGCGCCGATGATCGCACCGGCGGCCAGGCAGCCGCCGATCACGCCCTTGGTCACCGAGGTCAGCTCCCAGGCGTCCTTGATGAACAGCAGCACGCCGGAAATGACCCCGAGGTCGTAGCCGAACAGGATGCCGCCGAGCGCGCCGAAGAAATAGAGGAAATGAACATTGGTGCCGAGGGCCGATTTCCGGGCCTGCACCGAGGATTTATCTGGCATTGTGCTGCGCTTCTTTCGCGGTCGAGCAAGTGCCCTCAGCGTCACATGCTGAACAGGCGGTATAGCGGGAAAGCGTGATGCGAACTCGGTATCGCGCTATGCGTTTCGAGTTGCGTCAGAGGGGATTCGGTGTACCCAGCGGGGTATCGAGGAATGCGCCGCCGATAAACGTCGGCGCCGCGCCGCCGGGGATCTCCGCGGCGAATTTCTCGGCATCGTCGAGACTGCGATAACCGAGTTCCTCGGCCTCCCGCAGCGACACCACCGCGCGGGTATTCTTCGACACGCCCCACATCACCCGGAAGCCAGGGCGTTCCGCGGTCAGGCAGGCCTCGAACAGTCGCGCACCGTCCGCGGGCGAGAGCCACATCGACAGTCCCCGAACATCATTCGGCCGCTCGAAGCACGACCCTATCCGAATGCAGATCACGTCCATGCCGAACCGCGAGTGATACAGACTGCCCAGCGCTTCGATCGCCGCCTTGCTGAACCCGTAATAGGTGTCCGGCCGCGAAGGAGCTTCTCCCGCAATGCCATCCGGTCCGGCCTCGCCGACCGTCCGGTATCCCACCGCGTGATTGCTCGACGCCAGCACGACTCGGGAGATGCCCGCCTGTCGTGCGGCTTCCAGAACGGTATGTGTCCCATCGACATTCGCCGCGAGCACCCGCTCCCAGCTGTCCTCGCGGCTGATCCCGCCGAGATGGATGATCGCATCGACATCCCGGCAGGCGGCCGCCATGGTGCCGGCGTCGGTGAGCGATCCGGTGACGATCTCGACCCGCTCATCCGTTGCGGGAGCGGGGAGTTCGGTCACGTCGAGCAAGCGCAGAATGCGGTCCGCGCGGTGTAGTCGCGGCCGCATCAGCGTGCCGATCCCACCGCCCGCGCCGGTGATCAGAATCCGGGTCATGTGTCCTCCTGGGTCCACCGGCGAATGTGGCTTGGCTCACTTGCCGTGCGACTGCCAGAAGGCTAAAACGCTGGACTGATGCCTGTCCAACACTCTTTCGATATCGACTGATGCCAGCCGAGCATCAGTTCCGCCCGGAAAATAAGGCTGGGTGGGTGGCCCGAAGGCCAACCCACCCAACCGGCCCGAGAGACTGGCGTCAGTGCCCCTCGGAGTTCTCTCTCAGCCGAGCTTGGCGGTGTCCGCCGTACCCGTGCGCTCCAGCTTGGAATGCGTGCGCGAGTACAGGAAGTACACCGCGAGCCCGACGACCAGCCAGACCGCGAACCGCACCCAGGTCTGCCACGGCAGCGACCAGATGAGGTACAGCGAGAAGCCGATGCCGATCAGCGGAACCAGCGGCATGAACGGCAGCTTGAACTCGCGCGGTTCATCCGGCCTGGTGCGCCGCAACACGATCACGGCCACCGACACCACGATGAAGGCCATCAGAATGCCGATGTTGGTCAGCTCGGCGACGATGGTGATGTCCAGCAGGCCGGCCATCACCGCCGCGCCGATGCCGACGATCCAGGTCACCCGGGTCGGCACCTTGCGCACCGGATGCGTCTTGGCGAACCACTCCGGCAGCAGCCCGTCGCGGCTCATCGCGTACCAGACGCGGGTGACGCCGAGCATGAAGGTCAGCACCACGGTGACGATGCCGACGATCGCGCCGATCGCGATGATGTTCGCGATGCCCGGCATGCCGACCGACTCGAACGCGGTGGAGAACCCGCTGGTCGGGCTGATCTCGGTGTACTTCTGCATGCCGGTCAGCACCAGCGTGGCCAGCACGTACAGCACCATCGCGATGCCCAGCGAGTAGAGGATGGCCTTCGGCAGATGCTTCTTGCCGTCCGTCGATTCCTCGGCGGCCGTGCTCATCGCGTCGTACCCGAACACCGCGAAGAACACGGTGGCCGCGCCGGTCCACACCGCGCCCTGACCGAACGGGAAGTACGGCGTGTAGTTCGAGCTGTCGATGTGGAATACACCGAGCACCACGATCAGCACGACCAAGGCCACCTTGATGCCGACCGCGATGGTCTCGAACCGGCCGACGCTCTTGATGCCGCGGGAGAGCAGCCAGGCCGTGCCGAGACAGAACAGCATCGCGAAAACGTCCACCACGTGGCCGTCGCCGGTGCCGTGCGCGCCCATCATCCAGTCCGGCAGCGTGATGTCCACCTGCCCGAGCAGGAAGCGGAAGTAGCCGGACACGCCGATCGCGACCACCGCCGCCACCGCGATGTACTCCAGCAGCAGATCCCAGCCGATGAACCAGCCGGCGATCTCGCCGAGCGAGACATACCCGTAGGTGTAGGCCGACCCCGCCTTCGGCACCATCCCGGCGAATTCCGCGTAGCAGAGCGCCGCCGCCGCGCTGGCGACACCGGCGATCAGGAACGAGATCAGCACCGACGGGCCGGTGACGGAGTGCGCGACCGCGCCGGCGAGGGTGAAGATGCCGGCGCCGATGATGCCACCGACGCCGATCGCCGTGAGCTGCCACAGGCCGAGTGAACGGGACAGCTGCTCATCGGCAGGCCCGTCGTCCTCGACCTGTCCCATGGGTTTGCGGCGCAGCATTTGGCTGCGCAACTCCGCGATGGACATGTAGTTCCTTTCGTCCTCCACGCTCCGCGACGATGCGTAACGCAGATCACACTTCGAGCTGTGGTTACTAAATACGACCACAGCGCGACTGTGATCGGCGAGTTGGCCAAATATTGTTCAGCGTGGTTGGCCAACCGAACGGCGCGCCATGCGACACGCCGTCGATCACCGCTGACTACCGGGCTTCAACGACCGCAGGAAGAACGCCACATTGGCCGGCCGCTCGGCCAGCCTGCGCATGAAATAGCCGTACCACTGATCGCCGTACGGCACGTAGACCCGCAGATGGTTGTGCTCCTCGACCAGCCTGCGCTGCTCGGCGTCGCGGATGCCGTACAGCATCTGGAACTCGAACTCGTCGGCCTTGCGGTGGGTCGTGTCGACGCACCGCTGCGCCTCCGCGATGAGCGCCGGATCGTGCGTCGCGACCATCGGATAGCCGTCGCCGAGCATCAGCACGCGCAGGCAGCGCAGGTAGGACGCGTCGACCTCCGCGCGGCCCTGGAACGCGACGGACGCGGGTTCCTTGTAGGCGCCCTTGCACAGCCGGATGCGCGAGCCGTAACCCGACAGGTCCCGGCAGTCGCCCTCGGTGCGCCGCAGGTAGGCCTGCAACACGGTGCCGAGGCTGGGGAAGTCCGTGCGCAGTTCGCGCACGATCCCCAGGGTCGAGTCGGTGGTCGTGTGGTCCTCGGCGTCGATGTTCACCCAGACCCCGGCCTCGGCGGCGGCCGCGCAGATCCGCTGCGCGTGCTCGAGCGCGATCGCGTGCCCGTCCTTCGGCAGCGACTGGCCCAGCGCGGACAGCTTGAGCGAAACCTCCAGCGGCCGAACCGCTTCCGTCTCGACCGCGACCTCCAGCTGACTCAGCGCGGACAGCATGTGCAGATAATGCGTGACCGTGGTGCGGGCCTGCTCGATCTCGGTGGTGTCCTCACCGAGGTAGTCGATGGTGACGTAGCGGCCCGAACCGAGCAGCGCCTCGACCGCGGCGACGGCTTGGTCCGCGGAGTCACCCGCGACGAACCGATCGACCAGTTTCTTGGTCGTCGGCATCCTGGTGATGGTGCGTTCCATGCGCGGCGAGCGGGACGCGGCCAGCATGGCGGGGCGCAGCAGCGCGGAGAAGGCCATCAGATCTCCTGGTGCGGGTAGCGGTGATCGGTCGCCGGGACGAACGTTTCCTTGAGCGTGCGAGCGGAGGTCCAGCGCAGCAGGTTCTGGGCCGAGCCTGCCTTGTCGTTGGTGCCGGAGGCGCGCGACCCGCCGAACGGCTGCTGGCCGACGACCGCGCCGGTGGGCTTGTCGTTGATGTAGAAGTTGCCCGCGGCGAAGCGCAAGCCCTCGGTGGCCTTGGCGATCGCGCCGCGGTCGTCGGCGATGATCGCGCCGGTCAGCGCGTAGGGCGAGCCCTTGTCGACCAGCTCCAGGGTCTGCTCGAACGCGCCGCGGGCCGAGTCGTCGTAGACGTGCACGGACAGGATCGGGCCGAAGTACTCGGTGCTGAACGCCTCGTCGGTCGGATCCTCGCCGAGCAGCACGGTCGGGTCGACGAAGTAGCCGACCGAGTCGTCGGCGTGACCGCCGGCCGCGATGGACAGGCCCGGCGTCGCCTTCGCGCGGGCGATGGCCTCGGCGTTCTTGTCGAACGCGCGCTTGTCGATCAGCGCGCCGCCGTAGTGGCTGAAGTCGGTGACGTCGCCGTAACTCAGCGTGGCCACCTTGTCGACGAACTCGCGACCCATCTTGGCCCACACCGACTTCGGGATGAACGCGCGCGAGGCGGCCGAGCACTTCTGGCCCTGGTAGTCGAACGCGCCGCGGATCAGCGCGGTGGTCAGCACGTCCGGGTCGGCCGAGCTGTGCGCGACGACGAAGTCCTTGCCGCCGGTCTCGCCGACCAGGCGCGGGTAGGAGTTGTAGTCGCTGATGTTGGTCGCGACCGAGCGCCACAGGTGCTGGAAGGTCGCGGTGGAACCGGTGAAGTGGATGCCGGCCAGGCGGCGATCCGCCAGCGCCACGTCCGAAACCTTCGGGCCCGCGCCGTTGACCAGGTTGATCACCCCGGGCGGCAGGCCGGCCGCCTCCAGCAGTTTCATCGTCCAGTACGCGGCGACCGACTGGGTCATCGCCGGCTTCCAGACCACCGTGTTGCCCATCAGCGCGGGCGCGGTCGGCAGGTTGCCCGCGATCGCGGTGAAGTTGAACGGGGTGATCGCGTAGACGAAGCCGTCCAGCGGCCGGTACTCGACCTTGTTCCACACGCCGGGCGAGGAGATCGGCTGATCAGCCAGGATCTGCCGGGCGAAATGCACATTGAACCGCCAGAAGTCGACCAGCTCGCACGGGCTGTCGATCTCGGCCTGGTACGCGGTCTTGGACTGGCCGAGCATGGTTGCGGCGGCGATCGTTTCGCGCCACGGGCCGGCCAGCAGGTCGGCGGCGCGCAGGAACACCGCGGCCCGGTCCTCGAACGACAGGGCCCGCCAGGCCGGCGCCGCGGCGGTGGCGGCGTTGATCGCGTCCGCCACGTCGCTGGACTTCGCGGTGGTCAGCGTGCCGAGCACGGCGGCGTGCCGGTGCGGCTGCACGACCTCGATCGTCTTGCCCGAACTGCGCCGGTGCTCGCCCGCGATAACGTGGTGCACCTCGGTCGGGGTCGCGCCGAGCTCGGCCAGTTTCGCCTGCAACCGTGTACGTTCCGCACTACCGGGCGCGAACGTGCCGACCGGCTCGTTGACCGGCCGCGGTGTGGACACGATGGCGTCCATGATTCCTCCTGCTGGATGTGGCAACTCTGAGGTCAGGCGAAGTCAACACCGGAAAAACGCGCGGGAAATGGGCTAAAAGGACAAAGATGGGATGAGTGTGTTGTCGAGTTGGCCGAAAGGCGTAGACGTGGCTGTTGATAGTGGGCTGGTTGCCGCGGACATCGACCTGTTCGGTTTGGCGCAGATCGTCGCGCAGAACGCGGGTGGCATGGTGTCGATCGAAGACCCGCAGTCGCATGTGCTGGCGTATTCCGCCTCCGACGAGGCGGCCGACCCGATGCGGGTGATGTCGATCCTCGGCCGGGAGGGGCCGCGCGAATATCTGGCGGTGCTGCGCAAGTGGGGAGTGTTCGATCGGCTGCGACAGACCGACGAGGTCATCGATGTGCCCGAACACGAAGAGCTGAACATCAAACGCAGGCTCGCGGTGAGCGTCCGGCATCCCGCCGACGGGGCCGCGCGGGCGCCGCGGGTGCTCGGCACGATCTGGTTGCAGCAGGGGGATCGGGAGTTCAAGCCGGACGCGGCGGAGATTCTGCGCGGGGCCTCGGCGATTGCCGCGCGGCTCATTTCGCGCAGTCTGGATGCGCCGTCGACCGAAGCGTTGCTGGTGCAGCGGTTGTTCGGTGTCGGTGGACCGGTTGATGTCGCGACTGTCGCTGCGGCGCTGAATCTTCCGTTGACCGGTCCGGCCGCCGTTGTCGGGTTCGCGCTCACCGCCACCGAAACCGCGCCCGCTACCGAGCCTTCCGCGTTGGGCAACATGCTTCGGTTGCGCGCCAGTTCATTTCGCAACGACTCGGTCACTGCGACGCTCGGCGATCGCGTTTACGTGCTGCTGCCGAGCTACAAGGCCGCGCACGCGGTCACGGCGTGGACTCGCCAACTCGTCGAACAACTGGAATCCAAACGCGCACTGGCACTTCGAGCGGCCATCGCCTGCCCCGTGCCCGAGCTGGGCGGTGTCGCCGACGCGCGGCGCGAGGTCGACCGAGTGCTCGACAGCACCGTCGCCACCTACCCGCGCGGCCGCGTGACCACCCTCGCCGACTCCCGCACGGCCGTCCTGCTCGGCGAAATCCTCGACCTCGTCGGCACCCGCCCGGAACTGCACGACCCCCGCCTGCGCGCCCTGTCCGACTACGACCGCAAGCATTCCGCCAGCCTGCGCGAGAGCGTCGACATCTACCTGCGCGAACACGGCGACGTCCGCAACGCCGCCACCGCCCTCCAGGTCCACCCGAACACCTTGCGCTACCGCATCCGCCGCGTCGAAGAGATCCTCCGCATAGACCTCACCGACCCCGCCGACCGCCTACTACTCGAACTACAACTAGCCCTGCACCGCCGGGCTCGCTGACCCCAGCCGCTAGCACTTGCCGGCGGCGGCGTCCCGGATGCCGGCGATGGTGGACTGGCGGTCGACCTCGCTGAGTGAGGGCCATTGCGCGGACTGCGGGAGCATCGAAATCGTCTCCTCGGCAGTCTTGTTCGCCGACTCCTGGCTGACATCTTTCAGCTTGCTCAACACCGGCAGGTAGTTCTGGCACGACGACCCCCGCACCTGAGCATTCAACGTAGGACTGGCCGGCCCCGCATCCTTACCTCCCGAAGAACTACACCCGGAAAGCGTCAACACAACCCCAATAGCCAGCAAGGCAATGCTTTTCATTCACGATCTCCTCATCAGAATGGGGAGACCCTACCCGCCCCCACCACCCCCGTCCACGCAACTGGAGCCCAGCTTCCTGCCGCGTGGTGCTGCCCGCCGTCGCTATGTCGGGCCCGGGATCTGTGCCGCACAAACGCGTCGGAGATCAACCCGTGGCGGCGCGCTTCGATGTCGGCGGCATCCTTTGCCACGGTAAACTGGCCCAGCTGTGGGATGCGGCGTAGGCGGCGCGGTCGGGCGGGTCCGGCCCCGACTCTCACTCATCTATCCAACCTGGACTGACGGAAGTGGCGATGACTCAGCCGGATGAGGACACCGACGGCCGCGGGCGAATTGCTTTGGGTAGGCGGTTGATCGCCAACGCGTTGCGGTACAGCACGGCGCCGATCGCTCAAACGGCAAGTCTGCGCGACTTGAAGCATGATGCCGATCTGCTGCCGCGAATTCAGCATCAGCTGCGGTTGTTGCTGGATACGTTTCACCGTGATTCCAACGTTGTCTACGATATCCAGGGGATGCGCGATCTGGGCTGCGACCTGCTGGTCCGCTTGCAGACCGACAATGACGCGAGATTCATTGGGCTGCAAGTCAAGAGCGACATCGAACTACAGCAGGACGTCGTGGTGAACAAGCTGCTCCTGCAATATTCGACAGCCGTTGATCACTACTCGCCGATGTTGGATTTCTACATCGTCCTTGCCGCGGATCTTTCGGTCAAAGGACCGCAGAGTCGTGTGGTTCGCGCTGTGCAACAGGCATTTTCGATGAAGAGCGATGTGAAAGTGGTTGACCCTCAATACGTGGCGACGCTGCTACGCCTCCCCACAACCACGATGGATGCGCTGATCACGCAGACGATGCGAACCGGCGATCCGATCATGAGTGCGGCGCGACTGGATCTGAGGCGTGATCCGGTCGAGGCCGCAGTAATTCTGCGACTGATCACCGCCCACTTGTCCGGCCGCCCACACCTGCCGGTGCGTGATCTCCTGGATGATCGTTGGATCCAGTCGGTTGCTGGGCGAACTCCGCATCCGTCCCTCCGTCACACTCCGCATGCCGAGTCCTTCGATGCAGAATTTGCTGACGAGAACGAACTGCGGGATGAAGTGGGACTGCCGCGAGTGCAACGTGACCCGACGGGCGCGGACTATCAATTCTACCGGCTGGATCTCACAGATATCTCCGACAGTCTCCGTCGTTGGTTTCTGTCGTCCGACGACCCGAGTGTGGCCGCAACCGCTCGTCTTGCAGCGGTGCTCCCTGCCGTGCTCGACAGCCTCGAGGACGAACTTGTCTGGCAAGACCCCGACTCGAATCAGTGCGCGGTGCGCATCGACCAATACGTGGCGCTATTTGCGCTCGCTGCGGAGGGGCAAGCGAAGCATGAGCTCTATGACGATGACCTCATCAAATACCTGATCGAACTCGTGCTGTCCGATGATTAGCTCCGGACGGGAAACCAACTCGTCAAGATTGCGTACCGGCGGCGATGTGGGTGGCTACTTGGGTGGGGGTGAGGGTGGTGGTGTCGATGATTTCGGCTTCGCGGGAATGCCAGGGGTGGGCGGCTTCGTAGGCGTCGAGGTGGTCCAGGCGCCATTGGCGGGCGACGGTTTCGACGGTGTCGGATTCGATTCGGCGGGCGAGTTCGGTGCGGGTGGCGTGTAGGACGATGTGGCGCACGGGGATGTCGGCGTTGTCGAGGCCGGTGCGGATTTCTTGCCAGTACTCGTGGGAAAGAACCGCTTGGGGGATGACCAGGGTGCCGCCGACGTAGTCGAGGACCTGGGTGGCGGTGGCGACGACCAGTTGTCGCCAGGGGCGCCAGTCTTGGAAGTTCTGCACCGGTTCCGCGGCGAGGACGTGGCGGAGCATGTAGCCGACGTACTCGGAGTCGAAGATTCGGGACTCGGGGAGCAGGGTGGTGAGTTCCGTTGCGGTGGTGGTCTTTCCGGCTCCGAAGGTTCCGTTCAACCAGATGATCATGTGGTTCAGGGTAGTCAGCGTTGCTTGGGTGGGGTGAGGAGTGATTGGAGGGAGTGGCGGATGGCGGTGGAGGCCGCTTTTTGGGTCAGGCCGCGGCGGTCGGTGAGGTGGTGGCGGAGGGGCCAGGCGAGGGTGCCTTCGACGAGGTCCAGGACGTGGTGTGGGTCGGGGTGGGGGAGTTCGGGGGCAAAGGTTTTGGCGAGCGCGGTGCGGATTCTGGTGTCGGTTAGGCGCATTCGCTGGTCGATGGCGGGGATGCGCTGGGATTCCAGGAGGCCGAGGATGCGGGGGTTGCGCTGGAGGGTGAAGATGGCCTCGCTTTGGCGGAGGGCGGCGTCGATGCGTTGGGGGAGCGGGAGTTCGGGGTCTGGGTGTTCGATGAGGGCTTCGACGTCGGCGGACTGCTGGTCCACGGCGGCGATGCGGAGGTCGTCGCGGCCGGGGAAGTGGACGAAGATGCTGCGTTCGGAGACGCCGGCGCGGGCGGCGATGTTCCTGGTGGTGGGGTCGGTGTCGCCGTCGATGACGAGGGACAGCAGGGCGTCGACGATGGCGCGACGGGTTTGTTCGGGGTTGCGTCGCCGCCGGGGTCGGGTCGCCTCGCTCATGGGGTTCATCCCATCACATGGTGACACTATTGCAGTCTGACTGCAATAGTGGGTAGGGTCGGTCGGGCTCAGCGGCTATGGGTCGGCTGTGCTGATCGAGATGGGAGCGCGACGTGGACGGTGAGCAGGAGCAGGGCTCGGTGGCGCGGGTATCTCGGCGGGGCGTGTTCGGCGTCGGCGCGGCCGCGCTGGCGCTGGCGGGGGCGGGGGCCGGGGCCGGGTTGAGCGGGTGCGGGGATTCGGTGACGTTGAATCCGTCGGCGACGCCGGTCGAGCCGAGCGCGCACGTCACCGAGGCGAACAAGCGGATCGCCGCGACCATGCCGTTCTCCGATGTCGCCGATTTCGCGGATGCCGATCGCGGGTGGATCGCGTCGCTGGAACCGGGCGTCGTCCGGAACGGCACCGGAAAGGTGGTGTGGGACAACGACTCCTACGGATTCCTGCGGGAACCCTGTCCGCTGTCGGTGAATCCGAGCCTGTGGCGGCAGTCGCAACTGACGGTCAAGCAGGGCCTGTACGAGATCGTGCCCGGCTTCTATCAGGTTCGCGGCCTGGATCTGTCGAATATGACTCTGGTCGAAGGCAATACGGGCGTCGTCGTCATCGATCCGCTGGTGTCGGCGGAGACCGCGGCGGCGGGGCTCGCGCTGTATCGCAAGCATCGCGGGGATCGACCGGTCACCGGGCTGATCTACAGCCACGCGCACGTCGACCACTTCGGCGGCACCCTCGGGGTCACCACGAAGGAGGATGTCGCGGCCGGTCGCTGCCCGGTGCTCGCGCCGTCCGGATTCCTAGAACATGCTGTGTCGGAGAACATTTACGCCGGAACGGCGATGGCTCGACGGGCCGCCTACATGTACGGGGCTGCCCTGCCGCGCGGCCCGAAGGGGCAGATCGGCGCGGGCTTGGGCCAGACGACCTCGGTCGGCACGATCACCCTGCTCGAACCGACCAGGGACGTCACCCATACCGGCCAGGAAGAAACGATCGACGGCGTGCGGATGGTGTTCCAGCTGACGCCGGGCACCGAGGCGCCCTCGGAGATGAACTTCTACTTCCCGGACCGACGCATCCTCTGCATGGCCGAGAACGCCACCCACACCATGCACAACCTGCTGACCCTGCGCGGCGCGCTGGTGCGTGACCCGCACGTCTGGTCCAGGTACCTGACCGAGTCGATCAACCTGTACGCGCGCAACGCCGATCTCGTGTTCTCCTCCCATCATTGGCCGATCTGGGGCACCGACAAGGTGGTCGAGTTCCTGTCCGTGCAGCGAGATCTGTACGCCTACTTGAACGATCAGACCCTGCGCCTGCTCAACCAGGGCTACGTCGGCAGCGAGATCGCCGAGCTGGTGCAACTACCCCCGGCGATCACGAAATCCTGGTCCACACACGGCTATTACGGCTCGGTGAGCCACAACGTCAAAGCCATCTATCAGCGCTACATGGGTTGGTTCGACGGCAATCCCGCCCACCTGTGGGAACATCCGCCGGTCGAATCCGCCAAACGACACGTCGACGCGATGGGCGGCGCGACCGAGACGCTGAAGAAGGCGCAAAACGCTTACGACACCGGCGATTACCGCTGGGCCACTCAGCTGGCCAACTACGTGATCTTCGCCGACCCGAAGAACGACACCGCGAAACGCTTGCAGGCGAGCATCTTCGAACAACTCGCCTACGGCGCCGAGAACGCCACCTGGCGCAACTTCTACCTCAGCGGCGCCACCGAACTGCGCAACGGTTCCTTCGGCACCCCGACCCAGGGCAATTCCCTGGGCCTGCTCGCCGCCCTCACCGTCGACCAGGCCTTCGACGCGATGTCGTTGCGCATCAACGGCCCCGCGGCCTGGGACACCACCATCACCTCCGACTGGCGTTTCCCCGACGACAACAACCGCCTGCACCGCGCCGAACTCCGCAACGGCGTGCTCATCCACTACGACCGCACCCCGGCCGACGGCCTGCCCGCCGCCGACGCGACGGTCACCCTGACCAGGGCCGCATTGGCGCGAACCCTGCTGGCCGGTCAGGACTTTCAGGCCGCCGTGCTCAAGGGCGACATCGCGATCGAGGGCGACATCTTTGCGCTGAAGAAGCTGAAGGACCTGTTCGACAAGCCGGACCCGAACTTCGCCATCGTCACCCCGTGACGGTTCATTCCCCAATCGACTGGGGAGCGCCGGAGCCGGTCCTTCGTGACATGCTTCAGTCGGCTGTTCGGAAAGTGGCGGCAGACAGCGCGGACCTCCACGTGCACAACAGGTCTCGGTAGTTCCGGCTGCGTGGAAAACGCCGAGGCCTGCGAGGATTGGTTGACCGATGCGAAAATCTGGCCCGATCACCGGATCGGTACTGATAGTGGCCGGGTTACTGATAACCGGGTCGGCGGCGCAGACCACCGCGCACACCAACACCCCGGAGAACACGTCGGACAACTCGCCGGCGCTCTCGATCAGCCTGCCGGACCCGACGTCGAGCGAGCCGCCGCCGGCCGATCCGCTTCCGTCCGATCCGGCCCCGATCGACGGCGGCCTGCCGGACGAGAGCACGCCCGTCGATCCGCCGATCGTGCCCTTGGACTCCACGCCGTCGGAAGGGTTGGACTACACGCCACCGGCCGAAACCCCGGCGGACCCGGCGCCCATCGCGGACCCGGGCACGACGGATCCGCCTATCCTCACCACGACGGATCCGCCGATCACGACCACGGATCCGCCGATCACCACCACGGATCCGCCGATTACGACCACGGATTCGCCGACGCCGACTTACACAACGGATCCGACGCAGCGACCGCGGATAGAGCTGTCGATCGAAGTGACGATCCAGATCCCCGGCAGATCCCCGGCCCCGTGCGGCGTCTACTACTGTCCATCGCCGACACCATCAGTGTCGCCGACACCGACGTCTACGCGTCCGCTGGAACCTTGCCCGACCACATCGACCCCGTCGAGCACCCCGCGACCGACGACATCGCCGCCGCGAACCTCGCCCACCGTCCACCTCCCGCCCGGAATGTCCACCACGACACCGACATCCACCCGCACGACCACCCCCACACCGACCCCTTCATGCCGCCCCGTCACCACAGTCCTGCCTTACAACCAGCAGCCGACCACCACGACGTCGACGGCCCCGTCCCGAACCCCCAGCACAACTCCCACCCGAACCACGACCCCCACGCCCACCCCACGCAGATAAACGAGAACGCCGAAACCGACCACCGCCGCGGATTCCCGAACACGACGGGCAGTACGCGTCAGGGGGCGAGGAGCGGCTGGTGCGGATCGGGGTCCGCGGTCGATCAGGTGTCGACCAGTCGGTCTCGGCTGAGACAACTCTCTCCCCGCCCACCAACGGCCCACTAACGACGCACCAACGAACTGGTCTCAACCCGCCGCGACCAGCGTGAACGTCAGCTCGTAGTCCCCGATCCGGATCACCGCCCCGTCGATCAGCACCCCGGTGTCGACGATCCGCATCCCGTCGACGAAAACCCCGTTCGACGACAGCAGATCCTTGATCAGATAGGTCAGCCCGTTGTGCAGAATCGCCGCGTGATGCCGGCTGACCTTGCCGTGCTCGAGCACGATGTCGTTGTCCGGCAACCGCCCGAGCCGGGTCACCGTGCCGGTGAGGGTGTAGGTCTGGCCGGACCGCTCGCGCAGCAGCGCCGTCTGCGCACCGGAACTCTGCTCGACGATCGTCGTCGCCCCGATCGAGGCTGCGACAGCTTGCGCCCGGCTATCCAGGGGATCCTGCCGGAGGATGCGCGCTTCCAACTCGCGGATAGGCGGACTCGGATCGATGCCGAGTTCGTCGGCCAGCGTCGCCCGCAACCGCCGGGCCGCGTCGAGCGCATCGGATTGCCGTCCGTCTGCATACAGGGCGGTGATCAGCTGCGCCCACAGCGGTTCCCGCAGCGGATAGTCCCGGACCAGCAACGCGAGTTCGGACGCGACGAGTCCGGCCCGCCCCTGCGCGATGTCCGCCTCGGCCCGTGCCGCGATCGCACTGAGCCGATCATCGTCGAGCACGGTGGCATACGCGTCGGCGAAGGCGAGCCCGCGCAGATCCGCGAGCACCGGCCCGCGCCACTGCCCGATCGCACCGGACAGCAACTCACTGGCTGCCTGGAACTGCCTCGCGCTCAACGCCCGCAGTCCGGCGTCCTTGCGGACCCGGAACCGCTGCACATCGCTGGCCTCGTCGGCCACCGTCACCCGATACCCGGTGCCGACCTGAGCCAGCACCGTCCGCGCATCGATGCCGTTGTCCCGCAACGGCTTGCGCAGATTCGAGACGATGGTGTGCAAACTCGTCCGGATGTCCGGCGGCGGGTTGTCCTCCCATACCGCCTGCGCCAGCGCCTCCACCGACACCGGCCGATTCGCGTTGATCACCAGATAGGCCAGCACCGCTCGCTGCTTCGGCCCGCCGAGCGACTGCCCGACCCCGTCGATGGTCAGCTCCACCGCGCCGAGCACGCCGAACTGCGCGCGCACCTCGGTCATGGCAGGGCTCCTCCCCTCGGGCCGGCATCTATCCGTTGTCTGTGAGCCTACCGAGCCCGGTGCCCGGTCTCGGCGCGCGAGCGCGAAACGCGCATCGCCGAAGCGGTTCGAGGACGGTGTTTTCGCTGGCCCGCAACGTTTTCCAGCGGTGCCCGGCGAGTCGGGGGCTTGCCCCGTGCTGCCCGATCGGGGATGCTGGATGGTCACGGGATGCGACTTAGCACATTTCCCGGCCGGACCGGGGCGAGTTCACCCGCCCGCAACGGTCCCGGCAACATCCGTGCGATCGCGGTTCATCCGGGGTTACCCGACGCGGCCTACCTTTCGGGGTACGCGGAAAAGGAGCCTGCGGCATGGAGTTCCGACATCTGGTTTCATTCATCACGATTGCCGAAGAGCTACATTTCGGCCGCGCAGCGCAGCGCTTGCATCTCACGCAGCCAAGTCTCAGTGCCCAGCTACAGAAGCTGGAGAAGTCGTTAGGCGTGCAACTGGTGGCACGCAACTCGCACGAGGTCAAACTGACCCCGGCGGGACGGGAGTTCGAGGGCCAAGCCCGCATCATCGTCGCGCAAATGGACCGAGCCGCCCAGGTCGCCAAGGCGACCGCGGAGGGGCGGGCCGGCACCCTCAACATCGGCTACAACCTGCCGGCCAGCAGACATGTGCTGCCCGACGCGTTGACCAAGATGACCGAGCAGCACCCCGACATCGTGGTGTCGCTGTGGGAGAAACGCACCGGGCCTCAGCTCGCGGCGCTCGCCGACGGCTCGCTCGACCTGGCCATGGTCTACGGCCACCCGAGCACCACGGATTTCCGGTATCGGCGCCTGCTGCACCGGGTTCCGCTGGTGGCGGTGGTCGGCCGGCGGCACCGATGGGCCGACCGGCCCGGCGTGCCGTTCGCCGAATTGGAGGGCCAGGAGTGTGTGCTGTTCGCCCGCGAACAGTGTCCGGCCATGTACGACTCGATCTTCCGCGCGGCGGCCGATACCCGGATCACCCTCTCGGTCGCGCAGACCGCGGATGATCCCGGTGCGACCGCGCACATGGTTTCGGTGCGGCCGCTGGTGGGGTTCGCCTCGCTGCCGCGCGCTATTTCGATGGGGATGGGCGCCCCGGGCAGCAGCTCGGTGGCGGTGAAATTGCTCGATCCGGTGCCGACTCTGGATTTGTACGCGGTGTGGCGTGCGGACGAGTCGAATCCGGCGGTATCGCTTTTCCTGGAGTGCGTGGCTTCCCCGGAACCGGCACGCATCGATATTGCCCGCGCGGTGTCGGCCTAGTCTCTTCGATAGGCCATGACATTCGCGCGGTAGGAACCGCGATATCGACCGGTCCGTAATTAGGTACCGGCGACCAGAATTCGACACTGTGAACAAAGTGTCTGTCACCGCGGTGTCCAGCACCGAGAATGGAATCGACCTTCCGGACGACGCGAGTTTGTACTCGGTGATTTCCGGAGCGGCCGCCGAACACCCGCAACGGCTTTCGCTGTGCGGCGCGGACGGAACGCAACTCACGTGTGCCGACGTCGATCGGCAGGCCCGCGCGCTGGCTTCCGAACTGGCGGCGCGCGGGGTGGCGGCGGGGGATCGGGTCGCGATCCTCGGCCGCACCAGCCTGGAGTGGGCGCTGCTGGATTGCGCGTTGCTCGCGCTGGGCGCCGTGGTGGTCCCGGTGTACCCGACCTCCTCGGCGGCGCAGATCGAGCACATCCTGACCGACAGCGGCAGTGCGTATTTCGCCGCCGAGGACGAGACGGACGCGGTGCGCCTGAAGGCGGCCGGCGCGGAAGAGGTGTGGACGTTCGCGCAGCTCGCCGCCTGGGCGGGCGGCGACGTCGACCCGAGCCTGGCGGAACGCGTCGCGGCGGTGCGCGCCGACGACCTGGCCATGATCGTCTACACCAGCGGCACCACCGGAGTTTCCAAGGGCTGCTTGATCACTCACCGCAATATGTTCGTCTCCTCGGCCAACACGGTGCGCCAGACCGGCGCGATGTTCGACGGGACGACCGTGCTCGCGCTGCCGCTCTCACACGTGTTCGGCCAGACCATCCTGTTCGCCTGCCTGGCCGGCGGCAGCCGCACGCATCTGCTGCCCGGCATTCCCGATCTGGTGCCGGTGCTGCCGACGCTGCGCCCGACCTTCCTGGCGCTGATTCCGTTCGGGCTGGAGAAGATTCGCAAGTACTGCCGTACCCTGCTGTCCGATGCCGAGGAGCAGGCGGCGGTGGCGCGCGGGCTGGAACTGCTGAATGCGCAAGCGACTCCGGAACTCTCGGATCATCCGGTGGCCGCGGCGCTCGGCGGCCGGCTGCGCTACGTCATCTCCGGTGGTGCGTCCCTTGACGATTCGACCTCGGGCTTCTACGCGGGCTTCGGCGTGGTGCTGCTGAACTGCTACGGGCTGACCGAAGCGGCGACCGCGGTGACCGTGAGCGCACCCGAGACCAACCGGGTCGGCACGGTCGGCCGCCCGATCCCGGGCACGTCGGTGGCGATCGCCGAATCCGACGGCGAGGTCCTCGTCGGCGGCCCGCACGTCTCGCCCGGCTACTGGGGCGCGGCCGCGGATCAGTCCGTGGTGGACGAGGAAGGCTGGTTGCGCACCGGCGATATCGGCGAACTCGACGCCAACGGATACCTGCGCATCACCGGCCGCAAGAAGGAAATCCTGGTGACCTCCGGCGGCAAGAATGTCGCGCCGGCCCCGTTGGAAGACCGGGTGCGGCTGCATCCGCTGGTGAGCAACTGCATGGTCATCGGCGATGGCCGCGACTTCGTCACCGCGCTGATCACCCTGGATCCGATTCAGCTGCTGCGCTGGCGCGAACAGACTCCGGACGGCGATCTGTCCGCCGCCATCCAGTCCGCGGTCGACGACGCGAATTCGCTTGTCTCCCGGCCCGAGTCGATTCGGGCTTTCCGGATCGTAGACGGTGATTTCACCGTCGAGGACGGATTGTTGACTTCGTCACGGAAATTGCGCAGGGCCGCGATCGCCGCCGCGTATGTCGCGGATATCGACGTCCTGTATCAGCCGCGGCAACCCGCTGTATAGGCGACACCGATCGCCCGATGAATTACGGCTTCCCCGGTGGTTATCGCCGTCGGCCGGCCACAGACTCAATTTCAGTATTCGACTACCGGAAAGTGATGCGAACATGTACGACGTCATCGTTGTCGGAACTCGGGTCGCGGGTTCTCCGCTGGCCATGCTGCTCGCCAGGAAGGGCTACCGGGTCCTCGCGGTGGACCGCGCCACCTTCCCCAGTGACACCCCCTCCACCCACTACATCCACCAGGCCGGCCTCGGCCTGCTGCAGCAGTGGGGTCTGCTGGACGAGGTCGTCGCCGCGGGCACCCCGGCGATCCGGCACCTGAACTTCTCCTACACCGACATCGTGATCAAGGGCTTCGCCGACGTCTCGGCCGACGGCATCGACGCCGTCTACTGCCCGCGCCGCACCGTGCTGGACAAGATCCTGGTCGACGCCGCGGGCAACGCGGGCGTCGAGGTCATCCACGGATTCACCGTCAACGAGCTGATTTTCGACGGCGACACGGTGGCAGGCATCCGCGGCCAGGTCGGCGAGGGCGCCGAGCAGGAGTTCCGCGCCAAGCTGGTGATCGGGGCCGACGGCTCGAACTCGACGGTCGCGAAGGCGGTGGGCGCCGAGGTCTACGAGGGGTCCCCGGCGGCGTGCTTCATCTACTACTCCTACTACGACGGCCTGGACTGGGGCATGCAGCACCGCACCGGCTTCGGCGAGCAGCAGTTCGCGTCCTGGCCGACCAACGACGGTCTGGCCCTGGTCGCGGTGATGCGCAAGCGGGACCGCTTCCGCGACTTCCGCACCGACCCCGATGCCGGCGTGCAGGAGATCGTCTCCCAGATCGACCCGGAACTCGGTGTGAGCCTGCAGGATTCGGGCAAGCGGGTGGAGCAGTTCCGGCCGATGCTGTACCCGGACAACTACCGTCGCCGCTCGTTCGGTCCCGGCTGGGCGCTGGTCGGCGACGCCGGCTACCACAAGGACCCGTTCACCGGCTGGGGCATCACCGACGCCTTCAAGTACGCGCAGCTGCTCTCGGATCTGGTGCACGAGGGCCTGTCCGGCGCCAGCCCGATGGCCGAGGTGCTGGCCGAGTACGAGCGCGAGCGCGACCTGCAGAGCGCGAGCACTTACGAGCTGACCGAGAGCATTTCGGGCCTGTCGCTGTCGCCGTACTACGACTCGGTGTTCCGCGCCACCAGCTACGACGCCGAGTACACCAAGGGCTTCTTCGGCCTGATCGCCGGAATCTACTCCCCGGAGAAGTACTTCGGCGAGCAGGAGCTGGCCGATCTGTACGAGAAGGTCGACTTCCCGGCCGCCGCACGGCATGTCAGCAAGAACGGGATCTCCGCATGAGTATCCCCGGCCTGACGGCGTTGGGGGACAGCTTTGTCGAGGGCCGCGGCGATGCCGCGGCCGGGGGCGGCTACCGCGGCTGGGTGCCGCGACTCGGCGGCCAGCTGGGGCTGCGCCCCGCCTCGGTGCGCAACTTCGGGGTGCACGGCGCGACCACCGCCGTGGTGGTGGAACAGCAACTGCGCCGGGCGGTTTCGGCCCGGGCGGCGCTGTTCGGCGTGGTGGTCGGGGTGAACGATCTGGTCAGCGACTTCGACGCCGCGCGCTTCGAACGCAACCTCGCGACCATCTTCGGCACGTTGCGGGCCAGTGGCGCAACGGTTTTCACCGCGAGCTACCCCGATATCCCGGCCCGCCTGCCGGTGCCGGACAGTTTCCGCGCTCTGCTGCGGGCGCGCTTCGATTTCGCCAACCTGGTGCTCGCCGAGGTCACCGCCGACACCGGCACGCTGCTGCTCGATATCGCCACCGAACCCGACTGGGCGCTGCCCGAGGTGTGGACCGAAGACGGCCTGCACCCGAGTTCGCTCGGTCACCACATGTTCGCCGCGGGCGCGGCCGAGCTCATCGCGTCGCGTACCGCGACCACCGTCGCCGCCTGATCTTTCCATCCGGTTCGAGAGGAACTTTCGTGACAGACGACAGACGCCTGGCGCGCAACCCGATCGCCATCGTCGGGATGTCCGGGCTGCTGCCCAACGCGCACAACCATCGTGAGTACTGGCAGAACATCGTCGACGGCGTGGACTGCACCACCGAGGTGCCCACGTCCCGATGGAGCCTCGACGACTACTTCGATGCCGACCAGGACGCCCCCGACAAGACGTACTCGCGGCGCGGCGCCTTCCTGCCCGACATCGAGTTCGATCCGCTGGAGTTCGGCCTGCCGCCGAACCAGCTCGAGGTCACCAGCACCATGCAGACGCTGAGCCTCGGCGTGGCCAGGGACCTGCTCATCGACGCCGGTGCGGTGGATTCCACCTGGTACGACCCGGGCCGCACCGGCGTGGTGCTCGGCACCACCGGTCCGGTGCCGCTGATGCACCCGCTGGCCGCGCGGCTCTCCACGCCGGTGCTGAAGGAGGCGGCGCGCTCGGTCGGGCTCTCCGACACCGACGCGGACGCGATCGCGGACAAGTTCGTCGCCGCGTTCGCGCCCTGGGAGGCGAATTCGTTCCCCGGCCTGCTGGCCAACATCACCGCGGGCCGGGTCGCGAACCGGCTGGGCCTGGGCGGCATCAACTGCACCGTCGACGCGGCCTGCGCGGCCTCGCTGGCCGCCTTGCGCACGGCGATCGCCGAGCTGCAGGACGGCCGGGCCGACATGATGATCACCGGCGGCGTGGACACCGAGAACACCATCTTCATCTACATGTGCTTCAGCAAGGTCGGGGCGCTGTCGTCGAGCGGGCAGATCAGCCCGTTCGCGTCGGACGCCAACGGCACCCTGCTCGGCGAGGGCATCACCATGCTCGCGCTGCGCAGGCTGGAAGACGCACGGCGCGACGGCAATCGGATCTACGCGGTGATCCGCGGCCTCGGTTCGTCGAGCGACGGCCGGGCCAAGAGCATCTACGCGCCGCGGGCCGGCGGTCAGCGGGTCGCCCTCGATCGGGCCTACGCCGACGCCGAGTGCTCGCCCGCCGATGTCGCGCTGATCGAGGCGCACGCCACCGGCACGCCGGTGGGCGACAAGACCGAGCTGACCGCGCTGAAAGGGCTGCTCTCCGACGCGACTTCGGAGCCGCGGTTCGCGGCGCTCGGCAGCGTCAAGTCGCAGATCGGGCACACCAAGGGCGCCGCGGGCACCGCGAGCCTGATGAAGCTGGCGTTCGCGCTGCACCAGAAGGTGTTGCCCGGCACCATCAATGTGTCCGCGCCCAACGCGGAGATCGCCCCGGACGACGCGCCGTACTACGTGAATACCCGCACCCGTCCGTGGATCCGCGACCCGCAGCGCCCGGTGCGCCGGGCCGCGGCGTCGGCATTCGGGTTCGGCGGCACCAACTTTCACGTCGTCCTGGAAGAGGCCGACTCGACCCGCGACGAGCCGGTGCTGCACCGGACCGCGCGGGCACACCTCTGGCACGCGCCCGACGTCGCCGGTCTGGTGGACGCGGTGCGCAGCGTCGACGCGATCGACGGCGGCGACATTCCGGAGGGCCACGCGCGCATCGGGTTCGTCTCGGTGGACGACGAGAACGCCGAGCATCTGCGCGGTCTCGCGGTCGATGAGCTGGTGCGCCGGCCCGACGCCGCGGCCTGGGATCACCCGGAGGGCGTGTATTTCCGCGCCGCCGCGCTGCCGGACCGCAAGGTCGGCGCGCTGTTCGCCGGGCAGGGCAGCCAGTACGTCGACATGGGACTGGATGCGGCACTGAACAATCCGGCGGTCGGCGCGGCCTTCGACGCGGCCAACGTCGCGTTCACCGGTGCGCCGGTGCGGGTGTCGTCGGTGGTCTTCCCGCCGCCTGCCTTCGACGACGAGACCGCGCAGCAGCAGGAAACCGCTTTGCGCCGTACCGAATTCGCGCAGCCCGCGATCGGTGCGCTGGCGGCGGGGCAGTTCCAGGTGCTGACCGGGTACGGGTTCCGGGCCGACGGCTACCTCGGGCACAGCTTCGGCGAACTGACCGCGCTGTGGGCCTCGGGTGCGATCGGCACCGAGGAGTTCTTCGAGCTGGCCCGGGCACGCGGCGTGGCGATGACGCCGGAGCCGGGTGTCGCGGCGGGCACGATGGTGTCGCTCGGTGCCACCAGGGGGCTCGCCGAGGAACTGCTCGACGACATCGACGATGTGTGGATCTGCAACCACAACGCCCCTGACCAGGTTGTGATCGGCGGTGGCGTCGAGGGCGTCGCCGCGGTGGTGGCGCGCAGCGCGGAGCGTGACGTGCGCACCCGGGAGCTGCCGGTGTCCGGCGCGTTCCACACGCCCTACGTCGGGCACGCGGTGGCGGAGTTCGCGAAGGCAACTGCCACGGTGTCGATCGGGGTCCCGGACGCGCCGGTCTATGCCAACACCCCCGGCGCGCACTACGGCAGCGACGTCGCGGCGAATCGCGACCTGATCACCGAACAGCTCAGCAAGCCGGTCGAATTCGCGTCGGCGTTGACCGCGATGCGGGCGGCGGGCTGCACGGTATTCGTGGAGTTCGGCCCGAAGCAGGTGCTCACCTCGCTGGTGCGGCGCACCCTCGGCGACGACGTGGTCGCCATCGCCACCGACGCCGGTCCGATCGGCAACAGCGACCTCACCCTGGCGCGGGCCGCGGTCCGGCTGGCCGTGCTCGGCTTCGGCCTGCACGGGATCAACGGGCACGCCGCTGCGGCGGCGGTGCGGCACAAGCCGAGTCGCCCGATGACCGTGACGATGTCCGCGCCCGAATACGTGCCCGAGAGCCGTCGGGAGGCGTACGCCGCCGTGCTCGACGACGGCTACCGGGTCAGCCTGGCGGCGCCCGCGGCCGCCGTTTCCGCTCCGGTCGACACCGTGGTCGATCGCCTGCCCGAAACACCGGTCGTGGCCCCATCTTTCACCGAAGCAACGGAGACCACCGTGTATCAACCCGCTGATTCCTACGACCCCGGAGCGGACGCGCTGGACAGTGCGCTGGTGCAGCACTTGCAGACGCACCGCCAATTCCTCGACGGGCAGCTGGATATGGCCCGCGGACTGGCCGGCGTGCTCGGCGCCGGGTCCCTGGACGACGCGATGGTGCGGGCGATCGAGGCGGTCAAGGACCACGGCGTCGCGATCAGCGAAAGCCACTCGCGGGCCAGTGATGTGCTCGCCCAATTGGCCGAGCTGGAAAGCGGTTTCGCGCCGGCACAGCGGCCGGCGGCCCCGGCCCCGCGCCGGGTGGAGTCGGCGCGGCAGCCGGCGATCGAGGCGCCGCAGCGCCGGCCGCTGACCACCGCTCCGGTGGCGGCGCAGCCGCAGCCGGTCGCGCCTGTGGAACCTGTTGCGGCACCGGTTGTTCCGGAGACGCAGGCCACCGGCAACGGATCGCACGCTCCGGTGGCTGAGACCAACGGCCAGGTTACTGCCGATGCACTGCGCCAGGCGTTGCAGGAAGTGGTGGCCGAGAAGACCGGTTACCCGGTCGAGATGGTCGATCCGTCGATGGACCTGGAGGCCGATCTCGGTGTCGACTCGATCAAGCGAGTTCAGGTGATCGGTGCGCTGCAAGAGCGTTTCCCGCACCTGCCGAACCTCGGCCCCGAGCAGTTGGGCACGCTGCGCACGCTGGACCAGATCGCCGACCTGCTCGGCGAGACCGAGCTGAATGGATCGGTTGCCGGTCCGAACGGCGCGGATGTGGCTCCGAACGGCGCGGTTATGTCCGAGACCGTCGACGCGCCCACCGGTGACACCCTGCGCCGCGCATTGCAGGAAGTCGTCGCTGAAAAGACCGGTTACCCGGTCGAAATGGTCGATCCGTCGATGGACCTCGAGGCCGATCTCGGTGTCGACTCGATCAAGCGGGTGCAGGTGATCGGCGCGCTACAGGAACGGTTTCCGGACTTACCGAGCCTCGGCCCGGAGCAGTTGGGCACGCTACGCACCCTCGATCAGATCGTCGACGAGCTGGCCACGTCGGTGGGCGGTGATGTCCACCCAAAAGCTGAGGCCGCGGCCCCCACGCCGCGGCACGCCGTCGAATTGATCGCCCTGCCCGCCGTCGACCGGGCCGACGCGCCCTACCGCGCGGACGCGGAAGTCGCGCTACTGGACCTCAGCGGGGAGGCGGAGCCGGACTGTGCCGCACTCGAATCCGCGCTCGGCGCGCTCGGGTGGGCGGTCCATCGCCGCAGCGGCTCGGATCTGCCGGAGCTGGGCTCCGTGGATGTGTGCCTGGTTGTCGTCGGCAGTGCGGCCGACTGGGATTCGGCACAGCAGCGCCTCGGTGCGACCATCCTGGCCGCCGGTCAGGCGGTGCCGTTGTTGCAGAAGGCCGATGACCGGGCGAGTTTCGTCACCGTCACCCGCCTCGACGGTCACCTCGGCTTCGCGGGCACGGCAGACCCGGTGCATGCGTTGCTCGGTGGCGTCGGTGGTGTGGTGAAAACCCTTGCCGCCGAACAGCCGTCGCTGTTCTGCCGGGCGCTGGACCTCGACCCGGAGGTCACGCCGGAACAGCTGGCCGACCTGGTGACCGCCGAATTGTTCGACGCGGCACGGGATTCCCTTGAAGTCGGAATCGACGCGGCGGGGGAGCGGCGGACACTCGTCCCGAGTGCGTATGCACCCGCTACCTCCGTGACCATCGTGCGCCCCGGTGCCGAGCAGCAGCCGAGTCTGCTGACGGCAGAGGACGTTCTGCTGGTCACCGGCGGCGCACGCGGGGTCACGGCGACCTGTGTCAAAGCGCTGGCGCAACGCAGCGAGGCCCGGTTCGTCTTGCTCGGCCGATCCGAGCTGACACCCGAACCCGACTGGGCGGCAGGCGTTCCCGACGCGGACCTCAAGCCCGCGGCGGTGCGTGCGCTGGCGAGCACGGGCGTGAAGCCGCGCGAGATCGAGCGCGCCTGTTCCCGAGTGCTTGCGGCCCGGGAAATCCGGGCCACGCTGACCGAACTGGATTCGCGGGCCGAGTATCTCGCGGTGGATGCCACCGACGAGACCGCGGTGCGGACCGCGCTCGAGCCGTGGCGCGACACCATCACCGGCGTCGTCCACGGCGCCGGAGTGCTGGCCGACTCTATGATCACGGACAAGACCGCCGAATCCATCGGCCGCGTCCTGGAACCCAAGATCGCCGGACTGGCCACCGTGCTCGCCGCCCTCGGGGAACTGCGGCACCTGGTGCTGTTCACCTCGGTGGCGGGCCTGTTCGGCAACGCCGGCCAGGCCGACTACGCCGCCGCGAACGAGGCGCTGTCCCGGTTCGCGGTGAGCTGGCGGCGGCAGCATCCCGGCTGCCACGTCACCGCGATCGACTGGGGCGCCTGGGACGGCGGCATGGTGACGCCCGCGCTCCGCGGCCACTTCCTGGCCCGCGGCATCGCGCTGCTGGACCCCGAGGTCGGGGCCGCGGCCTTCACCGAGCAGTTCACCGCGGACCACCGTGCGGACACCGTCGTCCTCATCGGCCCCGCGAACGGACTGTCCGGCGACGCCGGAGTCGAACCGAGCGCAGTGTCCGCGCGACGGGTCTTGACCGGGCTCACCGACGAGCCGATCATCCAGGCCCACCGCATCGGCGAACATGTCGTGCTCCCTGCGACTTTCGGCCTCGGCGCGATGATCAACCTCGCCGAGCGCAGCCTGGCCGGCACCGTGGTCGGCGTCCGGGACTTCGAGGTGCTCAAGGGCATCGTGTTCGACCACCCGATCGACGAGGTCGAGCTGGAACTGGTCCCGGGTGCGTCCGCGGACGGGCGGACGTTGGTCGAAGCCAGTATTCGTGGCGGCAACATCCTGCACTTCCGCGCCACGCTGCTGCTCGGCAGCGAAGCCGAGGATGCGCCGACTAAGCCGATTCCCAGCGGATCGGCCAGCGACGGGAACATCTATCGCGACGCCATCCAGTTCCACGCGCCGGCCCTTCAGGGTCTGCGCCTGGTGCGGGCGGCCTCCGACGACGCGATCGTCTTCGAATGCTCGCTGCCCGCAACACGAGTGGCCAACGGCGCCTACGCGGGCCGCCTGCACGACCCGGTCCTCGCCGACCTGATCCTGCAAGGCCCGCCGGTCCTCGGCTACCGCCTGCTCGGCGGCGCCTGCCTGCCCCTCGGGGTCGGCCGGGCGGACTACTACCGGCCGTTGCCCACCGACGAGACGTTCCTGCTCGTCGTGGACAACCCGCGCACGGGACGCGTCGATGCCCGCATCGACGCCACCGCGACCACAACGGACGGCACAGTGCTGCAACGGTTCTCGGACGTCACCGCGGTGACGACGCCGGATCTGACAGAGAAGTTCCAGACCTCGGTGAGGCGGTGGATGGCATGACAGTGCTCGAGTTCGACGGGATACCGTTCGATCCGGTGGTGGGTTCCGCGGTGGCGGCTGCCGCCCCGGCTCAGCCGGCGGATGCGGCTACTACTAGCGGCCGGGAACACCCGACCGCGACCCAGAGTGGCGACGCGGTAGCGCTGAGGTCCGAGAACAGTGATCGTGATCCGGTTGAGCAGCAGCGGGATTCGGGCAACAGAACGCCCCGAGTCGCCCACCCGCTCAGTGAGATTCGCTCCGGCGTGGTCACCGCGCATCGTGCGGCGTTGTCCGCGCAGGTGGCGTTGCAGCGGGCAGTTTGGCAGCGGACGCTGCGTGCGGCAACGGGTGACAGTCAGCCCGTCGCGGCAGTCGGCGAACAGACGGCCGGCAACAGCTACGGCCCCGGTTTCGGCGGCGGCAACGGCGCCGTCGCCGAAACCGAGGGCGCGGCCGCCGAATCGGCGTTCAAGCCGCTGGCTCGCACCCGGCTCCGGAGCCTCGACCGCGCGGCTCTGCTGCGCCTGGTCGATGGTGACGTCGCCGGTGTGTTCGGCACGCGGCATCAGCGCTTCGGCGTCGTCTCGGTCGCCCGGCTCGCGGCGGCCGGCCCCCTGGTGCTGACCGAGGTCCCGACGATCGAGTTGCGCGGCGGCACCGGAAAGGGCCGCGTGGTCGCGCAATTCGACGGCGACCCGCGCGCCGCGGCAGTGCAGGCGGCGGAAGTATTCGCGCTCTTCACCGGCATGCAGCTGTGCCTGTCGGGCAGCACGCTGAGCACCACACGGCTCAGCGGTTCGGTCGAAATCCCCGCCGGGACGGTGGAACTCATCGTCACCGATATCGACCTGGTACCGCGGCCGCACGTCACCGCGACGGCGAACTTGGCCGGCACGCCGGGACAGTTGCAGGTCACCGTCACCGTCGCCGAACCGGTCGGCACCGAAGTCGGACCGGGCGAGGCCGCACCGTCCTTGCTGCTCAACGAATTCCACATGACCCACCTTGCCCGCGGCGATCAAAGCATCGCCATGGGACCGGAATTCGCCGAATACACGGGCGTCCGCGCAACCCGCCTGCCCACCGGCGGCCTGCTGCTCGTCGACCGGGTCATCGAATTCGACGGCGCGCGTGGCCGATTGGACGGCGCGACCTACACCACCGAGTACGACTCACCCGCCGACTCCTGGTACTACGGCGACACGGCGAACGAGTCCATGCCGCACTTCGTCTACATGGAAACCTCGCTGCAAGCCGCACTGCTGATGGGTTACTACGCGGGACCGACGCTCACCCAGCCGGGCGTCACCCTCAGCCTGCGCAATCTCGGCGGCACGGCAACGGTGCTGCGCCAGCTCGACCTGCGCGACAAGACGATCGAGCAGTCGTCGCGGTTGCTGTCGACCACGATCCTGCCCGGTTCGTCCCTGCAAACGTTCGACTACACGCTGAGCGTGGACGGCGAACCGTTCTATTCCGGCGAGACCATGTTCGGCTACTTCAGCGACGAAGCCCTGGCCAACCAGACCGGCCTCGACGCAGGCCGGGCGGCCCCGACCTGGCTGGACGAGCACGCGGAAGCCCGGATCCGGACCATCGACGTGGCCGCGCGCCGCGCCGACCCGAACGCCGAGCTGTGCGCGCGCCGGACCCTCGCCCTGATCGACCACATCGACGTGGTCGACGGCGGCGGGAAATACCGAGCGGGTTACCTGCATTCGCTGCGCGCGATCGACCCGGCGGACTGGTACTTCGACCGGCACTTCCACCTCGACCCGGTGATCCCCGGCTCGCTGGGCGTGGAGTCGGTCATCCACGCGGTGCAGGAGTGGATGCTGGACGCGGGATTCGCTGACGCACTGCGTGATCCGGTCTTCCGCATCCCCGCCGACCTGCCGTTCGGCTGGCGCTACCGCGGGCAGTTCCTGCCCACCGACGGCACGGTGGAACTGGACGCGCACATCAAGGAGATCCGGCGCGGACCGCACGGCGTCACCGTCATCGTGGACGGTTCGCTGTGGAAGCCGGGCCTGCGCATCTACGAACTCACCGACCTCGCGGTCGAACTCGTCGAGCGAGAGGACCACCGATGACCACCGCGCAGACGAGCGCCGTCGCGCAGACGGCCGAGGAAATCACCGCCGTGCTGCTCGAGGTGCGGCAACCGGCCTGGATCGTCCGCCACGACGGCCGGGTCGGCGTGACCTCCGACGCGGGCCTCGCCGCCCGCGCGGAGGTGCTCACCGCGGTCGCCCCGTTGCCGCCGGAACTGCTCGGCGACCAGCAGTTCCACGCCACCCACGGCGTGCGGGCCGCGTACGCGGCGGGGGCCATGGCCAACGGGATCGCCTCGCCGGCCCTGGTGTCGGCGATGGCGCGGGCGGGTTACCTCGCCTCCTACGGTGCCGCGGGCGTCACGCCCGCGGTGGTGGACGCGGCGCTGGCCGAACTCAGCGCCGCGCTGCCCGGAAAGCCGTTCGCCTGCAACCTGATCCACAGCCCGTCCGAACCGGCGCTGGAACGAGCGATCGTCGATTCCTGCCTGCGCCATCGGGTGCGGTGCGTGGAGGCCTCGGCCTTCATGGGCCTCACCGCCGAGGTGGTCCGCTACCGGGTCGCCGGTCTCGGCGTCGATCGGCACGGGCAGGTCGAGGTGCGGAACCGGTTGATCGCCAAGGTTTCCCGGGTCGAGGTGGCCGAGCCGTTCCTGCGGCCGGCCCCGGCGAATCTGCTGCGTCAGCTGGTCGCGTCGGGCGACGTGACCGCGGAACAGGCGCGGTTGGCCGAGCAGGTGCCGATGGCCGACGACATCACCGCGGAGGCGGACTCCGGCGGTCACACCGACCGCAGGCCGCTGCTGGTGCTGCTGCCGGAACTGATCGCCGCGCGCGATCGCAGCACCCTGCCCGCCGCTGCCGCGGTACGCATCGGCGCCGCGGGCGGGATCGGCACACCCGCGGCCGCCGCGGCGGCGTTCGCGCTGGGCGCCGCCTACGTGGTGACCGGCTCGATCAACCAGGCCACCCGTGAGGCCGCGCAATGCGACACCACCAAACAGCTACTGGCCCAAGCGGATTTCGCCGACTGCACGATGGCGCCGTCCTCGGACATGTTCGAACTCGGTGTGCAGGTACAGGTGCTGCGCCGGGGCACCATGTTCGCCGCCCGCGCGCAACGCCTCTACGACACCTACCGCGCGTACGCCGGAATCGAGGACATCCCGGCCGAACTGCGCCGCGACCTGGAGGCCACGCTGTTCCGGCGGCCGCTGGACACGGTGTGGCAGGACTGCGTCAGCTACTTCACCGAACGCGATCCGGGTCAGCTGGTCGGCGCGGCGGAGGATCCGAAACGCCGGATGGCTCTAGTTTTCCGGTGGTATCTGGGCCTTTCGTCCGGGTGGAGCATCCGCGGCGAGGCCGATCGGGCCGCCGATTACCAGGTGTGGACCGGGCCCGCGATGGGCGGTTTCAACAGCTGGGTCAACGGGTCTTACCTGGCCGCGCTCAGCAATCGGCACGTCGCCGATATCGCCGATCAGCTGATGCTGGGCGCCGCCTATCTCACCCGAATCGCCCAGCTCCGCACCGCGGGCGCCCGGCTGCCGGCCGGCTGCGCGCGCTTCGTTCCGCGGCCGCTCGGCGCTGCCACCAGTTCTGGGGGCAGCTGATCGGCCGGTTGAATTGCCACCTACGGATCCGTAGGCTCGCGGAGGTTGTCGCGCTGGCGGTCGTGTTCGGGCCCCGCGCAAAGTGAGCCAAAATGTCTGAGGGGTAACGCAAATGGGCCGACTTCTGACCCAGCTCGAGCTGCTCACGGAGCTGGAGCCGGTCGCGGCGGACAACGTCAACCGGCACCTGTCGATGGCGAAGGCCTGGCATCCGCACGACTACGTGCCGTGGGACGAGGGCCGTAATTTCGCCGCGATGGGCGGCGTCGACTGGGACCCCAGCCAGTCGCAGCTGTCCGACGTCGCCAAGGCGGCGATGATCACCAACCTGCTCACCGAGGACAACCTGCCCTCCTACCACCGGGTGATCGCGGAGAACTTCTCCCAGGACGGCGCGTGGGGCACCTGGGTCGGCCGCTGGACCGCCGAGGAGAACCGGCACGGCATCGTACTGCGCGACTACCTGGTGGTCACCCGCGGCGTCGACCCGGTCGAGCTGGAGAACGCCAGGATGATCGCGATGACCACGGGCTTCGACCCGTTGGCCGTCGCGAAGTACGGCACGGTCGATCCCAGTGAGGTGCCCGACGCCGGATTCCTGCTCGGCGTGGCCTACGTGACCTTTCAGGAACTGGCCACCCGGCTCAGCCACCGCAACACCGGCCGGGTGTGCAACGACGCGATCGCGGACAAGATGCTGCAACGCATCGCCGCCGACGAGAACCTGCACATGATCTTCTACCGCAACATGTGCGGCGCGGCGCTGGATCTGGCCCCTGATCAGGCCATGGAGGCGATCGCCCTGGTCTTGATGAACTTCCAGATGCCCGGCGCGGAGAACCCGAACTTCCGCCGCTACGGCACCCTGATGGCCAAGCACGGCATCTACGACATGCGCCAGCACCTCGAGGACGTGGTGATGCCGGTGCTGCGCATCTGGAAGATCTTCGAGCGCACCGACTTCACCGCCGCCGGCGAGCAGACCCGCGAAAAACTCGCCGAGTACCTGGCGAAGTACGAACGCGACATGCTCAAGTTCGAGGAGCGCCGCGACCGCATCGCCGCCCGCCAGGCGACCAAGCGCGACTCGGCCCCGCTCACCACCACGCTGAGCTGATCGGCGGGCAGTCCGCCCTCAGGCCTCGGTAGCTCCGCGGGATGGCGCGGACTCGACGGCAGTGTCGTTGCCCTGGAACTGAATTCGGGGTAACGCGAGGAACAGAACGACGCCGGTGATGATTCGCCAGACGACGAACGGATCTATCGCGAGGCGTTCGGCGGTGCCCGCGCCGAGGCCCAGGTGCTCCGGCGCGAGGCTGGTGAGCATGCCGATGACGGTGATCGCGATCAGCGCGAGAGTTGTTGCGGTGTAGGCGCGATGGGTGCGGTAGAGGCGGGCGATGATGATCATGATCGCGAGGCCGGAGAGCAGTTCGAGGTAGGCGCCGGCGGGGTGCAGGACGGCGCGCAGGTGGTTGCCGTCGGGGACCTCGCCCGCGCTGCCGGGGAAGACGCCGACGAGGACGATGCCGAGGCAGTTGATCAGGGCCAGGTAGGGGATCGACCGTGCGGCACGGGTTTTCGGCAGCAGCGGGGTGAGCAGGAGGGCGGCGGCGAGGACCAGAACGCCGAGCAGGACGAACTCGGCGGACATGAGGGCGTGCCACGGCGAACAGATGTAGCGTGGCGTGGTCGCGCCGTATTGCGCCATGTCGCCGAAACATTCGGGGACGCCGAGGTCGCTGATCATGTTCGCGGACCAGCTGTAGGGGTTGGCGTCGTGCCAGCGGCCCCCGACGATCAATTCGGCGAGGTAGTACGTGATCGTCAGGAACAGCAGGGCCGCACCGAATTTCAGCCGGCCGGTCATGCGCGGCAGGTGGTCGGCGGGACGGTCAGACCGGCGAAGCGGTCGTTGATCCACGCAGTGACCAGATCGCCGCGGGTGCGCCAGGCCTCGTGGCCGCCGGGCAGCACGTGGTCGACCAGGTTGATGCCGAGGCGGCACATGTCGGCGACGGCCTGATTGCCCCACGCGGTGTTGACCAGGTCGTCGTTGTCGCCGCGGGAGAGGAAGGTCGGGATGTCGGTGGCCACCTTGGGCAGGTTACCGGCGGATTCGTAGTCGGCGAGCAGGCTCTTGGCCGTGTCGTCGACGAACTGCGCGGCGGCGGGCGTCGCGGCCTGGCCGACGGCGAAGTCCTTCAGCGTCGATTGACCGGTGCACAGGCCTTCGAGCCGGGGCGCCGCCGCGAGCAGCGGGCCGTGCAGGATCTTGTCGTAGGAGTAGTCCGGGTGGTCGTAGCGGACGGCGGCGACCAGGTAGGGCAGCAGCAGGTACTGGCCGACAGTCAGCGTGTTGGTCGCCGCGGCCGTGGCGAGATCGCTGCGCAGCGCGGGTGAGAGCAGCACATTGCCGAGGATCTTCAGCTCGGGCGCGTAGGTCTTTGCCGTCTCCGCCGCGGACTCGGTGGCCCGCCCGCCCTGCGACAACCCGACGAGCACAACGTCTTTGGTCACCGGCAGGTCCAGTTGCCGCGCGGCGCGCACGGAGTCGAGCACGTCGTAGCCCGAGGACTCGGCTTGCAGATACGGCGCGGAGCCGGGTCCGTCCAGGCCCTGGTAGTTGGTCATCACCACGGCCTTGTGGGCGTCGAGGAGACCGGCGACCGTGACATCGTTGCCGAACAGTTCGGGCGAGCTGGTCGGCGCGCACTCGTTGGCCACCCCGGAGGTGCCGTGCCCGTAGGCGACCAGCGGCCAACCCCCTTCCGGCGCGGCGCCTTTCGGCAGGTACACCGCACCGGACACCTCGATGGGCGCTTTGTCCGGTGCGGTGGAGACGTACCGGATGTACGTCGCCGAACCGGCGGACGCCGAGATCTTGGGACCGCCGTTGGTCAGCGGCCGCTGGGAAAGCAGCGTGCCCGGCTTCGGCGGCGTCTCGGCGGCGGTATCCGGGGAGGACCCGCAACTCGCGGCGATCAACGCCGCGGCGGCGGCCAGGGAAACCCACGTCAGTGCCCTTTTCGGACGCACGATCCATTCGCTCCTTCGACTCTGCTGCGCACCGTTAGCTATCCCCGCATCACCACGTGCCCCTGCGTCGACGATTCGCTCCGCACCTGTTCAGCGCCCGGGTCGATCGCCGGCCGTGGTGTTCCCAGCCAGATCAGGATGTCCTGTGATCGCGGTCTCCGCACCGCCGAGTGAGCGGAATCTCAGTTTGCGTACCGATTCGTAATCGACGGCCTGAACCTACTTAAGTCCGGACCGCACGAACGCGTTCACGATGTGGCGTTGCAACAGCAGATACATCACCAGGACGGGCAGGCAGGCGAGGCTGGCCAGCGCCATCATCGGCCCCCACTGATCACCCTCGGTGCCCATGAAGCTGCGCAGCCCGAGCTGGAGCACGCTGTTGGACTGCCGCAGCACCACCGCGGGCCAGAAGTACTCGTTCCAGGCATTGATGAACAGCAGGATGCCCAGCGCGGCCAGCGCGGGCCGCAGGTTCGGCACCACCACGGTCCACAGGATCGACCACGAGGAGCGGCCGTCGATCTTGGCGGCGGCGACCAGCTCCTTGGGAAAACTGGCCATGTGCTGACGCAACAGCAGCACGGCGAGCGCCGAGCACAGCGTCGGCAGCACGACGCCGATCAGCGAATTGATCAGCCCGAGCTGGGTGAGCAACACGTAGTTCGGCAGCATGGTCACCTGGAACGGCACCAGCCAGGTGCCGACGAACGCCAGATACAGGATCTTCTGGAACGGGAACGTGTACATCGCGAACGCGTAGGACGCCAGCAGCGCGACGAGCAACTGCCCCACCGCGGACAGCACCGCGATGAAGAAGGTGTTGCCGATCAGCCCGACCACGTCCACCTTGTCGGCGGCGTCGGTGTAGTTGGCGAACGAGATCGGCCACGGGATCGGCGACAGCGAGGTGACGTCCTCGGGCCGGCGCAGCGAGGTGGCGAACAGCCAGTAGATCGGGAAAATACAGACAATCGCGGTCACCGCGAGCAGCACGTGGCTGCCCGCGGTCCGCAGACGATCAATCATCATGGAAGGCCACCTTTTCCGAGATCCACACCAGGATCCCGGCGATCACGCCGAATCCGGCGAACAACAGCACTCCGGCGGCCGCGCTGAGCCCGGCGTCGAAGCTGTGAAAGGCGTAGTCCCACAGCAGGTAATAGATATTCGTGGTGGCCTGCGCGGGACCGCCCTGCGTCATCGAGTCGATGAGCGGGAAAGTCAGGACGGGACTGAGCAATACGGTGGTCAGCACGAGGAACATCACCGTGGGGGACAGCAGCGGCAAGGTGATCCAGCGCCGGATCTGGCTCGGGCTCGCGCCGTCGACTTGGGCCGCCTCGTGGTAATCCCCACTGATGCCGGCCAATCCGGCCCACACCACCAGCACGGAGAACCCGAGCAGCTGCCAGCCGGTGATCGCGATGATCACGATATGCGCGGTGCTCACGTCGTAGACCCAGTTGCGGTTCGAGCCGATCAGCTGGTCGACGAACCCGCTGCCGGGATGCAGCAGCCAGCGCCACACCGCCGCCGCCGCAACCGGTGCCACCAGGAACGGCACGAAGATGAACGCCTGATAGATGGTCCTGGCCCGCCCGTGCACGCGCTTGCTCGCCAGCGCGATCAGCACCGGCAGGATCACGGTGAACGGCAGCATGCCCACGATCAGCGCGCCGGTGCGGCCGATCGAGTTCCAGAACGCGGGCAGGTCCATCAGTCGCTCGTAGTTGCCCGTGCCGACCGGCTTCATCGGCGAGGTCGGCAGCAGATTCCAGGAGTAGGTGGACAATTCGAACGCCTGCACCAGCGGCCGGTAGGTCCACACGACGAGCAGGAACAGCGCGGGCGCGAGATACAGATACGGCACCACGAACCGCCCCGCCCGGCGGAACCGGGCGAGGCGGTGCGGCGGCGGCGCCGGGGAAGCGACCGGTTCGGCCACCTCCGCGGCGGCGCGCGGAGTTTCGATGACGAACATCGACCTACCTGGTCTCGGCCGCGGCCAACGCGGCGAGCTGATCGAGCACGTCCTGTTCCGTTCTGTCGTAGACGGTTTCGGCGGGGGTCGCCTCGATCGCGGTGGCCACCAGGTTCGAGCCGAGCAGATCGATGCGGCTGTAACCGAATCCGACCAGCCCGCGGTGCCGCCCGACCGGTGCGATCGGATCGATCCGGTAGGACAGCGCCGGTCCGATCCAGACCGGGATGCCGCCGAGCACGGACGCACCGGTCAGGTGGTTGTGTCCGCAGATGATCAGCCGCACATCGGATCCCGAGAGCACCTCGTCCAGCAGCTCGGGCTGTTCGAGCTTGAGGTACTCGGTGGTCGCGATCGGCGACGGGATCGGCGGGTGGTGCAGCACGAGCAGCGTGCCGTGCTGCGCGGGCGTGCGCAGCTCACCGGCGAGCCAGTCGAGCTGTTCCGGTTCCAGCCTGCCGTCGTGGCGACCCGGGGTGGTGCTGTCCAATGCGATGACCCGCAACCCGGCGACGTCGGTGACGCTGTCGTGGGTGAAGTCGGGATCGATTGCCGCGGCATCGGTTCCGAGCAGTTCGGTGCCGAATACCGCGCGCTCGTCGTGATTACCCATGACGTACACCGTCTGCGCGCCGAGGTCGGCGGCCACCGGCTCGACCGCGTCGCGCAGCCGCCGATACGCCTCCGGTGATCCGTTGTCGGTCAGGTCTCCGGACAGCACCAGCGCGTCGATCCGTTGCCCCGAGGCCCGAAGTTGTTGCAGCACATGGGTGAGGTTCTCGTAGGTGTCGACCTTGCCGTGCACCCGTTCCCCGGCGGGCCGGATGTGGGTGTCGGTCAGCTGGACGATCGTGACGCCGCTCATGAGGCGGGCAGCAGTTTGGCGCCCTGCTCCTTGGCGGCGGTCAAGGTGGACTGCGGATCCTTGCCCTGGAACACGATCGCCTCGACCGCGTCCATCATGCCGTCGCGGATCTGGAGATAGTTGGTGCCCGGCATGGAGATCCACGGCTCCATGTTCGCCAGCTGGGCCACGTTCGGCTGCAACAACGGGTTCTTCGCCGACCAATCCTTCAGTCCGGCAGGGTCGTCCATCAAACCGGTGCGCAGCGGCAGGTAGCCGATGCCCTGCGAGATCTTGGTGTAGGCGTCTTCGCTGGTGAGGAACTTGATCAGCTCCCAGGACGCGCGCTGCTTGGCCGGATCGTTGGACAGGATGTGCAGGGACGCACCGGAATTCGTCGGCACGGTCGGCTTGCCGGCGAAGCTCGGCATGGGCGCGGCGCGCAGGTCCCACTTGTCCTTGGCGCCGGTGGTGAAGGTGCCCTGGATCGCGCTGGTCTCCAGGATCATGCCGATGTCGCCGCGGGCGAACGCCTCGTAGCCCTGCTTCTGGTTGAGCTTGGGCATGCTGCCCGATTCGACGAGCTGCTGTTGCTGCCGCGCGACCTCGACGACGGGCGCGTCGGCGAAGGTCAGCGACTTGCGGTCGTCGGAGATGACCCGGCCGCCGTTGGACCGGACCAGCGACTGGAAGCACCAGTCCTTGGCGGTCTTGGTCAGGCAGTCGACATAGACGCCGCCCTTACCGGTCTTGCCGGTGATCGCGGCGGACGCCTCGGCGACCTGCTGCCAGGTGCTCGGCGGCTTGGCCGGATCCAGCCCGGCCTCGGTGAACAGCGAGGCGTTGAAATACAGCACCGGGGTGGAGAAGACGAACGGCACGCCGTAGGTGTGGCCGTCCCAATCGGCGAGGGTGCGGGCCTTCGGCGCGTACGGGTACTTGGCGCCGTCGAAGTTGCGCTGCACCTCTTGCTTGGAGACCAGCGTGTCCAGCGGCTTGGCGCCCAGCTGATGGACGGTGTAGTCCAGGTCGCTGAAGCCGAGCTGCGCGACGTCCGGCGGGGTGCCCGCGACCGTCTGGTTCTGGATGCTGGAGATGGTGTCCGTGGCCGGGTTCGGGCTGTTGCCTTGCGGCTTCTGCGCGGTCACCGTGATGTTCGGGAACTTCTTGCGGAAGTCGCCGATGAGCGTGTTGAAGGTATCGGTCCACGCTCCGGCGAGTCCGTAGTTGTAGGACTCGAACACGATGGCCACGTGCTGATCCGGCGTCAAGTCCGGGATCTGCGCGGTGCTGGAGTTCGAATCTGTGCTGGTGCTCCCGAGTCCGCCGCAAGCGCTGAGCGCGACGGTGGTTGCGAACACCATGCCCAAGATGGGCGCGGTGCGGTTCACGGTGTTCTCCTCATATTTCGGTGATGTCGGACAGCGTTGTCACGAGTCAGGCGACGGCGACGACTTCGTCGGTGCCCTCGCGGAGCGAATCCGGTTGTGGCTCCTGCCAGGTCATGCGCAAGCCGGATTCGGGGTCGAAGAGGTGGATGTGGGCGGGATCGACGCGCAGCCCGATGCTGTCGTCGGCCTGAACCCCGGCGGGGCGCGGGGCGCGGGCGCAGAGGGTGTGCTCGCCGGTGCTGAAGTGGATCAGTTCCTCGCTGCCGAGGTTCTCCACCATGCGCACCTCGCCGCGGATGTCGGCCGCGGTCACGTCGAGGCGCAGCTGCTCGGGGCGGATGCCGGCGATGACGTCGACCGTGCTGCCGAAATCCGCTGCGGTGATGGCCAATTCGACGTCGATGCCGTCGGCGACGAGGAACAGCTTGCCGTCGCGTTCGGTGACGATGCCGGGGAACAGGTTCATCGGCGGTGCGCCGAGGAAGCCGGCCACGAAGGTGGACCGCGGCCGGTCGTACAGCTCGGTCGGGGTGCCGACCTGCTCCACCCGGCCCTCGTTGAGCAGCGCGATCCGGTCGGCCATGGTCATCGCCTCGACCTGGTCGTGGGTGACGTACAGGAACGTCGCCCCCAGCCTGCGGTGCAGCGCGATCAGCTCGGCGCGGGTCGCGCTGCGCAGCTTGGCGTCCAGATTGGACAGCGGCTCGTCCATCAGGAACGCGCCGGGATCGCGAACCATGGCGCGGGCCAGCGCGACTCGCTGTCGCTGACCACCCGACAGGGCGCCGGGCTTGCGCCGCAGCAGTGCGTCGAGCCCGAGGATGGCGGCCACCTCGGCCACCCGCTCGGCGATCTTCGCCCGCGGAGTGTGCCTGGCGCGCAACGGGAAACCGATGTTCTTGGCCACGGTCAGGTGCGGGTAGAGCGCGTAGCTCTGGAACACCATGGCCAAGTCGCGCTGTTGCGGCGCGCGGTGGGTGATGTCGTTGTCGTCCAGCAGGATCAGGCCGCCGGTCGGATCCTCCAGGCCGGCGATCATCCGCAGCAGCGTGGATTTGCCGCAGCCGCTGGGGCCCAGGAGCACCAGGAACTCGCCGTCGGCGATGTCGAGGCTCACCTCGCGCACCGCGTAGGTCGCGCCGAATTGCTTCGACACCTTATCGATTCGCAGTCTTGCCACCAGTTCTCCTCAGCCGGGCAGTTCGCCGGCGACAATCCAGGTCGCGACCCTGGCCGCGATCGCCGGGGAATCCTTGACCCAGGTGAAGTGATCGCGATGCTCGACCGGCGAGTCCTCGTCGATGTGCCACTGGGTGACGTGCGCCTTCGGCATCCGGGAGACCAGGAAGTCGACATTGGACTTCGGGCCGAGGACGTCGTCGGACAGTGAGATGGCCAGCACCGGCTTCGTCAGGTTGCGCAGCAGCGTGTTGTATTGCCGCGCTGAGCCTTTGGGGCGGTAGTAGCTGGTCAGCGAGTGCATCGCCCAGTCGCGCATGACGCCGCCGGGCATCGGCGCGGGGATCAGCACGCCGCCGGGCCAGTGGCCCTTCCAACGCGACACCAGGCCGATCCACTGGATCTGGCTCAGCGCCTCGAACCAGCGGCGCGGGCCGAACGCCCACCAGAACACCGTGCCGGTGCCGATGACGGTCACGCCGGCCACATTGTCCGGTTCGGCGGCGGCGTAGAGCAGCGCGACCTGTCCGCCGAGGCTGTGGCCGAACAGGTGGATCGGCGCGTCCGGAAAGCGTTGCCGCACAGCGGCAACGATTGCGGGCATATCGATCTCGAGCATTTCCCGGTAGCCGAAATTGCGGTGCAGCCCGAGTTCCGGCTGGGCCTCGCCGTGCGCGCGCAGGTCGCAGGTGGCGACCGAAAGACCCTGGGCGTTCAGCTCTTTGGCGAGCAGCAGGTAGTTCTTCGCCTTCATCGCCATGGCGGGCAGGATCAGCACCACCGGCGCGCCGGGCTGCTTGCCGGGCAGGAAGCGGACGGTGAAGGTGACGTCGTCGGGGGTCGAGACGGTCGTCGACTCGAGGGTGGTGAATTCGGAACTCTTCTTCGGGGCCGTGGTCGTCACCGGTCCGACTCCGGGATGGTCACGTCGCAGACGTAGTCGAAGGTGAACTTGGCGACGACCACGTCGCTGTCGTCGACCAGAGAAGCCTTGCCGGACAACTCGAATCGGTTCGACCCGGTGGCCTCGAGCACCGTGGCCAGCTCGCGCTCGTCGACGGTGGCGATGGCGCGGATCCGGCCGATGGCGGGCTTGCGGTAGGACGCGGTGCCGGAGCGCAGCACCAGGCGTTCGATGGTGGACAGCCGCGGGGCGGCCGCGCCGACGAAGGCCGCCGCGCCACCGATGTCGGCGGCGGTGAACAGCGCGCCGGCATGCACCGTGCCCATGTGGTTGCCGACGGTGTCGCCGACCGGGATCTCGACGACGGCGCGCTCCGGGCTGATCTCGGTGATCCGGGTGCCGACGTGGCGGCCGAACGGCACCAGGTCCTGGGACACGGCGCGCAGGTATTCGTAGTCGACGGCGGCACCGTCGAGTTCGGGGTAGGCGGCGGCGAAGCCGGCGATCTCTCGCGTGGTCATTGCGGTACTCCCTTCAGCGGTAACGGATGTCAGCGATTGCGCAGTGCGCGCCTGGCGATGGACCAGCGCAGTACCTCCGACGGTCCCTCGTAGATGCGGAAAGCTCGCGCCTCCACCAGGAATCGGGCGACCAGGTAGTCCTCGCAGACCCCGAGGCCGCCGTGCAGCTGCACGGCGCGGTCCAGGACCCGCCAGACCGCCTCGGAGACGAAGGTTTTCGCGATCGACGCGTCGTGGCGCGCCTGCGAGGAGGTCGGGCCCTGCGCGTCGATGGTCTCGGCGGCGGTGCGGATCACGCCGCGGGCGGCGGCGATGTCGATCTCGTTGTCCGCGACCATGCCCTGCGCCAGACCGTGATCGGCGATCGGGACGCCGAACGAGGTTCGGGTGCTGATGTGGTCGATGGCGAGCTTGTGCGCGCGGACCGCGAGGCCGAGCCAGTTCATGCAGAACACCAGCCGGGACGGGGCGAGCCGCACCTGGGCGAGCGCCAGACCCTGACCGACCTCGCCGAGTACGGCGGAATCGGGGACGACACAATCGACGAAGGTGACCTCGCAGTGCCCGCCGGGGGCGCTGGTGTGGTCCAGGGTGGGCATCCGGCGGCCGACCCGCAGGCCCGGGTTGTCGGCGTCGACCAGGAACATCGTCGGCCCGTCGCCGGTGCGGGCCACGCAGATGGTGAACGCGGCGCCCTGCGCGCCGGTGGTGAAGTGCTTGGCGCCGTTGATGATCCAGCCGTCGTCGGTCTCCTCGGCGACCGTCTGCAACATGCCGGGGTCCGAGCCGGCGCCGGGGGCCGGTTCGGTCATGGCGATGGCCGAGCGGACCTCACCGGAGGCCAGCGGCGCCAGGTAGCGCTCCTGTTGCTCGGCATTGGCCACATGGGCGAGCAGATGGATGTTGCCGTCGTCGGGCGCCCAGGCGTTCACCGCGATCGGGCCGAGCAGGCTGGCGCCCGCCGCCTCCAGCACCTGGGCCTGGGCCCGGGTGTCCAGGCCCAGGCCGCCGTACTTCGGGTCGGACAGCGGGCCGAACACGCCCGCCTCCTTCGCCTTCTTCTGCAGGTCGAGGCGCAGCGCGTCGTCCATCACCCGCCCGTCGACGATGACCTCGCGTTCCACCGGAACGACCTGGTCACGAATGAACTGGGTGGTTTTGTCCACCAATTGCCCCACAGTCGTCATGGCGCCAGTTTCGGGGCCGCGGGGCCGTCTGAGTCGGGGCGATAGTCAACGTCGATCGCCCGAATCGACTGCCCGTTCGCCTGCTGCGTGGCCAGGGGATGTCCGAGACCGTGATCGCGACGACCAACCCCGCGAAAGAAGGCCGAAATGACTGAGTTTCCGGTACGGGTGTCGGCGCGCCGCGACGAGGCCGAAGGCGTGTTCTCGCTCGAGCTGTCCGCCCTCGGCGGGGAGTTGCCGAGTTGGACACCGGGCGCGCACATCGATGTCGCGGTAGGTGATGCGGGGGTCCGCCAGTATTCGCTGTGCGGTGACCCTGCGGCGGCGGACCGCTGGCGCATCGCGGTGCTGCACGAGCCCGAGGGCCGCGGCGGATCACGTCATCTGCACCGCACCGCGCGGCCCGGCACCGAGTTACGAGTGTCCAAGCCGCGCAACAATTTCGAGCTGGTCACGCGCGAAAGTTACCTGTTCGTCGCCGGCGGCATCGGAATCACCCCGATCCTGCCGATGATCGCCGCCGCCGAAGCCGCCGGTGCCCGCTGGTCCCTCTACTACGGCGGCCGCACCCGTGCGCACATGGCCTTCGCCGACGAACTGACCACCAAGCATCCGGCCGCAAAACTGTTGCCGCAGAACGAACACGGCCTCCTACCCCTCGCCGACATCCTCACCACCCACCCCGACGCCACCGTCTACTGCTGCGGCCCCGAACCCCTCCTCGCCGCCGTAGAAGCCGAAGGAACCCGACAGGGCCTGCCGGTCCACGTCGAGCGATTCGTCCCTCGCCCAATGGAATTCGCGCCCAACGGTGAATTCGACGTGCAACTGGCAAGCACGGGCCGAACCTTCCGGATCGGTGCCAAGCAATCCATTGCCGACGTCCTCGAACGAGCAGGCATCCCCATCGTGACCTCTTGCCGCGAAGGAACCTGCGGTACCTGCGAAACCGCGGTCCTGTCCGGCGAGATCGATCACCGCGACTCGCTGCTCACCGCCGCCGAGCAGGCGCGGGGTGACACCATGATGCTGTGCGTATCGCGGGCCGAGTCAGGGGTCCTGGTACTGGACCTCTGACTCGGCCCGGCCGTCACCCGGCAAGCGACCAATTGCTACCGCTCGGGCCTTGGATGGCGTAGTCGATGGACTTCTTGGTGCCGTACACATCGCCGCCGACGAGCATGCCCAGCTTCGCCGCGACCGCCTGGGCGATTTTGAAGGAATTGCAGGTCGAGATGTAGATATTGCCGGTGTAGCCGCCGGGCAGGATGGCCTTGATGATGCCGGCGAGCTGGTCCGCGTCGAGATCGATCACCGGACCCTTGCCCGGGGTGGAGTCCTCGTCGCCGATGGAGTCCTCGTCGCCGTAGGCGGTGATGAAGAGGTTCTCGGTCTTGCCCAGCGTGGCACAGGGCCAGAGTTTCTTGCTGTAGGCGTACGCGCGGCCGAACGTGGCCGGCTTGTAGGCGGAGTCGTCGTATCCGGCCTCGAGAACATCGATGTCTTTGGCAATGAAGACCACAATCATGAGCTTGCCATTCCTTGTGACGAAAGCCTCTATACAACGGAATCGATTGCATCCGTTAAGCTTTCGATCTATTCGATGCGTAGAGAATACCGCGTCGAGAAAGCGGCGACGGGAATCCCGGACAGGGGACCAGTCGGTTCACGACGTGGGGTTGCAGTCGGTGATATCGGCGTCCATTCGGCGGCGACTGGTCGGATCTTTGCCGTGTTGGGGTGCCGATCGGGGGGTTTCGTGCTATCGAGGACGGATGGAGCCGACGCAGGGGTCTTATGACGTGGTGATTGTCGGGGGCGGGCACAACGGGTTGGTGGCTGCGGCTTATTTGGCGCGGGCTGGGCGGTCGGTTGTGGTGTTGGAGCGGCAGGGGAGTGCGGGTGGGGCGGCGGTGTCTTCGCGGGTGTTTGCGGGGGTGGATGCTCGGTTGTCGCGGTATTCGTATTTGGTGAGTTTGTTGCCTCGGCGGATTGTCGAGGAGTTGGGGTTGTCGTTTGTTACTCGGCGGCGGCGGATTTCTTCGTATACGCCGGTGGGGGACGGCGGGTTGTTGGTGGATACCGGGTCGGCGGAGCGGACTCGGGACAGTTTTGTCGGGTTGACCGGGTCGGTTCGGGATTTCGTTGCGTGGCAACGGTTTTATGGGATGACGGGGCGGCTGGCGGAGCGGGTGTTTCCGACGTTGACGGAGCCGTTGCCGACGCGGGCCGAGTTGCGGGGGATCGTCGATGACGAGGTTGCTTGGGGGGCGTTGTTCGAGCGGCCGTTGGGGGAGGTTGTGGAGTCCGAGTTCGCCGATGACACGGTGCGTGGGGTGGTGCTCACCGATGCGTTGATCGGGACGTTCACGCATGCGCACGATTCGTCGTTGCGGCAGAATCGGTGCTTTCTGTATCACGTGGTCGGGGGTGGCACGGGGGACTGGGATGTGCCGGTGGGCGGCATGGGGGCGTTGACGGATGCGCTGGTCGAGGCGGCGCGATCCGCCGGTGCCGAGATCGTCACGGAGTGTGCGGTGACCGGGATCGAAACCGACGGGCGCGCAGCGGAAGTGCGTTATGCGGGCGGGGTGGTCGGCGCGGGGCACGTGCTGGTGAATGCCGCGCCGCATGAGCTCGCGCGTTTGCTCGGTGCGCCTGCGGAGGCGAAACCCGAAGGCGCGCAATTGAAGGTCAACATGTTGTTGACGCGACTGCCTCGGTTACGGGACAGCTCGGTCGACCCGCGGGAAGCGTTCGCGGGGACCTTCCACATCGGCGAATCGTATGCGCAGCTGGATCGCGCCTATGGTGAGGCGGCGATCGGGCGGATTCCGTCCGCGCCGCCGTCGGAGATCTACTGCCACACGCTGACCGATCCGTCGATCCTGTCGCCGGAGTTGGCCGCGCAGGGCGCGCACACACTCACGTTGTTCGGACTACACACACCGGCAAAGCTTTTCGCCAAGGACCCAGCGGGCACCAAGGTCGAACTGCTGAAAGCGACCATAGCCCAGCTGGATTCGGTGCTCGCGGAGCCGATCAGCGACTGCCTGGCCGTGGACGAGAACGGCGATCCGTGCCTGGAAGCGAAGACCCCGCTCGATCTCGAGCAGGAGGTGGGCCTACCCGGCGGTCATATCTTCCACCGCGACTTGGCCTTTCCCTATCGCGAGGACGACTCGGACACCGACCCGGCTACCCGCTGGGGTGTCGCGACCGGTCACCGCAACGTCCTGCTCTGCGGCGCGGGCGCAGTACGAGGCGGCGGGGTCAGCGGCATCCCCGGTCACAATGCCGCCATGGCCGTGCTCGAACTGCGCCCGTAGCGCGTCAGACCTTCGGCGCCAGCATGACTTTGGCGCTGCGTCCCGGGCTCTCGGTGGCCACGGCGGCGTCGGCCGCCGCGTCCAGCGGGTAGGTGGCTTCGGCGTCGAGCTTCAGCACGCCCTGCGCCGCCGCGGTCACCAGTTCACCGATCAACCGCCGGCGATCCTCGGCCGAGGTCTCCTCGATCCGCTTGGAGCCCCAGAAGCCCTTGACCACAGTCTGTTTGAAGATGAGATCGCTCGGGCTCAACGTCATCGGCTGGCCGGACAGCGCGCCGAACGAGATCAGCTCGCCCTTCGGCGCCAGCAACGCCATCGCATCGCCGGCCGCGCGTCCGCCGACCTGATCGACGGCCCGCACGATCGGCGCGCCTGAGATCGCGGCGACGGCGGCATCGCGCCACCCCTCGGCCTCGGTGTCGAAGACCGGCTCGAAACCGGCCGCCCGCAACGCCTCGACCGACTTCGGCCCACGCACCAGGTTCAGCACGTTGACTCCGCGTTGGCGCGCAAGCACATTCACCAGCCGCCCGACCGCGCCGTTGGCCGCGTTGATCGCGATCCAATCGCCGGACGCCACGTCGAGATCCTCGAGCAGCATCAGCGCGCTGAGCGGCATGGCCAGCAGCTGCGCGGCGGTCTCGTCGGACACCGCGTCCGGCACCGGCACGACCTGACCGGCCTTGACGACGAAGTAGTCGGCCCACACGTTCTGCGCGCCGGAGACCGTAATCCGCTGGCCGACAGCGAGTCCGGTCACACCCGCGCCGAGCGCGTCGATCCGGCCGACGCCCTCGGTGCCCGGGATCGCGGGCAGCGGCGGCTTGTAGCCGTACACGCCGCGCACGATGGCGAGGTCGTGATTGTGAATGGGGGCGAGGATCAGCTCGACCCGCACCTCACCTTCGCCGGGTTCGGGCTGCGGCCGTTCCGCCGTGCTCAGTACGTCCTTCGGTTCGCCGAAACTCTCGATGACTACCGCACGCATGGCTTGCTCCTCCGATCAGTCTTCGGCGACAACGACATCGACGTCGATGTTGCCGCGGGTGGCGTTGGAGTACGGGCACACCTGGTGTGCCTTGTCGGCGAGGGCCTGCGCGTCCTCGCGGGACAGATGGGGTAGCGACACCTCGAGGGTGACCGCCAGCTGGAAACCGCCGGCGTCGTTCGGGCCGATGCCGACCTTCGCGCCGACCGCGGAGTCGTCGACATTGGCCTTGGCCTGCTTGCCGACCAGGCGCAGCGCCGAATGGAAGCAGGCCGCGTAGCCCGCCGCGAACAGCTGCTCGGGGTTGGTGCCCGCGCCGCTGCCGCCCATCTCCGGCGGGGTGGCCAGATCGACGTCGACCTTGCCGTCGGTGGTGCGGGCGTGGCCGTTGCGGCCGTCGCCGGTGGCCAGGGCCTCAGCGGTGTACAGGATCTTCATGACTGTTCTCCTTCGATCGGTGGTGCCGAGAGTGCGCTGGTCAGTCGCCGCAGGGTTGCGCGCAAAGCCAGGAATTCGTCCACGGACAGGCCGCTGGCCTCGGCCATTTCGGCCGGGATACCGCGGGCCTCGGCGCGCAGGGCGCGTCCGCGGTCGGTGAGTTCGATGTCGACGCGACGTTCGTCGTCGGCGGCGCGCTGCCGACGGACGAAGCCCGCCGCCTCCAGCCGCTTGAGCAGGGGAGACAGCGTGCCGGAGTCCAACGCGAGTGCGTGGCACACCTCGCCGACGCTACGCCCGTCGCGTTCCCACAGGGCGAGCATCACCAGGTACTGCGGGTAGGTCAGCCCGAGCCGTTCCAGTTTCGGCCGGTAGACCGCGGTCATCGCCCGGGATGCCGCGTACAGCGGAAAGCAGATCTGCTCATCGAGGGTGAGATGGTCGTCGGTCATGTCCAACAATGTAGTCCTCAATTAAATTGTGCACAACCAATCGGGAGGTGTTGCCGGTCACAGTCCTGGACATCCCTGGATGTAGAGTGTCGGAGCCCCCGGGCTGGCGAGAACCACCTTCCGAGCGTTCGGCGGAACACGCGACTCGTGTCCGATCTGACTCTTCGGTGTTTATGTCTGAATTCGCCGCCGTGAGCCCTTGGACGCTTGTACAGTCAGCCGCACGTACCACCTCTCGAGGAGCCGCATCATGGTCCGCGAAAGCGATCGGCTGATCCGCACCGATGTACCACATTCCGCCCGTATCTGGAATTACTGGCTCGGTGGTCAGGATTATTACGAAGTCGATCGAATAGCCGGCGAGTCGGGCGAGTCGGTATTTCCCGAAATCGGGACAATGGCTCGGCAATCGCGCAAGTTCCTGATGCGCGTCGTGCGCTACCTCGCCGAGGAGGGTGGCATCCGGCAGTTCCTCGACGTGGGTACCGGCCTGCCCACCATGCAGAACACGCACGAGGTCGCGCAGGGCTACGCGCCGGAGTCCAAGATCGTCTACGTGGACAACGATCCGCTCGTGCTCGCGCATGCCCGCGCGTTGTTGATCAATACCACCGACGAAGGCGTCACCGCGCTGATCGAAGCGGATTTCCACGATACCGACCAGGTGGTCACCGAAGCGCGCAACATTTTGAACTTCAACAAACCGATCGCGGTCATGTTCATGGGCGTTCTCGGTCACGCGCGCACCTGGGACGACGTTATCCGGATAACCGGCGCGTTGCAGGAAGCCATTCCGTCCGGAAGTTATTTCGCGATGTACGAAGGCACCACCGAAGATCCACGGCTGGTGCGCCTATCGGACTACTACTCGAAAACCGGCGCGGTTCCGTACTACGTGCGCAGTGTCGATCAGGTCCGCGAGGTCTTCAAGAATCTCGATCTCGTCGAACCCGGCATCGTGCCGGTCAACCAGTGGCGCGCCGACAGCTCCGAACCCACGAGCGAGGCGCCGTCGGCGGCGTGGGGCGGCATCGGCCGCAAGCTCTAGCCGACGCGACCGCCGATGCGCTGGGTGAGGCTGTCGGCGGCACTGCGGAGTCGATCGGCCAGCGGTGTCCAGTCGGCCGGGCACGGCGTGGCCTCGCAGTGGTGCCGGAAAGTGACGCTGATGGCCGCGATCGGGCGCTGGTTGTGATCGAAGACGGGATAGGCGACCGAGGCGAAACCCGGTGTCACGTGCCCGTCTTCGCTGGCCCAGCCGCGATTGCGTTCGACGGCCAGCACCGTGCGCAGCGATGCGAGTGAGTTCGGCCCGCGCTCGGTGCGCCGCACGAACGACGACGCGGACGGGAACAGCGCGCGGATCTGCGCGGCGGGCAGGTAGGCGAGGATCGCGCGCCCGCAGGCGGTCAGATGCGCGGGCAGCCGCACGCCGACCCCGGTGATCAGCGTTTCCGGGCGGATCGGGCGTTCCTTGATCAGGTAGAGCAGCTCGTTGCCGTGCAGCACGCCGAGGTGCGCGTTGTGCCCGACCTGCTCGACCAGCTCACGCAGCAGCGGCCCGGCCAGCCGCTCGAGCGGATCGTGACGCAGGTACGCCGAGCCGAGTTCGAACGCGGCGATGCCGAGCCCGTAGCGGCGCTCGCTGGGTAGCCGGGTGACGAAGCGGGCCGACTCCAGCTCGCCGAGCAGGTGATAGGTGGTAGACCGGGGGAGGCCGAGTTCGCGCGCGATGGTCGACGCCGAGATCGGGCCCGCGCGCCCCGCGAGTAGTTGCAACACCGCCAGGCCACGGCGCAACGCCGGGACGTCGCTGCTCGTTCCCATGCCATCTCCTCGGCAAGTCTTGGATATCAGACACTATCGCACCGTCCCTCATTCTCCACTGCCCGCGCTGACGGTGGAATGGACCCCATGCCCGAAACTGCACAGCTACCGACCGTGGCGCTAGACGGACCGTTGACCGGCGAACAGGTCGTCGCCGTCGCCCGCCTCGGCGCCAAGGTCCACTTGAGCGCGGCCACCGAAGACCGGCTGGCGCAGGCCAGGGCGCACGTCGACGCGCTGGCCGCGGGGACGGTGCCGACCTACGGCGTCTCCACCGGCTTCGGCGCGCTCGCCACGCACAGCATCCCGCAGGAGAGCCGGGTCGCGCTGCAACGTTCGCTGATCCGCTCGCACGCGGCAGGCGCGGGCCGACCGGTCGAGCGGGAGGTCGTTCGCGCGCTGATGGTGCTGCGGCTACGCACCCTGGCAACCGGCCACACCGGGATCCGGCCGGAGACCGCGGCCGCGCTGGCCGCGCTGATCAACGCCGACATCACCCCGATCGTGCACGAGTACGGCTCGCTCGGCTGTTCCGGCGATCTCGCGCCGCTGGCCGCGGTGGCCCTGGCCCTGATGGGCGAGGGTGAGGTCACCGACGCCGCCGGCACCGTGACGGACGCGGCAACGGCCTTGCGCACCAACGGGATCAAGCCGGTCGTGCTGGCTGAGAAGGAAGGCCTGGCCCTGACCAACGGCACCGACGGCATGCTCGGCATGCTGGTGCTCGCGCTGGCCGACCTGCACATGCTGCTCGACGTCGCCGATGTCACCGCGGCGATGAGCGTGGAGGCGCTGCTCGGCACCGACCGGGTGTTCGCGGCGGATCTGCAAGCCCTGCGCCCGCATCCGGGTCAGGCGCGTTCGGCGGCGCGGATCAGTGCCGCGCTGGCCGGTTCGGAGATCGTGGCGAGTCACCGTGGGCCGGACTGCAATCGGGTGCAGGACGCCTACTCGCTGCGCTGCGCGCCGCAGGTGCACGGCGCGGCCAGGGACACCGTCACGCACGCCGAGCTGGTCGCCGGTCGCGAATTGGCTTCCGCCGTCGACAATCCCGTGGTGCTGGCCGACGGCCGGCTCGAGTCCAACGGCAACTTCCACGGCGCGCCGATCGCCTACGTGCTCGACTTCCTCGCCATTCCGGTGGCGGACGTGGCGAGCATGGCCGAGCGCCGCACCGACCGGATGCTCGATGTCGCACGCTCGCACGGACTTCCGGCCTTCCTGGCCGGTGACCCTGGTGTCGACTCCGGGCACATGATCGCCCAGTACACCCAGGCCGCCGTGGTGAGCGAGCTGAAGCGCCTGGCCGTGCCCGCGTCGGTGGACTCGATCCCGAGCAGCGCGATGCAGGAGGACCACGTCTCGATGGGCTGGTCGGCCGCCCGCAAGCTGCGCACCGCGGTGGACGGTCTGACCACCGTGCTGGCCGTCGAATACCTCACGGCCGCAAGGGCACTGGACTTCCGGGCGCCGATGCGTCCGGCCCCCGCCACCGGCGCGGCGCTGGAACTGCTGCGCACGAAGGTCGACGGTCCCGGCTCGGATCGCCATCTCGCGCCGGAGATCGCCGCCGCCGAGGCGCTGGTCCGCTCCGGTGAACTCACCCGCGCGGTCGCACCACACCTCGGCGAATGAACGCCACATCTGCCGCGACTCGCGGCTCACTGGATCTCGATTGTGCTGGAAGGGCGGCGATTTCATGACTCGGATAGTTCGGGCGGCGCGGGGCACGCAGCTGACTGCCAAGAATTGGCAGACCGAGGCGGCGATGCGGATGCTGCACAACAACCTCGATCCGGAGGTGGCCGAGCGGCCGCAGGATCTGGTGGTCTACGGCGGCACCGGCAAGGCGGCCAGGAACTGGGCCAGCTTCGACGCGATCACCCGGTCGCTGACCGAGCTGGAGCGCGACGAGACCCTGCTGGTGCAGTCGGGCAAGCCGGTCGGCGTGTTCCGCACGCACGAGTGGGCGCCGCGGGTGCTGATCGCCAACTCCAATCTGGTTGGCGACTGGGCGAATTGGCCGGAATTCCGCCGACTGGAGTCGCTCGGGCTGACCATGTACGGGCAGATGACTGCGGGCTCCTGGATCTACATCGGCACGCAGGGCATCCTGCAAGGCACCTACGAGACGTTCGCGGCGGTGGCGGACAAGCGATTCGGCGGCACCCTGGCCGGCACGCTCACGCTCACCGCCGGGCTCGGCGGCATGGGCGGCGCGCAACCGCTGGCGGTCACCATGAACGGCGGCGTCGCGCTGGTGATCGAGTGCGATCCGGCCCGGGCCCAGCGCCGGGTGCAGGAACGCTACCTCGACGAGATCGCGACCGACCTGGACGACGCGGTGATCCGCGTCTCGAACGCGCGCAGGCAGCGAAAGGCGTTGTCCGTCGGCCTGATCGGCAATGCGGCCGAAGTGTTGCCGAAGCTGCTCGCGATCGGCTTGGACCCGGAGATCGTCACCGACCAGACCTCCGCGCACGACCCGTTGGCCTACCTCCCGCGCGGCATCGCGGTGGAGGACTGGGCCGACTACGCGGCGAAGAAGCCGGACGAGTTCACCGACCGGGCCCGCGAGTCGATGGCCGAGCACGTCGGGGCCATGCTCGGCTTCCTGGACAAGGGCGCCGAGGTGTTCGACTACGGCAACTCGCTGCGCGGGGAGGCCAAGCTCGGCGGCTGCGAGCGGGCCTTCGACTTCCCCGGCTTCGTCCCGGCCTACATCCGCCCGCTGTTCTGCGAGGGCAAGGGCCCGTTCCGCTGGGCGGCGCTCTCCGGTGACCCGAAGGACATCGCGGCCACCGACCGGGCCATCATCGACCTGTTCCCGGAGAACGAGTCGCTGCGCCGGTGGATCCGGATGGCCAGCGAACGCGTTGCCTTCCAAGGGCTTCCGGCGCGCATCTGCTGGCTCGGCTACGGCGAGCGGCACCTGGCCGGCCTGCGCTTCAACGAGATGGTGGCCAGCGGCGAGCTGTCCGCGCCGGTGGTGATCGGTCGCGATCACCTCGATTCCGGCAGCGTCGCGTCGCCGTACCGGGAGACCGAGTCGATGGCCGACGGTTCCGACGCGATCGCGGACTGGCCGCTGCTCAACGCGCTGCTGAACACCGCGTCCGGCGCGACCTGGGTGTCCATCCATCACGGCGGCGGCGTCGGCATGGGCCGGTCCATCCACGCCGGCCAGGTGTGCGTGGCCGACGGCACCGAGCTGGCCGCGCAGAAGATCGAGCGGGTGCTCACCAACGACCCCGGCACCGGCGTGATCCGGCACGTGGACGCGGGCTACGACCGCGCCACCGAGGTGGCCGCCGAACGCGGCGTGCGCATTCCGATGCACGAGGCGCCGTGAACCAGACCCCAGAGCAGACCAGGAGCGACGCCGTGGGCGTGAACCAGCTGATGAACGAGATCGCCGGGGTCGGCCGGGATTCCCGGCGCGGCGGCTACTCGCGGCACGTCTACGACTACGCCGATTTCGAGCTGCGGGACTGGTTCATCGACCAGGCCCTGGACAGCGGGCTGGACGTGAACACCGATCGCAACGGCAATATCTGGGCTTGGTGGGGAAGCCCGGGGGCCGGCGCGGTCGTCACCGGCAGTCACCTCGACTCGGTGCCCGGCGGCGGCGCGTACGACGGTCCGCTCGGCGTCGCCAGCGCGCTCGCGGCGGTGGAGATCTTGCAGGGCAAGGGTTTTACGCCGGCCAAGCCGCTCGCGGTGCTGGTGTTCGCGGAGGAGGAGGGCGGGCGGTTCGGCGTGCCCTGTCTGGGTTCGCGACTGCTCACCGGCGCCATCGACCCCGATCGGGCCCGGAATCTGCGGGATTCCGAGGGCGTGACGCTGGCCGAGGCGGCGGTGAAGGCGGGGCACGATCCGAAGCGTTTCGGCGCGGATCCCGAATCTCTCGCCCAGATCGGGTGTTTCGTGGAGCTGCATGTGGAGCAGGGGCGCGGGCTGATCGAGCTGGACAGTCCGGTCGCCACCGGCAGCAGCATCATCGCGCACGGCCGGTACCGATTCTCGTTCTCCGGCCAGGGAAATCACGCGGGCGCGACCCGGCTGACCGATCGGCACGATCCGATGCTGCCCGCCGCGACGGTGGTGGCGGCCGCGCGCCGGGCCGCCGCCGCGATGTCCGACGCGCGGGCCACGGTCGGCAGGCTGGTGCCGAACCCGGGTGGCACGAATGTCATTGCGTCCAGCGTGGATTTGTGGCTCGACGCCCGGGTGGCCGGTGACGGCCGGACCGCGGCCTTGGTCGAGGACATCACCGAGGCCGCGCGGGAGGCCGCCGCCGCCGAAGGATGCGAGCTGACCGTCACCGAGGAGTCCTATTCGGACGACGTCGTTTTCGACGAGACGCTGCGCGGCCGGATGGACAAGGTGCTCGGCGGCGTACCCGCGCTGCCCACCGGCGCCGGGCACGACGCGGGCATCCTCGCCGGGCACGTCCCCTCCGGCATGCTCTACGTGCGCAACCCGACCGGGATCAGCCACGCCCCTGAGGAATTCGCCGAGCCCGCCGATATCGACAGCGGCGCACAGAGTCTCGCGCGGATTCTCGAGGAACTGGCCGGATGAGCACGTACTGGGCGGAATACGCCTGGCTGCCGGACGGTGTCGCCGAGGCGGTGACGATCGAGGTCAACGGCTCGACGATCCAGTCGGTCACCAGCGGCACCGAGCGAACCGGCACCGTGCTGACCGGACTGACGATCCCCGGTTTCGCCAACGCGCACTCGCACGCCTTCCACCGTGCGCTGCGCGGGCGGACCCAGCACGATCAGGGCACGTTCTGGACCTGGCGTGAACGCATGTATGCCGTTGCCGCCCAGCTGGATCCCGACTCCTACTACCGGCTCGCGCGGGCGGTGTACGCCGAGATGGTGCTGGCGGGATACACCAGCGTCGGCGAGTTCCACTACCTGCACCACGCCCCGGGCGGAGCGCGGTATTCGGACCCGAACGCGATGAGCGCAGCCCTCGCGGCGGCCGCCGACGATGCCGGTATTCGACTCACACTGCTCGATACGTGTTATCTGGCAGGCGGTTTCGGCGCGGAACTGGGGGAGCACCAGCTTCGGTTCAGTGACGGCAACGTCGACGCGTGGGCCGAACGTGCCGCCGCGTTCACCCCGAAGCAGGAGTTGGTACGGACCGGCGTCGCCGCGCATTCGGTGCGCGCGGTCCCCGCCGCGGCGCTGTCCGTGGTCGCGGAGGCCGCCAAGGGCCGCCCACTGCACGTCCACCTCTCCGAGCAACCGTCGGAGAACACCGATTGTCTTGCCGCACACGGCGTTACCCCGACCGCACTGCTGGCCGAAGCGGGCCTGCTCGGCCCGCAGACGGTCGCGGTGCACGCGACCCACCTCACCACCGCCGACATCGCCCTGCTCGCCGACAGCGGCACCCGCGCGTGCTTCTGTCCCACCACCGAACGCGACCTCGGCGACGGCATCGGCCCGGCCCGCGCGCTGGCCGACGCGGGCGTCGTCCTGTGCCTCGGCACCGACAGCCACGCCGTGATCGATGCCTTCGAGGAATGGCGGGCCCTCGAACTCGACGAGCGACTGGCCAGCCGCGCCCGCGGCCGCTTCAGCCCGGCCGACCTCTACCGCGCCGCCACCGACCACGCGTCCATCGGCTGGCCCGAGGCCGGCCGGATCGCCCCGAACGCCGCGGCCGACCTGGTCACCATCGACCTCGACTCGATCCGCACCGCGGGCACCGCCCCGGCCGCCGCGCTGTTCGCCGCGACCGCGAGCGACATCCGATCGGTGGTCGTCGCGGGTCGACCGGTCGTGTCCGAGCATCGCCACCTACAGGTGCAACATCCGGAAACCGTGTTGCGAGAGGAAATCGAGGCACTGTGTCGACCCTGATCACCGGCATCCGCGAACTCACCACCAACACCGAGGACGGCCCGCTGCGCGACGCCGCGGTGGTCCTCGACGGGGAGCAGTTCGCCTGGGTCGGCCCCGCGACGGACGCGCCCGCCGCCGACGACCGCATCGACCTCGACGGCCGGGCCGCGCTGCCCGGCTGGGTGGACAGCCACACCCACCTCGTCTTCGCCGGCGACCGCACCGCCGAGTTCGAGGCCAGGATGGCGGGACGGCCGTATCGCGCGGGCGGCATCGCCACCACGGTCGCCGCCACCCGCGCCGCCTCCGACGACAAGCTGTCGGTGAACCTGGCGCGGCACATCGCCGAGGCGCGCAGGCAGGGCACCACCTGCCTGGAGACCAAGACCGGCTACGGCCTCAGCGTCGCCGACGAACTCCGCTCGGCCCGGCTCGCCGCCGCGGCCGCCGACGAGGTGACCTTCCTCGGCGCGCACCTGGTCCCGAACGACATGGACGCCGAGAAGTACGTCGATCTGGTCTGCGGCGACATGCTCGACGCCGTCGCGCCCTATGTCCGCTGGGCCGATGTGTTCTGCGAGACAGGCGCTTTCGACCAGGACCAGTCCGATCGGGTGCTGCGCGCCGCCAAGGCACACGGCCTCGGTCTGCGGGTACACGGCAATCAGCTCGGCGAGGGCCCCGGCGTTCAACTGGCGGTCGAGCACGGCGCGGCGAGCGTCGATCACTGCACCTACCTGACCGACGCCGACATCGAGGCGCTGGCCTCCTCGGACACCGTCGCCACCGTGCTGCCCGCCTGCGATCTGTCGACCAGGCAGCGCCTCGCACCGGCCCGCGCGCTGCTGGACGCGGGCGCCACGGTCGCACTCGCGACCAACGCCAACCCCGGCAGCTCCTACACCACCTCGATGGCCTTCTGCGTCGCGACCGCCGTTCTGCAGATGGGACTTTCGGTGGCCGAGGCGGTGCACGCGGCGACCGCGGGCGGTGCGCGAGCGCTGCGCCGCGACGACGTCGGCGTCGTCCGCGTCGGCGCCCGCGCGGATCTCCAGGTGCTGGACGCACCGTCGGTCACCCACCTGGCCTACCGTCCGGGCGTGCCGCTGACCTACGCGGTGTGGCGACTGGGCCGCCAGGTCAAGGTGCCGATGTTCGACTGACTCACCGCGCCGGGAAGCGAAGCACGCGATCGTCATTCGTTCGCGGGTTGCCGCGTCCGTCGGTGTTGGACGTGGTGAGCCACAGCGCGCCGTCGGGTGCGACCATGACCGTGCGCAGCCGGCCGTAGCTGTCCCGGAACACATCTCGCGGCTGACCGACCGTGCCCTCGCGCAGCGGCACGGTCCACAGCCGCTCGCCGCGTAATGCCGCGGCGTACAAGGTGTCTCCGGCGATCGCGATCCCCGACGGCGAAGCCTCGGACGTAGACCAGGTGGTCAACGGTTCGGTGAACCCGCGATCCGCGCCGCCCACTCCTTCGACCGTCGGCCAGCCGTAGTTGTGGCCCGCCTCGACCAGGTTGATCTCGTCGAACCGGTTCTGCCCGAACTCGGCCGCGAACAGCCGCCCCTCGCGGTCCCAGGCCAGCCCTTGCACGTTCCGGTGTCCCAGGCTGTACATCGGCGAGTCGGCGATCGGATTGTCCTGTGCCGGTCGGCCTTCCGGGGTCAGCCGGAGGATCTTCCCGTTGGGACTCGCCGGGTCCTGCGACCGGCCGCTCTGTCCCGCGTCGCCGGTTCCGGCATACAACATGCCGTCCGGCCCGAACGCGATCCGGCCGCCATTGTGATTGGACGACTTGGCGATCCCGTCGAACAGCACCTCCGGCTGCCCATCCAGGCGGAATCGCACGATCCGATTGTCGTTCTGCGCGGTGAAATACGCGTATACATAACGGTTTTCGGCATACTCCGGTGACAAGGCCAAGCCGAGCAGCCCGCCTTCGCCGCTCGCGACGACGCCCGGCACCTGATAGACCTGCTCCGGCGCGTGTCCCGGCCCGATCCGCAGGATGCGCCCGCTGTCGCGTTCGGCCACCAGCGCGTTCCCGTCGGGCAGGAAGGTCAGTCCCCACGGCACATCGATCCCGTGCGCGATCTCCTCCGCCGCGCCGAGGTCCGGTGCGCCCTGCGGTCTGCTCGGCGCGGTGGCGTGCACGGTCTCGGTGACGGGCGCGGGCTGCTTGTCGCTGTCACAGGCCGAGAGCGCGCCGCCGGCCAGGATTGCGGTGATCGCGACACCGGCCATGCGACGTCGCGCTGAGCTGACATTCGGATATCTCACGCGGGCACCTCCGACGATATTTGTGTGTGCGCGGCGCGCGGGACGAAGCCGCATCGGTTGGCCGCGCACCCCGGGCGGTAGCCTGACCCAGTCTTGTCCCCGAACCACGTTGAGGTCATGGAACTTCGTCAACTGAGGTATTTCGTCGCGGTGGCCGAGGAGCTACATTTCGGTCGGGCGGCGGAACGGCTGATGATTGTGCAGTCGTCAGTCAGCCAGCAGCTGGGCCGGCTCGAACGCGAGCTCGGCGTCGTGCTGCTGGAACGATCGCCGCGCAGCGTCCGGCTCACCGAGGCCGGGGCGGCGTTCCTGCCTGCCGCGAAGAAGGTCCTTGCCGCCGAGAAGCGCGCGCGGACCAGCGTTGCCGACTTCCTGACCACGCCGACCGTGCTGCGCATCGGGACCAGCCGGGGGATGGGCGAACGGCTGGAGCGACTGCTCGTCGCGCTGAAGTACCGCGCGCCCGGGATCAAGGTGGAACTGACCTCGGCGGCGCTCGGGCAGCGGCTGCGGAAGGTGTCGGAGCACGAGTGGGACGCGGCGTTCCTGCGCGGCGAGGTGGCCGCGCCGGAGGGCGTCGAGCAGATCCCGGTGTGGTACGACGAACTGGTCGTCGCGCTGCCCGCCGATCATCCCTCGGCCACCGACCGCTGTGTCGATCTCGCTCAGCTCGCCGAGCTGCCGCTCTATCTGACGAACCGGCAGAACAACGCGCTGCTCGATGATCTTGTGCTGACCGCATGCAGCAAAGCGGGATTCGAGCCGGTGTTCGGTCCCGAGCAGGTCTCGATCCAGGACACCCTCGCCGCACTCGGCGCCGGTGCCGCCGGATGGACGGTCCTCTACGCGCCGCACGCCCGCCTCTTGCACAGCAGCCGGGTGGCCTTCCTGCCCGTGTGCACGCCGGGTGTGCTCGCGCTGCCCACGGTGCTCGCCGTGCGCACCAATGCCATGGAGCGGTTGGAGCCGCTGCTCGAGGCCTGCCGGGACGTCGCGCTCGGCGATCAAATTCTGTAATCGGCCTTGTGGCTGTTGCCGGTCTTCCGTTACTGTCGAAGTGAACGAAACCGTACCGTTCACTTGGAGGGTGTGTGATCAGGGGCGCGGAACGCGAGCAGGCGATACTCGCCGCCACCTATGCGCTGCTCGGCGAAATCGGCTACGCGGCAATCACAATGGACGCCGTCGCCGCTCGGGCGCAGGCGAGCAAGGCGACCATCTATCGGCGCTGGCCGGGTAAGCCCGCGCTGGTCAAGGCGGCGATGGACGCGCACGACGCCGAGTACGTCGCGGAGATTCCGGACACCGGGACGGTGCGTGGCGATCTGATCGCGGCGCTCGTGAACCTCACCGCGCAGGTAGACGAGCACTACGTGACCATGATGACCGGCCTGATGCACGCCATGCGGGTGGATGCCGAACTCGCGGAGGCGCTGCGCGAGCACGTCGCGGACGAGGACCTCGGGCCGTTCCGCACCGTCGTCGAGCGCGCCGTCGCCCGCGGCGAATTGCCCGCGGGCACCGCAACCGAACTGGCACACCAGGTTTCGGAAGGGCAGATCATGCGCCGGATGTTTCTCGGCGAGCCGCTGGATCGAGGGTTCCTCGCCGACCTGGTCGACGATCTGCTGCTGCCGATCCTCACCCGAACTTTCCCGAAAGAAGACAGATGACAAAAGATCTACCGGTGCTGATCGTCGGCGCCGGACCGACCGGACTGACGCTGGGTTGCGAACTGGCAAGGCGCGGGATCGAGTGCCTGGTGGTGGACAAGGCCGCGGGGCTCTTTCCCGGTTCACGCGGAAAGGGTTTGCAGCCAAGGACTCTGGAGGTCTTCGACGACCTCGGCGTGATCGATGCGGTGGTGGCGGCCGGTGCGCCGTTCCCGTCGTTCCGCATGTACGCGGGCACACAGGTGACAATGACGCGGACGGTGGAGGAGATGCTCGGGCTTCCGCCACTGCAACGCGTCGACGGAGTGCCCTATCCGAACACCTGGATCCTGCCGCAGTGGCGCACCGACGAACTGCTCCGCGACCGGTTGCTCGAACTCGGTGGCCGGCTCGAATTGGACACGGAATTCATCGATTTCGCGCAGGACGACATTGGCGTCACCGCGACACTGCGTCGCGACGGCGAACTCGTGCCGGTGCGCGCCCGATACCTGGTCGGCACGGACGGCGGTGGCAGCGTTGTCCGTAAGACGCTCGGCGTCGGCTTCGAGGGGGAAACCTTCGAGACCGAGCGAACACTGATCGGTGACGTCAGAGCGGAGGGGCTGACCGGCACCTACTGTCACATGTTGACGACCGGCAATGTGCAGGAACGCTTTTCGCTGTGGTCCATGCCGGGCACCGACTACTACCAGTTCATCGCCAACATGACCGCGGACGACGTGCCCGAGCTGACCCTGGCGTCCGTGCAGCAGATCCTCGACGAGCGCTCCGGCCGCTCGGATATCCGGTTGTTCGACCTGAACTGGATCTCGGTGTACCGGGTGAATGCCCGGATGGTGGACCGGTTCCGGGTCGGTCGGGTGTTCCTGGCCGGCGATGCGGCGCACGTGCATTCGTCATCCGGCGGACAAGGTTTGAACACCAGCGTGCAGGATGCTTACAACCTCGCCTGGAAGTTGGCGGCGGTGCTGTCGGGCGGTCCGGACCGGCTGCTGGATACCTATGAGGCCGAACGGTTTCCGGTCGCGGCGCGGGTGCTCGAGGTGACCACGCGTTCGCATCGGCAGGACTTCCGCGACGCCGAGCCGGGAGAGGGGAGTCTGGATATCTTCCAGCTGAAGGTCAACTATCGAGGTGGACCGCTGGCGGTGGAGACGCGGGAACGGCCGGGCGCGGTGCGCGCGGGTGACCGTGCGCCTGACGGTTGGTGCGGTGATTCCACTCTGTTCGATCTGTTCCGCGGCACGCATTTCACGGTACTGGGGTTCGGTAGTGATACCGCCGCCGCGGTCGCCGAAGTCGTTCGTACACAGGGTGATCGGGTTCGCGGTCGAGTGATTGAACCCGGTGAGGTGATCGAGGGAACGGTCGGCGAGCCCTTCCGCAACTACGACATCGATCCGGCGGGTCCGGGCACGCTGGTGCTGGTCCGCCCCGACGGCTACATCGGTGTCGTCGCCACGGGCATCGAGCCGATCCGGGATTTCTTCGCGGCGTGGTGAACCGCTAGCCCAGATGCGTTCCGTACCAATCCACTACCCGTCGCCACGCCTCGTTCGCGGCGGCCGGTGCGTAACGCGGCCCGGTGTCGTTGAAGAACGCGTGATCGGCATTCGGCGCGACCCACATGTCGTGCGGCGTGCCCGCCCGCGCGAGCGCGGCCTCCGCGGCCGGCCGGGTGGCATCCACCCTGGCGTCCGCGGACGCGTAGATGCCCAGCACGGCGGCCTTCGAGGCGGTGAGGTCGCCGTTGTCCGGGAACGGACCATAGAACGGCGTCGCCGCGGCGAGCGTGGACGGCCCGGAGGCGAGCAGCAGCCAGACCAGTCCGCCGCCGAAGCAGAACCCGGTCGCGCCCAGCTTCTTGCCGGGAACCCGCCGTCCCAGCTCGTCCAAGCCCGCGCACAGATCGCCGATGAACTGATCCTGCGGGGTCTTGCTCAGTTCGGCGGTGGCCTGTGCCGGATCGGTGAAGGCCGCGGTGCCGCCCTTCGCGGACAGCAGGTCCACAGCGAGGGCGGAGTAGCCGGCTCCGGCGAATCGTCCTGTCACCGAACGGATATGGTCGGTGAGGCCCTTGTTCTCATGGATGACGAGCACCGCGCCGCGCGGCTGCGCCGCGGCCGCCCACGCGGCCTGCAATTCGCGATTGTCCGGCCCCGCGAAGGTGATCGGGGTAGTCGGCACGGCCGAGCCCGACCCTGGCGGCGTGGATGGTGTTGCGACAGAAGGCGGTTGCGAAGTCGCCGGCTGATCCTTGGACTCGGTCGAGCACGCCGCGAGCAAGGCGGCGGCGGCCGGAATGCCGAATCCGAGCAACCCGAGACGGCGCAGCGCCTCGCGACGATTCAGCAGGCCGTCGGCATGATCGAGGGCGATTTCTTCCGCGATATAGCGCTGCAGCGGCGTCATGCCCACCAAGGTAGGCCCCGGAATGGGGATCCGCGCGCCTTTCCGGGCAATGCGTGCAGCCTTCGATGGGCGGCGGCTCGGCGATACTGAACGACTGACCGGAATGTTTTGGCCCGCCTGGTCTTAAACCAAACTGCGGGGTATCTATTGTGCCCGATTTGCGCAAATCCACTATCGCACAACCGGATCGGTTTGCCGGGTTGCGGGCAACACGGCAAACCGGCCGATTCGTACCTCCCGGTGATTTGCGCACAGATTGCTATCTTGTCAATCCGATACGGCGAAACTCAATCAACGTGCGGCACATCGGTCGAGGAGCAGGATGCTTTCGGGGCAGCAAGTGGCACAACGGTTTGTCCGCGTGGCTCGATTGGCGACGGTCCTATCGATGGTTCTAGTTGGCGGAGGGTTTGCGGTGGGGTCGGTAGCGGCTCAACCGGACACCAGTACCCGTAGCGAGCGATGGACCGCGCTACACGACGGACCGCAGCCGTACGCCGACGTGCACATCGACTGGGATGTGCCGATCCGGATGAGTGACGGCGTCATCCTGAAGGCGAACGTGTACCGGCCGATGGACGCGGACGGAGTGGTCGAACAGCGTCCGCTGCCGACCATCGTGAACCTCACGCCGTACACGAAACTGCTGTCCAACGTGGTCGATTCGGCGATCTCGGCGCCCGGCCTGCAACCCATGGTGATGGATCTGCTGCGCCGGATGAACCTATCCGGAACGCCGATCAGCGGTTTCGGCGATCTGCTACACGCGCTCGACGGCGGGACGATACAGACCGTGCTCGGCATCGACCGGTTCCTGATCCGCAGCGGTTACACCCTGGTGGTCGCCGATGTCCGCGGCACCGGCTTCTCCCAGGGCACGTGGGACACCCTGGGCGTCCGTGAACAGTTGGACACCCGCGAGGTGATCGGCTGGGCCGCCGCGCAACGCTGGTCCACCGGCAAGGTCGGGATGAGCGGCGGTTCCTACGCGGGCATCACCCAGCTGCGTGCGGCCGAAAACGCCCCGGCCGCACTGAAAGCCATCTTTCCGGTCGAACCCGGCAGCGATCTGATGCGCGATGTCGTCGCGCCGGGCGGCGGCATCGGCACCACCTTCCTGCCGCTGTGGCTCAGCAATGTGAACCAGACGAAACTCATCCCCGACGTGCGCTCGATGCTGGCCGGCACGTTCGACTGGCGCTGGCTGAGCGACCGGCTGGCCGACCCGGCCACCAACTACGACCTGCTGACCCAGGCGTTGCTCACCCCGACGCTCGACCAGATCCCGCAGACCCTCGCCGCCGCGCTCGATCCCGACAGCGACTTCCGGCAGGCGATTCTCGGACATCCGGAGCGAATCACGGTGCCCACCTTCGTCTATGGCGGCTGGCACGACATCTTCGCCAACAGCGCGACCACCTTGTTCAACGCGATCCCGTTGCCCGCCAACCAGAAACAGCTCTTGGTCGGCGACACCTATCATGCCAATCCCGGCGCGGGTACGGGCGCGCCCGACGGTCCGGCACGGCTGGAGGTGTTGCAGCGGGTGTGGTTCGACAAGTGGCTCAAGGACATCGACCACGGCATCGGCGAATTCGGGCCGGTGACGGTGTGGGAACAGGGTGGCGGCTGGCGGACGCTCGAGCAGTTCCCGCAGGCCGGCGCGACCCATCGGCGGGTCTATCTCTCCGCGACCCCCAGCGGCACCGCGCAGAGCGTGTACGACGGATCGCTGTCCGCCACCAAGCCGGACGAGCTCCGCACGCTGACGGTGTCACCCGGCCTCACCACCGCGTGCTCGCGCGACACCGCGCAGGGCGCCGCCGGGATAACCGCGGTATTGGACATGTGCGCCAAGGACTCTCGCATCGCCGAGCGCAACGCGCTGACCTTCACCGGCGCACCCGTCACCGAGCGGACGGTCATCTCCGGCCCGATCAACGCGCACCTCAACGTCGTGCACGACGCGACCGACGGATACTGGGCGGTCACCGTGAACGACGTTGCCCCCGAAGGAACTTCGACGGTGGTGAGCACCGGCCAGCTCACCGCGTCGATGCGCGCGATCGACCAGGCGAAGAGCACCCGCTCGCCCAACGGCGACTACACCGCCCCGTACAACCCGATCACCCTGGACAGCCTGCTGCCCGTGACGCCGGGTGCGCCCATCACGCTGGACATCGCGGTCATCCCGATCCAGGCGGTGCTCCGGCCGGGACATCGACTACGCGTCGATGTTTTCGCCGGAAACTCCCCGAAGGGACTGCCGTTCCGGCCGCTGCTCAACAACACCGAACTCAAACCGCAAACCCTGCAACTGGATCCGGCCCAGCCGAGCTTCGTGAACCTGCCGACCAGCAGGCCGCTGGGATGAGTCAGGTGCGCAGGGCGCGGGCGATCCGGGCGTGCAGGCGTTCGGGCTCGGGACCGAGCTCGGCCGCGCCGACATAGCTCGCGATCAGGTCCGGTGCGCTGAAGTCTTCGACCTCGTCGAATCCTGCCGCGCGCAAATCCGCCGCCAATTCGGCGGCGGTGAGCGAGCTCAGCAAGGGTTCGCCGACCGCGGCCATCCGGTCCGCGCGCGCCTGTAGTTGAGCCCGATGTTCCGGTGCGGCCTCGGCGGCCGGCGGGATGTAGTCGAAAACCAGTCGAACCGGGGTCGCCTGCTCGGCCACGTACCGCAACGTCGACCGGATGGCTTCCCTGGTCAGATACATCACCACGCCGAGCCAGACGAAGACGGCGGGCTGGTCTCGGTCGAGACCAGCCGTGGCCAAACCTGTTGCCAGCGTTTCGCTCTCGAAGTCGATCGGGGCGAAGGTCAGGGAATCGGGGACGGTGATCCCGGCGTCGGCGAGCAGCTGACGTTTCCACGCCTGCGTCGCGGGATGATCGACTTCGAACACCCGCAGCGTCGGATCGGGGTTGCGGTAGGCGAAGGTGTCCAGCCCCGCGCCGAGGATCACCACCTGCCGCGTCCCGTCCGCCACCGCGGCGGCGACCGTGTCCTCCGCGAACCGCGACCGGCCGGCCATGAACAACCGGCGGACGCGGTGAAAGGCGATGTCCTCGCCTGCCGCCGCGGCCACGGTCTGATCGGTCAGCTCTTCGGGGGTCAGGCCCATGATCGGCACCGCCAACGGGTCGGTGAAGACGCGCGGCTCGGCAGCGATCTGATGGTAGGCGCGCACATGTGCGGTGGCGAGCGCCGTCCGGCTCGGCTTCCCGGCCCGCATGTCAGATTTTCCCTTGCACCTGACCGGCGATCAGCTCGAGGTGATCGAGATCGTCGAGGTCCAGTATTTGCAGGTAGATCCGCTGCGCGCCGATCTCGGCGAAGCGGCCGATCTTGTCCACCACCTCGGCGGGCGACCCGGCCAGGCCGTTCGTCTTCAGCTCGTCCACCTCGCGGCCGATCGCCGCGGCCCGCCGCGCCACCTCGGCGTCGTTCGCGCCGACGCAGGCGACCAGCGCGTTCGAGTAGATCAGGTCGTCGGCGCGACGGCCCCGTGCCTCGGCGGCCGCGCGGACCCGGCCGAACTGGGCGGCGCTGTCCTCGATGGAGGAGAACGGCATGTTGAACTCGGTCGCGTACTGCGCGGCCAGCCGGGGCGTGCGGGTGGCGCCGTGGCCGCCGATCAGCACCGGCACCGGGTCCTGCACCGGCTTCGGCAGCGCGGGGGAGTCGGTGAGCTGGTAGTGCCGGCCGGCGAAGTCGAACTTGTCACCCGGCTTGGTCGACCACAGCCCGGTGATGATCGCGAGCTGCTCCTCGAACCGGGCGAACTTGTCCGCGGGGAACGGGATGCCGTAGGCGGCGTGCTCCTCGGCGAACCAGCCGCTGCCGAGGCCGAGTTCGACCCGGCCACCGGACATTTGGTCCACCTGCGCGACCTGGATGGCCAGCGGTCCGGGCAGCCGGAAGGTGGCGGCGGTGACCAGCGTGCCGAGGCGGATCCGCTTGGTCTCCCTGGCCAGCCCGGCGAGGGTGATCCAGGCGTCGGTCGGGCCGGGCAGTCCGTCCCCGCCGCCCATGGCCGCGTAGTGGTCGGACCGGAAGAATGCGTCGAATCCGAGGTCCTCGGTGGCTTTGGCGACGGTCAGCAACGTGTCGTAGCTCGCGCCCTGCTGCGGTTCGGTGAAGATGCGCAATTCCATGATCACCATCGTGCCCCAGGACGCTTCCGTCCGGAACGGCCGGGGTGCGGGGCATGATCTGGGTGGAGGAATGGAGGATGCGATGAGTGGGTCTATCGCGGGGATCGTGGCCTATCCGGTGACGCCGTTCGGTGCGGACAGCGGCAAGGTCGACGAGCAGGTGCTGCGCGGGCTGGTGGATCGCCTGGTCGACGTTGGCGTGGATGCGGTTGCGCCGCTTGGCAGTACGGGGGAGGCCGCGTATCTCGACGATCAGGAGTGGGCGGCGGCGGCCTCGGTCTGTATCGAGCAGATCGACGGGCGGGTGCCGACGGTGGTCGGGGTGTCGGAATTGACCACGGCGGGAACCATTGCGCGGGCACGGCTTGCCGAACGGCTCGGCGCCACGGCGTTGATGATGCTGCCGGTGGCCTACTGGCGGTTGACCGAAGAGGAGCTGCGTCGGCATTTCACGGCGGTGGCCGAGTCGGTCGCGCTGCCGATCATGGCTTACAACAATCCCGGCACCAGCGGGATCGATATGCCGCCGGAGTTCCTGGTGGAACTCGTTGGGGCCGTGGACAACATCACGATGGTCAAGGAATCCAGCGGGGACATCGCGCGGATGCGGCGGCTGGCCGAGCACGGCGTGCCGTTCTTCAACGGCAGCAATCGGCTCGCGCTCCAGGCGTTCGAGACGGGTGCCGTCGGATGGTGCACGGCCGCACCGTGTTTGGTGCCGGAGCAGATCGTGCAGGTGTGGCGGTTGCTCACTGCCGGTGAAACCGCAGCGGCGACAGAGCTTTTCGAGCGGCTGGAACCGTTGCTCATCGCGATGTCCCGCGGTGGTCTGCCGCGGACTGTCAAAGCGGGGTTGCGCTCGCTGGGGATCGAGGTGGGCGACCCGCGACCACCATTGCTGCCGGTGGACGAGGACACTCGCCGCGTGCTCGCCGAACTTATCGCAGCGTCAGCTCGCTGAGGCGGGACCGAGCGGCCGCGCTAATGTCGGATCGGACATGCGCATCGCTGTGGTGCGTGCCGAGCAAAGGAGCCGATGTGCCGGAACGAGCGCTGGCCGTCGTGGTTGTGATGGGGGTGTCGGGGTCCGGCAAGTCGACGGTCGGGCGGGCCCTCGCGGCCGAGCTGGGCGTCGAATACGGCGAAGGCGACGACCTGCATCCCAAGGCGAACGTCGACAAGATGGCGGCCGGCATCCCGCTGGATGACGCGGACCGCCGGCCCTGGCTCGACAAGGTGGCGGCCTGGATGGCCGAACGATCCGCGCAGGGCGGGGTGATCACCTGCTCGGCGCTCAAACGCGTCTACCGCGACCGGCTCCGAGCCGCCGCGCCCGATGCGTTCTTCCTGCATCTGGCCGCTTCGCACGAGGAACTCGCGCACCGAATGGCCGACCGCACCGGCCATTTCATGCCGTCGAGCCTGCTCGACTCGCAGCTCGCCGCGCTCGAGCCGCTGGCGGACGACGAGCGCGGCGCGACCGTCGACGCGACCCGCGACCCTGGCGAACTGGCCCGCGAAACCTCGGCGGTACTGCACGAACTATGACTTGTCGACCAGCTCCTCGGTGATCGCCCGGCAGAAGTCGTCCAGATCGTCCGGATTGCGCGAGGTGATCAGCGCCCAGTCGTTCTCCGCGGACCGCACCACCGGCTGATCGACCCATCGCCCGCCCGCGTTGAGCACGTCCGTGCGCAGCGAGAAATACGACGTCAGCGTCTTGTCGGGTAAGAGTTCGGCCTCGACCAGCAGCCACGGCCCGTGACAGATCGCGGCGATCGGCTTACCCGCCGCGGCGAATGCCTTGGCCAGCTCGACCGCCCGGTCTTCGGCCCGCAGCTTGTCCGCGTTGACCGTGCCACCCGGCACGACCAGCACATCGAAGTCGTCGACATCCAGATCGTCGAACGACGCATCCGGCTGCACCGTCACGTCCTTCTCGGTGTCGTGCTCGAAGGTCTGCACCTGCTCGTTCTTGGGCGCGGCGTGCACGACCGTCGCCCCCTTGTCCGTCAGCTGTTTCTGCGGAACCAGCAGCTCATCGCGCTCGACGCCGGTGTTCGACGTGATGATCAGTACGCGCTTCCCGTTCAGCTCTTCCGACATGCCGAATACTCCCTTCCATCGTTCGTCCCAGGAGTAGGCGTGCCGCGAATCCGGAAAGCTAAACCCGCTAGAGCCCACCGAGTCGGGTGAGCACCTCGAACGCCACGTCAGCGCTGCGCCACAATGCGTCGATCTCGACCCGGGCGGCCGGCGCGAGAGCGGGATCGGTGAGCGCGAGTCCGTTGCCGAAGATCACCACATTGGCGCCCAGATCGGCCAGCCGCAGCAGCTGCGGCGTCGCCACACCCTCGCCGAAGAGCAGATCGAGGCCCTCGCCGACGAAGTAGAACCGCCACAGCGGCCCGAGGTCGCCGTGATAGATCTCCTTGGTCGAGGAGACGATCAGCGCACCCTGCTGCGCGATCGAGTCGACGATCTTGAAGTAGTCGGGCGCGTTCGCGGTCGTGCCGCCGACCGCGGCCACCGCGTAGGCGAGGTCGACGCTCAGGTGCGCGTCGTATCCGGCCATCGCGACCCGTGCGGGCGACAGTTCGCAGCGGCGGGCGAGCTCGAAGTAGTTGGTCCACTGCGGGTCGGTCGGTGCGCCGGTGAACTCGGCGTGCACGTTGCGCAGGAAGCGGGACAGCAGTTCGAGACTGATCCGATGCGCCCACTCCGGATCGGTGAACGATGCCGGGTCGCGCTGCAACGGCATCACCGCGGCCTGCTCGACGGCATCGAGGCCGAGCGCGAAGACGCCGCGCAGATCGCGGTGCTGGACCAGGATCTGGGTGAGCTGCCGGTTCTGTTCGACGGCCTGCTCCAGCTGTTCCATCGACGAGCCGGTGAGTGTGGTCGTGTCCGAAAGCTCGGCGATCGAGGTGATTTCGGCGGGCGAGAGCGGTGTCCCGCAGGCCGTGTCGGCGACGGCGGTGGCCTGCCCGACGCCGAACAGGCCGGCGCAGCCGAGTATCAAGGTCGAGACGACGGCGAGGCGGATGGTCGTGATCATGAGGCGCAGGCTCCGCCCGGCAGGCAGAACCCGGAGATATCGGAGATCAGGAAGCCCGCGCCGACCACCAGCGACCCGACGGCGATCACCCCGAACAACCCGACCCACAGAATCCCGGGCAGGTGCGTGAGGCGCGCGAGCTGATCGGCATCGGAGGCGACGTCCTCCTGATAGCGGCTGCGCAACTGCCGAGATCGCCCGCGCTGCAACTCGATCACCGGCCGCGCCCCGGCGAGCAGCAGGAACCACGCGCCGAGATACGCGAAACCCGCTTGCAGCGTGTCGGTTCCGAACCAGGACACCGCGAACACCGTCGCGCCGACCGCGAACACGGTCAGCATGCCGTACACGTTGCGCGTCATGATCAACACCGCCGCCAGCAGCGCGATGGCCACCCACAGCATCAGCGTGATCCGGCTCGCGCCGAGCAACGCGGCGAAACCCAGACCGAGCAACGGCGGTCCCGGATAACCCGCCATCGTGGTCAGAATCATGCCCAGCCCGTAGGGTTTTCCGCTGGACACGGTGAGACCCGAAGTGTCCGAATGCAATCGGATGCTGTTGAGCTTGCGCCCGGTGAGCAGCGCGACCAGCGCGTGCCCGCCTTCGTGCGCGATGGTGACGATATTGCGGGTGAACCGCCAGATGGGCGTGTATCCGACCAGCACGAGCGCCACGACCCCGGCGCCGGCCACCAACCACCATGGGGGCTGCGTTTGCGTTGTCGTCAAGCGGTCGACGATGGAGGTGCCCCGCTCGACCCATTCGGCTCTGTCCACCGCCGCACCTTATCCGGCGTCGGACATCTCCGCTCGGAGCTGACGTTTGTAGACCTTTCCGGCATCGTCGCGGGGGAGGTCGGTGACGATCCGCAGCACCCTCGGCACCTTGTACGCGGCGAGCTGCCCGGCCAGGCCGGCCCGGATGCCGTCCTCGGTCAGCTCGGCGCCTGGCCGCGGAACGACCTGCGCGGCAACGGCTTCGCCGAGATCGCCGGGATGCGGGATGCCGAACACCGCGACATCCTCGACGCCGTCCAGGGCCATGATCGCGTTCTCGATCTCGGCCGGATAGATGTTCACGCCGCCGGAGATGATCAGCTCGCTGGAGCGTCCGGTGAGATAGAGGTAGCCCTCCTCGTCGAGGTAGCCGCGGTCGCCGACGGCGAGGAAATCCGGGAGCGGACTGGGCTCTGCGCCGATGTCGTGCAGGTAGCGGAACTTCGGCCAGTAGTCGGCGCCGCGCACGAACACCTGGCCGGTCTGGCCGGTGGGCAGCGGCTCGCCCGCGTCGTCGAGGACGACGACGGCCGCGCCGTCCGCCGGGCGGCCGACGCTGCCGGGATGGGCCAGCCACTCACCGGCCGAGATCCAGGTGATGGTGCCGGCTTCGGCGCAGCCGTAGAACTCGATCAGCGCGTCGCCGAACCAGTCGATCGCGGCTCGCTTCACCGCGGGCGGACACGGGGCCGAGGAATGGATGATGTGGGTGAGGCTGGAGACGTCGTAGCGGGCGCGCACGTCCGCGGGCAGCGAGAGCAGCCGGGACAGCATGGTCGGCACCACCTTGGCCTGGGTGATGCGGCGCTCGTCGACCAGGCGCAGGAATTCCTCGGCGTCCCAGCGCGGCATGATCGTGATGTTGGTGCCGACCCGCAGCGCCAGGGTGGCAATGCCGTTCGGGCTCGCGTGATAGAGCGGGCCGGGGATCACCGCCTGCCCGCGCGGGGTGAGGCCGAGTCGCTTGGCCGCGCTGCCGGCGATGGACAACCACTGGTGCGGCGTCATGCGTTCGCGCAGTACGCCTTTGGGTTTGCCGGTGGTGCCGGAGGTGTAGATCAAGCCGGTCGAGTCGTCGCGCGAGCCTTCGATGCGGCCGAGCGGTTCGACGTGCGTTTCGATCCACTGTTCGAGGGTGGCGTGCCTGCCGGTCGGCTCGGCCAGCGCCGCGTCCAGACTCGTTGCGGCGAGCAGCTCGCTCGGCATGGCGATCTCGAGAATCGGCGTATCGGGTTGCGGCACAGCCTGTTCGACGATATCGATGAACTCGGTGTGCGCGATGACCAGTCGCGCACCGCTGTCGCCGAGCACGTGCGCGACCTCCGGCACCTGCCAGCGCGTGTTGATCGGCACCGAATTCGCCCCGCACGCCGCGACCGCCAGCGACACCTCGATGAACTCGATGTCGTTGCGGATCATCATCGCGACTCGGTCTCCCGGCCGCACCCCCGCCGCCGCAAGCCCGGCGGCTAGCCGTCCCGCCCGCTGATGCGCCTCGGGCTGCGATCGCACGCGACCCGCGCAGGTGATGGTTGGTGTTGACCTGCTGCCCGAAGCATCGCCCATGTTTCGCAGTCTGCCACTTCCTCAGCTAACGGGTAGCGCAAGCCGGGTCACGATGTTTTGGTGAGTATTCCGGACATGTCGCCGATGACGCTGGCGGTGCGGTAGGACAGCGTTCCGTCGGGGAGTAGCTGGAGGTGCGTGGTGTTGCCGTCGTCGTTGCAGCCGCCGCTGTCCTCGGTGAGGCGCGCGGTGAGCGTCAGTTCCTCGCCGTCGACCGCGGTCAGTGTTTCCGCTCGGCCGCAGGTCATACCGACCACATTGCCGGTATTGGAGGAGGCGCCGAGTTCCTCGCCGACCGTGCCCGCGTTCAGTGTGAGCACGATGTCGAAGCCGGCGATCTTGTCTTTGGCCACGCCTTTCCATTCGCCGACGAAGGCCTCCGGCAATTCGGCGGGTGGGTCGCCCGGCGACGAGGTGGTCTGGTCGGCGGCGTCGTTCGAACCGGTGAATTGCTTGGTTATCACGAAGGCGGCGACCGCTATTACGAGGCACAGGACCACTCCGCTTGCGATCAATGCGATGCGGCGGGGGCGGGCGGGTTGCGCGGAGTGTGTCCCCGACTGCTGTGCGCCGTGGGGCACGTCCTGCGGGTGCTGGGTGCCGTACGACCCTATGTATTGCTGCGGGTGTTGCGGAGGGTAGGACTGGTCTTGCGGCCCGGTCGATTGCTGCGGGCGCGGGCCGTCTTGCGGCCCATAGGAATACGGCTGACCTGCGGGATCGGGCGTACCCCGCCACCATGATCGCGGCGTGACGTCCGGCTGTCCGGCCCCGGGCATGCTGGTGGCGGTCCGCGCGTTCGGGTCGGTGAGCGGCCGCGGATTCGGGTCGGTGAACGGCTGGAGCACCGTTTCGGCGGTGCGGGGCGGATTCACCGGCTTGCTCAACGCGTCGGGCACGTCGAACGGTCCGGAGTCGAGGTCCAGCAACTGCACCGCACGCCGGCTGACCTCCTCCAGCGCGGGGCCGGGGAGCCAGCCGCCGCGGCCGGGGAGGCCGAGCTCGGTGAGGTCGGCGATGATGCGTTCGGGGGTCGGGCGGGCGGCCGGATCTTTGGTGAGGCAGGCGGCGATCAGCGGGCGCAGCCGATCCGGGACCGCGTCGAGGCGCGGCTCCTCGTACACGACCCGCCACAGCATCTGCACCATCTCGCCGATCCCGAACGGACCCTGCCCGGTGGCCGCGAACACCAGCACGCCGCCGAGGGCGAACACATCGCCGGCCGGGCCGACCTGGTCGCCGGTCACCTGCTCGGGGCACATGAAACCCGGTGAGCCGATGACCTTTCCGGTGGTGGTGAACTGGCTGTCGTCGATCGCGCGGGCGATGCCGAAGTCGATCACCTTGGGGCCGTCGAGGGCGAGCAGCACGTTCGACGGCTTCAGATCCCGGTGCACCAGATCGGCGGCATGCACGGCGACCAGCGCCTCGGCCAGCCCGTGTGCGAGCACCAGCAGCGAGGTCTCGGCGAACGGTCCGTACTCGTCGACCGCCTCGGTCAGCGAGAATCCGGCGACGTAACCGGTGGCCAGCCACGGCGGGTCCGCGTCCACGTCGGCGTCCAGCACCGGCGCGGTGAACTGGCCGCCGACCCGTCGCGCCGCGGTCACCTCGCGGCGGAAGCGCTCGCGGAATTCGTTGTCGCCGACCAGATCCGGCCGGATGACCTTGACCGCCACGGTCCGGCCACCGGCATTGCGGCCCAGGTAGACCCGGCCCATGCCGCCCGCACCGAGCACGCCGAGTATCCGGTAGTCGCCGATCCGCGTCGGATCGTCTGCGCCGAGCGGTCGCATCGCGATGCTGGTTCCCTTCGAGTGTCGAACATCGAAAGGTTACCTACCCGGCGACGCGCTGTCTGGTTCAGTTACCGGTTGTCAACCGGCCACCGCGCTGGGCACCGGCGCCGGACGAGCATGGCGCACATACCTCGCCAGCAGGAAGGCCGCGATCGCCGCGGGAATGTTCATCAGCACCCCGTACACCGCGCCCGGCACCGCCATCGCGTCGTTGTGCAGCACGGATCCGGCGATGGCGATGGCGATCGCGCCGTTGTGGATGCCGATCTCCATCGCCGAGGCGATCGCTTGATCCGCGTCGACCTTGAACAGCCGCGGCACGAAATAGCCGACGGCCAGGCTGATCACGGCGAACACCAGACTGAGTGAGGCCAGCTTGCCGATGTTCTCGGTGAGCGTGCCGAAGTTCTTCGCCACGGCCGCGAGCACCACCAGGGCCAGCACCACGATGGAGAGGATCTTGACGTTCCCGCGCATCCGCTCGGCCCACCCGGTGAACCGGCGATGCACCCACATGCCGATCGCCACCGGGACCAGCACGATCGCGAACACCTGGGCGAACTTGTCCGGCCGCAGCCCGAACGACCCGTCGCCGCCCATGAACTGGCTGTAGGCGAACGCGACGATCAGCGGCATGGTGAACACGGCGAGCACCGAATTGATCGCGGTGAGCGTGATGTTCAGCGCGACATTGCCGCCCGCGATGTGGCTGAACAGATTCGCCGACGGACCACCCGGCGAAGCGGCCAGCAACAGCATGCCCACGGCCAGTGCGCCTTCGAGCTGGAACAGATAGATCAGGCCGAGGCAGACCGCGGGCAGCAGCACCATCTGGCAGAGCAGGGCGACCACTGCCGCTTTCGGATAGCGCAGCACTCTGGCGAAATCGTCCACGGCCAAGGTCAATCCGAGCCCGAACATCACCAAGGCCAGGGCCAGCGGTAAGAAGACCGCGAAAATCGTTGAACCCATGCGGGTCTCCTCTCAGCCGAACGGCCGGCCCGCGCGCGGCCGGCACCGAGCGTCGACGTTATCGATCTCCGGCTCGGGTCGCCAGCCCAATAATCGAGGGGTGGCGGCGGTTACCCGGCGACGACCTCGCCGTCGGCGGCCGAGCGGCGGGCGGCCTCCAGGATGCGGAGCGTGGCGACGGCGTCGCGCGGGTCGATCGGAACCTTGCCGCCGTCGAGCAGGGCGGCGGCCAGTTCGGCGTAGAAGGCGGGGTAGTCGCCCGCGATGGTGGGGACCGGTTCGACGGCGGGATCGGCGCCGATGACACCCCAGTCGGCGGATTCGACTGTGCCCCAGGGTCGGCCGTCGTCGGGGCGGCGTCCTTCGCGCAGCGCGCTCTCTTGCGGATCGAGGCCGTAGACGACGTAGCCGGCCTGGGAACCGAGTACCCGGAATCGCGGACCCAGTTGCGGCGCAACGGCGCTCATCCACAGGTGCGAGCGGACACCCGAGGTGTGGGTGAGCGCGACAAACGCATCATCATCGGTTGTGATGTCGGGGCGTCGCCGATCCAGTTCGCAATAAACGGATTTCACCGGTCCGAACAGCGTCAGCGCCTGATCGATCAGGTGACTGCCGAGGTCGAAGAGGAGTCCCGCACCGTCGTCGGCGCCGCCCACCTCACGCCAGCCGCCCTTCGGCACCGGCCGCCAGCGCTCGAACCGGGACTCGAAGCGGCGCACCTCGCCGAGCCGGCCCGCCTCGATGAGGGCGCGCGCGGTCAGGAAGTCGCTGTCCCAGCGTCGATTCTGGAAGACCGTCAGCGTGAGACCGGCTTGTTCGGCGCGCTTGACCAGGTCTTCGCCGTCGGCGACCGTCACCGCGAACGGTTTGTCGACGACCACCGGCAGCCCCGCGTCCAAGGCCTGTGCGGCCAGCGGCGCGTGGGTGCGGTTGGGCGTCGCGACGACCACGAGGTCGATGCCGGACGGGTCGGCGAAGAGTTCGTCGGTGCTCGCGACGACCCGCACGCCGGGGTGTTCGCGTTCGGCCTGGGCGGCGCGTTCGGGGGAGGAGGTGACCACCACCGCGACCCGCATCCGTGGTTCGGCGGCGATCAGCGGAGCGTGGAAGACCGACCCGGCCAATCCGTATCCGACAACTGCGACGTCCAGGCTCATATCTCGACGCTAGCGGATCGTCCCAGGAATTCGGGTCATGATCGATTGGGTATGGCTGACCAACCTGCGGAGTTCCTGCTGGGGAATCTGACCGTGTCGGCGTGCCGCTCGGCGCGGCTGCCTGCGTGATCGTGGTCTGGGCGATGCGCCGGGCGGCTCGTGAGCCGCGCTGATCTGACCATCGCGCGTCCGCAACCGTGAGGCAACCTTAGTCTTGCTTACGATCTGTGCCGGGCGATAGCTGCGCCGTCATGTCCTCGCGGCGTTCCTTCCATTCGGAAGGATGTATGCCACAGCGCTTCTCGTCCACTTGCCGCCCCTTCGGGTGCTTATTTACACCGTATTCTCCGGTGATAATTCGGCAATTCTTCAGCAAATCTTAGAGCAATCTTAAAGCGTTCCCTATCGGGCAAATCGGAAATGACTGCGCGTGACAGAGGTCACCGACGCGCATTTTGGTGGTGACTGTTTCCAGTTGTTACCGCCGATTCATGCGGCCTGAGGTGGTGCTTTACGGAATATTTGCAATAGGGTCGATGACCTGCGGCGAACTGCCTTCAGTTGCTCAATTCGAGGTTTGCTGTCGAAATACTGGCGAGCCTGACCTACCGTGTGAAACGGCGCTTAGTCAATGCTGATACGGCGTTCTATATCGCCCCTTCTCGCAGACCCAACGGAGGCCGCACATGCGTGTGCCGCTGATTACGGCGAAGAAAACTCGAACCGAAATGACGTCCCGGATACCGGGCAAGGTGGTGCCGCGCCTGTCCACCGACATGCTCACCAGACTGCCCGCCACGGTCGCCAGGCCGGGGTTTGCCCCGCGGAGCCTGAGCACCGGCATCCTGCACCTCGGCTGTGGCTCGTTCCACCGGGCGCACCAGGCCCTGGCCACCCAGCACGCGATGAACGAGACCGGCGATCCGCGCTGGGGCATCGCCGCCGTCGCGATCAACCGCCCGACCGTCGTGGACGCGCTGCGGGCGCAGGACCACCTGTACACCACGCTGCTGCACGAAGACGGGCAGGCGCGGGTCGAGGTGGTCGGCTCGATCACCGAGGCCGTCCATGCCCCGTCCGACCTGATCGGCGTGCCACAGCGGATCGCCGATCCGCGGGTCAAGATCGTCACGCTGACCGTCACGGCCAGCGGCTACTGCGTTTCGCCGGTCACCGGCCGGTTGGAGGTGGACTGCCCCGGCGTCCGCCACGACCTGCGCTCGCCGACCCGGCCGATCACCCCGATCGGCATGCTCGCGCAGGGACTCGAGCTGGTCCGACGCCGTGGCGGCACCCCGCCGGTGGTGATCAGCTGCGACAACCTGTGCGCCAACGGCAGCACCCTGCGCCGCGCGGTGATCGATTTCGCGCTGCTGCGCGACGATCACCTCGCCGAGTGGATCGCCCGGCACGTGCAGTTCCCGAACAGCGTGGTGGACCGCATCGTGCAGCCGACCGCGCCGACCGACGCCGCGGTGGCGCGCAATTGGCTCGGCGGCATCGAGGACCTCGCGCCGGTCTCCGCCGAGCCGTTCATGACCTGGACGATCGAGGATTTCGAGGGCGAGCGCCCGCAGTGGGAACTCGGCGGCGCCCAATTCGTCTCCAACGTCAAGGATTACGAGCTCGCGAAGCTGCGCCTGCTCAACGGCACGCACATGCTGCTCGCGTATCTCGGCGGCGTCGCCGGGCATCGCACCATCGCCGACGCGACGGCCGGCCCGGCGCTCGCGGCGCTGGCCCGGCAGTTCATGCTGGACGAGCAGGGGCCGACACTGGCCCTCGCGGAACCCGAATTACGCCGGACCGTAGACGATTTGATGCGGCGGTTCCGCAATCCGGCCATCGCCCAGGACATGACCCGAATCGGCCGCAACGGTTCGGACAAGATGATGCCCCGGGTCGTCGACGCGCTGCGCGACAACATCGAGGCGGGCCGGCCCACTCCCGGGGCCACTCTGCTGATCGCCGCCTGGATCCGCTGGTTCACCGCGAGCCACGCTCCCGGCGCGGTGATGGAGCTGATCGACCCGCGCGAGGATTCGCTCGCCGTGCTGGTGGACAGCGATCCGCATCGCTGTGCGCAGGCGTTCTTGCAGCGCACCGATATTTTCGGCACGCTACCGGAGCTGGATAGAGTGCAGCGACAGGTCGGTGACGCCCTGGCGGAGATCAGCCGCGACGGTGTCGAGGCCGCGGTCCGGCGCAGGTTGGCGCCGCAGTCGGAAGGGAGCAACGGGTGAACGCCGAAAATCCGGTTCGCGCAGTAGTTTTCGACATGGACGGGTTGCTCATCGACTCGGAGAGCCTGGCCATGGAGTCGCTGGTCAGCGCCGGCGCCGAACTCGGCTACGAGATGCCGATCGAGTTCTGCCGCAGCATGATCGGCGTGCCCGCGGACCGCTGCCGGACCCTGGCCGCGGCCGCCTACGGACGGGGTTTCCCGCTGGAGGAGTACTTCGCGCTGCACGACGAGCACCTGCGCGTGCTGGTCGACAGCGGCCGGTTGGAGACCAAGCCGGGTGCGGTCGAACTGCTGGACGCCCTGGAAGCGCAGGGTGTGCCGAAGGCGATCGCCACCTCCTCGTCGCGCGACCGCGCCGACCACCATCTGCAACTGGCCGGGATCGCGGACCGGTTCGACGTGGTGGTGACGCGGCAAGACGTGACCAAGGGCAAGCCCGACCCCGAGCCGTACCTCAAGGCGATGGCGGCGCTCGGTGGTGAAACGGAAACCACACTCGCGCTGGAGGATTCGACCAACGGCCTGCGCGCCGCGCACGCGGCCGGCCTGCGCTGCATCCTCGTTCCGGACCTGGTGCAGCCGACCGAGGAGTCCCGGCGGCTCGCCCACCGGCTGTATCCGGACCTGCATCAGGTCATCGAATACCTGGCGGTGGCCAATGCGCCGTCGCCCGCTTCGACCGCTTAGGCTGATTCGAGCTAGCTCGAATCTGTCGGCGGACCTGAAGAGGATCTTTCGTGGTGCGGATAGCTCGACCTGTCTTCGTGATGTGCGCCGGACTGACCGTGGCGGCGGCCGGATGTGCCGTCGACAACGACACGGGGTCATCGGAGACCCACGTGCACAACGCGGCGCCGACGACGTCGGGCCTGCCCGCCCGGTGCGGGGTCGACCTGACCGCGTCGGTGATCCAGTCCGCGATCGCCGCGCTGCCGGTCGAGCCGGTCACGCACGCGCCGTGGTCCAGCGACCCGCGCGGCTTCGAGGGGAACTTCGACCCGTGCGCCACGCTGTCGACCGTGATCGTCACGGTGCAGGGGGCGACCGGGAGTTCGCCGAACCAGGCCTTGCTGTTCCACCAGGGCGCCTACCTCGGCACCGCGACGCCCGAGGCGCACGGATTCACATCGCTGGACGTGGACCGCACCACCGACGACACCGTCGGATTGGCCTACAAGACCCCAGGCAGCTGCAACGCCTGTCCCGACGGCACCGTCACCCGCGTCCAATTCCATTGGGAGGGACAGAAAGTGCGCATGGTCGGCACGCCGCCGAAGTAGCCGCACGCCTTCTGATTTCCCGCACCGAGAATCGCATGCGAAACCTGGTGCGGGAAATCAGAAGGCGTGCGTCAGTGGTCGGCCCACCTCTGCACCCAGACCTGGAGGGGTGCGAGGGCGGTGACGAGGTCTAGGCCGTCCGTGCTCAGGTGGTAGCCGGTGGGTTCCGTGGCGAGGACGCCTGCCTCGCGGAGTTCGCGTAGTCGATCGTTGAGCACGCTCGCCGATACGCCGCCGCACAACGTCTGCAACTCGCGGAACGTCACCGCGCGTCCGTCGCGCAACTCCCACAGCACGCGCAGTGCCCACCGCCGGCCGAGCAGGTCCAGCAGCACCATGATCGGCCGCCCGGTCTGCGAGCCCCGGACCGGTGTGCCGACCGTCGGCATCTTGTCTGCTTCGGATTCCGAAGCTACCATCGTCACCATCCTTGCTCTGTTTTTCGAAGCAAGAATACTCCGTCATCGCCGCAAGCATGAGGATCTACCATGAGTGACACCGCACGGATCGCCCCGCTGAGCCCGCCTTATGCTCCCGAAATCGAGGCGCAACTGCTCAAATGGATGCCGCCCGGCTCGGCCATCGAACCGCTGGCCCTGTTCCGCACCCTCGCACTCCACGACGACCTCTTCGGCCGCATGCGCCCCCTTGGTGCAGGCATCCTCGGCCACGGCCGCATCCCGCCCCGCGATCGCGAGATCGTCATCCTCCGCACCTGCGCTCGCGCGAACGCCGAATACGAATGGGGCATCCACGCTGTAATCCAGGCTCCGGAGGTCGGATTGACCGCGGAGCAGATCGACGCAACGGTAGTCGGCAAGTCCGACGACCCGGCTTGGTCGGAGGGCGACACGGTCCTGCTCCGCCTTGTCGACGAAATGCACGACACCGCAACAGTTTCCGACCTTCTCTGGTCGGAACTCAGTGCTCGTTATCCCGACGACCAAGTCCTCGAACTGATCACCACCACCGGCTGGTACCGCCTACTCAGCACCGTAATCAACACCGCCCGTATCGAACACGAAACCTGGTCCCGCCGCTTCCCGGCCTGATCAGCGATCCGTCTTCGCCTCGCGGGTGACCGCCGAGTACTCCTGTTCCGGTCGCCCGGTGCTGCCGTAGCGCAGGCTCATGCGGAGGGTGCCGGCGCCGACGAGGTTGGCGAGGTAACGCTGGGCGGTGGCGCGGGAGATGCCGATCGCGGTGGCCACTTCGCCGGCCGAGAGTGGAGTGCCTGCTTCGAGGATCGAGTGCAGGACAAGGTCTTTGGTCGGGGAAGTGACAGTGGTCGGGGTGTGGGTGGTCGTGGTGGGGCGGAGGGCCTGGAGGGCGGCGTCGACGCGCGCGTTGTCCACCTGCGGGGCCGTGAGGATGCGGCGGTAGCGGGCATACGCGGCCAGGCGGGCCGCGAGTTCGGTGTGCGGGAAGGGCTTGACGAGGAAGGCGAGCGCGCCGGCGGACAGCGCGGCACGCACCGCGCCGCTGTCCGTGGAAGCGGTCAGAACCATGGCGTCGCAGCGTAATTCGCGGACGAAGTCGATGCCGGAACCGTCTGGTAGATAGACGTCGACGAGGGCTAGGTCGACCGGTTCGGCGGCCAGGATTTCGCGCGCGGTGGTCAACGTGTTCGCGGTCCCGGCGACGGTGAAACCCGCGATGGAGTCGACGATTCCGGCATGCAGGTTTGCCACGCGGAAATCATCGTCGACGACGAGAACGGTCAGATCTGATGGAGCCATGACGCCTTACTGTCTACGAGCACTTCGGGTATGCGGGCATTGAATTCGGCACCGGTCAACGGGGGAGTACCCCCGCGCGGACTGGCCAGCCGGACGTCGCCGCCGTGGTTACGGGCGATCTGGCGGATGAGTGCCAGGCCGACGCCGCGGCCACCGGGCACGTCGCCGCCGTCGCGGGTGGAGGTGCCCTCGGTGAACAGGACATCGATCAGCTCGGGCGCGACGCCGTCACCGCTGTCCGCGACGACGATGTGCAGCGTCGAATCCTCCTGCACCAGTTCGACTTCCACCTGCTTGACCGGATTGTCGGAGGCGCGCACAGCTTCGATCGCGTTGTCGAGCAGGTTGCCGAGCACGGTGGTGACGTCGACGGGGTCGGCGAGGCTGCCGTCCACCCAGGTGTTCGGGCCGAGCACCAGCTCGACGCCGCCTTCGCGGGCGTGCGCGGCCTTCGCCGCGAGGAACGCCTGTAGGTAGGCGTCGTGGATCGCGTCGATACCGGGCGCGGCGGCGCCGAGCGGCCCGGCGCCGATCATCTCGTCGATCGACCGTGAGGCTTCCTCGGTCCGCCCGCCGTGCAGCAAACCGCTGATCAGGTGCATTTTGTTGGAGAACTCGTGGCGCTGGGCGCGCAACACCGTGCTCATCGATTGCACGGCGTCGAGCTGGCGAGTCAGCGCCTCCACGTCGGTGCGATCGCGTACGGTCAGCACCGCGCCCAGGTCGCGCCGGTCCCGATGCACCGGGCGCGCGGCGACGACCACGATGTGCGAACCGACGGTGGCCGACGCGGGCTGCTCGTCGAGCCCGCGGAACACTTCGAGTACCCGTGGGGTCAGCCCGATCTCGTCCACCGGCCGCCCGATGTCCGCGCCGATGCCGAGCAGCCTGCGCGCCTCGTCGTTGACAAACGTTGTGCGCCAAGAAGAATCGACGGCCAGCACGCCGCGGCCGATGCCGTGCAACACCGCCGCCTGGCCGCGCACCAGCTCGGCGAGTTCGGCAGGCTCCAACCCGAGCGTCAGCCCGCGCCAACGACGCGCCAGCAGCATGGAACCCGCGATCCCGACCAGCAGCGCGGCACCGACCAGCAACCCGGCGGTCCGTAGATCGTCGAGCAGCTGATCGCGCACCGCGTCGGTCGAGATACCCACACTCACCGCGCCTACGATACGATCCGAACCAGGTTCCAGCACAGGAACTTTCGCCCGCACCGAATCGCCGAGCGTGCCCCGCTCCTCGGCGATCACCTCGCGCCCGGCCAGCGCGCCGGACGGATCGGTGCTCACGTGCTCGGTGATCCGCGCCGCGTCCGGATGCGCCAGCCGAATCCCGGAGTCGTCGGTGATCACCACGAACAACGCGTCGGTGCGCTGGGTGGTGTCGATCGCGATCCGCTCCAGCGGCCCGGCGGCCAACCGCTCGCGCAGCAGTGGGTCGGTGGTGATCGCCCCGGGCGCGTACTTGGTCACCTCCTCGCGAACCACGGGTTCGGCGGCGACCGTGCGGGCGATCGCGAGGGCGCGCTGGCCGTACCCGTCGCGCAGGCGCTGGTCGCTGAGGTAGCCGAAGACGGCGAAGGCGACGCCGAGGGTCAGGGTGACCACCACGATCTGCAACAGCAGAACTTGAGTCCTCAATCGCACGGCCGGCGCGCCCTCATTGGCCATTGGCGCAGCATAGACCACCCGTCGAGGGTGAGCAGAATGCGCAGAACCACCGAATCGGCACTTTGCACGGCTTGTGCGCACAAGCTCCGCGGTGTGATCGGGGCCACGTACGTTCGCTCTACCTCGATCTCGCAGGAGCTAGAACCATGAACCACCCACTCATCGAGCTGCGGAGCGCGACGAAGCGTTTCCCCGGCACCGGGGGCGGCATCCACACCGCCGTCAGGAACCTCGACCTGGAGGTCCGTCCCGGCGAATTCGTTTCCGTGGTCGGCCCGACCGGCTGCGGCAAGTCGACCACCCTGTCCCTGGTCTCCGGCCTCGAGCCGGCCTCGGCCGGCCGGACGCTGGTGCGCGGCAAGGACGTCGACGGCATCCCGGACGGCATCGGCTACATGTTCCAGCAGGACGCGGTGCTGCCGTGGAAGTCGGTGCTGGACAACGTCGCCCTCGGTCCGCGTCTGCGCGGCGCGTCGAAAGCCGAAGCGCGGGAAAAGGCTTCGGTCTGGGTGCACAAGGTCGGCCTGGCCGGGTTCGAGACCTACTACCCGCATCAGCTCTCCGGCGGCATGCGCAAGCGCGTCGCGCTAGCGCAGACGCTGGTCAACGACCCGGAAATCCTGCTGATGGACGAGCCGTTCAGCGCGCTCGACGTGCAGACCCGCCAGCTCATGCAGGACGAACTGCTGCGCGTGTGGGCGGGCACCGGCGCCGCGGTCATCTTCGTCACCCACGACCTGGAAGAGGCGATCGTGCTCGCCGACCGGGTGGTCGTCATGACCGCGAGCCCGGCGACGATATGCGGCAACTTCACCGTCGCGCTCGACCGACCGCGCGATGTCGAAGAGATCCGGCTCACCACCGAATTCCGCGATATCTACAAAGAGATTTGGGAAACGCTGCGCGACGAGGTCGAGGCGGCTCGAGCCACCAGGGGGACGGTAGCTGGCGGAGCCAGCGGGGCGGGTAAGGATGGTGCCTCCCGTGTCGCATAACGTCATCGAAAAGGATTCGGCCGCAACGCCGGTGCCGGAGAACGAGACCGAGGAGCAGATCCTCACCCGGGTGCGCACCAACGCCCGGCGGGTGCGCGTGCGCACCTGGGGTCTCCGATTGGCTTTGGTCGCACTGTGGCTCGGCTCCTGGGAGTTGACCGCGTCGCTGTGGATCGATCCGTTCTTCTACTCCAAGCCGTCGCTGATCTGGGACCGCCTGGTCGAATGGTTCACCGAAGGAACCCAATTCGGCTCGATCTGGTTGCAGATCTTCACCACCGTGCAGGAGGCCGTGCTCGGCTTCCTGATCGGCGCGGTCGCCGGTGTCGTGCTCGGCACGCTGCTCGGCCGCAGCCGGTACTGGGCCGACGTGCTCGCGCCGTTCATCAAGGCGCTCAACGCGGTTCCACGCATCGTGCTCGCGGCGCTGTTCATCATCTGGTTCGGTCTCGGGCTCAGCTCGAAGGTCGCGACCGTGGTCGTGCTGGTGTTCTTCGCGGTGTTCTTCAACGCCTTCACCGGTGCGCGGGAAGTGGACGGCAACGTCATCAACAACGCCCGCATCCTCGGCGCGGGCAAGCGGCAGGTGCTCACCGCGATCGTGTTGCCGAGCGCGACCACCTGGATCCTGTCCAGCCTGCACACCGCCTTCGGCTTCGCACTGATCGGCGCGGTTGTCGGCGAATACGCCGGTGCCAGTAAGGGTTTGGGCCTGCTGATCAGCAACGCTCAGGGCACCTTCGACTCGGCGGGCATCTACGCGGGCATGATCATCATCACGGTGATCGCGCTGCTCGCCGAATGGGCGATCGGCTTCGCCGAGGGCAAGTTGCTGAAATGGCGTCCGTCGCAGGCGACTTCGGGCCACGGGATCTGAGCATGAGGTACCGCAAACATGTGACGGTCGTCGTCGTTGCCATCGCCGCGCTGCTGCTGGCCACCGGATGCCGGGATTCCCGGCACATTCCGATGGCGAACGGGCGGCCGCAGATCACCATCATGGTCGGCGGGCTGGAGAAGGTGATCTATCTGCCCGCGATGCTCACCAAGCAGCTCGGCTACTTCGACAGCAACGACATCGACGTGAAGCTGCTCGGCGAGCAGTCCGGCGCCAATGCCGAAACCGCGCTGCTCACCGGCGATGTGCAGGGCGTGGTCGGGTTCTACGACCACACCATCGACCTGCAAGCCAAGGAGCAGTGCATCCAATCGGTGGTGCAGTTCTCCGATGTGCCCGGCGAGGTGGAGCTGGTCTCCAAGCAGGACGCGGCGACCATAAAATCGACCGCCGACCTGCGCGGCAAGAACCTGGGCGTCACCTCGCTCGGCTCGTCGACCGACTTCCTCACCCAGGCGCTCACCGGCCAGCAGGGCATGACCACCAAGGACTACACGCGGGTGAAAGTCGGTGCGGGACAGACGTTCATCGCCGGCATGAACCACAACGGCATCGACGCCGGCATGACCACCGACCCGACCGTCGCGCAGATGATCAACTCCGGTGAGGCCGAAATCCTGGTCGACATGCGCACCGAAGCAGGCACCCGCGCCGCACTCGGCGGCCTGTACCCGGCCACCTCGCTGTACATGAACTGCGCCACCATCGACGCCCACCCGGACATCGTGCGCAAGCTCGCGGCGGCCTTCGTGCAGACACTGAAGTGGATCAAAACCCATACGCCGGAAGAGATCGCGGCCAAAATGCCCTCGCAATACGCCAGCGCCGGCAAGGACCTCTACATCCAGTCCATCCGCGACTCCATCGGCATGTTCAACGGCGACGGCCTGATGAAACCCGAAGGCGCACAGAACGTTCTGAACATCCTGGGCAAGTACTCGCGCAACGTCGCCCCGATGAAAGACCGCATCGACCTGTCCAAGACCTACACCACCCAATTCGTAGAGGAGGCGTTGCGCGCGCCCAAGCAGTAGCGCGTTTTCGCGATGCGCCGCCCAGGAACCCTGGGCGGCGCATCGTCGCGTCAGCGGCCGATACCGATCGAGCTAGAGAACGTCGACAGGTTGCACGGGATATTGCCGGGGTAATTGACGCACGGCGGTGGTCCATCAATCGTGGTTGCCGGGTCGGTCACCGCGGGGGTCAAGGGCAGGCCCTCCGCTGTGGCGGGTGCGGCCATTACCAATGGTGCCGCGATGAGTCCGATGGTGGCGACCCAAAATTTCAAGCCAGGTTTCGACATCGAATACCTTTCAGCCGTGCTCGGGTTGGCGTGAGTTCTTCATCGTAGATGCGTGTCCTCGGCGGCACCCGGGCGTCGAGCGGATGGCCGGACTGATCGGCTACCGTCGAGCAGATGACGGGTCTTCCACGAAGTGGTGAGCGTCGAAGCGGCGATGCGATCGCCGCTCCGGTGGCATTTCCGCCGCGGCGGGCCGTCGCGTTGGACGATGGCTCGCGGGTCGATGTCCGGTTTGCGCCTGGTGCTTATCCCGTCCTTTTGCTGCATGGCTGGGCGTTGACCGCGGATGTGAACTTCTGTCATCTGATGCAGCCGGTTGCCGACGAGTACGGCCTGGTCGCGATGGACATGCGGGGGCATGGGCGGGGGCTGCCGTTGGGGGCGGGGGAGCGGTTCGATATCGCGCAGTGTGCCGATGATGCGGCTGCGGTGTTGGACGCGCTCGGCATCGATCAGGTGGTGGTGTGCGGGTATTCGCTGGGCGGGCCGGTGGGGCTGGAATTCGCTCGGCGACACCGGGATCGGGTGCGTGGGTTGGTGTTCGAAGCGACCGCGATGGCGTTCGACAGTGCGGAGGACAAGGTCGGGCGGGTGTTCTTTCGGGGGTTGCGGCCGTTCGCGCATCGCAGTGGCGGGATCGGGCGGTCGGTGCCGTTGTCGTATTTCTGGAAGGCGCGGTTCAAGTCCGAGGAGGTCGCGCGGCTGTGGCCGTGGTTGCGGGCGGAGCTGGGGCAGTGTCATCCGCGGGTGATCGTGGACGTGATCCTGGCCGAGTATGTCTTCGATTTCCGGCCGTATGCGGCGGAGATTGCCGAATTGCCGACCGCGGTTGTGGTCACCACGCGCGACGGTGCGGTGCCACCCAAAGATCAGCGTGAGCTGGCCGCGCTACTCGAGGCGCAAGTGATCGAACTCGATGCCGCACACGATGTCTTCCTCACCGACCCGGCGAAGTACGTTTCGGCGACCCGGTCGGCGATCGACGCCGTCCTTGGTGATCCGGGTGCAGAACGCGGGCTGTGAACGACGAATTCCCTTGGTCGACAAGGTCTCTCGGCGGTTGTTGCGGATCGCGAGAGAATTGTCGCTGCATCGTGCTCGTCGGGTACTAGAGCCGGTTGACCGATGGCGGGACGCCTCCATCGAGGCGTCCCGCCATCGGACGTACGTGCGTGTGCTCGGCCGCGCGCCGGTCGGTCAGCGACTTCGTGTGCGTCGGCGGCGCGGCTCGACCTCAGCTGGTCGCCGGCGCGGTCTCTTGCTGCTTGAGCTCGGCCTTCCACTCACGGAAGCCCTCTTCGGTCCGTCCGCGACGCCAGTACCCGGAGATCGAGTTCGCCCACTCGGCGGACACATTGCGCTCCCGGCGCACGTAGCGACGCATGTCGTGCATGACGGCCTGCGCCTCGCCGTGGATGAATACCTGGACCTGCCCGTCTTTCCACGGCGCGTTGCGCACGCTCTCGGCGAGCGCTTCGCCCGGAGCCTGCGTGCCGCGGTGCAGCCAGGTCAGCTCGATACCCTCGGGCTTCTGCAACGGCAGCTCGTCGTCCGGTCCGGAGACCTCGATGAACGCGTAGCCGACGGCCGTCGGGTCCATTGCCTCCAGTGCGGCGGCGATGGCGGGCAGCGCCGCCTCGTCCCCGGCCAGCAGGTGCCAGTCGGCGTCCGCGCGGGGCGAGTACGCGCCGCCGGGGCCGAACAGGTCGATGGTCTCGCCGGGCTGTGCCGCGGCCGCCCACGGTCCCGCGATGCCCTCGGCGCCGTGGTACACGAAATCGGCGGCGAGCTGTCCGGCGTCCTGGTCGATCGAGCGGATGGTGTAGGTGCGCAGCACCTCGATGCCGTCGCGCTCGAAGATGAACTTGACGTAGGAATCGGAGAACTTGCTGGCCTGGAACGTGGCGAAGCCGGGGCCGCCGAAGTGAACCCGGATCAGGTGCGGGCTCAGCCACTCGGTGCGCTGCACGGTCAGGGTGGTGCGGGGTCGGGCCATAGGTGTTCCTCCCACTACTAATTAGGGTTACCTTACCGACCCTACTCCGAGTTGATCTCCAAGGAAATCCAGACGGTGTTCGGCTCACCGTGCGAACAACCGCTGACGAACGCGCCGCCGCGGTCCAGGATGGCGGGCATGACCCAGACCGTGCCGACGCCGACCCACCTGGTGCAGCAGCGTTACCGCGACCCCCAGCCTACCGAGCCGGCCGACTGGAACCCGGTATTGCAGGTGCTGCACGAGCATCGTTCGGTTCGCCGCTATCTGGCCGACCCGGTCTCGGATGACACGCTGCGCCTGCTGATCTCGGCCGCTCAGTCCGCGCCGACCTCGTCGAATCTACAGGTGTGGAGCGTCATCGCGGTGCGCGATCCCGAGCGCAAGGCGCGGCTCGCGGCCTTGGCCGGCAATCAGGCACACATCCTGCAAGCGCCCGTATTGCTGGTCTGGACAGCCGATTTCGCGCGGCTGCGTCAACTCGCGGACGATCAGGAAGCTCCGCTCGACGGCGCCGACTACCTCGAATCCAGCTACGTCGGCTTCATCGACGCCGCCCTCGCCGCACAGAACGCCGTCGTCGCCGCGGAATCCCTCGGCCTCGGCACGGTCTACCTCGGCGCGCTGCGCAATCATCCGGAAGACGTTGCGGCAGAACTGAATCTGCCCCCGCAGGTCTTCGCCGTTTTCGGCCTCCTTGTCGGCCACGCGGACCCCAGCGAGGACGCCAGAGTCAAACCGCGCCTGCCCCAGGCCGCGGTCCTGCATCACGAAACCTACGACCTGACCGCCCAGCGCGAACACGTCACCGCGTACGAGTCCCGCATCGCGGAATTCTATGCCGAACAACAACTCTCGCACTCCTGGACCGAACGCGTACTGGCCCGCCTCGCCTCCGCCGCCAGCCTCAACGGCCGCCACCGCCTGCGCACCTCATTGGAGAACCACGGCTTCCACCTGAAGTGACACCAGCTACTCCTTGACCGACGTATTCGGGCCCGCTGCGGCAAGCGGGCCCGATCGGCTTTTGTCGATCGGGGTGCGAATCGTGTCCCCAGACGATCAGACGGCGGTTCTCCGTCGAGACCGGCTCTGACCTGCAATATTCGCTCCGGATTACGCTGCGGGTGATATCTGACCGGTAGCGTGACGTGCTGATCGACTCCGGAACATGCGATGATCCCATGTCATGTGTCCGGGGTCACCGACCGACGATCCTGGGCGTCGCGTCGTTGCCGCAAGAGAGAAGGACCGCACTATGACAGCCGCCGACAGTCATCTATCGGACGCTGGAACGCAGGATTCGACCGGCGACTCGGAGGGTTACTCCCGCGGCCTGAGCCCGCGGACCATTCAGATGATCGCCATCGGCGGCGCGATCGGCACCGGCCTGTTCTACGGTGCGGGCGGCGCGATCGAGCAGGCCGGCCCCGCGCTGATCCTGGCCTACCTGGCGGCGGGCGTGGCGATCTTCGTGATCATGCGCGCGCTGGGGGAGTTGCTCACCTATCGCCCGGTCTCGGGCAGTTTCGCCGAGTACGCGCACGAATTCCTCGGGCGCTACGCGGGTTTCGTGACCGGGTGGTCGTACTGGGCGGTGTGGGTCGCGACCTGCATGGCCGAGATCACCGTGGCGGGCAAGTACGTGCAGTACTGGTTCGATATCCAACCGTGGATCACGGCGCTGGTGGTGCTCGCGGTGATGTTCGCGGCGAACCTGATCTCGGTGCGCCTGTTCGGTGAGGGCGAGTTCTGGTTCTCCACCATCAAGGTCACCGCGATCATCGGCATGATCCTGCTCGGCATCGGCGTGCTGACCATCGGCTTCGGTCACGCCGCCAACCCGACCGTGACCAACCTGTGGGCCGACGGCGGTGTGTTCCCGAACGGATTCGGGCAGTCGCTGCTGGTGTTGCAGATCGTGCTGTTCGCCTATGTCGGTGTCGAGCTGGTCGGCGTCACCGCCGGTGAGGCCCGCGATCCGCGCAAGACCCTGCGCAAGGCGATCAACACGCTGCCGTTCCGGATCGGCCTGTTCTACGTCGGCGCGCTCATCGTGATCATGTCGGTGTCCAGCTGGCGCACGTTCCATGCCGGCAAGAGCCCGTTCGTCGAGGTGTTCCAGCAGATCGGCATCCCCGGCGCCGCGGGCATCATCAACTTCGTGCTGCTGACCGCCGCGCTGTCGTCCTGCAACTCCGGCATCTACTCGACCGGTCGCATGCTGCGCACGCTGTCGCTGCACGGCGAAGCGCCGTCGGCGCTGAACAAGCTCAGCTCGCGCCACGTGCCCTACGTCGGCATCTCGGCGTCGGCGGCCGCGATGGTCATCGGCGTGATCGTCAACATCATCTCGCCGGACAAGGCCTTCGCCTACATCACCTCGGTGAGCACCATCGGCATCATCTTCGTCTGGGGCATGATCCTGGTCTGCCACCTGATCTACCGGGCACGAGTCGCACGCGGCGAACTCCCCGCCGCGGACTACCGCCTTCCGGGCGCGCCGTACACCAGCGTGCTCGCCCTGGCATTCCTCGCGTTGGTGGTCGTCCTGCTGTTCTTCACCGAAAGCGGCCGCACCGCCGTCGTCGTAGGCGTCGTCTGGGCGGCCCTCGTCTCCGCCGGCTACCTAGCCCTGACCCGCCTCGGAAAGTCCACCAACACACCGAACCCCGCCCGCAACACCGCCGGCCGCTAGCGCCCGATCCCACCGCACCCCACGTGCGGTGGGATCGCCCGCGTCACCCCAACCGCAACACCCGCACACCTCCTGATCTCCCGCACACCGAATCGCATGCGATTCCCTATGCGGCAAATCAGGAGGTGTGCGGCTGTATTCATTCCGTGGCGAGCACAGCCGTGCACTGAGGTGCGACGACATGGTTCTACGCGGCAGCCGCATACCTCGTGATTTCCCGCAGATCGATTCGCGCGCGATTCGGTGTGCGGGAAATCAGGAGGTGTGCGGCCGGCCTCGCGTGATGAGCGCCCGGTGCTGCGAGCTGCGCACGATCGGCGCGCGCGGCAGGCGCCGATGGGTGCGCGCGATTGCTGGGCGCAATGGGTGCGCGCGGCAGGCGCGATGGGCGAGTTCGGCAGCTGGCCGCGATACTGCTGCGCACCACACGCACGCTTCTTGATTTCCCGCACCGAAAATCGCATGCAATTCCCGGTGCAGGAAATCAGAAGGCGTGCGGCTGTTCTCACCGCCCGGCGCGCGCGACTCCGCCGGGCGGACCTTGCCGCGGGTCCGTGTGCGTCGGCGCTTCGCTGGGAAGTAGTCGGGCGTTGGACGTCCTTGCCGCACGCTTCTTGATTTCTCGCACCGAGATTTGCATGCGATTTCTGGTGCGGGAGATCAGAAGGCGTGCGGCTGTTCTCGCCGCGTGGGGTGCGTGGTGGTTGGGGCTTGGGACTTCGCCGGGTGAACGTAGGCGCGGGGTTCGCGTGCGGCTCTTTTGTCTACTCGCGTTTTGCTCGTGAACGTTGGTGGGGGGTGGTTTTTGCTGGTGGGGGTGGTGGGCGGAAGTAGTTGAGGACTAAGCGGGTGATGTCGGTTAGGAAGCGGTCGCGGGAGACGGGGGGCTGGTCGAGGATGTAGCGGATGGCTAGGTGCTCGACGGCGCGGACTAGCATCCATGAGGCTGCTTCGAAGTCGACGTCGTCGGGGAGCGAGTGGCGGTGCATGGTCAGGGCGACGCGGGCCATCTCGCCGATCTGCTGCTCGAAAGCGAACACGGTGTTGTCGCCGCTGAGCCGCGGGGTCTGTTCGATGACCGCGCGGAGCAATGCCGGATGGCTGCCCAACGCGTCGAGCAGTGCGGAAATCGTTGCGGGAACCGCGATTTCGGGCGGCTGATGCAATTGGGCGAGCACGCTGCTGTGCACCCGGGACGCGACCTCGCTGTTGTAGCGCTCGATCACCGCGGTCACGATGGCGTCCTTGCCCGGAAAGTATTGGTACAGCGAGCCGGGGCTGATGCCGGCCGCGTCGGCGATCCGATTGGTGGACGCGCCGTCGTAACCGTGCTCGATGAGCACCCGCTGACCGGCGTCGACGATGCGCTGGACCATCTCCCGGGAGCGTTGCTGCTGCGGCGTTTTCCGCGTCTTCGGTGGCATCAGAAGACGAATTGAACGCGAGTATTTATTCGTGTCAGCATCATTTCATGGTTGCACACAATGACGTGGTGCACGAGAGCCACAGTGCACCCGTGCCGCTCGGTCCGGACTCGTTGACCTGGCAGATCTTCGGTTCCCTCTACTTCGCGCCGACCGGGCTGTTCCTCGGCATGGTGCAGAACATGCATCCCGGCCTCGGCGCGGGCGTCGAGTACCACTCGGAGATCAAGGACGAGTTCTATCAGCGGGTGCTGCGCTCGGCGTATCCGATCGTCGGCGTGGTCTTCGACGGCCCGCGGGCAGAGCAGACCGCCCGCGAGATCGTGAACTACCACCGCACGATCAAGGGCATCGATGAGCAAGGGCGGCGATACCACGCGCTGGACCCCGGTACCTTCTACTGGGCGCATGCGGTGTTCTTCGTGCAGACGCTGCGGGCGGGCGAACTTCTCATGGGCGGCCTCACGCCCACGCAACGCGAACAGCTCTGGCGCGAGCAATACCAGTGGTACGAGATGTACGGCATGAGCATGCGGATCGTCCCGAAGAGCTGGCCGGAGTTCCAGGACTACTGGAATGACATGTGCGAGAACGTGTTAGAGCCGACGCAGGCAGCATGGGACGTCTATCGACTGGCCGAGAACGCCCCGGTGCCGCCGTTCCCGGTCTTGGATCTGCTGCCGAAGCCCTTGTGGGAAAAGATGCTTCGACCCTTCGGCGCGAAGTTCTATCAGTTCGTCACCATCGGCCTGTGCGACCCCTCGATCCGCCGCACGATGGGCTTCACCTGGACCCGCCGCGACCAGTTCTGGTTCGACCGCTGGTGCGCCCTGTTCACCGCGATGAACCGGGTGACACCGGACGAGATCCGCTACTTCTTCCCCCGAATCCGCGCCGGCCGCCGTCGCGAACGCGGCCTACGCCCCGCGACACTCCCACCACCGGAAGCCCCCGAATTGCTCTGGCCCGCAACCGAGCACCGCGCCGACCCCAAGCACTACTGCCCGGTCCACGCCGACCACGGCACGACCCCCACCACGAAATTCCGGCAACTGACAGGATTTTGACCGATGCTGGACGTGAACACCGACGCACATCCCTATGACTACTACTACCGCCAGGGCATGCCGCTGCGCCCGCCGCCACCGCGCGCCGTCGCCTCCGAATTGTGGTACGAGCCAAGGAAATCGATCCTCGCCCCGTGGATCGACGTGCGCCCGGTGCCCGCCGAGACCCCACGCACCCGCCTGATGGCCGACCATCTCTGGCAGGGCGACGAGCCGATGGATCGGCTGGTCGCCGCATTCCAGCGAATCGGCACTGCCGACGGCCGACGCCTGCTCGACCAGGCCCTGGACCACGGCATCGACACCCTCGACGACCCGCCCGCGGAACTCGTGAGTCTCTTCGCCGCCCTCGACAACCCACCGGACTGGTACGACCCCGACCTCTGGGAACACGGCCGCCAACTGTGGATCAACGTCTCCACCTCCGGCAAACTCGCCATGGGCGTGCAGGACTTCATGGGCACCTTCGTCGGCGCCGAGGTCGCCTCCGCGACGGGAGCCACCGGTCGCTTCGTCAACGACCCCGACCGGCGAAACCTGGAGACCTCCACCTGGTTCCGCAACGTGACCGTCCGCGGCGGCATGGACCGCTGGTCCCCGGTCTTCAAAGACACTGTCCGCGTGCGCCTCATGCACGCCCAGGTCCGCGCCGGCCTCCGCCGCGCCTGGGGCCCCGACCATTTCGCCGTCCACGGCAACCCGATCTCCAACAGCACCATGATGGGCGCGGCGGTGACCTTCGGCATCTCACCCATGTGCTTCGACCACACCCACGGCCGAAAATCCACTGAGCGGCAACGGAATGCGGTGATGCACTACTGGGCCTACATCGCCCACGTCTTCGGCGTCGCCGACGAACTGATCCCGCGCACCGCCGTCGAAGGCATGGAGATGTCGGACTACATGGTCGCCACCGCCGGCGTCGCACCGGAGTGGACCGCGAACATGGCCGGCGCCGCAACCCACCGCCTGGCGAACGCTACCGGCATCACCGATCGACTGAAAGTCCAAGCGACAGCACCACTACTCGGCCTGCTGGCCTACTTCAGCAGCGAACCCCTTGTCCGAGAGTTGGTCCGCAGCACACCATTACGCGACGTACCGGTGCAGCCATGGTCGACCCTGACCGGTGTCGCGGCCGCCCTCGACGTCCGGCTCCGTGCCCTCGACGACGCACTACCCGGCGCGCACAACCGCATGATCCGCCGAGCATCCGCCGATGACCCGGTCTGGCGCCGCAACACGAAGATCGCGAAACTCCTCGCCGCCCGCGTCGGCATCTACGGCACCCCCTACGACCAACACGACGACTCGGCCACCGGCCTCGCCCGCTGCCCCGTCCGATGACCCCGATCCCGCCCCTGGTCGTCGAATTACGCCGATCCGGCCGCACAGTCCTTGTGCCACCCGCCCTGACCGTGCTCGAGGCATTGGAAAACGAGGGCATCCCCATCGACTCGATGTGCCGAGCAGGCATCTGCGGAACCTGCGAGACAACCGCCCTCGCCGCGACCGAACTGCTTTCACCGAGTGCACCGTGTCGCGCGACTGAATCGCGATTGGCCGATGCGCCGAATCCCGCGACCGCACAAGGCTCGCCGGGTGCGTCGCGTCGAGCGACCGAATCGCGCTCGGCCGGCACGCTGTGTCCCGCGACCGAACCGGGATTGCCGAAGCCGCTGCTCGCGGCTGGGTCTCCCATCGATCACTACCCCGGGACGGTCCGCCTCTGCATAACGGCGCCCGGTACGCTCACCCACCTGGTCTTGGATCTGTAGCAAGGCCGCACACCGTCGTGTAGCTTCATCCCCGCGCTGAGGATCCGTACCAATCCGACGCCAACTCCGTTGTGATCATGCCGACGCGCGCAGCAACCCGACCGATGGCACAGTAGCGTTGCCCTCGACAAGACCGGGGGAACCGTAGGGGCCGATTCGGTAGTGAGTCGAGCGGAGGCAGCGACATGGCAACGAAGACGTTGAACGACCTGGTACCGGGTGAACTGCCCGCCGGAATCGCCGCCTTGGCACCGGAGGTCCAGGCCCAACTCGCCACGGTGGTCGCCGAGGCCCGGCGCAAGCAGGCGAAGGATCTCGAAACCGCCGCCTACTCGCTGCTCGATTTCGTGCCCCGCTTCCTGCGCGGCGCGGTGAAGAAGGCGGCGGGCCTGTGACCGACGCGACGAACGCCCAGATCATCAAACTCGCCCGCACCCTCGGCGTTCCGGTCAATCAGCTCGCCTACCTCACCGATGTCCCGGCCACTGATCTCAGAGACTTCCGTTTCCAGGTCGCCGACCTGCTGTTCGAAAGCCAATCCGGCGGCCTGCGCAAGGTCGCCGCGGCCGCCAAGGTGATCCCCGCCCCGGTCATCGCCAAGCTGGTCGCCCGCAGCCGCAACGCCCTGCTCGCCGCGCGGATGGCCGGCGTGCTCGAACCGGCGCACGCGGTCGACGTCGCCAAGCGCCTCCCGGTCGACTTCCTCGCCGAGGTCGCCCCGCTGCTCGACCCGCGCCGCTCGGCCTATCTCATCGCCGGCGTCCCGACGGACACCATCGTCGCGGTCGGCAAACTACTTGCCCGGCAAGAAGATTGGATCACCCTCGGCGACCTGATGGCCGCCGTCTCCGACGAAGCCGTCCGCGCCGCGCAGGCCGCCCTCGACGGCACCGCACTGCTCCACTCGGCGTTCCTCATCGACGACACCGAGCACCTCGAACGCCTGGTCGGCCTGGTCCCCGAGCAGAAGCTCGCCGAAATGCTCAAAGCCGCAGCCGAACACGACCTGTGGGACGAATACCGCAGCACCCTCGGCGGCCTCTCCGACTCGGCCCTCGCGGTCGTCCGCGCCGCGGTCGACCAACTGCCACCCGAACACCGCGACCGCGCCCTCGCCGAAATCGCCGACCGCCGCACAGCCTCGTAACACTCAGGCCCGCACCGACTCCGAATCCCGAGCGCTGCCCGCCTCGTAAACGCTCAGGCCCGCAACAACGTCCGAATCCCCAACACCGCCCCGATCAACCCCAGCGCGGCCGCGAGCACCGCCGAAACCGCGACCCCGTCGATCAATTCGGCGTCGCTCCCGGCCACCAACAGCACCGCCGCGGCCACCACACACGCCGCCGCGAACAACGCCGTGATCAACCGCTGCACCAACCCCGAGACGAACGCCCGATCACCGGGATGCTCGAAGACCCGCACCCCGACGTTGAACCGCCCCGCCGCCAGATCGGCGCTGATCTTGTCGATCCGTCCCGGAAGTCGTTGCAGCACCGGAAGAATCGCCAACGCCTGCCCCTTGGCCCGAATCGCGAGCCGATCCGGCGCCAGCATCGGCGCGAGCACATCATCACCCACTTGCCGTGCGGCGACCAGCAATTCGAAACCCGGATCGAGCAACAGCAACGTCCCCTCCACCGACGCCAGCGTCCGGAACACGCCGGCGATCTGACCGGGAATCGCGAACCCGGCCGAGGTGATCAGCCCGATCATCTCGGTGAACAACGCCTTGCTGCCCCCGGCCCCGAATCCACCCCGGAACCGCACGATGACTTGCCCGATCCGCCGCTCGAACGCCCGCCGCTCGAACTCCGCGGGCGCACCGAGCAGCCGCAACATCGCCTCGGTCGCACCGACCGAGTCATCGCCCTCGATCGAGACCAGGAACGCCGCCAACGCCAGCCGCTCGGTCTCGTCGAGCCGGCCCACCGCGCCGAAATCGAGCAGCCCGAGCCTGCCCGCATCGTCGACCAGCACATTGCCCGGATGCAGATCGGCATGGAAGACCCCGGCCACCAGGATCTGCCGCAGCGTCTCGGCCAGCAGCGTCGATGCGGCCAAGGCCCTTGTCTGCGAGTCGAGTTCATCGAGCATCCGCCGCGCCGACCCGACCGGCGTACCGTCGAGCCGCTGCATCACCAGCATGGTCGACGACGAATACTCCGGATACGCCACCGGAATCGTGATCGCGCATTCGCCGCTCGTGGAATCCCGCAGTGCCGCAGCGAGATTGCGCATGTTGTCCAGCTCGATCGTATAGTCCAGCTCCTCGGTCAACGACGCGGCGAAACCCTCGACCAGATCGGCGACACCCATCTCCCGCGCCCACTGCGCTTCCCGCTCCAACCTCCCGGCGAACCGCCGCATGATCTGCAAATCTCGCCGGACCTGTACCCGAGCCCCCGGCCGTTGCACCTTCACCACCACCCGGCGGCCATCCAGCAGCACCGCGGCGTGCGCCTGCCCGACGGAAGCGGCGGCCAAGGGCTCCTGCTCGATCGACGCGAACACCTCGCCGCTCGGCCGCCCCAGCTGCGCCGCGATGATCAACTCCACCTGCGTCCACGGCAACGGCGTCGCATCGGTCTGCAACGTCGCCAGCTGATCGGCGAGCGTCGCCGGAATGACATCCCTTCGCGTGGACAGCATTTGACCGAGCTTGACGAACGTGACGCCCGCATCGTTCAACGCGTCGCGCAGATTGGCCGCCGCCGCACTGGTCCGATCCGGATGCGCCCGCGACCCGCGCAGCAGGAACCCGCCGAGCCCGTGCCGGACCAGCACCCCGAGCAACTGCCAGTACCGAATCGCCTCCTGCCGCGACCGCCGCGCCGCCCGGAACACTGCGATCGGCCCGGGAATCGACCCACTCGGCAGGACGATCTCCGCGACATACAGCACCGCGAGCAACAGCACGAAGATCCACGCCCACAACAACACCACCACGGCGAACGCGCCCCACGGATCCTGGATCCGATCCGCCGCGTCGACCAGCCCGAGCTTGCGCGCCAACCCGGTCGCCGCCGCCGACCCGGTCACCGGGAACACCGCCGAGAGCACGATCGTCCGCGGCCACCCGACCGGCGATCCGATCACCCGCCGGGCCACGGTCGCGATGAGCCAGACCGTCAGCCCCCAGCCGGCAATCACGAAAACCGCCGCCACCCCTGTCATCACGACCACCCGCGATTCGTCACACGGCCGAGCATGCCGCAGCCCACGGGCCCTGAACATCGGGGATCACCCTGATCCCCGACGGCGTACGCGGCACATAGCCGGGGGATGAACAGACATTTTCAGGTAGTCGAGTACGCGTCTGCGAACGCCTCGGCGGGTCGACAATTGAGGGGTATGGACGGTCGGGGCCTTGATGAGGATGTGTGCAATGGTCACCCTGCGTATCGCGACGTTCAATCTCGAAAATTTCGATGAGACGCCGAACCCCACCCCCTTCGAGCCGACCCTGGCAGACCGCATCGCGGTGATGCGGCCGCAGATCAACCGACTGCGCGCCGACATCCTGTGCTTGCAGGAGGTGAACGGCCAGGAGCGCCCCGGACGGCCGCGGTCATTGATCGCGCTGACCGACCTGTTGCAGGGCACCGCCCTGGCCGGCTGGAACATCGTCTCGACCGAGAAGGCCAACGGCGAGGTGTTCGACGAACGCAACCTCGCGGTGGTCACCTCGCTGCCGGTCACCGCGCACCGGCAACTGCTCAACGACCTGGTCGCGGCCCCGGTCTACCAGGTGCTGACCGCGAATCCGCCTGCGGCGCAACCACAGTCGATCGGCATCGAACGCCCGATCCTGCACGTCGAACTCGACCTGCTCGGCGCACCGCTGCACGTCATCGTCGTGCACCTGAAGTCCAAGCTGCCCACCGACATCGCCGGCCAGAAGCTCGATCGCTTCACCTGGCGCGACGCGGGCGCGGCCGCCGAGGGCTCGTTCCTGTCCGCGATGAAACGGATGAGCCAGGCCGTCGAGGTCCGGCGGCTGGTCGACCAGATCTTCGACCAGGACCCGGCGGCCCGCATCGTGGTGGCCGGCGATTTCAACTCCACCGCCGACGAGGTGCCGCTGGTCGCGATCCGCGGCGACGTCGAGGACACCGGCAACGGCGCGCTGGCCGGTCGGGTCTTGGTCCCGCTGGAGAACACCGTCCCCGAGTCGTCGCGCTACTCGCTGTTCCATCACGGCAAGGGGCAGATGCTCGATCACCTGCTGGTCACCCGGAACCTGCTGGCCAACTACCGCGGCACGGAGATCCACAACGAACTGCTGCACGACGAGTCCGCCGACTTCGCCACCGACCGCAAGTTCCCCGAGTCCGACCACGCGCCGGTGGTCGCGACCTTCGACTTCGCCTAGCTGATCACGGTCTTGCGGCTCGGCATGCAGGCCGAGGCCAGCACCATCACGGCGGCCATCACCGCGACCGTGATGAAGACCAGATGCACCGCCGAGGACAACGTCGAGGGCAGCGGATGATCGGTGTCGCCGATGCGCGAGTTCACGATCGCGCCGAAGACCGCGACGCCGACCGCGCTGCCGATCGAGCGGGCGAACATATTGGCCGAGGTCACCACGCCGCGCTCGGACCAGTCCGCGCTGGTCTGCGCGGCGATGAGGGTGGGCGTCGCGACCAGGCCCATGCCGATGCCGATCACGAAACACGAGCCGGCGATCTGCCACAGCGTCGAATCCTCAGCGATCAGCAGGGTGGTCACCGCACCCACCGTGGCCAGTCCGCTGCCGATCAGCGCGGTCGCGCGGAATCCGATGCGCAGGTAAACCTTTCCGGCCTGGGAGGCGGCGATCGGCCAGCCGAGGGTGAGCGCGCCGACGGTGAGTCCGGCGACCAGCGCGCCGGTGCCGAGCACGCCCTGCGTGAAGGTCGGAACATAGGAGGTCAGGCCGATCAGGATCGCGCCGACGAGAACTGAAACAAGGCTGCTCGCGATGACCACCCGGCGGGTGAACACCCACAGCGGCAGGATCGGATTCGTCGCCCGCCGCTCGACCAGGCCGAACAGCACCAGCAGCAGCGTGCCGCCGACGAAGATGCCGAGGCTGGTGGGGGAGTTCCAGGCCCAGGCCTGACCACCCTCGAGCAGGCCGAGGATCAAAGCACCGGCACCCACGGTCAAGAGGGCAGCGCCGAGATAGTCCACCTTCTGCTTACGCCGCGGCGCGCTCTCGGAGAACTTGCGCAGCAGCATCCAGGCCGCGACGGCCGAGAGCGGCAGGTTGATCAGGAAGATCCAGCGCCAGCTGACGTAATCGGCGAAGACCCCGCCGAGCAGCGGACCGGCCACCGAGGACATCGCCCACACGCTGGCCAGATAGCCCTGCACCTTGGCCCGCTCGGTGAGGGTATAGAGGTCGCTCGCGATGGTCATGGTCATCGGCTGGATCGCGCCGGCGCCGATGCCCTGCACCGCGCGGAAGATGATCAGCCCGAGCATGCTGGTCGCCAGCCCGCACAGCAGCGAGCCGAGCGCGAAGACCGCGATGCCGAACATCAGCACCGGCTTGCGCCCGACCGTGTCGGCGAGCTTGCCGTAGATCGGCACGGTCACCGCCTGTGCCAGGAGATATATGGAGAACAACCAAGGGAACTGGGCGAACCCGCCGAGCGTGTCGGTGATCGTCAGCACCGCGGTGGCGATGATGGTGGAATCCAGCGCCACCAAGCCGGTCGCCAGCATCAGCGCGCCGAGGATGGCCCCGCGCTCCGATCGGAAGCCGACGCCCGATGCCACTGTCTCGGTTGCCACGCGTGCGGCCCCTTTCGTTTGTCCGACTAATCACCTTCAACGAACGTAGTCCGGACCCAGCTATTCCCGCTCGGAATATTTTCGGCGCCCGGTGGTCGAGGAGTCCCGCCGCGGGCCTGCGTTCGGCCGGAGTCGGCACCGATCGAGCCCGGCCCGGGTAGGGCGGCCTTGGTTCGGTGTTGGACGGGCGTACATAAGGAGTTGTACGACCGCACACCTCCGGCAAACAATTGGCAATCAAATTCGCGTGACGTGATGTTCCAGCGAACGGCGCCGAATGTTTCGGGCAGTTGAATGCGCCGGTATGAATAGTTGACCGGGGTTTGTCCGACCAGGTGAAATCGGACGAAAAAACGGCGCGAATCGGACGTATAACCCGCGGTGCATGCGGAGGTCCTTACTCCGTATAAACCCGGTGGTCCAGCTCACAGGAGCTTCCAGGTGGAAGCTGTAGACAGTCATCTCAGTACGGTTGTACTGTCTGCCGATGTGTTCAGGACGACGCCGCAGGTAGGTGATGTAAGAGCTCGGGCAGTAGAGCAAAAGTCACTGATGTTTTCCTCGACCTGCGTGTAATTAAGTTGTCCTTGCGTGAGGGCGCGGACGACCCCACTCCACTCATATGTAAAGACCGACCCGACCGGAAGTGAACGGGGCCTCCCGATGGAAATCTTCTGCATAATTCTGCTTGTCTATCTCGTGTTCGCCGAGCCATTCTTCGAGATATTCTCGGTCCGCGTCTTCACGAAGGAATTCGGTGAACGGTCCGACGCGCGCGTCCGCCTGTATCAGGGCGGCGTCTTCCGGACCTGGGCCACCCTGGCCGTCATCCTGGTCGCCTTCGCGATCAGCGGCACCTCGGTGCATGAGCTCGGCCTGACCCACTTCGACTTCTCCGTCTTCCGTGGCTTCTCCCTCGCCGAGAAGATCATCAGCCTGGCCATCGTCGCCGTCTACGTCTCGTATCTCCTTGGCCCCGTGCTGATTCCGCTGGTCGGCGGTCGCCGTGGCAAGGACTGGATCGCGCAGAAGATCGAGTACGTCGTCTTCATCACCCCGGAGACCTCGATCGAGCGGTTCTGGTGGCTGGCCAACTCGTTCAGCACGCCCGCCGAGGAGGTCGTCTACCGCGGCTTCACCATCTATGCGGTCGCGCTGCTCTGGCCGGACCTGCCGTTCTGGATCCTGATCATCGTTGCCGGTGGCGTCATCGATGGCCTGCGGCACGGATTCCGGCCCGCCGTCTCCGCCCAGGTGATATTCGGCGGCGTCGCCCTCGCGCTGACCTACAAATTGACCGGCGCGATCTGGCCGACCATCGCGGTGAAGCTCTTCCACGATCTGCGCGTGCTGGCATTCCCGCTGGCCCAGGCGCGGCAGAACCTGGCCGCGCGCGGATTGTCCGAAATTCCCGGGAAAACCCTCACCGATCACAATGTCCCCGCCGTCGCGGACAACACTGAAAATTCAGTCGAGCCACGTACTTCTGTTTCTACGTAGTAGGGATAGTGCTAGATGTCTGCAGAAATGGCCCGTCGGACGGCCGACGAGATCAGTTTGTTTCTCACCGAAACGCTCGGAGATTTATTGGACATTGCCACGGATGACGTGGCCCTGAGTGAGCCGTTCTCGAGTTTCGGGCTCACCTCGGCGGTGGCGCTGGTATTCGTCGGCAAGATTTCCACCTGGATGGGAAAACCACTTCCGCCGGATCTCCCCTGGGAGTATCCGACCGTGCACGCGCTGGCCGAGGGGCTGGCCGCGGCGCAGGACAACCTCGAACCGGCAGCGCGGGACACCGCGGATCGGGAGCCCGAAGTCGGGGGGCGCCCGGCCCGGGCCGGTGTCGCCCAGGAGCCGATCGCCATCATCGGCATCGGCTGCTCGTTCCCCGGCCTGCGCGGACCCGAGCAGCTGTGGGAAACCCTGTGGCACGGCCGCGAATTGGTCGGCCAGGCGCCCGACGCCCGGCACGACTGGCCGCCGACCGGCGGCGTGCGCGGCGATGCGCAGCGCCGATCCTGGTTCGGCTCGTTCCTGGACGACCCGTATGCCTTCGACGCCAACTACTTCGGCATCGGTGACACCGAGGCCGCGGCCATGGATCCGCAGCATCGGCTGCTCGCGGAGACCGTCGCGGACGCGTTCGAGGACGCGGGCGTGCCGGTGGAGCGGCTGGCCGGCACCTCGACCGGCACCTTCGTCGGCATCACCGCGGGTGACTATTCGCGCGGTATGGGCGAATCCGCCGCGGCCGGGATGCCGATCGCGGCCGTGACCGGTAATGCCAGCAGTATTGCGGCAAACCGGCTTTCGTATCTCTACGACCTGCGTGGGCCGAGCGTCAGCGTGGATACCGCCTGCTCGTCCTCGCTGGTCGCGCTGCACATGGCGTTGCGCAGCCTGCACGACGGCGATTGCGATGTCGCCGTGGTCGGCGGCGTGAACATGACCCTCGACCCGCGGGTCACCGAGTCGCTGGCCGGCGCGGGCATGATGGCGGCCGACGGGCGATGCAAGACCTTCGACGATCGCGCCGACGGTTACGTGCGGGGCGAGGGCAGCGCCGCGGTCGTGCTGAAGCCGCTGGCGCAGGCCGAACAGGACGGCGATCGGGTCTACGCGGTACTGCTCGGTTCGGCGGTAAACCAGGACGGTCGTACCAATGGACTGACCGCGCCCAGCTACCAGTCGCAGGTCGACGTGCTGCGTCGCGCCTACCGGCGGGCCGGGGTGAACCCGGGTGACGTGCAGTACATCGAGGCGCACGGCACGGGGACCATCCTCGGCGACGCCATCGAGGCCCGCGCGCTCGGCGCCGTTTTCGCCGACAACCGCGAGGACAAGTTCCTGGTCGGTTCGGCCAAGACGGTGGTCGGTCACCTCGAGGCGGCCGCGGGCATCACCGGATTGGTGAAGACCGCGCTCGCGCTGCACCACGGGCAGGTGCCGGCCAACCTGAACTTCGAGTCGCCGAGCAAGCACATCGCGTTCGACGAACTGCCGTTCACTGTGCCTGCCGAGAACCAGGTTTGGCCGCAGCGCCGTGGCCGCGCGCTCGCGGGCGTCAGCTCCTTCGGGTTCGGCGGCACCAACGCGCACGCCGTCCTCACCGGCGCACCGACTGAGGCGGCACACACCCAGACCGCTGCCGCGCTCGAAAAGCCCTATCTGGTCAGCATTTCCGGCCGCAGTGAGCAGTCGACGCTCGACCTGGTCGACCACTGGATCGACCTGCTGCGCGGCGGCACGGCCCCGCCGATCGCCGAACTCGCACAGACCTCGACCGCGCGCCGGGCACAGCACCCGTTCCGGGTCGCCGTCGCCGCACGCGGTCATGCGGACTTGGCCGAGCAGCTCACCTCGATCTCCGGCGGTTCGCTGCCGCTGGGTGCTGCCGCCGGTCGGGTGCCGCGCGGTGGTCCCGGCAAGGTGGCCTTCGTCTTCACCGGACAGGGCAACCAGTGGGTCGGCATGGGACGCAAGCTGATTCGGCATCAGCCGGTGTTCCGCGACGCCTTGCTCGCGGTCGACCGCGAGCTGCGCATCGAACTCGGTTGGTCCACCTTCGCCATCCTCGACCGCGGTCGCGACGAGGAAGCCCTCGCCGACACCGGCACCGCGCAACCGGTGCTGTTCGCGCTACAGGTCGCGCTGGCGGCGCTGTGGCAGTCGTGGGGGATCACCCCGTCCGCCGTGGTCGGGCACAGCGTCGGCGAGGTCGCCGCGGCGCACGTCAGCGGCGCGATCGACCTGCGCACCGCCGCGCAGATCATCGCGGCCCGGGCCAAGGCGACCGCGCGCCTGCGTGACAACGGCTGCATGGCCGTGGTCAACCGGCCCGCGGCCGAACTCGAACTGCCGCCCCGGGTGCACCTCGCGGGCACCAACGGCCCGGCCTGGACGCTGATCTCGGGCAGCACCGGCGCGGTCGACGGCTACCTGGCCCGGCTCGACGGCGAGCAGATCATGACCCGCCGCCTGCCCGGCCGCTACGCCTTCCACTCGCCGCTGATGCTGGACTGCCTGCCGGAGTTCGCGGCGGACATGCCCTGCATCCAGCCCCGCGAGGGCGGCATCCCGTTCTTCTCCACCGTCACCGGCGCGCGGATCGACGGCGCGCACCTGAACGGCCTCTACTGGACCGATCAGGTGGTGCGCCCGGTGCAGTTCGCCGAGGCGGTCGGCGCGATGATCGATGCCAACATCGGCACCTTCATCGAGCTGGGCCCGCACCCGGCGCTGAACGGAATGCTGAAAAGCCTGCTCCGCCATCACGATCGGGCCGGGGTCGCGGTGCCGTCGCTGGTTCGTGACGTCGACGACCTCTCGGTGATGCTGGCGGCGCTCGGCGAGCTGCATGTCCGCGGGCACGACGTGCGCTGGTCCGGGGTGGACGCGGCGACGCGTCCGCCGGCCCGGTTGCCGCTGTATCCGTTCGACCGCAAGTCCTACCGGATCGTCGGCGGCGTGCCGAGCGTCGAGGCGGCCCCGGTGTCACGGGCGTCGACCGATCTGTTCACCGCCGACGCCGACTACGTCGCGCCGCGCACCGAATACGAGCAGGTCGTGGCCGAGATGTGGGCCGAGCTGCTCGGGCTCGAGCAGGTCGGCGTCTTCGAGAACTTCTTCCGCATCGGCGGGCATTCCCTGGCCGCCACCCAGTTCGTCCGCAGGCTCCGCGAACTCTTCGAGATCGAGTTCGCCCTCCGGCGCATGTTGCAGGAGCCGACCGTCGCCCAGGTGGCGGCCGCGCTGGAGGAGCTCATGGTCGAGCAAGCCGATGCAGCCCTTTTGGAGAACGATCATGAACTCACCGGCTAGCAGCCTGGCCCTGGCGCGCCTGCGGGAGCGCCGCGCCGCAGGCATCTCCACCACCACCGTCCCGCTGCGCGAGGGCGCGGGTCCGTTCCCGGCGACGCCGGCGCAACGGGGCATCTGGCTGCACGAGCAGCTCGCCGGGCACGCCGCGATCTACCATGTGCCGCTGGGCATTCGGATCAGCGGTCCGCTCGAGGTGGCGGCGCTGCACACGGCCGCCGACGCGGTGACCCAGCAGCAGCACGCCTTTCGCACGGTCTTCGAGGAGACCCCGGAGGGACTGCGGGCCGAGGTCGTCGAGGTCGCGGGCGCAGACTGGCAAACGCCCGATCTCCGGCTCGTGCCCGCGAAGGCGCGGGAGTCGGCGGTCGATCAGCTGCTGCACACCCTGGCGTCCGAGCCGTTCGATCTGGCGGCCCGGCCGCCGGTGCGGTGGGCGCTGATCCGGCTCGCCGAGCAGGAGTGGATTCTCGCGGTCGTCGCGCATCACCTTGTGCTGGACGGCTTGTCGATCGCGCTGCTGATCGATCAGCTGTGGGCAGCCTACGGCGCCGTGGTGCGCGGCGAGGAGATCATCCTGCACGTGCCGCCGCGGCAGTACGCCGACTACGCGGTGTGGAGTGCCGAACACGGCACGCCCGCAACCCAAGCGGCCGCGGTGGACAAACGGGCCGCGCTGCTGCGTGGCGCACCGGCTTTGGATCTGTCCATCGGCCGCCGCCCGCGACGGGTGGGCAACAACGGTGCGCGCGTGGAGAATTCGTTCCCGCCCGAGGTGGCGGCCGCCGTGCGGGCCGGCGCGGCCGCGAACGGCGTTCCGCCGTTCGTCTTCCTGTTGGCCTGCTACGAGCTGACTTTGGCGCACCGCACCGGCCAGCGGGACTTCTGCGTCGGCATCCCGATGGCGGCCCGCCCATACGCCGAGCTGGCGAAAACCATCGGGCACTTCGTCAATACGGTCCCGGTCCGCGCCGATCTCGCCGACGGCCAGACCTTCCTCGACCTGCTGCACCGCACCCGCGACACCGCGCTGGCCGCCTACGACGACGAGACCGTCCCGTTCGAGCGGGTGGTCGAGGCCGTCGGCGGGCCGTGGGATCCGGCCTTCAGCCCGGTCTTCCAGACCTTGTTCGTGCAGCAGATGCTCGAGCGCCCCGATCTGAGCGCGTGGGGACTGACCGTCGAATGGCAGACCATCGACACCGGCGCGACGCTCTACGACCTGGTCATGCACGTCGCCGAAACCGGCTCCGAGATGGTCTGTCACCTGACCTACAACTCGAAGCTGCTCGACGCGACCGCCGCCGCCGACCTGGCGCAGGACTTCTTCACCCTCGCCGCGGCCGCCGCGGCCGCGCCGAACTCGCCGGTGGACTCGCTGCTCGCCGCGCTGCCGGTGCGCGAGTACACGGTGAACGACGAAGCGGCCGAGGCAGATTCGGACGACGCGGCAGACGCGGAGTTCGAAGCCCCGATCGGCGAGCGGGAGATCCGCCTCGCGGCCCTCTGGTCGCAGGCTTTGGAACGCACCGAAATCGGCCGCCACGACGACTTCTTCCTGCTCGGCGGCACCTCGCTGGCCGCGACCAGGGTGATCTCGCAGATCCTCGACGAGTTCGGCGTCAGCGTCTCGCTGCGCGAACTGTTCGAGAGCCCGACCATCGTGACGGCCGCGCGCCTGATCGAAACCGCTTCCGCCGAACAGGATTCGCTGCCGCCATTGCAGGCCGTGCCGCGCACGGACGGCGAACTGCTGCCGGTCTCCTATGCCCAGGAACGACTTTGGTTCCTGGAAACCCTCGATCCCGGCAACGCGACCTACATCATGCCCGGCGGCCTGCGGCTGCGCGGCGACCTCGACGTCGCCGCGGTGGAGAACGCGCTGGCCCTGGTCGAACAGCGGCACGAGGTGCTGCGCAGCGTCTACCGGACCACCGAGGACGGGCAGCTGCGTCAGGTGATCCGCCCGTATTCGCCACGGGCACTGGAGTTCACCGACTTCAGCACCCTCGCGCCGGAACAGCGCGGCACCGCCGAGGCCGAACTCGCGGCGAGCGTCTACCGCGCGCCGTTCGACCTCGCCGAAGGCCCGGTCTGGCGATACCACCTCATCAAATCGGGGCCGGGCGAGTATCTGCTCGCCATCGCGCTGCACCACATCGTGTGCGACGGCTGGTCCATTGCCGTACTGAGCCAAGAGGTTTCAGCCCATTACCAGGCGCAGGTCGCCGGCGTCGATACAGCGCTGCCGCCGCTGGTCGTCCAGTACGCGGACTACGCGAACTGGCAGCGCGGCAACGCCGACCGGCTCGACGGTCAGCTGGACTTCTGGCGCACCGAGCTGGCCGACCCGACGGTCACCGAAATCCCCGGCGACCGGCCACGTCCGGCGCGCCGCACCTCCCGCGGCGCGGTCGAGCGGCTCGGTCTCGACCCGCAGGTGATGGCCGAGGTCCGGGCGCTCGCCGCCCGCAGCGGCGTCACCACCTTCGCGGTGCTGCTCGCCGGGTTCTACACCATGTTGAATCGCTATACCCGCCAACAGGATCTGATCGTCGCCTCGCCGATCGCCGGACGCACCCGTTCGGCCGTCGAGCCGCTGGTCGGCTGCTTCCTGAACACCCTGGCGCTGCGCACCGAGGTCGACCCCGAGGAGACCTTCACCGCGCTGGTCGCCCGTGTCGGCAAGACGGTCCTGTCCGCGCACGCCAACCAGGACCTGCCGTTCGAGAAGGTCATCGAGGCGATGGTGCCGACCCGGGACATGAGCCGCACCCCGCTCGCCCAGGTCATGTTCAACTACTTGAACACGCCCCCACCGTCACTCGGCATGCCCGGCCTCGACGTCGAACTGGTGGACGCGCCGCGGACGACGGCCAAGCTGGACTTCGACCTCACCGTCGACGAGACGGACGGCCCGACCAAGCTGGTCCTGGAATACAGCGCCGACCTCTACGACGCACCGACCGCCGTTCGGACACTGCGGCATTACGCGACCGCGCTCGCGAGCATCGTCGCGAACCCGGAACAGCTCGTCGGGGCGGTCGGCCTGGAGACCGCCGATCAGGCTGTCGCCGAGGCGGTCTGGACGCTGCCCGGATCGCCCATGGTGCCCGAGCCGGAACCGGACGAGCGCCTGATCGATCGGCTCGACGCCGTGATCGACCTGCGCGGCAGCGCACCGGCGCTACGCGTGGGCGACCGCACCACCAGCTTCGCCGAGCTCGACGCGATCACCGCCGTCATCGCCAAGGAACTCATCGGCGCCGGACTCGACGGCAGCCGCGTCGCCCTGCTCTACGACCACACGCCGGAGAGCTTCGTCGCGGTCTGGGCGGCACTGCGCGCGGGAGTGGCGTATGTGCCACTCGACCCGCGTGCCCCGCAGGCCCGGCTGATCGAAATCCTTGAAGAGGCAGACGTTTCCGCGCTGCTGTGCGATCCGTCGCTGGCCGAACTGGCCCGCTCGGTGGCCGGCGGGGCGCACGTCTTCACCGTGTCCGGCCGCACCGATCGGCCGGAACCGGCGCTGAGCACGGTGCCGACCAACGACCTGTCGACCTGGGCGAAATCCCACATCAGCGCCGACGATTTCGCCTACGTCCTGCACACGTCCGGCTCGACCGGTCGGCCGAAAGGCGTGGCGCAGAGCCGCGGTAACGCCCTGGCGCACGCCGTCACCTACGCGCGGCGACTGCGCATCGGACCCGACGACGTCGTGGCCGCGCCCGCCCGCTACACCTTCGACGCCGGCGTGCTGAACTCGTTCGGCGCGGCGGTGGCCGGGGCCGAGCTGTATGTGATCGACCCGCACCTGTTCGCTCCCGCGGGCCTGCGCGCGGAGATCGAACGCGCCGGGATCACCGTGCTGCACTGCACCCCAACGCTTTTCCGCTACCTGCTCAGCGACACCGACGGCCCATGGGTGCCGCACGCGTTGCGCCTGGTGGCGCTGGGCGGCGAGGAAGTGGTCCGCGGCGACGTCGTCGACTTCGGCAGGCACTTCGCCCCGGCCTGCCGGCTGGTCAGCCTGTACGGCCCGTCCGAATGCTCGGTCGCCTTGCAGCACATCGTCACTCCGGAAGACGCGGACCGGGCCGGGGTGCCGATCGGCCACCCGGTCGAGGGCGTCGAGGTCGACCTGATCGACGGAAGCGGCCGTCCCACCGAGGTTTACGGCGAGATCGCGCTGCGCAGCCAGTACGTCGCGCTCGGCTACTGGCATCGACCGGAACTGACCGACAAGGTGTTCGGCACCGGCCGCGACGGCGTCCCGTACTACCGCACCGGCGACCTCGCCCGGCGGCTGCCCGACGGCCGCCTGGTCTTCGTCGGCCGCAAGGACCGTCAGGTCAAGATCCGCGGTCACCGCGTGGAACCCGGTGAGGCCGAGACGTTCCTGCGGTCACACCCGACGGTCGCCGAGGCCGCCGTGGTGCTCGACGCCGAGGCCGACGTGCCCCGCCTGGTCGCCTACCTGACCCAGGACGGCCCGCTGGAACCCGACTACCTGGAGCTGTCGGCGTACCTGCGTACTCGGTTGCCGGACTACATGATTCCGTCGGCCTACATGGTGCTCGACACGCTGCCGCGCGGCCTCACCGGCAAGCTCGACCGCGCCAAGCTGCCGAAGATCGCCCCGGCCGCCCCGCCGGTCTACACCCCGCCGGGCACCGAGCTGGAGCGCATCGTCGCCGAGGTCTGGGCGGAGGTGCTCGACCGCGAGATCGGCCTCGGGCAGAACTTCTTCGACCTCGGCGGCCACTCGCTCGCGCTGGCCCGGGTGCGCGGCCTGCTCGAACGCCGCCTCGGCGTGATCCTGGCGATGACCGACCTGTTCGCCGCGCCGACCGTGGACGAGCTGGCCAAGTCGCTGGCCGGCCGCACGGCCCCGCAGGACGACGCGGACCGCGGCCAGGACCGCCGCGCGGCCGCCGCCCGCCGCCGGGCGCACCGCCAGGCGGCCGAAACCCTGCCCGACAGCGTTGGGAGCCAGCGATGACCCAGGACGACACCGAGTTCCGCGTGGCCGTGATCGGCATGGCCTGCCGCTTCCCCGACGCGGACACGGTCACCGACTACTGGCGCAACCTGTGCGAAGGCCGCGAGTCCGTGCGCCCGCTCGCACCGGAGTCCATGCCCGCCGACCCGCCCGCCGGGTACGTGCACGCCGGCGCGCTGCTCGCGGACGCGGACAAGTTCGACGCGGAGTTCTTCGAAATGCCGCCGCGCGAAGTGCAACTCACCGACCCGCAGCATCGCCTGTTCACGCTGTGCGCGTGGGAGGCGCTGGAGGACGCCGGTCACATCGCGGCCGAAAACCCCACTCCGGTAGGCGTTTTCGCGGGCGCGGGCATGAGCACCTACCTGCTGCGGAACCTGGTCGGACACGCGAGCCTGTTCCAGACGCCCAGCTCGCAGCTGCATGCCCTGCACGGCAACGCCTCCGACTACCTGGCCACCCGGGTCTCCTACAAGCTGAACCTGACCGGGCCGAGCGTCGCGGTGCAGACCGCGTGCTCCACCTCGCTGGTCGCCGTGCACCAGGCCGCGCAGGCCCTGCTCGACTTCCAGTGCGATGTCGCGCTGGCCGGCGGCGCCAGCGTGCAGGTGCCGCAGGAGGCCGGATACATCTACGAGGAAGGCTCGATCCTCTCCCCGGACGGCCACTGCCGGGCGTTCGACGCCGAGGCGGGCGGCACCGTATTCGGTTCGGGCGTCGGCGTTGTCGTGCTCAAGCGGCTCGCCGACGCGATCGCCGACCGTGACCACATCCACGCGGTGATCCTCGGCTCCGCGGTGAACAACGACGGCGGCAACAAGATCGGCTTCACCGCCCCCGGCATCGCCGGGCAGCGCGCGGTCATCCGGGAAGCGTTGTCGGCGGCCGGAATCGGCGCGGAGACGATCGGCTACGTCGAAGCGCACGGCACCGGAACGAAACTCGGCGACCCGATCGAGGTGGCGGCGCTGAGCGCGGCCTACCGCGAGCACACCGAGGCGGCGCAGTACTGCGCGCTCGGCTCGGTGAAATCCAATGTCGGCCATCTCAATTCCGCGGGCGGCGTGGCGGGGTTCATCAAGGCGGTGCTGGCGGTGCGCGAAGGGCGCATCCCGGCCAGCCTCAACTACACCCGGCCGAACCCCGAAATCGACTTCGCCGCAACGCCGTTCTTCGTCAACACCGAACTGCGGACCTGGTCCGGTCCGGTGCGCCGGGCGGCGGTCAGCGCCTTCGGCATCGGCGGAACCAACGCCCACGTGATCGTCGAACAGCCGCCGACGCAGGTTTCCGCTCCGGCACCCGGCCCTCGCGCAGTACTGATCTCCGGCCGCACCGCACAGGACGCGGATCGAGCGGCTGCCCGGCTCGCCGAGCATCTGGGCAGCACCGACGCGGAACTCGCCGCTGTGGCACACACTTTGGCGCACGGCCGCCGACGCTTCCCGCACCGCCGCATGGTTGTGGCAAGCACGACGCAGGAGGCCGTGGCCGCACTGCGCAAGCCGATCGCAGGGGAGGCCGCACCCGCTCCCGCGCTCGCCTGGCTGTTCCCCGGCCAGGGCGTCGCGCTCGGTGCCGCGGTGCTCGAACTCGCCGAGACGGTCCGCCCGTTCGGCGACCGCTACCGCGCCTGCACCGACCTCCTGCGCGAACGCAGCGGCTTCGACCTGGACGCCGCGGTACGCAATGCCGAGGGCACCGAACAGACCCAGGCGGCCCTGTTCGCCGTCGAGTACGCCCTGGCAGGCATGTGGCGCGAGTTCGGCGCGGAACCGAAGGAACTGCTCGGCCACAGCCTCGGCGAACTGGTCTGTGCCACCCTCGCGGGCGTCTTCGACCTCGGTGACGCCCTGGAACTGGTGGTCGAACGCGGCCGGATCATGGCCGCGGCCCCGCCCGGCGGCATGCTCGCCATCTCCAAGGGGGCCGACATCATCGCCGAGCGCCTGCCGGACGACGTCTGGCTGGCCGCGGACAACTCGGCCAGCCGCTGCGTCGTCGCCGGCGCTCCGGCGGCCCTGTTCCGCCTGGCCGGTGAGCTGTCCGAGGAAGGCGTGCCGAGCTCGCTGCTGCCCGTCGGGCACGCGTTCCACACCCCGCTCATGGACGAGGCCGCCGCGCGCTTCGCCGAGCTCGTCCGCGGCGTGCCCCGGCAGGCCCCGCGGGTGCCGTTCTGGTCGAACGTCACCGGCGCGCCGATCACCGCCGAGCAGGCGGTCGATCCCGCCTACTGGTCCCGGCAGATGACCAGCACCGTGCGGTTCCGGGAGGCCGCGCTCGGCCTGGTCGGCCGGAACCCGGGGATCGTCGCGCTGGAGGTCGGTCCGGGCAAGTCCCTCGTCTCGTTCCTGCGCACCGCCGATCGCGCCTCGGCCACGGTCGGCACCCTCGGCGTCGGACTGGGCGCGGGCGCGCCGGAGAACGCGATCGTGGACGCGGCCGGACGGCTCTGGTTGTCCGGTGTCGCGGTCGATTTCGACGCCATCTACGGCGGCGAGAAGCCGGTTTCGGTCAGCCTGCCGACGTATCCCTTTGCCCTGAAACGCTATTGGGTCGACGCGCCGGAGGCCGCACCGATGCAGCCGCGGCGCATCGAGGCCGTGCAGCCCGCCGCCCCTGCCGCGGCAGCTGTCGAAAACGATGCCGACGAGGACGATTTCGTCGTCTCGGTGCGCAACCAGGTGGTCGCGGTGTGGTGCGCGGCGCTCGGCATCGAGGAGGTCGGCACCGACGCCAACTTCTTCGAACTGGGCGGCGATTCGCTGCTCGCCGTGCACGTCGCCACGCAGCTGCGGTCCATCTTCCCGCTGGAGCTCGCCCTCGGCGAGCTGTTCGCCAGTCCGACAGCCGCGGGGATGGCCGACACCATCGCCGCGCACCTGATGCAGCGGTTGGACGAACTGTCCGACAGCGAGGTCGAGCTGCTGCTCAACCAGCCGGGGGCGGCCGAAGAACGGAGCAACAATGCCTGAACTCGTCGATACGGGCGCCTCCCGGCGCGCGTTGCTGCGGCGCTGGGCCGCCGGCGGCACCCCGCGGGCCGGTATCCCGCGCCGCACCGATCCCGCGGCCGCCGCGCCGCTTTCGGCCGCGCAGCAGCGAATCTGGTTCCTGGAGCAGCTGTTCCCGGACCGGGCGACCTACACCATGCCGCTGGCCTTGCGCCTGCGCGGCCACCTGGACATCGCGGCCCTACAGGGCGCGCTGTCGTTCGTGGTCGCCCGGCACGAGTCGCTGCGCACCAGCATCGAAGTGCGCGACGGTGTTCCGGTGCAGGTGGTCGGGCCGGTGGCGCCGCTGCCGATGACCATGGTGTCGCCGTCGCAGCTGGATCCGCAGCGCCCCTTGGCGGATGCCACCGCGCAGGTCGAACAGTTCAGCCGGACCGTCTTCGACCTGTCCGGTCAGCTGGTCGAGGTGCTGCTGGTGCGGCTGAGCGAGGACGATTCGATCTTCGCGGTCGCCATGCACCACATCATCTCCGACGGCTGGTCGCTCGGGGTGTTCGCCACCGAATTGATGTCCGCCTACGCCGATCTCACGGCCGGCAAGCACCTGCCCGAACTGCCGGAACTGCCGTTGCAGTACCCCGACTACGCGACCTGGTTGCAGGATCTCGCGCAGCAGGACAAGTTCGGCGCCGACCTCGACTACTGGCGCGGCGTGCTCGGCGACGAGCCGCCGCTGGTCACCTTCCACCCCGACCGGCCGCGCGCGCTCGAACCGGAAAACCGCGGCGCGCGTGTGCTGTTCACCATCCCCGCCCCGGTGCTGTCCGGGCTGCGGAAGCTGGCCGACGAGGTCAGGGTGAACGACCGTCCCGCAACGCTGTTCATCGCGCTGATGGCGGGATTCAAAGCGCTGCTTCGCTATTACACCGGCGCGGAGGACATCACCGTCGGCACCCCGATCGCCGGCCGGACCCGGCCCGAGATCGAGCCGCTGATCGGGTTCTTCGTCAACGCGCTCGCCCTGCGCACGGACTTGTCCGGCGCGCCGAGCTTCCGCGAACTGCTCGCCCGCGAACAGCGCGTCGTCTTCGACGCGTTCGACCACCAGGAGGCGCCGTTCGACCTCGTCGTCGAGCACGTGCGCCCCGATCGCGAACTGAGCCACTCGCCGCTGTTCCGCACCGCCGTGGTGCTACAGAACACCGCGCTGCCCGAGCTCGCCATCCCTGGCCTCAGCGCCGAATACGTCGAAGTCCATTCGGGCACGACCAAGTTCGACGTGCTGGTCACGCTGCGACAGGTCGGCGCGGAACTGGTCGGCGCGTTCGAGTACGACGTCGACCTGTACGACGAGCCGACCGTCGCCGCCATCGCGCGGCACTTCGTCGCCCTGCTCACCGCCGTCGTCGCCGACCCGGACACCGCGCTGCCGGAGCTGGACTTCCTCGAGCCCGACGAGCGCGAACGCGCGGTCGCCGCGGCACTGCCCAGCGAGACCTCCGCCGAACCCGCGCTGACGCTGCACGAACTCTTCGCGGCCCAGGCCATCCAGACGCCCGACGCGGTGGCGCTCACGTTCGGCGAACGCGCCCTGACCTACGCCGAACTCGCCGCGGCCGCCGACGAGCTGGCTCAACGCCTGCGTGCCCGCGGTGTCGGCCGGGGTTCGTTCGTCGGCATCCACCTCGAGCGTTCCGCCGACGTGGTCGTCGCGATCCTCGCGGTGCTACGCGCCGGGGCCGCCTACGTTCCGCTCGATCCGATGTACCCGGCGGACCGGATCGAATTCATGATCGCCGACTCGGGCGCGCGCCTGGTGATCAGCCACAGCTCCCTGGTCTCGGCGGCGGAATCGGGCCCGGAGCTGCTGCTCATAGACGAGCCGGTCGACGAGACCGGGCCCGAGCTCCCACTGGAGAAGGCCGCGCCGCACGACCCTTGCTATGTCATCTATACCTCGGGCTCCACCGGCGTCCCGAAGGGCGTGGTCATCGAGCACGCCAACGTGGTTCGCCTGTTCTCGACGACCCGCCGCTGGTACGACTTCGGCGCGCAGGACGTGTGGACGATGTTCCACTCGTACTCCTTCGACTTCGCCGTCTGGGAGATGTGGGGCGCGCTGCTCTACGGCGGCCGGCTCGTCGTGGTCCCCGGTTCGGTCAGCCGCTCCACCGCCGAGTTCGCGGAACTGCTTGCCCGCGAACAGGTCACGGTGCTGAACCAGACTCCGTCGGCGTTCACCCAGCTGCTGCGTGCGTTGGACAACGGCGCCGAACTCGCGGTGCGCTGGATCGTCTTCGGCGGCGAGGCGCTCGACTTGTCCACGCTCACACCATGGTTCGACCGCTTCGGCGACGCCGCGCGCCTGGTGAACATGTACGGCATCACCGAGACGACCGTGCACGTCACCTATCGCGAACTCACCCGCGCCGACGTGGTGTCGGCGGCGGGCAGCCTGATCGGTGTCCCGCTGCCCGATCTCGGCGTGCTGATCGTCGATCCGGCGGGCCGTCCGGTACCCGACGGCGTGGCGGGGGAGATGCTCGTCTCCGGCCCCGGCGTCGGGCGCGGATACCTCAACCGCGACGACCTCACCGCCGAACGCTTCGTGGAAAGCGCTGTGCTGGAAGGACGTCGGGTCTACCGGACCGGCGACCTCGCCCGCCGCCGGGCCGACGGCGATCTGGAATACCTCGGCCGGATCGATCAGCAGGTCAAGGTGCGCGGCTTCCGCATCGAACTCGGCGAGATCGAGGCCGCGATCACCGCGCACCCCGGCGTCGATCAGTCGGTCGTGCTGGCCCGCAAGGACGCCGGCGGAAGCCTCTCCCTGGTCGCGTATTTCACGCCCGGCGACGCGTCCACCGCTGCCGCCGACGCGGAGCAGGACCAGGTCGCCAACTGGCAGATCGTGTTCAACAGCACCTACCGCCAAGGCCACGAGGGCGACGCCGATTTCGACATCTCCGGCTGGAACGACTCTTACACCAACGCCGCCATTCCCGAGGAGCACATGCGGGAATGGGTCGAGGCCACCGTCGCCGCCGTGCGCACCCTCGCCCCGCAACGCGTCCTCGAAATCGGTTGCGGCACCGGCCTGCTGCTGTCCCGGCTGGCCGCGCAGTGCGCGGTGTACGACGCCACCGACGTCTCCGCCTCGGCCATCGAGAACGTGCGCACGAAGATCGTCGAGGGCAACCCGGACCTCCAGCACGTCCGGCTCGACCAGTGTGCCGCCGATCAGCTGCCCTACGACGTCGCCGGACCGTACGACGTCATCCTGATCAACTCGGTGGTGCAGTACTTCCCGAGCGCCGATTACCTGACCCGCGTGCTGGATTCGGTGGTCGGCCTGCTCGCCCCCGAAGGCGTGCTGTTCGTCGGCGACGTCCGCGATCTCACGCTCAGCGAGTCCTTCCACGCGACGGTCGAGGCGACGAACGCCCCATCGGCCGGAGCCGCCGAACTCGCGCCCGCCGTGCGCGCCGCGCTCGATCGGGACGCCGAATTGGTCATCTCGCCACGGTATTTCGAGGACTTCGTCGCCGCACAGCCCACCCTGTCCGGTTCGAGGATCCGGCTCAAGCGCGGCGAGTACCTCAACGAGATGTCCCGATTCCGCTACGACGCCGTGTTGTTCGCGGGTCAGCGTGGACTGCCGGTACGGCCGAAGCTGCTCGACGCGACGACCACCCCGCGGCTGCTGGCCGAGCTGCTCGAACGGGATCGCCCGGCGGCCGTGCTGATCGCCGACGTCCTCGATGCCCGGGTGGCCGGTCCGCTCGCGGTGGTCGCCGAGCTACAGCGTGGCCGCGCGAGCGCCGCGCAGATCCGGGCCGCGCTCGCCGATTCCGGCGGGGTCAGCCCGGAAGACTATCTCGCCCTTGCCGATCGGGTGCCCTACCGGATCGAGGCGCTGCGCCGCCCCGGCGGCCGCTACGACGTCGTGGTGACCGGGTGGGACGTGGCCTTGCCGTCCATCCCGGTGGCCCGCGACGCCGAATGGCCGGACGATCTCGTCATCTCGGATCCGTTGCGGGTCAAGGCCCGCGACGATCTCGTCGTCGACGTGCGCGCCCACCTGGCGCGGCGACTGCCGCAGCACATGGTCCCCGCCGCCGTGCTCGTGCTGGACGAATTCCCGTTGACCACCAACGGAAAGCTGGACCGCCGCGCGCTGCCCGCCCCGGTCCTGCGCCGCAACACCTTGGAGTACGAGCCGCCGCGCACCCCGCTCGAACAGCGCGTCGCGGGCGTCTTCGCGCACGTCCTCGGCATCCCGCGGGTCGGCCGGGAAGACAACTTCTTCGACCTCGGCGGCCACTCGCTGCTGGCCGCCCAGCTGATCCTGCGGCTGAAACAGACCTTCGGCGAGGACATTCCGCTCGGCTCGCTGTTCGCCCGGCCCACCGTCGCCGGTGTGGTCGCGCTGCTGGCCGGTGAGGCCGCCACCGAGGAATCGATCGATCTCGAGGCCGAGGTGGCCGCCGCGATCGAATCCTGGCCTGCCGCACCGTGGACCGCGACACCGCCCAGCACGGGCGAGGTGCTGCTCACCGGCGCTACCGGCTTTGTCGGCGCGTTCCTGCTGCACGAACTGCTGGCGCGCACCGATTCCCGCGTGCACTGCCTGGTTCGAGCGGACAGCAAGGAGGCGGGCCTCGCGCGCCTGGCCGCCACCTTCGACAGCTATGAGCTGCCGCGCGATTCGTTCGACCGGGTCGTCCCCGTTCTCGGCGATCTGGCCGCACCGCGACTCGGCTTGTCCGAGAAGCAATTCCTGCTACTGGGCCGCACGATCGACGCGATCTACCACAACGGCGCGCACGTCAACTTCGCGCTGCCGTACCGGGTGCTGGAGGCGGCCAATGTCCAGGGCACCCAGGAGCTGATCACGCTGGCCCGGACCAGCGGCGCGCCACTGCATTTCGTGTCCTCGCTGTACGTGCTCGGCCCCGGCGACGCGGTCGACGGACGGGTCGCGGCACCGCTTGTCGCGCAGGATCCCTCGCAGCTGTCCCTCGGCTACCTGCGCAGCAAGTGGGTGTCCGAGCGACTGGTCACCGAGGCGGGCGAACGCGGCCTGCCGGTGAGCGTGTTCCGGCTCGGCCGCATCGGCGGCGACAGCCGCACCGGCGCCTGCCAGACCAGCGACTTCTTCTGGCTGCTGGTCAAGGCCAGCCAGGAGGTCGGCCTCGCGCCGGAGGTGGACTTCGCGGTGGACCTCGCGCCCGCCGACTTCACCGGCGCGGCCATGGTCGAACTGGCCCGCAACCCGCAACCGGGTACGCACATCTACCACCTGCGCAACCCGCAGCCGTGCACCTTCACCGACGCCATCGGCTGGCTGCGCGAGAGCGGCCGGCCAGTGCAACCGGTGGCGCTGGATCAGTGGCGCGACGCGATCGCCGCGCACGCCGCGAGCGCGGGACCGGGGTCGGCGTCATTCAGCGTGCTGAGCCTGCTGAGCGCCAACGACGGCCTCACCCCGCTCATCCAGTTCGACGTGGACCAGGCCGTCACCGCGCTGGACCAGGTCGGCGTGGCGTGCCCGCCGGTCACCCGTGACCTGTTCATCCGCTACCTGGATTACTTCCGCAAGGTCGGCTTCCTCGCCGCGCCGTCACCACAGGAGGTCGGAGTATGACCACAACACTGCTCACCGGGGGCGCGCTCGAGTACGACACACTGGTGCGCGCGCTGACCAACCAGGCCGCGCAACGGCCGGACAAGGTCGCCTACAGCTTCCTCAGCTACCCGGACTCGACCTCCAAGCACGGCGAGACCGAGTCGCTCACCTACGCCGGGATCGACCGTGCGGCAAGGGCATACGCGGCCACGCTGCTCCAGGTCGCGCACCCCGGCGACCGGGCCGTGCTGCTCCTGCCGCCGGGCCTGGAGTACGTGAAGGCGTTCTTCGGATGCCTCTACGCCGGGATCATCGCGGTGCCGTTGTATCCGCCGAGCGCGCACAATTCCAACGGCCGCATCGATGCGGTCTGCGTCGACTCCGATCCCGCCTGCATCGTGACCACCGACGGGTCGCTCGCCAATGTCACTGCCTGGCTGGACAATTCGCCGACCGACACCACCCGGCTGATCGTGACCACCGGCGAGGTCGACGAGAAGCTCGCCATCGACTGGGAACCCGTCCTGGTGGACCGCGAGCAGATCGCGTTGTTGCAGTACACCTCCGGCTCCACCCGCACCCCCGCCGGGGTGATGGTGCCGCACCGCGGGCTACTGGACAACGCGCGGCAGGTCTACGAAATGATGTACCACGTCGGCATTTCCGCCGAGGACGAGGTCGGCTTCGTCAGCTGGCTGCCGCTGTTCCACGACATGGGCCTGATGGTCGGCGTGATCATGCCGATCATCAGCGGCCACGGCGTGGTGCAGATGTCGCCCACGTCGTTCCTGCGCCGGCCCGAACGCTGGCTCCAGGCGATCAGCGACAACCCCGCGCAGATCTTCGCCGCCTCACCGAACGTCGGTTACGAGCTGTGCGCCGAACGCATCGGCCCGAAGGAACTCGAGGGCATCGACCTGAGCCGGTGGCGCTACGCCCTGTCCGGCGCGGAACCGGTGCGGGTCAGCACGATCGAGAAGTTCCACGCGGCGTTCGCCGATCACGGCCTGGCCCGATCGAGCCTGATCGCCGGGTACGGGCTGGCCGAGTCGACGCTGATCGTGTCGGTGAACTGGCGCACCCTGTCCGGCGTGCAGACCCTCACGGTGAACCGGGAGGCACTCGCCGCCGGTCAGGTGGTCGTGGCAAAGAACGGCGCGGACATCGTCAGCGGTGGCGCGGCGGCGCCGGGCACCACCATCCAGATCGTGGACCCGGAGACCAAGCTGGCCCTGCCCGACGACCGGCTCGGCGAGATCTGGGTGTCCGGCCCGGCCGTCTGCACCGGCTACTACAACCGGCCCGAGGAGACGGAATACACCTTCCGCGGCGAACTCTCGCCGCGCGACGGCAAATACTACCTGCGCACCGGCGACATCGGCTTCCGGCACGACGGCGAGGTCTACCCGACCACCCGGCTCAAGGACCTGATCATCATCGACGGCCGCAACTACTATCCGCCGGACCTGGAGGACGCCGCCGAGCAGGCGCATTCGCTGGTGCTGCCCGGCCGGTGCTCGGCCTTCTCCGTCGAGGTCGGCGTGCAGGAGAAGATCGTGGTGCTCATCGAGGCCCGCATCCCCGCGGGCGACGAGACCACCGCCGAGGAACTACGGAACGCGGTGCGCCAGGCCATCTTCAGCATCCACGACGTCGGCGTGCACGAGGTGGTGCTGCTCGGCCCCGGCGCGATCCCGCGCACCTCCAGCGGCAAGATCCAGCGCTCCGCCTCGCGCACCGCCTACCTCGACGGCACGCTGCGGGGCGCGAAATGACCACGGCCCTCGCCACCCACGGCGACAAGCTGACCTGCTTCACCGCGGCGTTGGCCGGCGCGCTGGTGGCCCGTGGCGAAACCCGGTGGTGGCGGCCGCTGCTCGCGGGCGGGCCGACGCTGTCGGTCAGCCCCGCCGAGGACGACCTGCTCCTGTTCGAGCACGACGCGACCCCGCCGCTGCCCGCCCTGGGCCTGCGGGTGAACGGCGACGACGACTGGGCCACCGCCTACCACGCCCTGGAAGAGGAAGTGGCCGAGCACGGTTCGGTGGTGCTGCTCGCCGACATCTTCCACCTGCCCTGGCAGCACGGGCACCAGCGCTGGCACGCGCCGCACTGGCTGGCCGTCGTCGAGACCATCGAGGGCTGGGTGATCGAGGATCCGCTGACCATGACCACCGAGCTGGGAAAGCAGACCGGGCAACGGATTCCGGTGCTCTCTGCGGCAGAGTTACGCGAGTGGTCGACCGGTCTCGGCACGGACAACACGGTCGCGCTGCTGCGCGAACGCGCGATGGCCGGTTCGACCGCGATTCACACCGGCAAGACCTACCGGTGGCTCGAATCCCATCCGGTCGCGCCGCTCTCACCCCGCGAGGACCGTCTGGTCGGGGCGGACGCGCTCATCGCCCTGGCCAGCCGCTACCAGTTCGCCTCGACACCAGAGGATTTCACCCAGCTCGACGATCTGTGGCAGGCATTGCGCCAGCGCGAGCTGCTGCTGTGGGCGTCCGAGCTCGACGCCGACCTGCTCGACGCGGACGGCCGCGATCACTGGGAACGTGCGATCACGCAGTGGCGCAAGCTGCCGCCGCTGCTCATGCATGCCAGGATGCGCGCCGCCGCGGGCGGCACCGTACAGACCGCGCACATCGCCGAGACCCTGCTGTCCCTCGCCGAATACGAGGGCAAGCACCTGGCGTTCGCGCACCACCCTCGCACGGAGCGGGAGTAGTCATGACAACCGATGTGGCAGTAGAACTTTCCCCCGCCGACGGCTACGTGGCGTGGACGCAGCGCGCGAAAGCGCTGACGCGCGAACCCGGTATGCCCGGGATCGCGGTGCGGATGGCGCTGCTGGCCACCTACACCACGGACTTCCTCGCCGAGCTGCTGCCGCTGGCGGGCGCTCGCGCGGGACTGACCCCGGAACTGCTGGAGTTCCCGTTCGGTCAGGTCGAACAGGTGCTGCTCGCGCCCCAAACGCCGTTCCGTGAAGGCGATTACGTGGTGCTGGCCGGGACGCACCACGACGTCACCGGCACGGTCGACGAAACCGTCAATCGCTGGGTTGGCCTCTGGGACGCGGCCGCGCGTTCCGGTGTCCGGGTCGTGCAGCTCGGTTTCGCGCCGCCCGCCGTGGACGCATACGGTCCGGCCGCTTGGCGGGCACCGCAATCGCTCTCGCATCGGGTCCGCGAGATCAACGCCCGCCTCGCCGAACAAGCCGCGGGCCGAGTGCTTTTCGTCGACGTCGAGCAGCTCGCCGCGCAGGTCGGCCTGCGCCAGTGGGAAGACCCGCGCAGCTGGTACCGCGTGCGCCAGCCGTACGCGCCGGACAGCCTGCCGTGGCTGGCCGCCGCCATCGCGGACACGATCGCCGCCGACCGCGGCCACTCCGCGCGCTGCGTCGTCGTCGACCTCGACGGCACTCTGTGGGGCGGCGTTCTCGGCGACGACGGCATCGACGGCATCCGCGTCGGCACCGGCCTGGACGGCGAGGCGTTCGCCGACTTCCAGCGCTACCTGCGCGCCCTGACCGAGCGCGGCGTGCTGCTCGCGGTGGCCAGCAAGAACGACCGAGATCTCGCCCTGCGCGCCATCGCCGAGGCGCCCGGCATGGTGCTGCGGGTCGAGGACTTCACCTACATCGTCGCCGACTGGCGGCCCAAATCCGAACAGCTCCAGGAGATCTCGGACAAGATCCGGCTCGGCCTGAACAGCTTTGTCTTCGTCGACGACAACCCCGCCGAATGCGCCCAGGTGCTCGCCGCGCATCCCGAGGTGCGCGCGCTGTGCCTGCCCGCCTCGCCGGCCAAGTTCGCCACCGAACTCGCGGCGCTGCCCTGGCTGCATCCCGGCTCGCTGTCCACCGAGGACTTCACCAGGCAGCGCTCCTACCAGGCGCTGGCCGCCGCCGAGCGCACCGCGACGGACAACCTCGACGAATTCCTGGCCGGCCTGGAGATGGTGGCCACGATCGAGCCGATCAACAGCACCACCCTCGACCGGGCCGCGCAGCTGATCGCCAAGACCAACCAGTTCAACCTGACCACCCGCAGGCACACCCAGACCCAGGTCCGGAAGATGGCCGAGGACCCGCAATGGTTCGCCGCCACGCTGCGCCTGCGGGACCGCTTCGCCGACCACGGCATCGTCGGCGTGCTGCTGGCCGAGGACCTCGGCGGCGTCGTCGAGATCGACACCCTGCTGCTCAGCTGCCGGGTCATCGGCCGGAACGCGGAAAACAATCTCCTGGCCGCCACCGCCGAATGGGCGCTGGCACAGGGTAGTTCGCGATTGGTGGGCCGGTATTTCCCGACCGCCCGCAACGCGCTGGTGCGCGACCTGTACCCCGGGCACGGCTTCGCGCTCGAAGCGGAGTCCGAACAGGGGTCGGTATTCGGTTACGACCTTTCGGGCGGCGCACTCGCGCGCAGCCCGCATGTGCGAGAGGCGCAGATGCAACATGGCTACTGATCTGATGGAGCAGCTGCTCGAGCTGTTCGCCGAGGTGGTCGGTGAGCCGGCCGCGCACGGCCCCGACACCGTCCGCGGCGACATGGACACCTGGGACTCGCTCGCTCAGGTGCGCCTGGTCTACGCGGTGGAACGCGCCTTCGCGGTGGAACTTCCGGAGAGCACGCTCACCTCCGAACCCTCGCTCGCCGAGATCGCCGCGTCCGTCGCGGCCGCACGGCAGGAGCGGGTGTCATGAACTCACGGGTTTTCCGGGTCACCGATACGGATGTGGCGACCTACGCCGCGGCGGTCGGCGACCGCAATCCGCTGCACGTGGACAACGACTTCGGCCACCGCTCGCCCTACGGCCGGCCGGTCGCGCACGGTGCGCTGGTGGTCACCCTGGCTTTGGCCGCGCTGGCCGAGACGACCGACCCGATGGCGGTGCGCGACATCCGGGCGACGTTCCGGCAGCCCACGATTCCGGGCCGCCGTTACGAGGTGGACTGGACCGTGTCGGAGAGCGAGGCCCGCGGGCGGGTCAGCTTCGGCGGGATCGAGGTGGTCGGCATCCGGTGCCGGCTCGGCTCGGTGCTGCCGTGGTGCGGTCCCGCCGCCGAGGATCAGCCGCGGCGGGATGCGCCCCGGGTGCTCGGATTGGCCGATCTGGCGGGGGATTCCGCGCAGGCACCCGGTCAGGAGAGTGGGTCGTATTCGGTGGATTATCCGTTGATCGCGGGGTTGGTGTCCCGGGTCATTGGCGGACGAGTTCCGGAACATGTTGCGGCAGTGCTGGGTTGGGCGAGCTACTGGACCGGGATGTGCACACCCGGCCGGGATGCGTTGCTCGTCGCGTGCACGGTTGTATTGCACGGATCCGGTTCCGGTGCAGTCGAATTCGAAACGAACGAGCCTGAGGTCGACAGGCGGTCCGGCCTTGTCACCTTGCGCGCCGGTATGCGCTGCGGGGCCAGCGCCGACGTCACCGTGCAGAGTTTGATCAGAGAGTCGGTGCCCGGGCCGGATCCGGCGGAACTGGCTGCGATCCTGCCGCCCTCGGAGGCGCTGGCCGGACGCACCATCCTGGTCGTCGGCGGTAGCCGCGGTTTAGGTGCCGCGGTCTCACTGGGTTTGGCGAGTCAGGGCGCGCGCGTGCTGGTGAGCTGCACCCGCGCACCCGAGGTACTGGCCGCCGCCTCGCATGCTTACCGGGACCGATTGTGGCCGGTACTCGCCGACGCCAGCGACGGCTGGGCCTTGGGCGCGGCGCTCCCGGAAGGCCCCCTGGATGGCGTGGTTCTCCTTGCCGCACCGGCGATTCCGACGCTGCCGCTGGCGCCGGACGCGGTCGAGACCGCCGCGCAGTTCATGGCGGCGAGCACCCGGCTGGTGTTCGCCCCGCTGTCGGTGTGCGTGCCGCGGCTGCGCAAAGGCGCGACGGTCGTGATGATCTCGTCCGAGGCGGTGCTCGCGCCGCCGCGCTGGTGGCCGCACTACGCGGCGGCCAAGGCGGCGGTCGAGGGTCTCGCGGAATACGTTGCGCGACACCATCCCTGGAACGTCGTGGTGGTCCGCCCGCCGCGGCTCTGGACCGACCTGACGAACACGCCGGGCGGACGTGCCGTGAGCAACCCCATCGCGCCGGTCGCCGCCGACATCGTCAACGCGTTCTCCGCGCAAGACGTTGTCGCCGGGGAAGTTTCGGTGCTCGGCGCCGCCGGCTGGGGCGCCCCATGGCCAATTCTGAGTGAGGAGGTGCGGGATGCTGGAGATCGCCGACCTGAACAAGTCGTACGGTAAGAAACAGGTCCTCACCGGGATCGATCTGATCGTGCAGCCGGGCGAGATCGTCGGGCTGCTCGGCCCCAACGGCGCGGGCAAGACCACCACGGCCTCGATCGTGTCCGGCCTCACCGCCGCCGATTCCGGCACGGTGCGCATCGACGGCATCGACATCCGGAGCAACCCCCGCCAGGCCCGGCGCAAGCTCGGTCTCGCGCCGCAGGAACTCGGCGTATATCCGACGCTCACGGCGGAAGAGAACCTGATCTTCTTCGGCCGGCTCATGGGCGTCGGGCGCAAGGACCTGACCGCGCGCATCGCCGAGGTCGGCGAGCGGCTCGGGGTCACGCCCTTCCTGAAGACGCGGGCGCATCAGCTCTCCGGTGGTCAGCAGCGCAGGCTGCACACCGCGATGGCGTTGCTGCACGAGCCGGACGTGCTCTGGCTCGACGAGCCGACGGTCGGCGCGGACGTTTCGGCGCGGCAGGACCTGCTCGTCGAGGTGCGCAATCTGGCCGATCAGGGTGCTTCCGTCGTCTACGCGACGCACTATCTGCCCGAACTCGAAGTGCTCGACGCGCGCGTGGTCGTCCTGCATCAAGGCCAGATCCTGGCACAGGGGAGTGCCACGGATCTGGTCGAGCAGTACGCGCAATCCGCGGTGAGCCTGGAGTTCTCCGCGGCCATCCCGACGAGCCTCGGCGGCTTCCTCGCCGCGCCGGGCGCCGTGGTGCTGGAGTCGAAGCGATTGAACATCCCGACCAACGCGCCGGGACAGCTGCTCGCGCAACTGTTCGCCACCTTGGACACCGATACCGACCAGCTGCTGGCCGCGGAGATCCATCACCCGAACCTGGAGAACGCGTACTTGGCGATCATGCGCGCGGCGCAGGACGCGGACGAGCCGCCCGTGGAAGGGATCCGAGATGCTGTTGCATGACTCTGCTGTCGATCGAGTACGCGCGTTGTCCTGGGCGGACCTGCGCCGCATCCGCTCCGACCCGGCCCAGCTCATCGTGATGATGGTGCTGCCGATCGGCATGATGGCGTTCCTGACCCCGGCCAACCGGGCGCAGTTGCGGCTGACCGGATACTTCAATGCCACGGGCATCGAACAGTCCGGGCCGGGCACGATCGTGCTGTTCGCGTTCTTCATCACGACCCTGCTCGGTGCCTCGTTCTTCCGCGAACACGAGTGGGGGACCTGGGATCGGCTGCGTGCCGCGCCGGTGCGGGCGGTCGAGGTGATCATCGGGAAGTCGTTCCCGTCGGTGCTGTTCTCGGTGTTCCAGCTGACCTTCCTGTGGGTGGTCGCGTTCACGCTGTGGGACCTGCACAGCAAGGGCTCGACCTGGCTGCTGGTTCCGCTTACCGCGTCGCTCGCCGTCGCCACCTGGGGATTCGGCATCGCGCTGGTCTCGTTGTGCCGCAGCATCGATCAGCTGGCGATCATGGCGCAGGTGGGTTCGCTGGCCATCGGCGGACTCGCGGGCACCATCACCCCGCGCGACACGCTGCCCGCCTGGGCGCGCGCGTTGTCGCCGTACACGCCGCAGTACTGGGCGTTGAAGGGATATCAGGACGTCATCCTGCACGGCGCCGGGTTCGGCGACATTGTCAAGCCGTGCCTGATCCTGATCGCCGTCGGCGTGGCGGGCGGACTGGTCGCGCTGTTCAAGTTCCGGCTCAATCACACCAAGATCGGCCGGAGCTGACGTCGTTACTCGATCGGCTGGGTGATCGCGTTGTGCTCGTCGTTGATCAGGTGGAACGCGGAGGCCAAGTCGTCGAGCGCGGTCTGCCAGAGCGATTCGGTGCCGTCGCCGTGCGGGTTGCCGCTGCTGAGTGAGAGCAGCACCTGCGCGGCCTCGGCGGCGCGGGCCGCGGCGTCGAGCAGCACCGGGGCCTGGTCCGAGGTGTCGCGCGGGGCCAATGCGTCGATCCGGTTGTGTAGCCAGTGCGCGTCGAAATGGGCCTGTTCGGTGGCGTTTTCGCCGGCCAGCGCGGGCTGGGTGCTGGCCGCGGTCCAGCGGCGGGCCAGCTCGTTCTGATCCGGCGCGTTGGTCACCGCGCTGCGCAGTTCGCTGCTGAACACCCGCTGCAACAACGCCGCCAGCTTGGCGCGTTCGACCGCGGTGTCGTGGGGCGCGGGGGCATCGGCGTCGCCCGGGTCGATATGCAGCACCGCGAGAATTGCCCTCAGTTGCGCGATCGTGGCCACTCAACCCCTGCCTTGTCATGACTCGCCGAGCCGCTCTCGGCTACCACCCGACCCCCGGTACCCCGAACGATTAACTAAATGATAGCCGCACGGTGTCATCGCGGCACCGCAAACGCCGCGCGAATCGCGCGCGCATGGGCTGCTGCGCAACCGATCTCGCCGTCGAACCGTGGTTGAACATCGAACCTTTCGCCCCCTCTGTCCGAATTAGAAGGATCGCTCTAATGTGGTGGTATGAGCAATCGAGATGTGGTGGAGAAGTTCTATCTGGCGACCCAGGCCGGCGACGGGGCGGCGATCGTCGAGCTGTTGCACCCGCGCTTTGCCGCTCGGGTGGCGCCCGGGATGCCCAGCGTCACCGAGACCGCGCCGGATAGTCCGGCGGCCGCGCTGGCCGCGGTGTGGGGTCCGGTGTTCCGGGACTTCGAGATCGCGCCGTACGCCGAGGACTGGTTCGACGCGCAGGACGGCGCGGTGATCGTCACCGGGCACTATCGCGGCACCGCCCGGTCGACGGGCAAGGCGGTGCAGGCCGAATTCGCCCACGTCTGGCGGGTTTTCGACGGAAAACTCAGCGCGCTGCACCAGTACACGGACACCTGGTGCTGGCGGGACGCACTGGCGGGTTGATACGTGCCCATCGTGACCTCATTCCGAAACGTCGATGCCTTCACATCTAAGTTCGGTTTGCTGCCCCGTCTGGATTGTCGGCACGCCGAAGCAATATCGGAACGGGTAGGTCAGGGGCGGGTGTAAGTCGACGCGACCATGTCCAGGACCAGATCCTGGAGTAGTCGGCGGGTCGTGTGCGCCTGCTCGATCAACGGCTCCGACGCGCCGTCTTCGGCCAGGTCGACGAGCTGATTCATCAGATGACACACGGCAACCAGCCGTCGTACGGCTTGCCGCCGCTCACCACATGTGAGGTCGGTACGCATAGTGTCCCAATCGCGCCACGCCCGGCAATCGTTTCGTGTCGCCACGCCGACGCGATGCGTCGCGCGTAACGCGTTGGCCGGGTTCGTTTTCCACACCGCGCGGTTCGGATTGTGGCCGTTACGGTGTCAGATCCAGTACGGACGTGCCATTCGTGAAGTCGGTCGGCACCGACGTGTGGTCGTGCACGATGAGCCACTGGTCGTCGCGTTTCTGGAAGCAGGCCGTCCAGCGGAGCCAGATGTCGGCGTCCTGGCCGTCGACCGTCGTGCCCATCATGTGGTTGAGGCTGCGGCTGAACGCGATGTCGGCGCCGAGGGTGATGTCCAGTTCGCGGATCTCGAAGTAGATGGGGCCGGAGAAATTCGCGAACGTCTCCTCCCACGGCTTCCGATACGTGTCCGTCCCGATGTATTGCAGGGGCGGAGCGATGTCGAACGACACCGTATCCGCCGCATGGATCGCCATCGCGGCATCTACGTCGCGCCGGCGGAACGCCTCCACCCATTTATCGATCAGTCCCCGGATCTCCGCCTCATCGGGCGTCGTCGTAGGAGTCATCGTCCACCTCGAGCTTCCCCCACGGCCACCCCGACGACCAGCAGGTAGGTTGTTCGACTTCTCCCTCACCCTGCCAGAGGGCACCGACAGGTTCGGTCGAGTGATCGCTACCCGGGTTTCCAGAATGTGCGGTGGTCACGGGGGTGCGACGATCGGTTTCGCTACCCGGTCAAGGATTGCGTGCCGAGGACGGTGAGTAGTGCGAGACGTTCGGCGTCCTCGGTGCCCGGCTCGGCCGTGTAGATCATGATGCGCAGGTCGCTGCCTGCGACCGTGAGTACGTCGCAATCCATCGTGAGCGGACCTACTCGTGGATGGTCGATCGTCTTCTGTGCGGCCTCGCGGCGGCCGACCGCGCCGGAATCCCATAGCTCGACGAAGCGGGTGCTGTTGGCGCGCAGGTCTGCGATGAGCTTGCGCAGGCGTTGGTCGGCCGGATATTGGGCGGCGGCGGTGCGCAGATCGGAGACCAGGGAGATTTCGTGTGCGAGCGTGGCCTCGGGCGTGCGGCGGGTGGGGATGCCGGGGCCGGCGAAATGCCGCCACGCACCGTTGCGGTTCGGGTCGGTGCGTGCGGGTGGTTCGCCCATCAATGCCGCATAGGGTTGGTTGAATTGCAGCAACGTCCAGGCGGCGTCGTAGACCGCGACGGGCGTTGCGGTCAGCCGGTCGAGCACCCGCTGCACGCTGGCGGTGACGTAGGTGGGCACGGTGTCCGGGTCCGGCAGGGCCAACCCGGCCAGCCGGAAAAGAAGCGTGCGTTCGACCGCGGACAAGCGCAATGCCCTGGCCAGCGCCTCGACCACCTGCGTCGACGGGTTGGACGCGCGGCCTTGCTCGAGCCGCGTGACGTAGTCGACGGAGATACCCGCCAACATCGCCAGTTCCTCTCGGCGGAGTCCCGGCGCGCGCCGTTGCCCACCGGCGGACAGCCCGGCGGCCTCGGGTGCGACCCGGTCGCGCCAGAGCCGCACCGCCTTCCCGAATTCCGCTGTTGCCATGTTTCTCAGTCTGCCCGCGTGGCGGCCGGCGTGCCTGGTATCAGCAGTCCCAGGAAGCTCAGGCGACTGGTTGACCGGGCGGATCGGCGCGAGTCTGGAGTCATGACAACGACATTGATCACCGGAGCGAACAAGGGGCTCGGATTCGAGACTGCCCGCCGGCTCGTCGCGGCAGGGCACACCGTCTACCTCGGCAGTCGGGATGCAGAACGCGGCCGCCGGGCCGCGGAACAGGTGGGCGCACGGGCGGTGGTCATCGACGTGACCGATGACGCGTCCGTCGCAGCGGCCGTGCAGACCATCGACGCCGACGGCGGGCTGGATGTGCTGATCAACAACGCGGGCATTTCCGGTATCGAAGCGCAGTCTCGGGACAGCGCGGAGATCGGCGCCGGGGTGGTGACCGCCGACATGATGCGGACGGTGTTCGAGACGAACGTCTTCGGTGTGGTCCGGGTGACGCATGCGTTTCTGCCGCTGTTGGAGCGATCTGCCGCGGCGGTTGTGGTCAACGTGAGCAGTGGCTTGGCGTCACTGGCGAACGTCGCCACACCGGGTGCGCCCGGCTACTTCTATCCGGGTGTCGCGTATCCCGCGTCGAAAGCCGCGGTCAATATGGTCACCGTGCAGTACGCCAAAGCGTTTCCGGGTATGCGGATCAACGCGGTGGAGCCCGGCTACACCGCGACGGATCTGAACGAGCACAGAGGGACTCAGACCGTCGAGCAGGGTGCCGAGATCATCGTTCGGATGGCGCAGGTGCAACCGGACGGTCCGACCGGAGGTTACTTCGATGCCTCCGGAACTTTGCCCTGGTAGTACGCCGAATATCTTACTGGCGGTACAGCATTCGGGCGCGATCGGTATCTGTCGGCTGGACGGGTAGGAAGTGGTCCAGCTGCCAGGCCTGCGAATTGGTGGCCTGACGGTTCGTGGTTTCCACCCACGGCGGGTACACGCGGAACCCTCGCTTCCCGCCTGCACCATCCACCGATAGGACGCCGCGCGCGCGAAGCATGTCAGCGGGAAATACGAACTGGCCCAAACGATCCCCGTCGCGCGTACTGATGACGAAGAGATCGACGAGGTCGGTGACATCGAACGGCTGAATGGGTCCGCCCGCCGACCTCTTCCACACCGTGACGAACTGACCGACCTTGGTCGGCGTCGTCTTGGCCGCGCGAAACCGGATCGCGCGGCCATCGACGGTGAACGAGTGAGCGGCGTACGCGGCGCTCTCTGCCTCCGGAACCGGAGCCGAACAGGCGAACCCGCAAGGGTCGTAGACGAGCGTTTTCGCGTCGAGCAGGTCCTCGTCGACGGACCACGAGAGGTCCGCGCATCGAAGGTCGGTCGAGTGCTCGCCGCTGGTAGTCACCCGCTCACCCTGTCACGGCCCACCGACAGACTCGGGTTCAGACACTACCGGTAGATGAGTACCGTTGCCGCAGAATTCATTCCGCTTGCCTGAGGTGGTCGGACCCCGCAGTATTCCGGTATGCGATTCTCGATCAACATTCCGAACTTCGGGGACTTCGCCGACGCCCGGACGGTGGCCATGGCCGCCCAGGCGGCGGAGGAAGCAGGCTGGGACGCGCTTTTCATCTGGGATCACGTGGTCCTCGACAAGAAAGAACGTCGAGGTCAACCCTTCGGTGACCCTTGGATGCTGCTGACCGCGGCCGCCTTGGCGACCTCCCGCCTGAAGCTCGGCACCCTGGTCACCCCGGTGGCCCGCCGCCGCCCCGAACAGCTCGCCCGCCAGGTCGCCACCTTGGACGCGCTCAGCGGCGGCAGAGTCATCTTCAGCGCCGGACTGGGCGGACCGATCGCGGACGAATTCGGCAGCTTCGGCGAACTGACCGACCCCGTCCTGCTCGCCGAGCGCCTCGACGAGGGCCTGGACCTGTTGCAGCGCTACTGGTCCGGCAACCCGGTCGACCACGACGGCAAGCACTACCAGGTCCGCGACGTCACCCTGCTCCCCGCCTCGACCCAACGCCCCCGCCCGCCGGTCTGGATCGCCGGCTTCTGGCCCCACCGCCGCCCCATCCGCCGAGCCGCCCGCTGGGACGGCGTCGTCCCCCTGTTCAGCGCCGGCCACGGCACCCCACCACCCCTGGACGAACTCCGCGACCTCCTCACCTACGTCAAAGAACACCGAAAAGACCCCCACCCCAAACACTTCGAGGTAGTAGTCGGCGGCATTACCCCCGGCGACCCCACCAAAGCCCGCGACCTCATCGCCCCCTACGCCGAAGCCGGCGCCACCTGGTGGGACGAACGCCAACTGATGACCACCGACGCCCTGCACCGCCTCGCCCCCGTAATGCGCCGAATCAACCAGGGCCCACCCACTCTGTAATCAGCGGCGGCGGCGGGGTGGGGAGGTTCGGGCGCCGAGTTCGCCTGCGGCCATGATCAATCCGCCGAGGGCGAAGATGGCGAAGCCGGCGCCGGGGGTGCTTTGGGAGTTGTGCTGGCTGATGCCGATCATCATGACTGCCCAGCCGAAGGCGGCGATCGCGCCGCCGATCCACAGGCACGCCTTGGTCCAGCCCGGGGCTCCGGAGATGTCGTCGGGTTGTGGGGCGTAGTAGTCGTAGGTGCGGATGTCGCCGCCTGCGATGTGGCCGTCGCCGGGGCCGCGGGCCACCGCCCAGCCGTCGCGGCTGGTCGCGGTGTATTTGCCTTGGGCTCGGTCGAGTTGATCGCGGAGGTCGGCCAGTTCGCGTTCGAAACGCTCGTCGGCCGCGGCGGCCCGCTCGATCGCCGCCGCGACCCGCTCGCGCGTGCGGATGCTGTCCGGGTTCTCGGTGAGGTCCTCCACCGGGCCGCGACCGAGTCGGCGCGTGACCGTCGCGGAGAGGGCATTCAGGCCCTGATCCAGCGACCGGTCCGCCCATCTACTTCCGGCTCCCCCTATCGTCGCGGCCAAATACGCGGCGATTACCATTCCGTCGATCATGCCCGTCTCCTTCAGCCACCCGGGGCATTTCAATCATCTAATCGTCGCAGTTATTTCCTTTGTTTCAAGTGTCGCTATCTCGAATTCTTTTGTGAGCACACGTAATTGGCGACCGGCGGGTCTGCTATTGATTAGTGGCGCTCAGCCGAACCAGCGAGTGAGGGCAGCTTCGAGTGGTTGTTCGTCGGTGGCGGACCAAGCGATGTACCCGTCGGGGCGGATCAAGACGGTGGGGGTGTCGTCGTCGGCCTTGGCGGTGACGTGGTCGACGCGGTCGGACCAGCGGTCGATCGACCGGGGCGTGTCATCGAGCGAGAGCAGCAGTCCACGACCGGAATGCATCAGCCGACTCACTCGGGTCGGACCGTCCGGGGTGGTCAGGTCGAGGTCGATCATGCGCGGGCCGAGGCCTGCGTAGTGGGTGTCGAGGCCCGACATCATGCCGGAGACAAAGTAATTGGCGTCCGGCAGCCGGAGTAGGTCGGTGAACAGCTCGCGAACGGCGGCGATGTTCTCGTCCTGGGCGGAGTTCATGATCATGCCCTGCGCGCGGGTGGTGCGCAGCACTCGCGCGGCGACCGGATGGCGCTCGACGTGATAGCTGTCGAGCAATCCCTCGGGCGCCCAACCCTGCACCGTCGCAGCGAGTTTCCAGCCCAGGTTGACGGCGTCCTGGACGCCGAGGTTCACGCCTTGACCACCGATCGGCAGGTGGATATGCGCCGCGTCCCCGGCGAAAATCACCCTGCCTTCGCGATAGTGCTCGACCTGCCGGGCGGAATTACTGAATCGCGAGGCCTCGCGCAACGCACCCAACTGTGTCTCCGATCCGTACACCGCCTGCAGTGCCTCGTTGACTTCCGTTGTGGTGATCGGTGTTTCGCGTTCGGGTCGCGTTCCAGCGAGCTTGCCGAAGATGAACCGGTACAGCTCGCCCTCGATGGGATGCAGGGTGGTGAAGAACCCGTTGGCGGTTTTGAGGTATCGGCTGAAATGTTCGGAAGTGGTTGGCACGGTGTCGGATCGGGACGCGAGCGTGATATCCGCGACCACCGATGACATCGTGCCCGCGGTTCCGGGAAAAGGCGCGCCGAGCAGCTTGCGCACCGTGCTGTGCCCACCATCGCACGCGACGAGATAACTGCCACGAATATCCCCGACGGTGACTCCGGCCGAATCCTGTTCGACGGCAGACACTTCGACTCCGCGCAGCACCGGCACGCCCTGGTCGAGCAGGCGTTGTTCGAGGAATGCCTCCAGCCGAGTCTGGGGGATGGCCACCGGATACGGATGGCGAGTCCGCCACGGCCGGCAGTCCAACTCGACCGGAAGCGCAGCGAAATGCCCGCCGAACTCGCCGCGCGGCAGCGACTGGTCGAGCAGCGGATCGAGCATTCCACGCAGGTCGAGCACCTCCGCGGTGCGCGGTTGCAGCCCGCCGGCCCGGGACTGCGCACTAGGGGTGAGCCGCTTCTCCAGCACCACCACCGGCACTCCGGCCAGGGTCAGCTCGTTCGCCAGCATCAACCCGGTCGGACCCGCGCCGACCACGATCACTTCAGTTTCCACGTCACCCTCCAAAAGTAGACTCGATGCAACAATACACTCGATATACTAATGCGCTAGAGTGGAAACATGACCGAACCGACGGGACTGCGCGAACGCAAGAAGGCCCGCATCCGCGAGCAGATCGCGGCCACCGCGATCCGCATGTTCCTCGAATCCGGCTTCGACCAGGTCTCGATCACCGACATCGCCCGCGCCGCCGACGTCTCCCGCCGCACCCTGTTCGCATACTTCGCGACGAAGGAAGACCTTGTCCTGCAACGGTTCGCCGACCACGAAGACGAAGCCGCCAGAACGGTCCGCGCGCGCCGCCCCGATCAACCACCCCTCGACGCACTGCGCGAAGCACACCTGGATGCCCTCCGCCGCCGCGACCCGAACACCGGCCTCAACGACACCCCCGAAATCATGTCCTTCCTCCAATTGATCTTCGGCACAGAAACTCTCGCCGCAAGGTTGATGCGCTACTCCGCCCGCGGAGTCGCGACCTTGGCAGAGGCATTGCACGACAACGGCTTCGACCCGCTGACCGCCCGCCTGCTCGCCGCCCAAATCATCGTGATCTACCGCGAACTCATCCTGATGAACCACGAATCCCTGGTCAAAGGTGAGTCCGCCGCATCCCGCTACCCAGCAGCCGTCCGCGCCACCAACCACGCATTCGACCTCCTACGCGACGGGTTCGAGTCGCATTCCGCGTAGAGCCCGGGGTCGAGGCTCGCTGCGTCCGGCGCCGTCGGGTCGGGCTCCCTGCATATGCGAGCGGCGGCCGGAGCCGATTACGGCGCTGACAGCTCGTTCGGTCGAGCCGAGTCCGGGCCGCCTGCCGATCGGACCGCCCGGATCGCGCCGACGTTGGACCGGGGCTCGATTACGCGGCGGGATGGTCGATCTGTTCGCGGAGGATGTCGCCGTGACCTGCGTGGCGGGCGAATTCTTCGATCATGGCGAGGAGGGTCCAGCGCATGCTTACGGTGCCTTCTCGGGGGTTGTGTTTGGTGTCGTCGAGGTCGAAACGGGCGGCGATTTCGCGGGATCGTTGGCTTGCGCGCTCGAACTCGGCGATCACGTCGGCCACCGATTCGTGGGCGGCGACGGTGAAGGTGCCTTCGTCGCGTTTCGAGTATCCGTCGCATTCGGATTCGTCTAGTCCTGCCCAGAAGCGTTGGAACCAAATGCGTTCCGCTGCGGCGGCGTGTTTGAGCAAGGAGATCGGGGTGGTCAGCGAGGCGACGAGCCTGCGGCGGGCGTCGGTGTCGGAGAGGCCGCGGACGGTCGCGATGAGTGCTGCCCGGTTGTGATCGAGCGTGCTCTCGATGAGCTGTCGCTCGGTGCCGGTGGTGATTCTGTTGGTAGTCATGGACTTTCACTCCATTCTTGCGCTGGTTGAGGACCCTGGACCGGCTGTGTCGGTCGGGGCATGATTGGTTGGTGAGGCTTCAGCTACGGATCTCGAGCCGGGACGTCACATCCAGTGACGGAGACGAACCGGGGGAGGGGAGCATTCGATGTGCTTGCCGCGAAATGCGCACTGAGGGTGGCGATGCGGGCAGATTCACACCGCACCCAAGAGGTCTGCATCGAAGTCGATGCCGCCGAGCCACAGTATTGCACATTGCGCTGAGCGCCGAGGATTGCCGCGTCGGATCGAGGCAGTAGATCGTCTCGGGTGTCATGCCGGACATGGCGGCGGGCGGGCTGACCAGGGGAGTGGCGGTTACGATCGGCTGCGATGCATGTCGACTTGATGTTTGATTCGCTGGACGGGTTGTCTGTGGGGGACTCGCTGGGGCAGCAGTTCCCGATTATGCGGCGGTCGATTCAGGATGTTCGGGTAGGGAATCTTCCGGCGGGGCCGTGGGGGTGGACGGATGACACCGAGATGGCCTGCACGGTGGTTGCTGAGCTGTGTCTTCGTGGGGGGATCGATCAGGATCGGCTTGCTGCTGGTTTTGCGCGGCGGTTCGATCCGGGTCGGGATTATGGGTTCATCGCGGTCGGTACGCTGCGTCGGATTCAGGGTGGTGCGGATTGGCGGGAGGTGGCGGGGGCCGCGTATGACGGGCAGGGGTCCTGTGGGAATGGTGCTGCGATGCGGGTCGCTCCGCTGGGGGCCTATTTCGCCGACGATCCGAAAAAGGTTGTTGCCGAGGCGGTTCGGTCGGCGCAGGTGACGCATATGCATCCCGAAGGGGTGGCAGGTGCGGTGGCCGTGGCGCTCGCGGCAGGTCAGGCTGCGCATGCGCGGCTGACTGGAACTCGGCCGACGCCGACGGAGTTCATCACGACGGTGCTCGATCATCTGGACGATGGTGAGACGAGCGGGCTGATTCGCCGCGCTCGTACTCTGCTCGGCGCGTCCGTCGAACAGGCGGCGGCTGAACTCGGCAACGGATCTCAGGTGACCGCGCAGAATACGGTGCCGTTCACGATGTGGGTCGCGGCAACGCATCTGGCGGACTATCCGTCCGCGATCGCGACATGTATTGCGGCAGATGGTGATATCGATACGACAAGCGCCATCGTCGGCGGTATCGTCGCCGCCTACACCGGCACCGCCGCCGACTCCGGTCCGATCGTCGGCGTCCCGCCCAACTGGCTCGCCGCGCGAGAACCGTTGCCGGACTGGTTCAATCCTGACCGCCGGCCTCGACGCCGTAAGAGTGCGTTCAGACGGTGGTTGTCCGGCGCCTCGTAAGCTGACCCGGGCGCACGAACGCGCTCGATGCATACCCGTACCCCCGCCGGTGCAATCGATGCGAGTCGAATGGTTGTTGTACGAGATCATCCAGCGACCAGATGACTCGACTCGATGAGGTCGGATCGTCCGGGCGATCGGCACCGCCTGCCTGTGCCGACTTGGATTACTGTGGCAGCGTGGGGTTTACCGAATATGCGCCAGGCGATGTAGTTCATTTCCCGGAGGGTCCGTTCACTGGGATCTGCGGAGTCGTGCGGGAGGTTTATGTGCGTCGGGCGAAGTTGCGCGTCGAATTCGGTGAGGGGCTGGTCCATCGGGAGGGCAATGTGCTGCGGGAGCGGCGGCATAGCCTGACCGTCGGATATGACGAGGTCGAATTAGGTTAGGCGACAGGCGAACCCGAGCTTTTCAGGCGGCTAGGTCCATCCGGAGGAACTCCCGGATACGTAGCACCTTGGGCGGCCGGGCGACATCGTCGGAGAGGGCTTGGAACGCTTCGTCCGGCCCGACGACCCGTGGAGCGGCGAGCTCGAATTCCTGCCCGTCGACGCGGAGTCGTGCGCTGCCCGCTTTCAGGATGTTCTGCACCCAGTCCGAACGCGACCCGTAGACCAGGATGAACAAGTAGCCGCCGTCGACCGGATACGCGTCGAGCGGCGTATGGAAAGTCGTGCCGGAGGTGCGCCCGACGTGCGTCAGCACCGGCCATTTCCCGCCCGCGACCGCGCGCGGATTGAACACCCGCTTGTTGATGTGCCCCCACCATCTCGGCATCGGCATAGGAATCTCCTTCGTTCGCCCAGGAGTCGATCCATCCCGGGTGGCCTTACGTCTGTAAGGCGGACTTACACTTGTAAGATTGACGTACGCGTGTAAGTCTGTCAACACATCGATATCCAGGAGCTGTCTTGTCCCGACCACCGCTACCGCTCAGCAGAGAGCGCGTGCTGAATGCGGCGATCCGAGTCGCGGATCGCGGCGGTGTGGAAGCGATCACGATGCGCCGGGTCGCGCAGGAACTAGGCGTCGAGGCGATGTCGCTCTACCACCATGTGCCGAACAAGGACGCGATCCTCGACGGAGTGGTCGACGTGGTCTTCGCGGCGATCGCCCTAGCGAACCCGGCCGCCGCGGAGTGGCGCGACGCGATCCGCACCCGCGCGTTCTCCGCCCGCAAGGTCCTGTCGCAGCACCGCTGGGCACTCGGCCTCATGGACTCCCGCCGCAACCCGGGCCCGGCCACACTGCGTCACCACAACGCCGTCCTCGGAGTCCTCAGAGAGGCAGGCTTCACGCTCCCCGCCGCCGCCCACGCGATCTCAGTCATCGACAGCTACATCAGCGGCTACGTCCTCCAAGAGGCAAGCCTCCCCATGACCACCCCCGCCGACGTCGAAGAAGTAGCCGCCGAGATCCTCGAACACCTACCCCCCGAACAGTTTCCGTACCTGCACGAGATGATCACCGACCACGCCCTGCAACCCGGCTACGACCACACCGCCGAATTCGACTACGGCCTCGACCTGATCCTGGACGCCCTCGAAGTCCGGCGGCTCGCAAACGACAACTGCGCCACCTGAATCAGGTGGCGCAGTTGGTTGCGCCCTACTGCGCGGCGTTCTCCCGCTTGGGCAGCTTCCAGCCCGGACGCGGGAAGTGGCAGGTGTAGCCGTCCGGGTACTTCTGCAAGTAGTCCTGGTGCTCGGCCTCGGCCTGCCAGAACTCACCGGCCGGCGTCACCTCGGTGACCACCTTGCCCGGCCACAGGCCGGAGGCGTCGACGTCGGCGATGGTGTCCAGCGCGACCTGCTTCTGGTCCTCGTCGAGGTAGAAGATGGCCGAACGGTAGCTGGTGCCGATGTCGTTGCCCTGACGATCCTTGGTGGTCGGATCGTGGATCTGGAACAGGAACTCCAGCAGCGCACGGTAGTCGGTCTGCGCGGGGTCGTAGATGATCTCCACGGCCTCCGCGTGACCCGGGTGGTTGCGGTAGGTGGGGTGATCGTTGCGGCCGCCGGTGTAGCCGACTCGCGTCGACAACACCCCGGGCTGCTTACGGATCAAGTCCTCCATGCCCCAGAAACATCCGCCGGCCAGAATCGCCTTGCGCGTGTCCGTCACGCGTCCTCCTTCGTGAACAGAGTCCGGTACTGCGCATACCCTTCCGCCTCGAGGTCATCGAGGTGGACGAAACGCAGTGCCGCCGAATTGATGCAGTACCGCAGGCCGCCGTCGGCCTTCGGTCCGTCGGTGAAAATGTGCCCGAGATGGCTGCCACCGTGCGCCGAACGCGCCTCGGTGCGAATCATCAGATGGCTGAAGTCTCGCTTCTCGACCACATTCGCGGCGTCGATCGGCTTGGTGAAACTCGGCCAGCCCGATCCGCTGTCGAACTTGTCGACCGAGGCGAACAACGGTTCACCCGACACCACATCGACGTAGATGCCAGGTTCGTGATTGTCCCAGTATTCGCCCGTGAATGCGCGCTCGGTCCCGTTCTCCTGGGTGACGTGATACTGCTCAGGGGACAGGGCGGCGACGGCCGCGGGATTCCTGTTGTATTCCGGTGCCACATGACCTCCTCATATCGGCCCCACGTATAACCCGGGCTCCAGGTGGGAAAGTCCCCGCGCGGCCGGACGTCACACTTCGGTCATCATTGTCCGCCACTCAGTGTGCCGCGTCGATGAATGCCCCGTCTACCAGCAGCGGAACGCTCTGGCTCGCGTCGATTTCGATCGCGACGGCGACATCGCCGGCGAATCCGATATCGGTCAATTCGCGGCCGGAGGCGCAGTGGGAGATCAGCGACGGCACGTCGGCGGTCGCGTCGTAGGTGGACTTGGCGGCCGCGGCTTCCGGTGACAACGGCCCGGCCCCGTTCGCGGCGAGGGCCGAGATGACCGCGGCGGCCCCGAACCAGTCCTCGATCGCAGGCCGCAACACATCCTGACCTGGCCAATGTTCCCCCGCGGCGATCACCGTGACCGGCCGCTCGACCGTGCCCCACCCTTGCCGGCCGATCCAACGGGCGACCGCGGACGCGTTCCGCAGGCAGGCCGCGAGCACCGGCACCCCGGTGACCGCGGCCGAGATCGCCGATCCGTTCGGCGACGGCAACACCAGGCGGGCGGGCGCGGGCGCCCGGCGCAGCGCCGCGGGCGAGAGCGACCACGGCTGCTGCTCGGACACGGCTTTGCGCCCGACCGCCAGCCGAGCGTCCCTGTCGGTCGCGAACGTCGCGGCGGTCCCGTCTCGCCACGGATAGGGAAATACCCGCGTGCCCGCGTCGACCGCGACCGACACCGACGTCGTGAACGACAGCACGTCGACGACAACGACGGCCGCGCTATCGGGCCCTAACGCCCGCGCACCCGCCAAACCCCAGTCGATCCGCACTCCCCACGGAAGTTGTTTCGACCATTCGGGAATCTCCGGCATCAGCTCGACGAATTCTCGACCGTCAGAGGAAGTACGCGGTCCCCGAGGAACTTCCGGTCCCGTAACCCATGCTCTTGAGCCAATTGCGGAAGTTGATCAGCGCATTGCCGACCGGTCCCGGATCGGAGCACGAACCGCCGACCGAGGAGAAGGTGCACCCGTCATCGGCCACCGCGGACGTCCCGATTTCGCTGCCGGCGAGCTGCCCGCTGTCCGCGGACGCCGTCGCCGATCCGGCCAGCACACCGGCGACCACGCCACCGGCCACCAGCACACCGCTGATTCCACGCTTCCACTGCACGCTGTCATTAGATGTAGTCATTCGTCCGAAGCTACCGCACCGTGCAGTGAAACCGGCTGTCCCGCAGGACACCCCAACTCTGGGGTCTCGCGGAATCCGCCGATCGGTGGAACTAGGCCAACCGGGCGCTGTTGATCACGACCGGCTGGGCCGGCAGCCCGTCGCGCTCACCGCGTTCGGTCGGCGTGATGCCCGCGGCGACCATCCGATCCAGCACGTCCATTCCGCTCACGACCTGGCCGAGCACCGAGTAGTTGGCCGGAATGTGCGCGAACGAGTGCACGATGAAGAATTCGCTGCCGTTGGTGCCGGGGCCCTGATTACCCATCGCGACCGTGCCGCGTTCGTAGGTCTCGGTGCCGTCGACCTCGTCGGGGAACTGGTAGCCGGGGCCACCCTTTTCCACCTCGTAGATGTCGCCGCACTGCAAGACGCCGAGGCGTGCGCTGTCGGTCAGCCGCCAGCACTGGCTCTGATCGTAAAAGCGTTGCAGCACCAGGCTTGCCATGTTCTGCGCGGCGCACGGCGCGGCTCCGGCCCGGTTCAGCCGGACGGTCACCGGACCGTAGTTGAACTGGAAGGTCACGTCCATGGTGCCGACGGCCAGCGCGACCGGCGGCGGCGACACCACCGGACGGGCCGCGGCGTTGTCCGGCGCGGTCGGCGTGAAGCCGCACGGCACCACGGGCGGGCCGGCCGAGGCCGGGGCAGCGCCCGCGACCAGGCCGGACAACGATAGGACGGAGATGGCGAGCGCAGCGCCCCAGCGTGAATTCATAGCGTGCAAACTAGCCGATAATGCCGAATCAAGTTCACTAAAGCGACAATCCGCTCACTATCGCGCAGCGGTGATCAGTGGGCCGAGGCCGTCCGCGCCGAAGAGGGGCTGGGCCTCGGTGACCTGCTGGCCGTTGACGAAGACCGACGGAGTGGACTTGATTCCGCCGGCGAGCAGTTCCTTGGTCTTCGCGCGCAGGTACGGATCGTACTTGCGGTCGGTAATGCATTGGGCCACTGTCGGATCCGTGTACCCGGCCTCCTTCGCGAGCTCCAGCAGCCGCTCGTCGGGCAGACCGTCACCGCCCTCGGCGGGCTGATTCTGGAACATCGCGGCCAGCCAGCTCTGATATTTCGACGGGTCCGCTTCGGCGACGCAGTAGGACGCGTTGCCGGCGCGCGAGGAGTACTGGGTGGTCGACGCGCGGTCCAGGAACGAGATGACGTTGTATTCGACGATGGCCGAACCGCTGGTCACGGCGTCTTCGAGCACCTTGGCGTTGGCCTTCTCGAACATCTGGCAGGCCGGGCACTGCAGGTCGGCGACGACGCGCACGACGACCTTCGCGGCGGGGTCGCCGATCCGGACCGCGCCGTTGTCGGTGACGCCCGCGGGGGTGGCGGGGAGCTGCTCGGCCATCGGGAGCGGGCTGGCGCTCTGGACCGGTTTCGGCGTGCCGATGACGTCTTTGGTCAGGTCGCGCGCCACGATCCCGACGCACACCGCCGCGACGAGGGCGAAGAGCACGCCGCCCGCGATCAGGGCGGCCAGCACCTTGCGATTGTGCGCCTCGCGCTCCGGCTCCGATGGGAGGGTGGACCAGTCACCCTGCGTGGTGTTCACGTGTATTCCCCCGTGCCTCTCGCCAATTGAACAGTTTCGCTCCGTCACGATAGTGGTTGCCGAACCGGTTTGGTGACGCTGACCGGGTCGAGTACACGTCCAGTACCGCTCGGTCGGGCGGCGGCGAATAACTCCCTTGACCCCGGCCCGAACCGGAAAAGTAGGGTGGACCGGTGATTCGCACAGCCGCGTTGGCCCACATCCGGGATCGTCGTCTGTTGCAGACGCGATCGATCGGCAAGGACATTTTCTACATGGCGGGCGGGAAGATCGACCCCGGCGAGACGCCCGAAGGAGCACTGCACCGGGAGGTGCGCGAGGAACTCGGCGTCGGCGTCGTTTCCTTCGATGAGCTGGGCGTTTTCACCGCGCAGGCGGTCGGGCACGCACCCGGCACGCAGCTGCACATGACCTGCTTCACCGCCGAACTGGACGGCGAACCGCAGCCGACCAGTGAGATCGCCGAGCTGCGCTACTTCACGGTGAGCGAGTACGCCGCGATGGATCATGTCGCGCCCGGTTCGATGCTGGTGTTCCGCAAGCTGCACGAGCTCGGCATCGTCGACTGGTAGGTGCGCGAACGTCGCGCCGATGACACGGTCAGCGATCTGTGCGTCACCGGCTTTCGAGCCGGCTGAAACACTGTGCTGCTGAACGTTTTCCAGTTCAGCCGGTCAGAACAGCGACTGTGCGTCGGCGGCGATGAAGAATCCGTGCCCGCCCTGATCGCACCTGATCCCGGCCTGCGTCGACGTGCACGCGGTGCCGCGGACGATGAGTGTCTGCCCGTAGCCGAGGACCTTGCCGCCACCCTTGTTGCCGCCGTCGAGCGGCGGTCCGACGAAAATGCCCTGGCTGGTGCAGAGGAACTTTGCCTTGCCGCCCACGATCTGTGCCGCTACCGCCCGATTGGCGCGGGTGCCGCAATCGGGCAGCTCGGCGGGGACCACCGACGCGTGGGCCAGTTGGCAGCCGGTGCCGAGGGAGTCGGCCTCGACGAACCCGCAGAGGATGTTCCCGCTCGGCGACTGGAAGTAGTACTTGTCACCGCTCTGATAGTCGCGCGCGTCGACGGTCGCGTCGTCGCGGCTCGGCAGCTTCGTGGTGGCGTCGGCGCCGGCCGTCTCCGGTGCCGCGGTCGAATTGCCCTGCGGCGAGCCCACCGACCCGGTGCCTGCGGAAACGGGAACGCTCGTGCCAGGTGAGTTGCTCGCGGCTGGGCTCTTCGCGTTGTCCGAACACGCGGTCAGCGCCCCTATCGCGGCAACGGCGGCGAACGCCAGAACAATTGCCTTCATGTCGTCTCCTTGGTCGATTCCACCCCAACGATCTTGTTGATCATCGAGCGGCCGAGCAGCGTCGTTACTTTGGCATGGCAACGGAAGGGCCCGTTTTCGCTGTGCCGCCTACACGTTCTCGTCGACCGGATAGCGCGCTTCGAGCCCTGATCGGTCGCCGACGCCGAAGTGCATGACCAGGTCGTCGGCGACCTGGATCAGGACGTCGCGTCCCTCGACCGTGGAGACGAGATCCATCGGCAGCGCGGAGACGCCGTGGACGGCGCCGATCAGGTTGCCCGCGACCGCGCCGGTCGAGTCGGAGTCGCCGGAGTGGTTGACGGAGAGCAGCAACGCCGCTCGCGTATCTCCGCTCTTCGCCGAGTGCAGCGCGGAATACACCGCGATGGCCAGGCATTCCTCGGCGATCCAGCCAGCGCCGACGTGCTCGACCTGTTCGGCGGTGGGCGGCTCCTCGGCCAACTCGACGGCTCGGGTCAATGCGGTCGCCGTCTCCTCGCTCGACGGAATCCGCGCCAGCTGAGCGATCGTCTCCCGCACCGCGATCGGCAACTCGATTCCGCTGACCACCCGATCGAGAATCGCCGCGAACGCACCCGCCGCGATATATCCCGTCGGATGCCCGTGCGTCAGCTGCGCGGCCCGCGCCGCCGTGACAAACGCCTGATCAGCTCCCATTCCCGCCAATCCGAACGGGGCGGATCGCATCACGGTTCCGCATCCCTTGGAATGCGGATTAACCGGTCCTTCCGCACCGAACGGCTCCGGCGGATGAAATTCGCGCGCCTGCCGGGCAAGCCCGGACATGCACGCATTCCCCGGCGCCCGCGAGGCATACATAAACGGCAAACTCGCCAACCAGCCGTCGCTGTGATCCGCGGGCCCGCCTCCTTGCTGAGTCTGCAACCAGCGCAGATAGGCCCGCCGCAACGCGAGCACCGGATCCGCCCCCGCAGGGGACCGCAAAAGCCCCTCCGCGGTGAACAACGTCATCTGCGTATCGTCGGTAATCTCCTGCGGCGCACCCTGATTCGCCTGCGGCACAAACCCCGTCACCCCGCTTTCCCCGTGCCGCCCCCGAATCTGCTCCAACTTCAAGAACTCGATAGGCCACCCCAGCGCGTCGCCGACCGCCCCACCCAGCAGGGATCCCCGAACCCGCTCGAATACCGTCGCGTAATCCACCATAAGACCCCATCATTCCCGACTTACCCCACCCTGTCCCAGAACCTCACCCAGTTGCCGACCCCGTTGGTGCGCAACGAAGTAACGTCGGCCGGTATGGCTGAGTTGGTTTTAGGCCCGGTTTTGCGGCATGTGGATGGCACTTCGGCGACGGTCTGGGTGGAGACGGATGGTTCGTGCGAAGTGGGGGTGTTGGGTCGGGCTGCGCGGACATTTCAGGTAGGCGAGCAGCATTTCGCGCTGGTGGTGATCGAGGGGTTGGAGCCGGGGGCGTCGATTCCGTATGCGGTCGCGCTCGACGGGGTGGCTGTGTGGCCGGAGCCGGGGGCCGCGGCGCCGCAGTGCCGGATTCGGACGCAGGGCGTCCAGAAGGTGCTGTTCGGGTCGTGCCGGGCGGCCAAGGCGACGCCGGACGAATTGGGGGCGGACAAGGTCGGGCCGGATGCGTTGGACGCGTATGCGGTGCGGATGCAGACGTTGCCGGAGCCGGAATGGCCGGATGCGTTGCTGCTGCTCGGTGATCAGGTCTACGCGGATGAGCCGACGCCGCGGATACGCGAATGGTTGGCGCAACGGCGCGCGGGGCAGGAGCCCGAGGGTGAGGTGGTGTCGTTCCGTGAATACGCGGAGCTGTATCACGAGTCGTGGTCGGACCCGGAGATTCGCTGGCTGATGTCGAACGTGCCGACCTCGATGATCTTCGACGACCACGATGTGCGCGACGACTGGAACACCTCGCGGACTTGGCGCGAGCAGATGGCGGAGCTGCCGTGGTGGCGGCAGCGTATCCGGGCCGGCTTGGCGTCGTACTGGGTGTATCAGCACATCGGCAATCTCGGGCCGGGCGAGCTGGCGCGAGACCCGCTGTACCGCAAGGTAACCGAGGCCGGCGCAGACGTGCAGGGCATGCTGGAGGACTTCGCCGAGCAGGCCGACCACGAGGTCGACGGGCGCAAACCGACTCGCTGGAGTTACCGCCGTGACTTCGGCCGGATCCGGCTGCTGGTGATCGATACCCGCAGTGGTCGCATTCTCGATGGTCGGCGGCTGATGGTCGGGTCAGAGGAGTTCGATTGGATCGAGGAGAACGCGGCGGGCGACTTCGACCATCTGCTGATCGGATCGTCGCTGCCGTGGCTGATGCCGCACGCGTTGAGCCACTTCCAGTCACTCAACGAGCGTGCGGCGGGCCTGCCGGGATGGCGCGGGCGACTCGGCGAGAAGGTCAGGCAGGCGGCAGATTTGGAGCACTGGCCGGCCTTCCGTGCTTCCTTCGAACGACTGGCCCGGCTGATTCACCGCCTAGGCACGACGGCCGACGCACCGAGCACCATCTGCGTCCTGTCCGGCGACGTACACCACAGCTACGCCGCCCGTGCCACCTACGCCGATCCGACGAAATCCGAAGTGCTGCAACTGGTGTGCTCGCCGGTCCACAACGACCCGCCCAAGATCTTTCGCGCGGTCTTCGCCCTGTCCTGGGCGACGCCGATCGCCGCGGCCCTGCGCCGACTCGCGAATCGCCGTGGTATCTCCGCCGATCCGGTCCGTTGGCAGAAGGTCAGCGGGCCGCACTTCGGCAACTCCATCGCGTCGCTCGATATCGACGGCCGCGCAGCACGATTCACCCTCGAATCGGCGCGGGAAGAACAAGGCCTGGTCAAGGTTGCCGAACTGGACCTCCCGCTGCAGAACCCGAACGTCGAGTAGCCCGGTTACCCGCGCGGATTCGACTCGGCCAGGGTCATTTTCGGACCGTCAGATCCGGATGACCGGTGCCGCATCGAGGTCCTCGGCCTCTTCGGCGGCGGTCGCACGCCCGCCGCGGCAGGCAGCGAGCGGGTCGAAATCGGGTCCCCACGGGGCGATTCGAGTCGGGTCGGCGAGTACCGCCCCGGCGCGGATCTCCGCCAGCAGATCGCGCCCGACGATCGCCGACGCGGCCTGCACTCCGCTGAGCATCGCACCTTCGGTGGCAGGTCCGGTCGAGGTGCTGGTGCCGGCGAGGAACAGGCCCCGGATCGGCGTCCGCGCACCCGGACGCAACGGCCCGAGCTGGGTGATTCGAGGTTCGAGGCCGTAGGAGGTGCCGTTGGTGGTCCGGGTGTAGCGCTCTTGCGTGGCCGGGGTGGCCAGCTCGCTCCACTGAACCTTCGCGGCGGCACCGGGGAACGCTTGATCGACCCGGTCCAGCAGCCCGCCGGCGATGATCTCCTTGATGTCCTGGTAGGCGCTGTTGCCCCGGTAGCTTTGCGTGGCAACCTCATCCGCGCTCACACCCCACAGCGCCGGATTCCACGGCGCCAAGGTCTGCGCCTCGATGGCGGCGTGGCCGAGCGGCGCGCTGAACTGGTTCGACGGATCGCGGCGGGTCGAGGACTGCACGTAGGTCGGCTGCCGGAGCGCGAAGTCCTCGGCCCACCGCCGGGGATCGCGGCGCGCGGCCCCGGTCAGCAGTTGCGACGACATCCGCGACAGCGACCACAGCGAGTCGGTTGCTTTCCAGGTGGTGGCCGGGATCGTGTAATAGTTGGTATTCGGCGTTGCGGCGAGGTCGATCTCGATCCCGAAGTAGCCGTTGATCAGTGGGAGTGCCATCTTGAAGTGCTCGTTGCGCATGACCGCCCACCGCGGGAGCTGCTCGTAGCCGACCAGATCGCGATAGGTGCGCTTGATATCGGCCGCGGACACCACCACCGGCGCGGTCAGGATCTCGCCGTCGCGCAACCGCACCCCGGTGACGCGTCCGGACTCCACGAGAATGCGGTCGACCTCGGTGCGGGTGCGGATGTGCCCGCCGTGCCCGCGGATCACCTCGGCGAAGCCGGCCGCCAGCACCTGGCCGCCACCGCGCGGGAACCAGGCGCCGCGGCCGACGAAGTTCTCCAGGAACGCCGCGGCCACGGCGACCGGCGCGATCTGGGGCGGCGTCGCGGCCGCGCCGTCTTGGACCGACAGCGCCAAAATGGTTCGCGGCTTCAACCGGCAAGCCGCGAGGAGCACGGCGTGCGGCACCGGCGCCCATGCCGCGGCAGTCCCCGCCCGCATGACGGCCCGCCGCAGGTCGTTCGCGGAAGTCGCTGTGCGATCCAGTGATTGGCCGATGGCCCGCATGATCGAGACGTATCGGCGCAGTCCACGCTCTTCGCCCGGAAAAGCCTGGATCAGGTTCTCCAGATAGTTGTCCCAGCCGACCGGGATACGCAGTTCGAAATCGGGGGCGATGATCGTGTCGAAGCCGTCGGTGTCCAGCGGCAGCCACTGCACCCGGTCGTCGAGACCGATACCGCGCAGCAGCGTCGGCACGTTTCCGTCCGGCCCGCAGTCGCCGATGTAGTGCACGCCGACATCGAACTCCCACTTGCGTTTCCGGCGGAAGACGTGGGAAGAGCCGCCCAGCACCGAATACTGCTCCAGCAGAGCCACTTTCAGCCCCGACGCGGCCAGATACGAAGCCGCGGACAGGCCGCCGAGCCCGGCCCCGATCACAATCGCATCCCAGGAAGAACCGTGCACACCAGACGTCATGTCATCTCCACTCTGAGAATCCGCTGCCCGCGGACGGTCATGGTCGATCAGCTGCATATAACTGGACGTAACAGTTATCCATACAGTAGTAGCATGATCGGTCTACCTCAAGAGGGCACGAGAAAGACGCTGTTGACCAGGGGGAGATGTGGGTCGGCCTACCTACTCAGCGGGTGTGCCTGCCTGCCGTCGCAACCGGGCAGCCAGCCAGAGCACGACACCGTAACCGAACGCCGCGTCGGCGCCGGACACCAGCGCGGCCGTCGGGAACACGACGGCATGCCGCAAGCCCGCGTCGGCCAAGGCGTGAATGCGGGCGAGAATCTCTGGGGGAGTGCCGATCATGAGCCATTCGTGCAGCACCTCGTCCGGTACCTCGGCGATCGCCGCCTGCACTTCGGCTTTGGTCAACGTATGCGGCATGAGATCGATCAGGCCCCGGAATCCTTCGCCGAAGGGATGTTTCGCACCGCAGCGCGCCCACACCGCGTCCGGCGCGAGCAGCGCCATGTAGCGGATGCCGGGGTGCCGCATCAGCTGCCGGATGCCCGCGGGAGTGCGCGCGGTGAGCATGGAGATCATCGTGGCGGGAACGATCGCCTCGGGGTCGCGGCCCGCGGCGCGAGCGGAGTTGTGCACCAACGTCAGTCGTCGCCTGTACTCGTCCGGCGACATCGCCTCCCACGGATACCAGCCGTCGGCGTAGCGCCCGGTCAGTTCCAGCATGCGCGGCCCGTGCGCGCCGAGCCAGATATGCGGCATTCGATCCGCGGGCGCGGTCAAATCCATTGGCGCGCCGTCGATCCGGTAGTATTTGCCGGTGAAATCGAAGGATTCGGTCGCGGTCAGTGCGGTGCGCAGCACCTGGAGCGCCTCTTCCAGCCGGGAGACCGGACGATCCCAGGTGAACCCGTACGGATCGAGGTTCTCCCGCTCGCCGCAACCGAGCCCGAGGATGGGCGGCGTCTTCGTCATGTGCGCCAGCGTGAGAAACGTCTGCGCGAGCAGCACCGGATGCCTGCGGATCGGATCGGTGACCCCGACGCCCAGCTGTACCCGCCCGGCCCCGGCGGCCAGATTGGCCAGCAGCGGGGCGTAATCGAACTGTTCGTCAGGGCTGCGGACCACCTTCGCCTGCGGGGTGAAATCGGTATCCCAGATGGCTCGCGGAAACACGCTGATCAAATGATCCGGCGCCAGAACGGAATCCAGCCGTCCGAGCTTGGCCATCCGGACCAGGAAGCGCGAGGCACTCAGTGGCGGATTGACACCGGCCATCGTGCCCACCGCGAACGACCGGGAATTGTGCGAGTCCGACACCGTGGTCTCCTCTCGACCGGCGTGCCGCATCGGGCACCCCATCGATTATCCGGACGACCCAGGTCCGCGTCCGGCGAATGCCGGGCCGCGTCGACAGATCGGAATTGACACACGTTCCAGTTCCTGCGAATGTTCGAGGGACCGTGAGGTCCCTGATTCGGCTGGGCGCCTCGGTGTCGTCGAGTCGGAGCGTGCGCTATGGGGTTTCTGCAACCCGAACTGCCGGTGGTCGATATGGCGGAGTGGAGCAAGGGCACCCGCAGTGAACGAATCCGGCCGATGGCCCGGCACTGGGCCGAGGTGGGATTCGGGACGCCGGTCGCGCTGCACCTGTTCTATGTCGGCAAGGTGGGCCTGTACGTGCTCGGCGGTTGGCTGATCGTGCTGGCCACCAAGGGCATCGATGGGTTCACCGATGTCGGTGACTGGTGGTCGGAGCCGATCGTCTTCCAGAAGGCCGTGCTGTACACGTTGCTGTTCGAGGTGGTCGGGCTCGGTTGTGGGTTCGGGCCGCTGAACAACCGGTTCTTTCCGCCGTTCGGCTCGATCCTGTATTGGTTGCGGCCCAAGACCATTCGGCTGCCGCCCTGGCCCGGGCGAGTTCCGTTGACCAAGGGCGACACGCGTTCGGTGGTGGATGTCGCGCTGTACGCGGCGCTGTTGGTGATGACCGTGATCGCGTTGCTGTCCAACGGAACCGGCCCGGTGCGCGAGCTGGACACGACGGTGGGACCGCTGCCGATGTGGCAGATCGTGGCGGTGCTCGGGCTGCTCGCGGTGCTCGGGTTGCGCGACAAGGTGATCTTCCTGGCGGCCCGCGGCGAGGTATATGCCACCCTCGCGGTCACCTTCCTGTTCACCGGCACCGACATGATCGTCGCCGCCAAGGTGGTGTTCCTGGTGATCTGGATGGGCGCGGCGACCTCCAAGCTGAACAAGCACTTCCCGTTCGTGGTGTCCACCATGATGTCCAACAGTCCGGTCTTCCGGCGAAAGGCGTTGAAACGCAAGTTCTTCGAGAACTTTCCCGACGATCTCCGCCCCGGCCGCCGGTCCCGGATCTTCGCCCACGGCGCGACGGCCGTGGAAATGTTTGTCCCCCTGGTGTTGTTCTTCTCGCACGGCGGTCTCGTGACGGTGATCGCCGCGATCGTGATGGTCGGCTTCCATCTGGGCATCCTGACCGCCGTGCCGATGGGCGTGCCGCTGGAGTGGAACGTCTTCATGATCTTCGGCGTGCTGGTGCTGTTCGTCGCGCACGCCGACCTCGGGCTGGGCAGCCTGCACGATCCCGCGCCGGTGGCGGTGTTGTTCGTGGTGATCGCGGGCCTCGTGATCGCCGGAAACCTGTTCCCGCGCAAGGTTTCCTTCCTGCCGGGCATGCGCTACTACGCGGGCAACTGGGATACCACGATGTGGTGCGTCAAGCCGTCGGCGGCGGCCAAGATCGGGCAGGGGATCGTCGCGATCGCCAGCATGCCGCACGCCCAGCTGGAGCGGTTCTACGGCAAGGACCGCGCGGTGATCCCGATGTTCATGGGGTATGCCTTCCGTGCCATGAACACCCACGGGCGCGCCCTGTTCACTCTCGTCCATCGCGCCATGCCGGCCGGTCACGAGGACGAATACACCATCACCGACGGTGAACGCATCTGCAGCACCGCCGTCGGCTGGAACTTCGGCGACGGCCATATGCACAACGAGCAACTCATCGCCGCGATGCAGGAGCGTTGCCGGTTCGAACCCGGCGAGGTGCGCATCGTGCTGCTCGACGCGCAGCCGATCCACAAGGGCACGCAGGAGTATCGCCTCGTCGATGCCGCCACCGGCGAGTTCGAACGCGGTTACGTGTACGTCGCGGACATGGTGACTCGCCAGCCCTGGGCCGACGACGTGCCCGTGCACGTCCGCGATTGAGCTAATCCCGGTCCGGGAGCATGGGCCGCATGAAGGTGCGCTCGTAGCGCAACACACACCCGCTCTCGTCCCGGATGTGATCCGCCGCGATGAAGTCTGGATCGACGCCGAACAGCTCTCGGTATTGTTCGTAAGCGCTGAGGCTGTCGAAACTGAACAGCGCCATGGCCTTGTCGCTGGCTCCTTCGCCGGGCAGGAAATAGCCGTGATGGATGCCGCCGTGCCGCTGCACCAATTCGATCCACCGGCGACCGAACCGCTCGAACGCCTCGATCTTCGCGGGATCGATCACGTACTCCACAACACAGGTGATCACCAGGTCAGCCTACGACCGCGGCAGCGGCCGGCCCCGCCGTGCTGTGTTCTGGATCACACACCGTTTGGAAGGGCGAGGCCGGGGCATACTGCCCGACGGCGCACAGCGCGCCGGCGAAAAACTGTGCTTTGGAAGGATCGGTATCTGTCGTGGGTTTGCTACTGGTGGGAATCGGTACTGCGTCAGCCGTCGTGATCGCAACTCACGGTGTGGTGGTCGCCGCGCATCTCGCGCAGCGCCGGCCGGCCCCGCGTCGCCGTACCGTCGCCGAAGACGTGCACCCCGCGAACTCCCCGCGCGTATCCGCTTAGCGCGCCCGGCTCGAGCCGCGAAACCTCTGGTACCCCCGCATTCGTGTCGGTTGTTCGGCCGATAGTGCGGCCTCGTCGCAGCGAGGAATCTGTTAGAGCAAAGACAGAGCGCCGGGTCCCGGCACTGCGAAGAGGTGCACACGATGGCCGAGCACATTCCGCCACCCGACCGGGCGCCCGCCAATCGGCGAATCGCCGCCTGGGCGGTCGATTTCGGCCTCATCATCTGCGCGGCGGTGCTGCTCGGCTCGGTGACGCATTATCGGATCGCCGACTACCTCTCCAGCTGGCCCGGGCTCGCCGAGGAGGGCGGCTGGAACCTCTTCCGCGCGAACGGTGATTGGGGCGGCGCGGGAAAAGCGTTCGGGTGGGACGTCTTCGGTGAGATCCTGCTACTCGTCACCGAGGCGTTCGTCGCCCTGGTTTTGATCGTGTTCGCCTACCAGTTCGCGGCGCTGGCTTGGAAGGGCCGCACGCTCGGAAAGTTCCTGCTGGACATCCGCGTTCATTCGCTCGCGGATCCGCAAGGCGCCCTGAGCAAGTGGCAGTCGGCCCGCCGGGCGTTCGCCGGCACGATGGTGGATGTCGGACTGTATTCCGCCGCGTGCATCGCGCTGCTTGCCGGAAAGTTCGTGCTCTCCCTTGTGCTTTGGGTGGTCGCGGTGGTGGCGCTGATCGTCAACGCGGTGCCGCTGGCCGGTGGTCGAACGGTGATCGATCGCCTGGCGGGGACCACGGTCGTGCGCGCCGGGCTGTACCAGAAGTCGTGGCAGGCGGCCCGAGACGCGGCCATCGTCGAGCGCGGCGCCCAGGGCGCGCAGGTCGGCCTCGAACGGATGCACGCGGTCACCAACGCCATGAAGGAACAGGCGCAGCACCTCGCCGAGGACGAACGCCTCCGGCGGCTGCGCGAATCGAACCAGACCGCACAGCTGCGCCGGATCGGGAAGGACGCCGGTCGGCAGACCGGCGCGGCAGCCAGGCAGTTGCTCAACTCCGAACGCGGACAGCAGGTTCAGGACTCGGCCAAGAAGATCGGCACGAACCTCCGCGCGGTCTACTACAGGCGACGCGATTCCCAGAGCTGATACTTCTCACCCGTCGATGCGGGCCGCCTCGCTGAGGGCGAGGGTTCCGCCGCCCTTGGGCGCATCGATGCGCACCGCCACCGAGGCGCGGGCGGGGAGGTCGGCGTCGGTCGGGAACCAAATCCGTTCCCGGTCAACCAGAATGATCAATCCGTCATGGTCGCCGACCGGGGTGAAGGCGGGCAGCCGCGGCGTGAAGGCGTCGAGGCCATACGCTTCGGCGAGTTCGCCGACCGCTTGCTGAACGTCGGGCACACCGATGCCGACCTCGCTGATCGACAGCATCCTGGGCACCTCGCCGCTACTGGCAGGGACCCCGGCATCGGCCTCCCGTGCGATCAGTTCCAACACGATCCCATCCGGCCCACGGAAGTAGACCGATCGCGAATCCCAACCGGGTGGCCCCTCGATGACATCGGACCCGTTCGCGGCGATCAACTCGACCTGACGCCCCAACCACTTCCGCGCAAGCTCGAAATCGTCTGGGGAAATCCCGAACGCCAGATGATGCGCGCCCGCGAAATTTTCGCCGCGGGTCGACACGAGCCTGCTACGGCCGATTTCTACCGTCACATGATCGCTGCCAACCACGACCGGTAGTTCGAGCACGTTCCGATAGAAATCCGCCGCCGCGCCGAGATCCGTTGTGCTGATGACTACTTCGCGAATCTTCATGCCGAGTCCCTTCGGTTCCATGCGGTCGGTCCCGAGGCTAGATCCTCAACAGTGGTTGAGGTCAAACACTTCGTTGTGCCGCATGACGTTTGGGTATCCGCCATGCGGACAGCGATTGACAGGCTGTCGAACCGGACATACAGTCCCTCCTCAAAGTAATTGGAAACTTTCCTAATAGTTCACCCGATGCGGGGTGAGAGGAGGGGTGTCACGTGAGCACGCGACAGACCCTCGCCGGCACGCCCAGCCTGCTGCGCGCGATCAACGATCGCGCCGCGCTGGAGCTGCTGCTCGCCAACGGCCCGCTGTCGAGGACCCAAATCGGCACGCTCACCGGCCTTTCCAAGCCGACCGCCTCCCAGCTGCTCGGTCGCCTGGAGGCCGCGGGCCTGGTCGTCCCGGTCGGCACCATGCCCGGCGGTCCAGGGCCGAATGCTCAGCTGTACCAAGTGAATCCGGCTGCGGGATATGTCGCCGGACTCGACGTGACAGCCTCCAGAATTCGAATCGCGGTCGCGGACATCACCGGTCGCACCCTCGCCGAACACGAGGTCTCCACCAAAGGCTGGCCCGCCGCCGAAACCACCGCCAGGGTGGGCGAGGCGGTCGGCGAGGCGGTCGAACTGGCCGGGCTCGCCGAGGGCATCTGCTGCGAGGTGGTCATCGGCATCGGCGGCGCGCTCGACCCGGCCACCGGCAAGCTCCGCTACGCGACGCACCTGCCCGGCTGGCACTCGCCGCGCCTGATCGCCGAGCTCGAGCAGGCCATCGGCTGCTCGGTGTCGATCGAGAACGACGTGAATCTCGCCGCCATCGCCGAGCAGGCGCACGGCGCGGCGCAGGGGTGCGAGGACTTCGTGCTGCTCTGGACCGGCGTCGGCGTCGGCGCGGCCATCGTGATCGCCGGCCGGTTGCACCGCGGTTTCCACAGCGGCGCAGGCGAAGTCGGCTACATGCCGCTGCCCGGCGCGCCGATCGTGCACGACGTTCGCCGGAAGAACTCCGGCGGCTTCCAACAGTTGGCCGGTGCGCCCGCTGTTCTGGCGCTGGCCAAGCAGCATGGACTGTCCGCGCCGACGGCCGCCCGCGTGGTGGCCGAGGCGCTGGAGACGCCGGGCTCCGGCGACGCGTTCCTGGTCGAGTTCGCGGGCCGGCTGGCGCTCGGCCTGGCCTCGATCGTGTCGGTGGTCGACCCCGAGCTGCTGATCCTGGCCGGTGACGTGCCCAGCGCCGGCGGCGAACGGCTGCGGGCGCTGGTCGAAGAAGCGTTGACCGAACTCACCTTTCCGCGTCCCGAGGTGCGTTCGAGCACCCTGCCGGGCTCGCCGGTACTGCACGGCGCGCTGGAACGCGCCTTGGCCACTACGCGGGACTCCGTGTTCTCGACCCATTGATCCGCCGCACAACCGCAGTACCCAGGAGAACCGCACATGCGCAGAACAACCCGCCGCACCCTCGCCGCCCTCACCGCATGCGCGACCACCGCGCTGTTCCTCGCCGCCTGTACCGGCCAGAGTTCGACCGGTGGTGACGACGGATCGGCCGAGGGCAAGGACGTCACCATCACCTTCTGGCACGGCTGGAGCCAGGACACCGAGGTCAAGGCGATCGAGGACAACATCGCCGCCTTCGAGAAGCTACACCCGAACATCCACGTCAAGCCGGTCGGCAATATCGCCGACGACAAGCTCGAGCAGGCGCTGCGCGGCGGCGGGCGCGATGCTCCGGACGTGGTGTCCTCGTTCACCACCGACAATGTCGGCAAGTTCTGCGCGGCCAAGGTCTGGGCCGATCTCGCCCCGTTCATGAAGAAGGACGGCATCGACCCGGCCAAGACGTTCCCGGCTGGGATGCTGGAGTACAGCCAGTTCCAGGGAAACCAGTGCGCGCTGCCGTTGCTGGGCGACTCGTACGGCCTGTACTACAACAAGACCGCGTTCGCGGCCGCCGGAATCACCTCACCGCCAAAGACATTCAGTGAGTTCGAGGCGGCGGCGCGCAAGCTGACCATCCCGGAGGGGGACAGCTTCAAACAGCTCGGCTTCCTGCCGAATTATCACGGCTACGAGACGGCGGCCACCCGCTACCTGGCCCAGTACGGCGCCGACTACTTCGGCGCGGACGGAAAGTCGAACATCGCCACCGATCCCAAGGTCGCCGCGATGTTCGCCTGGCAGAAGGACCTGATCGCCAAGCTCGGCGGCTACGACAAGCTGGAGAAATACCGCACCACCTTCGGCGAGGAGTTCAGCGCCAAGAATCCGTTCCACACCGGACAGGTGGCCATGTCCCTGGACGGTGAGTGGCGCACCGCGTCGATCGCGGAAAACCCGGTGAGCTTCGACTGGGCCACCGCGCCCTTCCCGGTGCCGGACGACCAGGCCGCCACCTATGGCCGCGGCTACCAGACCGGCACCATCATCGGCATCGCCAACTCCAGCCAAAAGCAGACGGCCGCATGGCAATTGGTGAAGTACCTGACCACCGACACCGACGCGGTGGTGAGCTTCGCCAACGCCATCCACAACGTGCCGAGCACCAACGAGGCGCTGAATTCGCCGAAGCTGACCGCGGATCCGAACTTCAAGACCTTCATCGACATCGCGAAGAACCCGCACTCCGCCACCACTCCGTCCAGCATCAACGGTGGCGCGTACCAGCTTTCGCTGCGCAACTTCGGCTACGACTACGAGGCGGGCAAGACCGACCTCGCGGCGGGCCTGGCGGCGACCGCGAAGGAAATCGACGAGGCGATCGCCCAGGCGAAGTGATGTAGCGATGGCAACGATGACCGCGACCGTCCCGGCGGCGCTGAAACGCAAGCGCCGCCGGGGGAATCTGCGCACCCTGGCGTTCCTGTCCCCGTGGCTGATCGGGTTCGGTTTCTTCTTCGCCTACCCGCTGCTGTCCACCCTCTACTTCTCCTTCATGAGGTACGACGGGTTCGCCGCGCCGACCTTCAGCGGCTTGAAGAACTGGGACTACGTCCTGAGCAAGTACCCATTTTTCTGGCAGGGGCTGGGCAACACGCTGTGGCTGGTGTTGATCATGGTGTCGCTGCGCGTGGTCTTCGGCCTCGGCATCGGGCTGCTGGTCACCAAGATCAAGACCGGGCTCGGGTTCTTCCGCACGGTGTTCTATCTGCCGTTCCTCGCGCCGCCGGTCGCGGCCACGATCGCCTTCGCTTTCCTGCTGAATCCGGGAACCGGGCCGGTCAACCACCTGCTCGGCAATCTCGGTCTGCCGCAACCGGGTTGGTTCACCGACCCGGAATGGTCCAAGCCCGCGCTGACCATGCTGGCGCTGTGGGGCATCGGTGATCTGATGGTCATCTTCACCGCGGCACTGCTGGACGTGTCGCGGGAACAGTACGAGGCGGCCGAGCTGGACGGCGCGGGCCCATGGCAGCGATTCCGCTATGTCACCCTGCCGAACATCATGCCGATCGTGCTGTTCGCGGTGGTGACCGGCGTGATCCAGACCATGCAGTACTACACCCAGGCGATGGTCGCCGGGAAGGTCGCCAGCGGCAAGGCGGGCAACTCGGGCGAGGCGTTCGAGGCCGGTTACCCGCACGGCTCCACCTGGACGCTCCCGCAGATGGTCTACAACCTCGGCTTCCAGCGCTTCGATCTCGGGTCAGCGTGTGTCGTCGCGGTGATCCTGTTCGCCTTGTCGATGGCGTTCACCGCCTTGCTGCTGCGGCGCAAATCCGGCTTCCTGCAGGAGGACTGAGCGATGACCATGACCACCACGCTGCCGGTGCCGGTCACCGTGCCGACGGTCGAGGCCAGGGGCGCGCGCCGGAAAGACCTGCTGAACTGGGTTGCCGTGCACGCGTTCGCGATTGCGGCGGCGCTGCTGTTCCTGATGCCGTTCGTGTTCGTCTTCTTCACCTCGGTGATGTCGGACCGGCAGGCGCTCACCGCCGACCTGTGGCCCGCCGAGTGGCACTGGGGGAACTACGTAAAAGTCTGGGACACACCGGGATTCCTCACCTGGTGGCGCAACACCCTGGTGTACGCGCTGGCCGGCACCGCGCTGACGCTGCTGTCCAGCATCCCGGTCGCCTACGCGCTGGCCAAGTTTCGCTTCCGCGGCCGCAATCTGGCGCTGATGGCGGTGGTGTCGATGATGATGCTGCCGCCGCAGGTGACCGTCATCCCGATGTATCTGATCTGGGCCAAGCAGTTTCACCTCACCGGCTCGCTGTGGCCGCTGATCATCCCGCTGGCCTTCGGCGACGCCTTCTCCATCTTCCTGCTGCGCCAGTTCCTGCTGACCATCCCCGATGACTACCTGGAGGCCGCGCGCATCGACGGCTGCGGTGAGCTGCGCATCCTGTTGCGGATCGTGCTGCCGATGGCCAAGCCGGCCATCGCGGCGGTCGCGCTGTTCCAGTTCTTCTATTGCTGGAACGACTATTTCGGCCCGCAGATCTACGCCAGCGAGAACCCGGGCGCGTGGACGCTGAGCTATGGCCTGGAGTCGTTCAAGAGCGCGCACCACACCAACTGGAACCTCACCATGGCCGCCACCCTGCTGGTGATGGCGCCGGTGATCATCCTGTTCTTCTTCGCACAGAAAGCCTTCATCGAAGGCGTGACACTGACAGGGGTCAAGGGCTGATGGGCGCACTCAAGATAGCCATAGTCGGCGGTGGTTCCACCTACACGCCGGAGTTGATCGACGGATTCGCCCGTCTCCGTGCGAGTTTGCCGATCGACGAGGTGGTTCTAGTCGACCCGGCCCTGGACCGCCTGGAGCTGATCGCGGGTCTGGCCCGCCGGATCTTCGCCAAACAGGGGCACAGTGCGCGGGTCAGCACGGCCGCCTCGATCGCGGACGGGGTCGACGGCGCCGACGCTGTGCTGCTCCAGCTGCGGGTCGGCGGGCAGGCGGCGCGCAACGAGGACGAGACCTGGCCGCTCGAATGTGGTTGTGTCGGACAGGAAACGACCGGCGCCGGGGGACTGGCGAAGGCGCTGCGCACCGTCCCGGTGGTGCTGGAGATCGCCGAGCAGGTGCGCCGGGCCAACCCGGACGCCTGGCTCATCGACTTCACCAATCCGGTCGGGATCGTCACCCGCGCACTGCAAACCGCCGGACACAAGGCCGTCGGACTGTGCAACGTCGCCATCGGCTTCCAGCGAAAGTTCGCCGCGCACTTGGGGATCGACCCGGAGTGTATTCGGCTCGACCATGTCGGCCTCAATCACCTCACCTGGGTGCGCGGCGTCACTGTGCTCGACTATCCGGGCGCGGGCACGGGGCACGAGGCGTTACCCGATCTCCTCGCCGGCTTCGGCGAGGAGATCGCCGCCGATGTGCGGCTACCGCTTCCGCTGATCCAGCGGCTCGGCGTCGTGCCGTCGTATTACCTGCGCTACTTCTATCAGCACGACGTGGTGGTCGAGGAGTCCGCGACCAAGGGTTCGCGCGCCGCCGAGGTCGCGGCCATCGAGCAGCAGCTGCTGACGATGTACGCAGACCCGACCCTGGACACGAAGCCCGAACTGCTCGGAACCCGCGGCGGCGCTTTCTATTCCGAGGCCGCGGTCCATCTGCTCGCCGCCCTGCTCGGCACCGGCGACACCGGCATCCAGGTGGTCAACACCCGCAACGACGGCACCCTGCCGTTCCTGCCCGACGACGCCGTGATCGAAGTGCCGGCGGAGGTGGGCGCCGCAGGGGTGCGCCCACTACCGCAACCGCCGGTGGAACCCCGCTACGCGGGCCTGATCGCCCACGTCACCGCCTACGAGCAGCTCGCGTTGCGAGCCGCGCTCGACGGTAGTCGCGATCGAGTATTCGACGCGCTACTAGCTCACCCGCTGGTCGGCCAGAACGAACTGGCCGATCAGCTGACCGACCGGCTGATCGCCCATAACCGCGCTTACCTGAGCTGGGTGTGATCATGCCGACAAACACCGTGCACTGTTGGCGGGGGAAGCGTCTGATGAAACTCCCACATAATGAACAGGTTCCGGGCGTCCTGGCCATTGACGCAGGCAACAGCAAGACCGACGTGACCCTGGTCGGGCGCGACGGTTCGATCCTCGCGACCGCGCGCGGCGGCGGCTATCAGCCACATCGGACCGGCGCGCGCAAGGCGATCGAGGGTCTCAGCCCGCTGGTCGAGTCGGTGGCCAGGCAGGCCGGGCTGACTCGCGGCGGAATCCTCACCACGAGGGTCAGCGCCTGTATGGCCAACGTCGACCTGCCGATCGAGGAGCAGCGGATCCATGCCGCCATCGCGGCGCGGCCGTGGGGTCTGACCGTGGGCGTCGTCAACGACACCTTCGGCCTGCTCCGCGCGGGCACCGACGGTCCGCGCGGCGTGGCGGTGGTCTGCGGCGCGGGAATCAACTGCGTCGGGCTGCTGCCGGACGGCCGCACCGCGCGGTTCCCGGCGCTCGGTGTGCTGACCGGTGATTGGGGCGGTGGCGGCGGCATGGCGGCCGAGGCCATGTGGCATGCCGCGCGGGCCGAGGACGGGCGCGGCGAGCCGACCGCGTTGTCCGCGGCGATCGGCGAGTATTTCGGCCTGGCCGGCGCGAATGCGGTGGCCGAGGCGATCCACCTCGGGCAGCTACCGGAGAAACGACTGCACGAGCTGGTCCGCGTCCTGTTCACCACGGCCGAGGCGGGCGATCCGACCGCCCTGCGCCTGATCGATCGGCAAGCCGACGAGATCACCCGGCTCGCCTTCGTCGTGCTGCGCAAGTTGGACCTGCTCGACGAGTCGACGCCGGTCGTCCTCGGCGGCGGCGTCCTCGCGGCCCGGCAACCGCTGCTGATCGACAACGTCACGCGCAGGCTCGCCACCGCGGCTCCCCTCGCCGAACCCCGAATCGTCGTCGCCCCACCGGTTCTCGGCGCGGCGCTGCTCGGCCTCGACCACCTCGGTGCGACTCCCGCCGCCCACGAACGACTCCGCGCCGCCTACCCGACCCTGCCCGCCACCGACGGCCGTCCCGAGTACCCGAGCGAAATGGGCCAGCCGGCGTGAGCTGAGCTGGAGTGCCCGTTTCTCAACTGGCCGCTTGCTCGGATGCGGTATACCTCGTAGTACACATCCCTAACGCGCAAGGAGACTTCGGCGTGTCCGATGGCCCGATCGACCTGCATACCGACGTCGCGCATCCGGCCAGGATGTACGACTATTTCCTCGGCGGCAAGGACTCCTACGATGCCGATCGAGTCGCCGCTGAGCAGGCGCTGCAAGACTTTCCGCACGTCCAGCTGACCGCCAGGACCAATCGCGAGTTCATGCGGCACGCCACCCGCTACCTCACCGGGCAGGGCGTGCGGCAGTTCCTCGACATCGGCACCGGCATCCCGACCGCGCCGAACCTGCACCAGGTCGCCCAGGAGCAGGCGCCCGAGTCGCGGGTCGTCTACGTCGACAACGACCCGCTGGTCCTCGCGCACGCGCGAGCCCTACTGGTGAGCGCGGACGAGGGCCGCACCGCCTATATCCAGGCGGATGCCGCGGAACCGGAGGCCATCCTGGCCGCACCGGAACTGGCTGCGACACTGGACCTTTCGCAGCCCGTCGCGGTATCCCTCATGGCGGTGGTGCATTTCGTGCCCGGCGACGTCTACCAGATGGTCAAGACGTTGCTGGAACCGCTGGCCCCGGGCTCGTACCTGGCGATGTCCCATGTCACCACGGATTTCGACGAAGGCGACAAGGACCCGCAGGGCATGGCGCGGCTGTTGCAGGTCTATGCCGACCGCGGGATCCCGGTGCGCCCACGTTCACGGGCCGAAGTCACCCGGTTCTTCGACGGACTCGAACTCGTCGAGCCCGGCGTCGAGGTGATCCACCGCTGGCGCAACGAGGGCATCGATCCCCCGCAGAGCTATGACAAGCGAGTCTCGCTCTACGGGGCGGTCGGCAAGAAGGTCTGATCCGGTCGAATCCCTCAGGGACGCCAGGTGATTCGGCCGCCCTGGAAGTCCTGGGCCTTGCCGCCCTCGTAGTCGTATTCGTCGCCGGTGGGGTAGCCGTAGATGCCGTCCGCGCCGGCCCTGGCTTCCCAGCTGGTGCGGATGGAGCCCCAGACGGCGTGCGCGCCGGTCTTCTGCGACCAGTAGATCGTGCCGTCGTTGAACAGGTTGTAGCGGCCGCCGCCCTTGGCTGGGGCCTCGTCGGTGACCGGGAAGCCGAGCGGGCTGTTCTCCGCGCCGAGCGCGTACCACTTGTCCCGGATGACGCCGCTGACCTGATGGGCGGCGGTGCCGACGGACCAGTAGATCGAGCCGCCCTGGAAGTGGCTGAACCGGCCCGGCTTGGCCGGGGTGGACTGCTCGCTGGTGACGGGGTAGCGCAGGCCGCCGGTCTCCGCGCCGAGGGCACGCCACTTGTCCAGGATCGGGCCGCCGAGTTCGTGCGCGCCGGTGTCGGGGTGCCAGTAGATCGCGGCGTTGTTCGCGAAGGTCTGGAACTTGCCGCCGTTGGCGGCGTCGGCCTCCGGGGCGGTCGGGTCGCCGAGCGCGCCGCCGCCGGCCGTGTCGTATTCGGCCTCGATCGCGCCGCCGACCTCGAATGGGCCGATCGGGCGCGCGGTCGCGGTGCCCGCGGCGAGCAGCACCGCCAGCGCGACGGTTGCCGTGGCCAGCGTCGCGTTGCTGGACCGGCGGTGGGTACGAAGGCGGGCCAAGAGAACTCCTCAGTCAGGCTTACTCGGTGACAAGACAGGGCGGAGCGTTGGTAGGCGATGATGGCATGCGACATCGACCCACGCCCCGGGCGGGTCAGGGTTGCCAGGTGATGCGGCCGCCCTGGAAGTCCTGGGCCTTGCCGTTCTGGTAGTCGTATTCGTCGCTGGTCGGGTAGCCGTAGCCGCCGTTGACGCCCGCCCTGGCCTCCCAGGTCGTGCGGATCGCGCCCCAGATCACGTGCGCGCCGGTCGCGGGCGACCAGTAGATGGCGCCGTCGTCGAACAGGTTGTAGCGGCCGTTGCTCTTGGCCGTGGCCTCGTCGGTGATCGGGAAGCCGAGCGGGCTGTTCTCCCAGCCGTAGGCGCCCCACTTCTCCCGGATCGCGCCGCCGACCTGATGCGCGGCGGTGCCGAGGGACCAGTAGATCGAACCGCCCTGGAAATGGTTGTAGCGGCCGGCCTTCGCCGGGGTGGACTGTTCCCGGGTCACGGGGTAGCCGAGGAAGCCGTTCTCGAAGCCGAGGTTGCCCCATTTGTCGCGGATCGCGCCGCCGACCTGGTGCGCGCCGGTGGCCGGGTGCCAGTAGATGGAGGCGTTGCGCTCGAAGGCCTGGTACTTGCCGCCGCGCCCCGCGTCCGATTCGGGGTTGACCGGGTCGCCGAAGGCCGCACCGCCGCCGGCCTGGTCGTATTCGACCTCGATCGCCCCGCCGACATCGAAGGGGCCGATCGGCCGGCCGGCCGCGGTGCCCGCGGACAGCAGGACCGCGAGGCCGGCTGTGGTGATGGTCAAGGCGACTCGGGTGCGACTTAGGCGTGCCAAGAGAAACTCCCTATGCAAGTGGTCGTCGTAGGCGAAACGGTCGGCTCAGCTAACTGGGCGCGATGCAGCTGTGTCGTGCTATCCGACACCCGCCTATCGGTCGCATCGCCGTCACCGTTAGCCCGGCGGGCCCGGGACTAAGCTCGGATCCATGGTCGAGACGACGAGAATCGTGCTTGCTTCGCGCCCGGAGGGCGCACCCACCGCGGCGAATTTCCGCACCGAAACCGCCGAACTGCCGCCGCTCGACGAGGGGCAGGTGTTGTTGCGCACGCTGTATCTGTCCCTCGATCCGTACATGCGCGGCCGGATGAGTACGGCCGAGTCGTATGCGAAGCCGATCGAGATCGGCGAGGTGATGGTCGGCGGCACGGTCGCCGAGGTGGTCGATTCGCGCGCCTCGGGTTTCGCGAAAGGCGATGTGGTGCTGGGGTATTCGGGCTGGCAGACGCACGACGTTGCGGACGCGTCGTATCTGCGCAAGCTCGATCCCGAGATCGCGCCGGTCTCGACCGCGCTCGGCGTGCTCGGTATGCCCGGCTTCACCGCCTACTCCGGTCTGCTGAAGATCGGTCAGCCGAAGGCAGGGGAGACCGTCGTGGTCGCCGCCGCCACCGGGCCGGTCGGTTCGGCGGTCGGGCAGATCGCAAAGGTCAAGGGGGCCCGCGCGGTCGGCATCGCGGGTGGGCCGAAGAAGTGCGCGTATCTGATCGACGAATTCGGCTTCGATGCCGCTATCGACCACCGCGCCCCCGATTTCGCCGAGCAGTTGAAGGCCGCGGTGCCGGACGGCATCGACGTCTATTTCGAAAACGTTGCCGGTGCGGTCGCGGAAGCGGTATATCCGCTGCTCAATACCTACGCGCGTGTCCCGGTTTGTGGACTCATCGCCAACTACAACTCCACCGGCGACACCGACGGACCGGATCAGCTGCCCGCGTTCTACGGCCGCATCCTGATCAAGAGTCTGACCATCCGCGGCTTCATCCAGACCGAGTTCGTCCGCGAGCTGTACCCGGATTTCCTGCGTGACATGGCCGGCTGGGTCGCCGACGGCAGCGTCAATTACCTCGAGGACGTCACCGAGGGCCTGGACCACGCCCCCGACGCGTTCTTCGGCATGCTCGAGGGCCGCAACTTCGGCAAGGTCGTGGTGAAGGTCGCCGACTAGGGCTTGCGGCCGATGCCCGCCCAGTACCAGGCGGATTCGGGATCGGCGGGCTCGTCGCCGGGTGCTGGGTGCCAGGTGACCACCGGGACGACGCCCGGCTCGACGAGTTCGGTGCCGGCGAAGAGGATCTCGGTCTCGGTGTGGCTGCGCGGGTAGAAGGTGATGCCCGCGTGTTCGGCGGAGTCGACCACGCGGGACATGGCGTGCTCGTCGAAATCCGCGGTGGGATGGCTGATCACCAGGTAGCTGCCGGAGGGCACCACGTCGAGCAGGTTTTTGATGATGCCGTGCGGGTCGTCTTCGTCGCGGAAGTACATCATGATCGCGACCAGCATGATGGCGACCGGCTGGGTGAGGTCGAGGGTGGCGCCGAGGGTGTCGTCGCGCAGGATGCCGACCGGGTCGTGCAGGTCGGCGTGGATGAACGCGGTCCTGCCCTGCGGGTTGCTCGACATGAGGGCGCGGGCGTGCGCGAGCACGATCGGATCGTTGTCCACGTAGACCACGCGCGCCGCCGGATTGAGCCGCTGAGCCACCTCGTGGGTGTTGCCTGCGGTGGGGATGCCGGTGCCGATGTCGAGGAACTGGGTGATCCCGGCCTCGCGGGTCAGGTAGCCGACCGCGCGACCGAGGAACGCGCGGTTGGCGCGGGCCATGGTGCGGATGGCGGGAATGTGGCCGGCGATAGTGTCGGCCAGGGCGCGATCGGCCGGATAATTGTCCCGCCCGCCTAGCCAGTAGTCGTAGACGCGCGCCTCGTGCGCGACGCTGGTATCGATCCTGGTCGGTAGTCCGGTGGTGGTCGGTGACTGGCTGTCCGGCATGGTGATTCCCTCCTGGGGCGGTCACGGGAGGGTCGGTTCCGGTGGCCGCCGAGTCGCCCACGGCCGGCGACTGCTACTGCGATTCTTGCTCGGCAAGGATATTCCAGCGAACGCCTGGCACGCGGCGATTCAGCGGTATATAGGTGGGTTTACGGGGAACCCACCGGTTTCCTTGATCATTTCCGTGAACCGCCGCCGGAACGGCCCTGCGGTGGGTGACAAACCGGTCGGTCGCTTGTATGGGCGTTATGTCGTTTGTGCGGTGTGTCGCGGGGCATACGTGATCTTGGTGCGGTTCAATTGCGCAGGTCACGAGTTTTTCTTCGATATCCGCGTCTTGCGAAGCACACCGCGATTCCTCGTGTCCGGTCCCACCTCAGCCTGCGAAAAGGAGCACGAACGTGAGCATGATTCTTGCCGCGCTACACGACACCGTTCTTGCGGAGGTCGGCAATCCCACACCGGAGGCGCCTCCGCTCGCGGATAAATTGCTGCAAATGGGCCGCTACTTCACCTGGCTGGTCCAACTGTCCGGCATCACCGCCATTACCTACGGCGGCGGCCGGTTCGCGTGGGAGAAGTGGAACGGCGGCGGGTTGCAGTCGCCGAAGATGATCGCCAGCGCGATGGCGGGCGGCGCGGTGGCCACCAGCGCGGGCACGATCATGAACTCCGTGATCGGCTGAGCCGGTAGGGCATTTGGTCACCGGCTCGGCGGGGTTGTCTCGTTGAGCCGGGTTCGGTTGTGGCGCTGCCTGGTTCGGTTGGTCAATGGACCAACAATTGGTCGCTTGTTCAAAGTTGTTGTGCAGCAAGCTATTTCCATTCAGTAGTGATGTAGGTCACATTGTGAACAAGTGACTGTCTCAGATACATTGTGGGCGATGAATCGCACGCGATCTATTTTGGAAGCGGCGAGCGAAACCGCCGTCAAGCAAAGAATTTCCGTCGCCGACCACGTTGTCGAGCTGATCGCCGAGCACACTGACCACGTCTTCGGTGTCGGCGGCGCGAATATCGAAGACATCTACGATGCGTTGCAGCGCAGTACCGCGCGGATCACCGGGATCGTCGCAAAGCATGAGTTCGGTGCCGCGACAATGGCCGACGGTTACGCGCGCACCACCAATCGACTCGGTGTCGTCGCTGCCACCTCCGGCGGCGGTGCGTTGAATCTGGTTGCCGCGCTGGGGGAGTCGTTCGACTCACGAGTTCCGGTGCTGGCCTTGATCGGACAGCCGCCGCTCGCGCTCGAAGGGCGGGGGGCGTTTCAGGACACCGGCGGGGGCGTCGGGCGCATCGACGCGGAACGATTGTTCGGCTCGGTCTCGCGATTCTGCGTGAAGCTGAAACGGGCCGAGGACGCCGCCGCGGCAGTCCAGCAGGCGATTCGTGCCGCGATGGGCGGCGGTCCGGCGGTGTTGTTGCTGCCCAAGAATATTCAGGCTCAGGAGATGTCCGCGGGATCGGGTTCGGGCGTGCGAGACGGACTGCTCATCGGCCAAGACGGCGACGAGGCGCAGGCGCGCGACGAGGCGCGGGCACTCGTCGGGTCCGCGGCGGGTACCGGTCTCACGGTGATCATCGCCGGTCCGGAGGTGGCTCGCGCGGACGCCAGAGCCGAACTCGTCATCATGGCGCGGGCGTTGCGCGCCGTCGTAGCGGTGACGCCGGATGCCAAAGATGCCTTTCCGAACGATCATCCGTTGTTCGCCGGCATCGCGGGCAGCATGGGCCATCCGCGGGTGGCCGAACTCGTCGGCGATGCCGTGCTGTGCGTCCTGGTCGGTACCCCGATGCCGGTGATGGCACGTGCGGGTCTCGATGCGCCCCTGGCGAATTGCCCTCGAGTGCTGCATCTGGGTATCGATCCGGCATTCGTGCGGACAGATGCTTGGCTGCGCGGTCCGCTCCGGTCACGTCTGCTGGAGGTGGCGTCGGCGGCATCGGGAGCGGACTTCGGCTACGAGCCGGTGCACCCGATTGCCTCGCCGGCTCTGCGGGTTCCGGCCGCGGCCGGGCCGGGCGTGCGCTACCGCGACGCGGTCGAGGCGATCAACGCCAGGCTGGAGCCGGGCATGGATGTGGTTGTCGACGCGGGTAATACGGGCGCGGCGGCGGTGCATCACCTGCCGGTGCCCACCGGTAGTCGCTTTGTCATTGCCCTCGGCATGGGCGGTATGGGATACGCGTTCGGCGCGGGCATCGGCAGTGCGCTCGGACGTCGCCGCCGAACGTTCGTAATCGCCGGGGACGGTGCCTATTTCATGCACGGCCACGAAGTCCACACGGCCGTGGAGCAGCACGTGCCGGTGACGTTCGTGATCTTCAACAACAATGCCCACGCGATGTGCGTGACCCGTGAACAGCTCTACTACTCGGGGGATTACACCTACAACAGATTCGGTTCAGCGCGTATCGGTGCCGCGGTCGCCGCGATGTTTCCGCACATCCCGGCCTACTCCACCGACACTCGCGCCTCCTTCGAAGCCGCACTGGACGAGACCCGCGACGCGACCGGTCCCGTGTTCATCGAAATCCTTTGCGACCCCGACGAAATCCCTCCGTTCGCACCATTTCTGAAGGAGCTCTCCGCATGACCGACACCGCACCGACCACGATCAAGGCCGAGCCCATCGAAGCGCTGGACATCGATGTGCCCGGCGTGTATCGAGTCGAGGAGCTCCCACTGAAACAGGCCATGCCGATGGTGCTCGACATGACCCGTGCCGTGTACCCGCACGACGACGTGTACGGGGAGTTCTGCACTGTGCACGAGTACATCGCGGCGCCGCCGGACGAGGTGTTCGAGTATCTCGCGGATACCCGGAGCCTGTGCGAATGGACCTACAGCATGCGAGGTTTCGAGCGGACCGCGGAGCCGGACCTGTGGGTGTCCGACGATCGCATCGGCGACAACACCCGGATCTATACCCGCACCGTCGCCAACGCGGCGGCCCGCACTGTCGACTACCACTGTGCCTGGGATCAGCCCGATCACCTCTGGATGATCTACATGATGCGGGTGGCCGACGCGCAGCTGGTGCTGAACAAGCCGGGATCGGTTGTCCTGTGGACCAATTGCCATCATCCGTTCTACGACGAGAACGGCTACCCCGACACCGCGCCGCCGGAGCGCCCGGTCTGGGTCGGCGATTTCTGGAACATCTTCTACGCGGGGCATCGGATGGAGCTGAGCAACGTCAAGGCGATCTGCGAACACCGCCATAGCAAGGGGCTGCCGATCAAGCCGGAGTGGATGAGCTGATGAGCACCGCGACCGACACCATCAGTCTTGTCGATGTATCCAGCTACCTGCCGAAGAACCGCGTCGCCGCGGACTACTTCCTGCGCTATGCCGACCCCGAGGACGCCATCTCGAGCGCCATGTTCAAGGCGCCGCCGTTCCGCAGGCACCTGGCGCCCGGCGAGACACCGGCCGACATGGCGGAACAGGCCATCGCCCCGATGCTGGAGCGGCGAGGCAGCGAAATGCTCGACGAGGTCGACATTCTCATCGTGCACACCCAGATGCCGGAGGCTTTCATCGTCGGCAACGGGGGAGAGGTGGCCGCCCGGCTCGGCATCACGCCGGAGTGGCTGATCGACCTGCACAACGGTGGGTGCGCCGCGTTCATTCACGCGATGAAGCTGGCCGGTCAGCTCATGCTGAACAGCGATGCCCGCTCCGCGCTGATCGTGACCGTGCAGAACGCGGCGGGGCAGGTCTTCACCCAGGAGCAGGTTCGGGGTAAACCGCAGGCCGCCATCCCCGGCGACGGCGCGGGCGTCGGGTTGCTCGTAAAGTCCGATGCGTCACCGATTCTCGACATCGAAACCCGCCACCTCCCCGAGTTCGCGGGCCAGATGACTGTGGTCGCCGATCCGCCGCGCAAGTACTGGGAGGCCGGCGAGGGCCAGATACACGTCGGGTTCACCGAGTCGAAGATCGCGAAAGTCCTTGCGCGCGGGAACCGCATCGTCCCGGAGGCGGCGCACGCGGTGTGCGGCCGGATCGGCGTGCGGTCGGACGAACTGGACCTGCTGATCACCAATCAGCCGAACCGCGCGTTCCTGCGCAACTGGCGCGATGCCCTGCAACTGCCGGTCGACAAGCATCCCGACACCTTCGACGAATGCGGAAACCTGTTCGCCGCAGGCATTCCCGTCACCTTCGATCAGGCCGTGCAGGCTGGCCGGGTGCCCGCCGGTTCGCTGGTCATGTTCGCCGGCTTCGCGCATGCCGGGGACTTCGCCGCGGCCGCCGCGGTGCGCTGGGGCGGACGCTGAGGCCGTGCCGACTGTGCAACTCGGTCATCAGCTCGCGCTCAACGAGAACCCTTATGGCCCACTGCCTTCGGTGCGTGCCGCGATGACCGGCGCGCTGGTCGCCGCGAACCGCTATCCGGAGTTCCTGCCGCGCAGGCTGCCCGGGCTGATCGCGGAACGGCTCGGCTACCCGCCGGATCGTGTCGTGGTCGGCGCGGGCGCGACCGGCGTGATCATGCATATCCTGCAAGAGTTCGTCACGCCCGGCGCCGGGGTGGTGATGGCGACGCCGACCTTCGACGGTTACCCGCTGCTGACCGAAACGGTCGGCGGCCGGGTCGTGGAGGTGCCCTTGACGCCGGACGGGCATCAGGATCTGGCGGCGATGTCGTCCGCCATCGACAGTCGGACCGCGGTGGTCGTACTGTGCAGCCCGCACAACCCCACCGGAACCTGCATCGAGCACAGTGCGTTCGCCGAGTTCCTCGAACGCACCGACCCGTCGGTCACCGTGGTCTTCGACGAGGCGTACATCGATTTCGTGCCACCCGGCGACCGCGTGGACACCGCCGCGCTGGTCGAGCGACACCCCAATCTGGTGGTGATGCGCACCTTCTCCAAGGCCTACGGGCTGGCCGCGCTACGGGTCGGCTATGCCTTCGGCTCCGCCCCGGTAGTCACCCGAATCCGCCGCTGGCAGTTGCCTTTCGGGATGACCGCCCTGGCCGAGGCCGGCGTCCGCGCCTGCTATGCCGCGGAGGACGAACTGGCGCTACGCACCGCAACCATCACCCAGGAGTGCGGCAGGCTCACCTCCGGCCTGCGCGATCTCGGCTACCGCGTCCATACCAGCGCCGCGAACTTCGTCTACCTGTCCGGCTGCGCCCCCGCCGAACTCGACCGGCTCCGAGCGGTTTTCGCCCGTGACGGCATCCAGGTGAAGCACTGCGCCACCGGCATCCGGATCACCGTGGGCAATCCCGCGGCAACGGAGGCGGTCGTCACCGCCGCACGGTAGAGTACGACGTTCACGGGATATTTGCCGATCGCGGCAGGACGGCCCGCAGAAGCTGATCGCTCGTACAGGATCGCCAAGGAGTTGAGTCTTTTGGGGCCGGCCCGCATCGCCCTGGTTACGGTGGCCGCCGTTTCGCTGTCCGTCGGTTCGGCGATGCCCGCAGCGTCGGCCGTGCCGTTTCTACCGACTCCGCCGATCGGGACGCCCGCGTATATGGTCGAGGTGGATCGATCGGGCAACGCCCCGGCGTACATCTTCTACACCGCCGGTGTCAGCGCGGCGGCGCTGGTGCCCGAGGTCGGGGCGGTGTTGTCCGGGTTGCCCGGTGGTGCGCCCGCCAACGTGATCGCGGATCGATCCGGCCGCGAGATCTGGCGCTACACACCGCCTCCCGGTCAGGGGGTGGCGAATTTCCGCACCCAGACCTATCAGGGCAAACCGGTATTGACCTGGTGGCAGGGCAGCACCGTCGGTGGGCACGGTTCCGGCGTCGATTACCTCGCCGACGACCAGTACCGGATCATCGCCACCGTCACTCCCGGTGCGGGTCTGAGCTCCGATGTCCACGAATTCCGGCTCACCCCGGACGGTCGTGCCCTGATCACCGCGTACCGGGAGGTCGCCGCCGACCTCACCGCGATCGGTGGTCCGAAGGACGGCACGATGTTCGACTGCATCGCCTCGGTGGTCGACGTCGCGACGAACGAGGTGCTGTTCCAGTGGAGCGCCGCGGCGCACATCCCACTGACCGATACCGAGGCTCCGGGTCTGATTCCCGGCAACACCAGTTACGACCCATACCATATGAATTCGATCGCGCTGGACCCGGCGGGCGATCTGGTCGTCTCTATGCGGAACACCTCTGCCGTCTACGGCATCGATGCGCACACCGGTGCGATCAACTGGCAGCTCGGTGGTAAGAACTCCACCCTCGAACTCGGGCCCGGGGTCCAGTTCGCCTTCCAGCACGACGCCGAATTCAGTGATCCGGCAACGCTGCGGTTGTTCAACAACAACTCCAGCGGGCCGAGCACGCTCGGCCCGTCCAGTGTGCAGTGGATCCATCTCGATCTCGAGCACCGGCGAGCGACCTTGCTACGCAACCAAACTCATCCCAGCGGGCTGGTGACGGTCGCGATGGGCAACGCGCAGGGCCTGCCGAACGGGAACACAGTGGTCAGCTGGGGCGTGGTGCCGCGCATCTCCGAATTTTCCCCGACCGGCGAACTGGTCTACGACGCGACCCTCCCGTTCGGCACCTACCGCGCCTACTCGGACCCTTGGACCCCCTGATCGCTCGGCGGATGCTGCCTGCGCCGCGTCCTGACGCCGATCGCGGCGACGACGAAAGTGCCTGCCAGACATAGCCAAGCGAAGATATCGCCGACAAGCCGGTAGAGCGTCGTGGTGCCGTGGATCGGTACGTCCACGATCCACGGGTCTCGATCGACGGTGGTGTCCTGGGTGGCGATGGGTTGACCGTGATAGTCGAAGGCGGCCGACCAGCCGTTGAAGTCCTGCCGGACCAGTGCGTAGCCGTTCTCGATCGCGCGCAGACTCGACATCTGGGTGTGCAGGCGGCCGAACTGCGGCCAGTCGCCGCCCGGCACCAGCACGATGTCGGCGTCGATGTCCATCATGTCGGGAAAGTCTGCGTCGTAACAGATTACGTTCGCGATTCGGCCGTAAGGCGTGTCCACCACGGGGACCTTTCCGTCGCCGGGGGTGTAGGTCTCCAGGCCCGGAATCGGGTGAGCTTTCTGGTAGGTCCACAGGATCGCGCCGTCGGGGGCGAGGAAATGGGTCTCGTCGCGGCCGTAGGGTGCGGTCGGCAGGTAGACGTGGACGGCAACGTTCAGGTAGATCTGCTCCTGCCGGGCCAGGGTCTGCGCGGCCGCCAGGAAAGCCGGTTCTTGCGGCACCGAGATCATGGCCGCATTCTCCGACCACAGAACGATTTTCGCGCCTGCGCGCGCGGCCCGCCGGGTGTCGTCGAACAGGCCGTCGATGACCGCCTTCGATTCTTGCGGCACCGTGGCCGGGTCGAACCGCGGTATGGCCATCATGTCGAGTCCGGGCTGTCCCAGCGCCCGCATCTGCGCATCCATCGCCGCCATGCTCGGATTGATACCGGCGATGCGGACGGTTTGCGCGGTCGCTACCGGGAAGAACGCCAATCGTGCGCTGCCGCCGACGATTACGACGCCGAGCACGGCAGCATAGACGCCGAGCACGCGAGCGCTGCGCCAGGACAACGGACGCTCCCACAGGTGGTTGACGACCGTGGCGAGGCCACCGATGAGGAACCCGACCGAGTACGGGCCGAACAACGAGAGCACTTGCAGCAGGGCGGGATTGGTGTACTGCGTATCGGCGAGCAGGCCGTAGGCGGTGCCGAACGGACCGAACACCCCCAACAGGAACTCACACGCCGCCAACGCCATCGGAAACAACAGCAGGCTCGCGGCCGTGCCCGATCGGGGCGCGAGCAGGCGGTCCACCAGGTAGGGGAGGGTGAGCACAGTGCCGAAGGCAACGCCGCCCAGCACGGTCATCCCCGTCAGCGGAACGGCCACGTGCCACAGAAAGAACATCGCGGCGACCACCCCGGCCAGCCAGACCGCGCCGACCCCGGTGACCACGCGGCTGGTTCGCGAAAAACGCAGCAGCAGAATGGAAAACAGCCATGCCGCCAACGGGATATCCCAACGGCCGTTGACCGCGAACAGCGATAGGACCGCACCGCCGCCGAGCCACAGATAACGCAGTCGGTCGGGCGGTCGCCCGGTGTTCGACGAGGGGTCGGCGCCGGAATCGACGCTGTCGGACAGTTGCTTGCTCGTACCCGTGGTCATCCGAAATCTCCTGAACCAAACACTTGGAGCATCCAAGTGTCGACAGTCTGGCATGTTAATACTTGGAGTTGTCAAGTATTTGAGCGCCCAAGTATCGTGTGGTTATGGTTGAGCGCGGCAGCATCGAGGAATCGCTGGTCTACGACGTGCTGGACCTGGTTTTCACCGCGGCCGAGCAGATCAATTCGCTGCTCGCCGAGACCGTCGGCGACCTCGGGCTGACCGCTGTCATGGCCAAGACCCTGTGGCAGATCGAGCCGACCGCGACCCCGTCGATGCGGCAGCTCGCCGCCGCCCTGGGCTGCGATCCGTCCACGGTGACCTTCCTCGCCGACCGCCTCCAGGAGAAGGGGCTGATCACCCGCGAGGTCGATCCGGCGAACCGGCGGGCCAAGATCGTGACACTGACCGAGACTGGCCGCGACGTCCGGCGGCAACTCGGCACGGCCATGCTCACCCGGTCGTCCGTCGCCGGCCTCAGCCTGGCGGAGCAGCGTCAACTGAGGCGGCTGCTTACCAAGCTCACTCGATCGAAAACTGCTGGTACCGATACGGATTCGGACTGATGGATTCGATGATTCCGGTCACGTCGCGGCGCCGCGGACTCGGCGCGACGGCATCCGGGGCGTGCAGCCGAGGCGGATGACTGCCATGGGTGGGTGCCCGAAGTTTGCGGGAGTGACTGACGCTCAAAGGGTTTGCGAGAAATTACGCCAGTTGGTGGCGGTTCGTGCGACTGTGGCGGGTGTCACCTGGCTGGGTATGCGTGACGGGGTTAGCTTGAACTTTAGAGGTGCTAACTAAATCCGTGTGTTTCTGATGCTTCGGGAGAGATGGCGACATGTCTGACGACGTTAATGTGAAGCAGGACAACGACAATGGTGCGATCGGCCGCCGGGCGCTGATCGGCACCGGTGTGGTCGCGGTGGGGGCGGCGGCGCTGGGCGGCGGCCTGGTCGGGGCAGCGGCGGCGAGCCCCGCCGCGCCGGACGGGCTCGGGAACGAGGGCGCGGTCGACAGCAATCTCAACAACGCGCCACATTTGTTCAAACTGACGGCGTCGGACCGGGCCAATCACGACGGCGGTTACCTGCAAGGCGCCAACGAAGACAATTTCCCGGTGCTGAAGGGGCAGAAGGGGTCCGTGTACTTCGTCCATCTCGACGGCGGCGGCATCCGTGAGCCACACTGGCATCCCTCGGCCTGGGAGCTGAATTTCATCATCTCGGGCCGGGCGAAGTGGTCGATTCTGGGGACGCATCCGGACGGGACCTACCACAACGACGTGTTCGAAGCCGGCCAGGGCGACCTGGTCTTCGCCCCGCAGGGATACTTCCACTACTTCGAAAATGCCAGTGCCGATACGCCTTTGGACGTTCTCGTCATGTTCAACACCAGCGCGGGCGAACCCAACGACGACATCGGCATCGTCGGTACCCTCAACTCCCTGCCGCGGGAGGTCCTCGCCGCGTCCTTCGGGATCCCGGTCTCCGCCTTCGCCGATGTCCCCACCGACATCAAGCCTGTGGTGATCACCCGCCATCGATAGCCGGTCTGCCGCCTCCGCCGTCGAGTGACGGCGGAGGCGGCCGGTCCGTTCGGGCGTTCCGGACCCGGCGATACCCTGAGGGCGATACGCGGGGCTCCAGGGCGCCGGGTCCGAGTTGCCGGGTGAGTGAAGGGAAGTCGCAGAATGCTGTTGCCGTCGACCGAGCGGGCGTTGTTGCACCGGGTCGCCGTCGAGCAGGCGGAATATCGCGTGCCGTCGCTGATCGCGGCCGTGGTGCGCGACGGTCAGCTCGTGTGGTCCGGTGCCAGGGGCCGGGTCGACGGGGTCCAGCCGACCACGGATACGCAGTACCGCATCGGGTCGATCACCAAGTCGATGGTGGCCACCGTGGTGCTGCGGCTGCGCGACGAGGGCAAACTCGACCTGGCCGACCCGGTGGCCAAGCATGTGCCCGGCGCGCCGCTGGGGGACCGGACGGTTGCCCAGCTGCTCTCACACACCGCAGGCCTGCGCGCGGAGTCACCCGGCGAATGGTGGGAGCGCACCGAGGGTGGCGATTGGGCCGAGCTCGCCGACAGCTTGGACAGCGATGCGGGTAGCCGGGCACTGGTGCACCGGGCGGGGCGTCGGTTCCACTATTCCAACGTCGGCTTCGCCGCGCTCGGCGAGTTGGTCGCCCGGCTGCGCGGGCACAGCTGGTTCACCGCGCTGCACGCCGAAGTGCTTGTCCCGCTGGGCATGACGCGCACCACGGTGTCGCCCGCGGCACCGCACGCCACCGGTTGCGCGGTGCATCCCTGGGCCGACGTGGTGCTCGCGGAGCCCGCGCACGACCACGGCGCGATGGGCGCGGCCGGCCAACTCTGGTCCACCGTGCAGGACCTCGCCCGCTGGGCGGCGTTCGTCGGCGGCGACACCGGCGATGTGCTCGGGGCCGACACCCTGGCGGAGATGCGTGATCCCGCCACGGTCGACGACGGCGACGAGTGGAGCATGGGGTACGGGCTCGGCTTCCAGTTGCGCCGCCACCAGGGCCGCCGGTTGGCCGGTCACAGCGGAGCCATGCCCGGCTTCATCGCCAACGTCTGGGCCGACCCCAAAGATCGCACCGGCGTGCTGTTCCTGTCCAACACCACCTACGGCGGCATCCGGGGCAAGCTGGACCTCGCGCTGCTGGACATCCTGGCCGAGCACGAGCCCGCGTTGCCCGAGGAATGGCTGCCCGCACCCGCCGTGGACCCGAACCTGTTGGCGCTCACCGGAACTTGGTACTGGGGCACCGCGTCGATCGCCCTGCACCTGCGCGCCGACGGCCTGCTCCAACTGAAAGCTCTCGCACACGGCGGCCGGCAGTCCCGATTCCGCCCCGAGCCGGACGGCTCCTGGACCGGACTCGACGGTTACTACGCCGGCGAACGCATGGAGTTCGTGCCCGGCCCGGACGGCACGGCCACGCGTCTGGAACTGGTGAGCTACGTATTCACCCGCGCACCCTACGAGCCCGCCGGACCGATCCCCGGCGGTGTCGACCCGGCCGGTTGGCAGGGCAGAGACTGACTCACCAGCCCTGGTCCGCGGCCTTCACCTCGCCCGACTCGATCGCCGCTACCAGCGCGGCGTGATCGGTGTGCGTCTGAGCGGCGTACCCGCGGGCGAAATCGAGAATCCCGGTGGCGAACGCCGCGCCTTTGCCGATATACGCCTCGATCGCCTCGGGTTCGCCGCTGCGGGCGTGTGATTTGGCCAGCGCCGAACCGCAGGTCTCGGCGAATTGCGGTAGGTAGCCGGCGATCTGACTGCCGCTGGGAATGATCTTCATGTCGCGGAATTGCCTGGCGTAGTAATCGATCTCGTTCACCCGCACCGAACCGAGAAAGATGTCGCTCGCGGATTGCATCAACCGCTGACCGACGCAGACCCGCTCGCCGTGGTTGCCGAAGACGCTCGGGCCGAGGAACTCCTCGTAGACCGAGGCGGTCGCCTGTTTCATCTGGAAGAAGACCAGCTCGCCGCTGTCGCCCTCCATGAGATGCAGGTAGACCCGCATCCCGACGCTCCCGACCCCGACCACCTGCTGAACCGTGTCCAATCGGGAGAAGCGCCCGACGAGCCGGATCAGGTGCGGTGGGATCGAGGCCAGGTAGGTGTCGAAGATCTGCTCGTACACCCTGACCTCATCCAGATCGGTGAGGGCGACGTGGCGGCGTTTGATCGGATCCTCGGCAATGCGGCGCTGCCCGTTCTCGACGGTGACCAGTTGGCGGGCCGTCCCCTCCTGCGAGCGCTTCTTGCTCTGCTTGCCGATCGTCCGCTTGGCGTCCTTGGCGAACTGTGAGGTGAGGTTCCGCAACGGCACATCCGCGGTGATCCGGTCGTACCACACCTCCAGCTCACCCATGTGCGCGTAGCGGCCCATGGCCGTGCGATAGCCGTCGATAGCGGCCGCTGCGGCCGCGTCCGCGGTCGCAGCCGCGATTCCCTCGGTGGCGGCGAGCACGTACACGCTCGTGCAGAGCCGTTTGAGGTCCCACTCGAACGGCCCGGGCAGGGTCTCGTCGAAGTCGCGCGCGTCGAACAGCAATTGCCGCTCGGGCGAGGCCCACAAACCGAAGTTGAGGATGTGCGCGTCCCCGCACATCTGCACGGTCAGGCCGGAATGCTCGCGAGCGGCCAGGTCCGCGGCCATCACCGCCGCCGCCCCGCGCAGATACGCCCACGCCGAGGACGCCATCCTGGCGTAGCGCAACGGAAGCAACTCGGTGTCCCGCACCGCTTCCTGGGCTTGCAACCGGCCCAGCGCCGACATCGAACGACCGCTCGGATCCCATTCGCCCGCCGAACGCCTCGGCGCTCGTGCGCGTGCCGCGCGACCTGCCTCGCTGTCGCGGCTGACCGCGGGCATCGCCCGGACTCGCGCCGACGAGGGCGAGATCGCTGCGGCTTCGGAAAGTTGTGTGCTCATCGGGTCCCTTCCTGCTCAGTCCGGGAAAGCGACTACAGACAACTCACAGCAAATCATCAATCGAGCGAGTTGACCAGCAGACCGGGTTGCGTCTGTGCCCACAGCTCGCGCCGGCGCTGCTGAACCGCGGGTTCGGCAACCGGCACGGCGAGCAGCAGGCGCCGGGTGTAGGGCGATCGGGCTGCGGTCAGCACCTGGGCGGTGGGACCTTGTTCGACGATGGCGCCGTCGCGCAGCACGACGACGTGGTCGGCGAGTTGCTGGACGATGGCGAAATCGTGGGTGATGAACACCGCCGCGAATCCGAGCTTGGACTGAAGCCGCCGGATCAGCGCCAGGACCGACGCCTGCACGGCCGCGTCCAGCGCGCTCGTCGGCTCGTCCAGCACGAGGACATCGGGTTGCACGGCCAGCGCGCGGGCGATGGCCACGCGCTGGCGCTGGCCACCGGAGAGCTGGCGCGGGTAGCGCGTGATCAAGTCGGGGTCGAGCGATACCTCGTCGAGGAGTTCGGCGACTCGTTCGCTTCGTTGCCCGGCGTCGAGCGCGGTGTGTACGCGCAGCGGCAGCTCGATCGATTGCAGCACCGTGTGCTGCGGATTCAACGAGGACATCGGGTCCTGGAACACCACGCCGAGCTGTTTGCCGAGCGCGCGGCGACTTCGCTTGCGCTGCACCGCGATCGGCTCACCGTTCAGCGTGACCCGGCCCGCGGCGGGGGTGACCAGCCCGCACAATGCGCGACCCAGCGTCGATTTCCCGGCCCCGGATTCACCGACGAGTGCCACGATTTGATGCTCGCGGACAACGAGATTCGCCTCCTGCAAGGCGGTGAACTTGGCACCCGCCTTGCGGTAGTCGACGGTCAGGTTCTCGACTTCGATGACCGGCTTCGCCGCTTCGACAACCGAACTCGACACCGGCGGCTCGAGCTGCAACACCGCCGCGAGCAGTGTTTTCGTATAGTCCTGCCGCGGCGCCAGGAGTACTTGCCGCACCGGCCCCGCCTCGACCGGGCTGCCGTTGCGTAGCACAACGACATCATCGGCGAGGTCGGCGACCACGCCCATATCGTGGGTGATCAACAGAATGGCGATGTCGTTGTCCTGCTGCAACTCTCGAAAGAGCTGGAGCACCTCGGCCTGCACATTCGCATCGAGGGCGGTGGTCGGTTCGTCGGCGATGATCAGTTGGGGCGCGCGGGAGATCGCCATCGCGATCATCGCGCGCTGCAACTGCCCACCGGAGATCTCGTGCGGGTAGCTGGCCGCCACCCGCTCCGGATCGTTGATCTTGACCCGCTCGAACAGCTCCAGCACCAGTGAATCGGCCTGCTGCTTGGCGTATTTGCGGTCGGTGCGGATCACCTCGCGCAGTTGCTGCCCGATCCGGTAGACCGGGTCGAACGCGGCCGCCGGGTCCTGGAAGACGACCCCGATCTCGCTCCTACGCACCTGCCGGAGAGCCTCGGGTTTCATCCCGAACAAGCTCTTGCCCGACAGGGTCACGGCGCCGGTCGTGGCCGACCCCGGCGGCAGCAAGCCGAGCATCGACAGCGCGGTGAGCGACTTGCCGGAACCGGATTCACCCACCAGCGCAAGGGTTTTGCCGCGCTCGATCGCGAAACCGAGGCCACTGACGATGGTCTGGTCATTGATCGCGATGCCGAGCTCGTGGACGGCCAGGACCGGCGGTGTTGTCATTGCGCGAGTGAGACTTTGAAGTACACCGGGTAGGCGGGGAACGGCGGCACATAGAAGTTGCGGACGTCACTGCCGTAGATGAACGTGTTCACCGAGTTGACCAGGGGCACGTTCGCGGCATCGCCGGTGACGATCCGGTCGACCTCGAGCCACAGCTCACCGGCCCGCTTCGGGTCGACTTCCGCGGTCGCCCTGGCGATCAGGTCGTCCACCCGCGGATTGCTGTAGCGCGAGATGTTGAAGCCGCCGTTGCCGATCTCCGAGGTGCCGAAGCTGGGCTGCAACATCGACGCCGCGCTCGGGAAGTCGGCCTGCCAGCTGGCCAGCGCCAGGTCGTAGCCGGAGCCGTCCTTGTGCTGGGTGATGTCGTCATAGCTGGCGTTGTCGAGGGCCTGGATGGTGACCCGGATGCCCGCGCGGCGCATTCCGGCCTCGATGGCCTGGCCGCCGGCCGAGTTGGTCGCGTCGTTCTTGGTCACCAGCACCAGGTCGATACCGTTGGGGTGGCCCGATTCGGTGAGGAGTTGCTTCGCCTTCTCCACGTCACCGGTCGGCTGAGTCGGGAAGGCGTCGAACTTCTGGTAACCCGGGATCGCCGGCGGAATGTTGGTGGTCGCGTAGTCGCCGCGGGACTCACCGCCGAGCGAGGTGCGAAACGCCTGCTTGTCCGTCGCGTAGACGATGGCCTGCCGGACCTTCGGATCATTGAGCGGCGACTTGCTGACGTTGAGTTGCAGCTGGTACAGCGATCCGCCGCCGGCCTCGGCGATCCGGTTCTTCGCCGACGGGTTCGACCGAACCAGCGGCAACTGTGAGGCGGGCACGAACGAGGCGGAGAACGCCGCTTTGGCGGGACCGGTGTCGGCGATCAATTCCTGGCTGATCGTCGTCTGCTGCATTCCGAGCTGGAAAATCACCCGATCGGGACCGGCCGTGCGCGCGGTGTCGGTCTTCGGATCCCAGTTCGGATTGCGCACCAGGACAACCTCAGAGGCCTTGTCGAACTTCTCGACCTGGTAGGGCCCCGACGCGACGGGCGACTGGAAGTACGTCGCCGGGTTGTCCTTCGCCTTGGGCACCGGCGTGAACGCGGGTTGCGAGGCGATCCAGGGGAAGTCGCCGAACGGCTTGTTGAGGTGGAAGATTACCGTTTTCGCATCGGGCGTCTCGATCGAGTCGAGCGACTTGCCGTTGTACGGGCCGTCATACGCCTCGCCGCCTTGGAGCAGCGTGCGGTGGTAGGTGAAGCCACCCGAGAGCAGCGGCGCGAACGAGCGTTCCAGGCCGTACTTGATATCCGCCGAGGTGATCGGCGAACCGTCCTGGAATTTCAGGTCGTCCTTGAGCGTGTACTTCCAGGTGCGCCCGCCGTCGGTGGTGGTTCCGGTATCGGTGGCGAGATCCGGGATCGGCGTCATCTCCTTGCCCGGTTCGGCCTGCCAGGTGGTGAGCCGGCGCGCGATGAAACTGAGCGAGGTGATCGCCAGGTTCGTCGACTTGGCCGGATCGAAGTTGAAGTCGGTGTTCGACGACAGGATCCGCAGCGTCCCGCCCTTCTGCGGCGGGACGGACTGGGCGGAGTCCCGGGCGCCCTCGGTCGGGTTGGCATTGCAGGACGTCACCGACAACGCCACCGCGAGCGCGGCGGCGGCGAGCGCCGACTTGGCTTGTTTCTTCATCACTTCACCCTGGGATCGAGCAGTCCGAGAACCGCGTCTATGAGGAAATTGGCGACCAGAACGATCGCGGCGGAGAAGATGGTGACCCCGACGATGACCGGGAGATCGACGGTGTGCACCGCGTCGATGAGCAGCCGGCCGAGGCCGGGCATGCCGAAGACCTGTTCGGTGATCACCGCCCCGCCGAGCAGCGCGCCGAGGTCGACCGCGAACAACGTCAGAATCGGCGCGAGAATGTTGCGCACCGCATGCGCGAAGACGATGCGCCGTTCAGCCAGGCCGTTGGCCCGCGCCGTGCGGATGAAGTCCTCGCGGAAGATCTCGATCAGCTGATTGCGCGAAATGCGGGCGTACATGGCCGCGTTCACCAGGGCGAGCACGACCCACGGCGCGACCAGGTGCCAGGCCCACTGGACGACGCCGCCGCTCAGCGGCACATAGCCGCTCACCGGAATGACGTTGAGCGTGAACCCGAACAGCAGCACCGCGAGGAGGCCGAGCAGATACGTCGGGGTCGACAGTCCGAGTGCGGCCAACGAGGTGACGGCCCGATCGGCCGGCCTGCCCGGTCGCCGTGCCGCGACCAATCCGGCACCGACACCGAGGATCAGCCACAACACCCCGGCGCCGATGGCGATGGACAAGGTGATCGGGAAGCGCTCGAAGATCAGCGTGGCCACCGACTCGTTCTGCTGGAAGGAATAGCCGAAACACGGTGCGGCGCACTGGATCGTCGCCAACCCCGAGCCGTAGCTACGCCCGACCGCGACACCGGCGATGAAGTCGAAGAACTGCTGATACCACGGATGGTCGAGGCCCATGTACAGCTGCGCCTTGAGCAGATTGTCCGGCGTGCACGGCTTTCCGCACGCGAGCTGCGCCGGATCGGCGGGCAGCAGGTAGAACACGGCATAGGTCAGGAAGGCGACGATGAGCAGCACGCCGAGCGCGACCAGCAGCTTCACTGCCGACGACGACAGCCGACGGCGCACGATTGTCCACCTCATCCCGCGTTGAACGCATTCCGTAGACCGTCACCCACGAGGTTGAACCCCAAGGTGAGCAGGACCAACGCGATGCCGGGAAAGATCAGGAACCACGGATCGGTTTGCACCCACGCCACCGCGTCGCCGATCGACCTGCCCCACGACGGTGTCGGCGCGGGCACACCCACCCCGAGAAAGGACAGCGACGCCTCGGTCGCGATGAGTCCCGGCATGCTCGTGGTGGCGAAAACCACGACCAGCGCGCGCAAATTCGGCAGCACCTCGCGGACCAGCGCATGCAGCGGCGAAACGCCGATCACCAGCGCGGCCCGGACGAAGTTCCGGTTGCGCAGCGACAACGCCTGCGCTCGAATCACTCTCGCCATCCCGGGCCAGCCGAAGATGCCCACGATGAACACCACCAGCACCGGGCGCGGGAACGTGGCGGGCAGCACCGCGCTGAGTGCGATCATGAAGAGCAGGGACGGAAATCCGAAGAGCACATTGATCGCTCCGGAAAGGATCCGATCCACCCAGCCGCCGATGAATCCGGCGGTCACGCCGATCACGAGGCCGAGCGTCGTGGATATCGCCAGCGCGCCGAGCGCGATGAACAGCGAGGTCCGGGTGCCGGCGACAATGACCGCCAACAGATCTCGACCGGTCAGCGGCTCGACCCCCAGCGGGTGCGCGGTGCTCGCGCCGCCGAAACTGCCGGACGGGACGCTCTGCGCGTCGAGGGTCTCGGCGTGGAAGGTGTACGGATCTATGTCGAGCAGACCGTTGATCAGCGGCGCGAAAGCGGCGACCACGACGAAGAACACGACTACTACGAGGCCGAACGTGCTCCAGCGATCGCTCGAGAATCGATACCAGCGCGACCGCAACTAACCCCCCAATTCATCGGATGTCTGCGTCACTGTAGAGAAGGAGCAGGGGGTGATCCACTGATTGCCTCAGCAAGATCCTAATTCGACGGCACCGCCCAGAAACGCTGCCCAGCAGTGGTTTTCGACCGTGCAGACGGCTGCGTCGCTGGGATCAGGCGCAAGGCCCGCGCGAGGACGGCCGCCGGCGCCGGGAGTCTCGCCCCCGGCACCGCGGTGTCCGGCGGGCAACCTCCCGGCAGCGCCGCCCGAACCGTCTCGCAGACACCGGAATAGCCCATGAGCAGCGGCAAACTTGCTGGCGTAAGGTGATTGAATGCCCGAAGTAGCGCATCCCAGTTCCGCGGTGCGTGTCGAACCGGCCGCAGCGCCGGGCACCACCGCAACCGCCGGGGATTCCGATCACGACCTGCTGTCGCTGGCGAACCAGCTGTGTTTCGCCCTGTACTCCACCTCGCGCTCGATGACCGCCGCCTACCGGCCGTTCCTCGAGGCGATGGAGATCACCTACCCGCAATACCTGGCCCTGCTGGCGCTGTGGGAACGGCCCGGGATGACGATGAAGGAGCTCGGCGAACAACTGCGCCTGGACTACGGCACCGTCTCGCCGTTGATCCAGCGACTACAGTCGCACGGCTTCGTGGAGAGCGTGCGCAGCGCGCACGACCGCCGCTCGGTCGAACTGCGCGCGACCGAAGCGGGTCTCGCCTTGCAGCGCCAGGCGAAGGAGATGATCGAGTCGGTGATGGCCTCGGTCGGCTACCCGCTCGACGATCTCATCGCCCTGCGCGACCAGGTGAACGCGCTCGGCGAGCGCCTCGACGCGGTCTCCTGCGCGCGCAAGGAACACTGAGCGCGCTTACGCGTCGAGCACCTTGACCTGCCGCTGCACCACCGGCGGCTCGGTGGACCACGGGAAGTTGATCCAGCGATCGGTGTGCTTCCACACGTATTCGCAGTCGACCTCCGAACGCGGCTTCTGATAGATCACCGCACAGCGGACCTCGGCCACGTGGTCTTCGCAGAAGTCGCGTACCAGCTTGAGCGTGGCGCCGGTGTCGGCCACGTCGTCGGCGACCAGCACGGTCGCCCCGGCCAGGTCGACCGCCTGCGGCACCGGCGGCAACATGACCGGCAGGTCCAGGCGCTGGTCGATGCCGGTGTAGAACTCGACGTTCATCACGTGCAGGTTCTTCACGTCCAGCGCGTAGCCGAGCGCGCCGGCCACGAACAACCCGCCGCGGGCGATGGACAGGATCAGGTCGGGCTCGAACCCGTCGTCCGCGATCGTGGTCGCCAACTCCCGGCTCGCCGAACCGAACAAATCCCAGGTCAGTACTTCCCGATCCGCCATGGATCCTCCATCTCCCTCGTCGCGACTGCGCACAGAGCATACGAGTAGCCACGATGTGGCCGGCGGCACGGTTCAGGAATAGAGGTCGTCGATGTCGGCGGCGTAGCGCGCATTGATCGGTTTGCGGCGCAGCTTCATGGTCGGGGTCAGCACCTCGCTGCCCGGCTGCCAGAAGTCCGGCACGATGGTGAACTTCTTGATCTGCTCGACCCGGGACAGCTTCGAATTCGCCTGGGCGACAGCGTCGGCCACGATCTGCTGGATGCCGGGATCCTTGGCGAGCACGGCGGCGTCGAGCGCGACTCCGGCCTTGTCCGCGTAGGCGGCGGCCGCGTCGGGGTCGAGCGCGATGAGCGCGACGTTGTATTTGCGGTTGTCGCCGATCGCCACGGCCTGGCCGATCATCGGTGCGAACGCCTTGATCCAGTTCTCGATATTGCTGGGCGACATGTTCTTTCCGCCCGCGTTGATGATGAGTTCCTTCTTGCGGTCGACGATCTTCAGGAAGCCGTCCGCGTCGAGGGCGCCGATATCGCCGCTGTGCACCCAGCCGTCGGCGTCGATCGCCTCGGCGGTCTGCTCGGGCTTGTTCAGGTAGCCCTTCATCACGATCGGGCCGCGCACCAGCACCTCGCCGTCCTCGGCGATCCGGATCTCGTTGCCGGGCACGATCTTTCCGACGGTGCCGAGGCGCACCTGCCCGGGCGGGCTCATCGTGGCCATGCCGGACAGCTCCGACATGCCCCACGCGTCGGAGGCGGCGATGCCGACGCCGTTGAAGAAACGCAGCACGTCCGAGGCGATGGGGGCGGCGCCGGAGAGGGCGAGGCGCACGTCGGCCAGGCCGACCGCGGCGCGCAGCTTCGACAGGACGAGCGCGTCGGCCAGGCGTTCCTGAAGGGCGAGGATCGCCGGGACCGGCCTGCCGTCGAGGCGCGCGTCGGACGCGGTCCGGCCCACGTTCAACGCCCACTTCGCCAGTGCCGCTTTGACTCCCGTCGCCTCGGCGACCTTGGCCTCGATGCCGCCCTTGAGCTTCTGCCAGACCTGCGGGACCGCGCCGAACACGGTCGGGCGGGCGTCGGCCAGGGTCGCGGCGAACTCGGCGCGGTCGGCGACGGTGGTCAGCTGGTTGCCGAGCACCTCCAGGATGTAGAGCCCCGACCAGCGGTCGGCCACGTGCGCCGAGGGCAGGAAGGAGACCATCCGCTCGTCCGGGGTGGCGCCGGCCAGTCGCTCGGTGCCGTCGACCATGGCCATCATGTTGGCGTGGGTGAGCTGCACGCCCTTCGGGCTGCCGGTGGTGCCGGAGGTGTAGATGAGGGTGAGCGCGTCGTCGGGTTGCACTGCGCGCCAAGCGGAGTCGAAGTCGAAGCCGTCGAGCCCGCGGGCCTTGACCGCGTCCAGGGTGATCGTGCCCTCCGGTGCGCCGTCGATGCACACCACGTGCTCGGCGCGGGCGCCGTCCTGGCTCGCGAAAACGGTGGCGGCGTACTGCTTTTCGCAGACGACGACGGTCGCGGCCGAGTCGGTGAGCAGGTAGTTCAGCTGCTCGGGGGAGGAGGTGTTGTAGACCGAGAACGGGGTCGCGCCGAGGTGTTGCAGGGCGACGTCGATCGGATAGAACTCCGGCCGGTTGGTCATCAGCAACGCGACCCGATCGCCGTGCCCGACCCCGAGGGCGGCGAATCCGGCGGCCAGCGAACGGACTTGCTCGTCCCACTCGCGGTAGGTCAGCGTGATCCGGTTGCCGAGGGTGCGCACCGCGACCTTGTCCGGGTTGCGGGCGACGGTGGCTTGGAAGGCCGCGCATAGGGTCGGTGCGGCGGACGCGAAGGTGGGCATAGGTATCTCCTGGCTCGAGGGGTCGGGTCAGTGCTGATGGACGCCGACCAGGGCGTCGACGAAGATCTGGGCGAGCAGATCGATGTATTCGTCTCTGGGCGTGTCGATTTCGCCGTTGTGCCAGGCGAGGGTGACCACGGCGTTGCCGTTCACCACCACCAACGCGGCGAGGGCGATGCGGGCTTGGGTCTTGGCGTCGGTCTCCCCGTAGACGGCGCAGACCTGACGCGCCGCCTGTTCGGCATAGCGGCGGATGCCCTCGGCTTTGCGGGTCGCGAGGGCGGGCAAGGTAGCGCCTTCGGTATAGAGGCGAGCGCGGCGCGGTTCCTCGGTGAAGAAATCCAGGAAGGTCGTGACGGCCACCCGGGCCCGCACCTTCAGATCCAGCGGCTCCGCCTCGACGGCCGCGACGGTGCGGGTGATCAGGTCGCTGATCATCGTCTCGTGCAGGGCGTCCAGCAGCTCGTCGCGGTTGCGGAAGTGCTCGTAGAAGTACCGCTGGGTCAAGCCCGCCCGCTCGCAGACCGAACTCATCCGCAGCTTCGCGACCCCGACCTCGGCGATCTCGTCGAGGCCCGCATCGAGCAGGTCGGCGCGCCGCTGGGCCAGCCGCTGTTCGGCGCTGACCCCGCGGAACGGGCGGAGGACGGTGGACATGAACGAATCCTGACACAGCGCTGTGTCAAGTTCCAGTATCTGGCCGAAAATCTCGATTTCGAGTCCGCATATATCGGCGGACGATTGGCGGCCGTCCGCTGAACAGTACGAACTTCATCTAACGGATCGGCGGGCCTGGTTCTACTGTGCCGGTATGGCTTTCGCTCGAACCTCGCTACGCACGACCGTCTTCGCCGCCGTCGCCACGGTTGTCGCGGTGTGCTCGTTCGGTTCCGCGGCGGCGGATCCGGGCCCGTGGTGGCACCCGGAGAAGGGGCTCACCTGGCAGTGGCAGCTGCACAACGAGCCGGTCGACACCTCGATCAACGCCCAGGTCTACGACATCGACCTGTTCGAGAACCCGGCGGCGACCGTGAAAACCCTGCACGACCAGGGGCGGAAGGTGATCTGCTACATGTCGGGCGGCTCGTGGGAGCCCTACCGGCCGGACGCGGGCGACTTCCCGGACAGCGTGAAGAGCGGCCCGGTCCCGGAGTGGGACGACGAGCGCTGGCTCGACGTCAAACAGATCGACGTGCTGAAGCCGCTGATGGCGAAGCGGATGGATCTGTGCAAGCAGAAGGGCTTCGACGGCGTCGAACCGGACTGGGCCGATCTGCACAACCAGGACACCGGCGATCTGAAGATCACCGCCGCCGATCAGTTGGCGTACAACCGCATGCTGGCGGGTCTCGCGCACGATCGCGGTCTGGCCATCGGGTTGAAGAACGATCTGGACCAGGTGTCGACGCTGGCCGGTCTGTTCGACTTCTCGGTCAACGAGCAGTGCTTCGAGGAACGGGCGACCTGCGACAAGCTGACGCCGTTCATCGAGGCGGGCAAGCCGGTGTTCCACGCGGAGTACAAGCTGAAGCTCACCGAGTTCTGCGCGGACTCGGCCCGGCTCGGGCTGTCTTCTATCCGGAAGAACCGCGAACTCGACGCTTGGCGTGAAACCTGCTGATTGCCGGATGAGTTCGGCGCGTCTTTACCCGACGCGCGACTTCGACAAACATTAGTTCCGCCGGAATTGCCGATATTCGCCGACGGCTTTTATGGAGTTTCGCTCCGGCTTTTCAATGGTCGATGATTCGCTCGCGACACCCGGTGGAAATCGGGCAAAGCCGCGTCCTATTCCGCTACGGTTCGCGCTATCGCCTGGAACGACACCGTACAGAATGGGGATTGTCATGCGCTTTCGCCCGGCCCGGATCGTCACCCTCGCAATCTTGTTCGTCGCGGCGGCTGCCGGTCTGACCGCTCTCGCCTCGGCCGCCACCGCCGAGGAGCAGTGGACCTACATCTGCGACTCCATCGAGGAGCCGGAGGAGGTCGGCGCGAAGGGGTCCGGGAACTGCCAGGCGAACAACGGCGCACCTGAGGCCGGTCAGATCAAGCAGAAGTTCAAGCTGCACCAGCGCGGCGTGCAGCCGAAGCCCGACATCATCGCGGTCTGCGAGGGGCAATCCGGCGGTAATGCCTACGGCGAGGCGTCACTGCCGGCGCGGGTCGACGGATTCGGTTGCTACGTCTACGAAACGCACTGAAAGTCCGGCGTTATTTCCACGCCGACTTGAGATTTCGCATCGCGCTCAACCCGTTGGCGGACAGATCGGGCCACGGCGGCCGGCGGAACACTGCGAGGGTGGCGATCACCGCCGCCGCCAGCCCGATGAACTCGGCGAACAAAGCGACGCGCGTGGTGTCGATCGCCGACTCCCAGGACACCTTGCCGTCATGGATGACGAAGATGCCGAGCGGCGTCGTCGCGAACGGTCCGCCGCCGGCCCTGGTGACGGTGATGACGGTGGAACCATCGGCGGTTTCATACGGTTCGCCGAACACCTGTGTGTCTCGGCTGCCCGGCTCGAGCCGCCGTATGGACCTACTCATGATCGTCATCTTCCCCACTCTCGCCACGCCGCCGAAACCGCTGGCCACCACCGTACCGCCAGTGTCTCGATCGGGACATCCCAGCGGCGAAACACGGGGTGCGCCACGGGGATGTCCTGATCGAGGGTCAGGGGCGGAGGCGGTGTAGGTCCCGGGGGAACAGGGTGGCGTGGCGGATGTTGTCGGCTTCGATGAGGCGGGTGACCCACCGTTCCAGGCCGATGGCGAAGCCGCCGTGCGGGGGCATGCCGTGGCGCATGGCTTCGAGGTAGGGGGCGTATTCGGCGGGGTCTTCGCCGCGGGACGCCAGTGCCTCGAGGTAGTCGGCGTGGTTGTGCAGCCGTTGGCCGCCGGTGACCAATTCGAGCCCGCGGAAGAGCAGGTCGAAGGAGTTCGTCCAGCGCGGGTCGCTCGGCTGCGGATGCGTGTAGAAGGGGCGTTTGACCGCCGGATATCCCTCTACCGCAAGGAAATCCGAGTCGAATTGCGCCTTCGCCCACTTGCCGAGGAAGCGTTCGTGCTCGGGTGCGAGGTCGGGTTCGGTCGGTGCTGCGCCGACCAGTTCCAGGGCCTCGCGGAAGTGGATGACCGGGATCTGCTCGGGCACGAACGGCAGCTCGGCGCCCACGGTTCGCACTGCGGCCCCGGCCTTTTCGCCGATCGAATCGACCATGGCGGCGAGAACGGCACGCAGCTGGGCGAGTACGTCGCGGTGGTCGCGGATGAAGCCGAATTCGACGTCGAGGGAGACATATTCGGCGAGGTGCCGGGCGGTGTCGTGCGGTTCGGCGCGAAAGACCGGGCCGACCTCGTAGACCCGTTCGAAGACGCCGGTGAGCATCTGCTTGTACAGCTGCGGGGACTGCGCGAGGTAGGCCGTCGAGCCGAAGTAGTCCAGCGTGAACACGTTTGCGCCGGACTCGGTCGATTGGCCGACGATCTTCGGCGTCGTGACCTCGGTGAATCCGGCGCCGTCGAGGTGACGACGGAAGCCCGACATGGAGGCGGCCGCGATCTGCCACACCGCCTGCCGGGCGGGATGCCGCCAGGTGATCGCGGCATGGTCGAGGGCGGTCGGCAGGGTGACGCCGAGGCTGGGTCGCCACAGCTCGACCGGCGGCGGCTCGGCGGGCGCGCCGAGCGGATGCACTGCCGGGTCGATGATTTCGATTCCGCCGGGTGCCTTGGCGTTCTCGAGCGCCGTCCCGGTCACCCGAACCACGGTTTCCTCCGGCAGGCCCGAAACCTGTTCGCGGACCAGGGGATCGGTCACCACGATCTGCGCGAATCCGGAACGGTCGCGCAGCACAACGAATGTGACGTTCGCGAGTTGCCGGCGCCGGTGTATCCATCCCTCGATGGTCACCGGGCCGCTACGTGGTCGAGTGGTCGGCAGGGCCGAACAAAGAGTGCGTGGCATCAGTTTCACCTCCTGGTAGCTATCCCCGGGAGGTGTGGGCGATCGGGTCCGTCGCGGTGCCACCACACCTTCGCAGCGTGCTGCTCGCTGCCTCTGGCTGGTCGATTTTCTCAGTCGGTGACCGGCCGACGCGGCTCGGAGTTCGTCACGCTCGTCAACGCCGCGTCACCGATCCTAGCCGGTCGAATCGTCGACGCCAGCGATTAACCCGGGGCTACCCGATGGTGGCGGTGCCGCGCGACGACGACATCCCCGTGATGTGACCGTTCTCGTTGAACGTGATGACGACCTGGACGCCGGGACTGGTCATGCGCAGCTTCGAGGCGTCCTGGTTGAACCGTGGGTCCAGTCCCCGCTGCATGGCGTAGCTGAACAGAATGCGCTTGTGGTCGGGCACGCCGAGCTCGAGCGCCCAATCGAGCACGCGCCGGACCCGCGGCAGATCCGGGGCGGGCAGCGTCAGATCGGGATGCTCGATCAGCACCGCGAGCCGCGTGCCGCCGCCGACATCGCAGCTGTACCAGGTCCAACTGCCGGACACCGCCTTGGCCAGCTCGCCCATCAGCCAGGTGACCCGGCTCGCCTCGGTCGGCGATCCGGGCAGCCGCGCGAACGGCACCTCGGCCGTGTGCAACGCCGAAATCCCGTGCCGCAGACCGTAATCGCGCACCGACCGGGCCAGCTCGGTCAGCTCCGGCGGATACCAATCGTTGTTCGCCCAACTCCAGAGCCAGCTGCGCGGCCTCGGCGCCGCCGTGCCCAGCACGTGAAACCGCTTGCACGCCAACGGGTGATCGCCGAAGAACTCGAACCGCGGCGGTTCATAACCGACCTGCCATCGATGCTCACCGAGTACCTGGACGCAGTGGTCTTGATGTTCGAAAGACATCAATGCGGCATCATCGAGTAACTGTTCGAGCGTTGGTGATTCGGGGTCGAGATAAGCGGTCACGACCGTCGATACTGTCGTATCGAACGACGCGGTGCATCCCCATAGAATTAAGGTCCATTAAGTTCTCGCGGCACGGGTAGAACGAAACTCGCCGCGAATTCGAACCGCGGCCGCAAATATATATGCCGCGACGACCCCGCTGGGCAACTCCGACGCGACATGGCACGATCGGACCCATGACCAGCAGTTCCGCCGACGCGTCGCACCTGCGCGACCTCGCGCGGCTGCGCCGGGTGCGTGATCGGATCGACCGGGAGTACGCGCAACCCCTCGACGTTGAGGCCCTGGCCCGCGACGCGCACATGTCGGCCGGTCACCTCAGTCGGCAGTTCAAGCTCGCGTACGGCGAGGCGCCCTACAGCTATCTGATGACCCGGCGCATCGAGCGCGCGATGGCGTTGCTGCGCCGCGGCGACCTGAGCGTCACCGAGGTCTGTTTCGCGGTCGGCTGCTCGTCGCTGGGCACGTTCAGCACCCGCTTCACCGAGCTGGTCGGGGTCCCGCCGAGCGCCTACAAACGCGACGCGGCGGAGTCGACCGCGGGCATGCCGTCGTGCGTGGCCAAACAGGTCACCAGACCGATCAGGAATCGAGAAGCGCAGGCGGCTGCCCCGGAATTAGCCTGATCAGCATGAACATCACCATTCACGCGAGCTTCCTTCCGCAGAACGACCCGGACGCCGCCATCGCGTTCTATCGCGACACCCTCGGCTTCGAGGTCCGCAACGACGTCGGCTACAACGCGCTGCGCTGGATCACGGTCGGACCCGCCGATCAGCCCGGCACCTCCATCGTCCTGTTCCCGCCGGAGGCCACCCCCGGCCTCACCGACGACGAGCGCCGCACCGTCGACGAGATGATGGCCAAGGGCACCTACGGCAGCATCGTGCTGGCAACCAAGGACCTCGACGGGTCCTTCGAACGTTTGCAGGCCGCCGACGCCGAGGTGGTCCAAGAACCGACCGACCAGCCCTACGGCGTGCGCGACTGCGCGTTCCGCGATCCGGCCGGCAACATGGTCCGGATCCAGCAGCAGAGCTGAGTCAGCTCACCGAACGCAGACGGCGCAGCGCCCACCGCGCTGGACCAGGCTCCAGTTCAGCGTGTTCGCTGCCTGCCGCGGTAACTGCCGGATAGCCTCCGAACTGGAAAGGAAATGACATCATGGCCTGGAGCAAGCGAAATCGGCAGCTGCACCGTCTGCTGTCGCTCATCTTCACCGCGACCGTCGTGCTCGCGTTCATCGGCGCGGCCTTCGGCTTGACCGAGACCGCGGTCTGGCTGTTCTATCTGCCGCTGCCGCCGCTGTTCTTGCTGATGGGCACCGGTTTGTACATGTACGTCCAGCCTTACCGCGCCAAGCGGCGCAACCTTCGCCCGAACGCCGCCTGACAGCACCGATCACCGGTTAGATGGAGACACGATGACCACCGCCTCGAAGAAGGGCACGAAAGCGCCCGCGCAACCCGTTGCCGACAGTCACGACCTGATCCGCGTGCACGGCGCGCGGGTGAACAACTTGCAGGATGTCAGCATCGAGATCCCGAAGCGCAGGCTGACGGTGTTCACCGGCGTCTCCGGCTCGGGCAAGAGCTCGCTGGTGTTCAGCACCATCGCCGCGGAGTCGCAGCGGCTGATCAACGAGACCTACAGCTCGTTCGTGCAGGGCTTCATGCCGACGCTGGCGCGCCCCGAGGTCGATGTGCTCGAGGGGCTGACCACGGTGATCACCGTCGATCAGCAGCGAATGGGTTCCGATCCGCGCTCCACCGTCGGCACCGCGACCGACGCGAACGCGATGCTGCGCATCCTGTTCAGCCGGCTCGGCAAGCCGCATATCGGCTCGCCGCAGGCGTATTCGTTCAATGTCGCCTCGATCAGCGGCGCGGGCGCGGTCAGCATCGAGCGCGCCGGCCGGACTGTCCGGGAACGCCGCAGCTTCAAGATCACCGGCGGCATGTGCCCGCGCTGCGAGGGACGCGGCTCGGTCTCCGACATCGACCTCACCCAGCTCTACGACGACTCCAAATCGCTGACCGAGGGTGCGTTCACCATTCCCGGCTGGAAATCCGACAGCTTCTGGACCGTGCGGGTCTACGCCGAGTCCGGCTTCGTCGACCCGGACAAGCCGATCCGCAAGTACACCAAGAAGGAACTCAACGACTTCCTCTACAAGGAGCCGGTCAAGGTCAAGGTCGACGGCGTCAACCTCACCTACGAGGGGCTGATCCCGAAGATCCAGAAGTCGTTCCTGGCCAAGGACCGGGAGTCGATGCAGCCGCACATCCGCGCGTTCGTCGACCGCGCGGTCACCTTCGCCACCTGTCCGGACTGCGACGGGACCCGGCTCAGCGCCGAGGCCAGGTCGTCGAAGATCAAGCGCAAGAACATCGCCGACCTGTGCTCGATGGAGATCCGCGATCTCGTGGAATGGGTGCGCGCACTGGACGAACCATCGGTCAAGCCGTTGCTCGATTCGCTGGTGCACACCCTGGATTCGTTCGTCGAGATCGGGCTCGGCTACCTCTCGCTGGAACGTCCGTCGGGCACGCTGTCCGGCGGTGAAGCGCAGCGGGTCAAGATGATTCGGCATCTCGGGTCGGCGCTCACCGACGTCACCTACGTGTTCGACGAGCCGACCATCGGGCTGCACCCGCACGATATCCAGCGGATGAACGATCTGCTGTTGCAGTTGCGGGACAAGGGCAACACGGTGCTCGTCGTCGAGCACAAGCCGGAGACCATCGTCATCGCCGACCACGTCGTGGATCTCGGTCCCGGCGCCGGATCCGGTGGCGGCACAGTCTGTTTCGAGGGGACCGTCGAGGGGCTGCGGGACAGCGGAACCATCACCGGACGTCACTTCGACGATCGGGCGGCGCTCAAGGAGTCGGTACGAGAGCCCAAGGGCGCGTTGGAAATTCGGGGCGCGTCGGCGAACAACCTCCAGAATGTGGACGTCGATATCCCGCTCGGGGTGCTCTGCGTCATCACCGGTGTTGCTGGTTCCGGCAAGAGTTCGCTGGTGCATCGGTCGGTACCCGCCGCGGAAGGGGTGATCGCGGTCGATCAGACGCCGATCCGCGGTTCCCGGCGCAGCAATCCGGCGACCTACACCGGGCTGCTCGAACCGATCCGCAAGGCGTTCGCGAAGGTCAACGACGTGAAGCCGGCGCTGTTCAGCTCCAATTCCGAAGGTGCGTGCCCGAATTGCAACGGGGCGGGCGTCATCTACACCGATCTCGGGATGATGGCGGGCACCGCGAGCACCTGTGAGGTGTGCGAGGGCAAGCGATTCGACGCCTCGGTGCTGGACTACCACCTCGGCGGGCGCGACATCAGCGAGGTGCTGGCGATGTCGGTGGCCGAAGCCGAGGAGTTCTTCGGGTCGGGGGAGGCGCGCATTCCGGCCGCGCATGCCATCCTCGAGCGACTTGCCGACGTCGGCCTCGGGTACCTGACCATCGGCCAGCCGCTGACCACGCTGTCCGGCGGCGAGCGGCAGCGGCTGAAGCTGGCCACGCACATGGGCGACAAGGGCGGCGTCTACGTCCTCGACGAGCCGACCACCGGGCTGCACCTCGCCGATGTGGAAAACCTGCTGGCCCTGCTGGATCGGCTGGTCGAGTCGGGTAAGTCGGTGATCGTCATAGAGCACCATCAGGCCGTGATGGCGCACGCCGACTGGATCATCGACCTCGGGCCGGGGGCCGGTCACGATGGCGGCAAGATCGTCTTCGAGGGCACCCCGGCGGAGTTGGTTGCCGATCGTTCCACGCTCACCGGTGAGCATCTCGCGCAGTACGTAGGCGCGCCGAAGAAGTCCTCGCGGACGCGGAAATAGTCGGTCGAACGATCACCGGGAACTGGTGCTGGCGTCGGGCGAGACGCCAAGTGCACCGGTTCCCGGTGATCACTTGTCCAGCAGTGCACTTCGGTGCGTGTCGCCGGACCGGTGGGTGGCGTCAGGCCAGGCGGACGTTGGCCGTGGCGAGACCGAAGACCTTGCGGCCCGCCGACTTCGCGACGATCACGACGACGGCGGTCCTGGTCTCCGGATCCAGTGACTTGATCCGCCCGCTGAATTCCACACTGCCGGACGAGCGCGCGTCGATGACGGTGTAGTTGGAGAGACGGACGCCGTACCTGGTCACGGCGCCGGGGTCGCCGAGCCAGCCGGTGACGAAGCCCGCGCCGAGGCCCATGGTGAGCATGCCGTGCGCGATCACGTCGGGCAGGCCGGTGAGCGAGGCGACATCGTCGTGCCAGTGGATGGGGTTGGCGTCGCCGGCCACGCCGGCATAGTTCACCAGGTCGCCCCGCGTGAGTTGGGTTACCCGCGTGGGGAGTTCATCGCCGACGTTGAGGTCCTCGAAGCGGATCGCGGTGCGCGGTGCGCGCTTTCGGGAGACCTCGGACAGGGTCGGATCGGTCACCGAGGTCGGCTTCGATTCGATCGGCTGCTCGGACATCGTTGCCCGGGACGGGATTTCGATGCCGTGCATGACCACGCGCTCGATCGCGTCGCCGATTCCGGCGGCGACGTCGGCACCGGTGACGCCCGCGACGGTCGTGTGCATGACCTGCACGACCTTGCCGGTCTGGTCGGTGAAGGTGTTCTTGATGGTGAGCAGGTCATTGCCCGCCACCCGGCGCACCGAGGCGAGCTCGACGTCGCTGATCAGCCGGTCGCCGGTGACCACCGGCTGGTACATCTCGAAAACCTGGTCGGTCTGCACGAATACGTCGTAACCGGTGATGACGGTCTCGAACAGCTTGCGGTTGGCCAGCATCGCGGGGATCGAGACGAACGTGGTCGGCGCGACCAGGCCCGGGTAGCCGAGTTCGTCGGCCGCGTCCTCGCTCCAGTGCACCGGATGGAAATCCTGTACCGCGCGGGCGTATTCGCGGATCTTCTCCCGGCCGACCTCGTAATAGTCCTCGGCCCGGTAGTGGTGGCCGACCAGGGCGGCCACATCGAACGTTGCTTCCATCAAGCCGCTCCTTGTGTTGGATTCCCCGGCATCGTAATCGGCGTCATTCGGCGGCGCGGCGGCGGACGGTGCGCTCCAGGATGCCGAGGGTGGCCTTGAGGGCGGACTCGGGGACCACCGGGAAAGTGAGGCGCTCGCGCCATTTTTCGTCGATCTCGGACCAGTCGTAGTAGGAGGTGACCAGGGTGCCGTCTTCGGTCGGCTCCAGCCGGTAGCCGTAGATGTGGCGGACCGGCGGGCGGATCTGACCCTCGACGGTCCAGGCGATCTCCTGGTCCGCGGTGAACTTGGTGATGACGACCTCGACGTCGTACTTGCCGAGGGGGAAGTCGCCCAAGGCTTCTCGGTCCATGTGGACCAGGAAGCGGTCGCCGGCCTGGGTGACCGGCTTGCCTTCGGCGTCGAGGAGCATGCCCGAGGCGTCGATGTCCACGTGGCCGTTCGGGTCGGTGAGGACCGCGAAGATGGCGTCGGGGGCGGCGGGGATGAGACGGGAGACCTCGACCCGATCGGTGTCCGGTGCTGGAACTTCGCCTGCCGGAAGGGTTTCCGCCGTGGCGGTCAGGACCGCGCGGCCGAGGATGTGGCCGGACATGGTGAAGCCGAGGATGGCCGGGGTGGCGTCGGCCGCGACGCCGATGGTGTCGACGTCGAGGGCGTGCACCACGACGAAGTAGCGGTGCTTGCCGTGACCGGCCGGCGGGGCCGCGCCCAGAAAGCGTGCTGCGCGTGCGTCATTGAGGATCTGGTACGCGCCTTCGGGCAGGCCCGATCCGGTGTCGTCGCCCGCGCCCTCGGGCAATTCGGTGACCGTGGCCGGGATGTCGGCGACCGCCCAGTGCCAGAACCCGGAGCCCGTCGGGGCATCGGGGTCGTAGACGGTGACGGCGTAGCTCTTCGTGCCCTCCGGAGCTCCGCTCCAGGACAGGTGCGGGGAGGTGTCCTTGCCGCCGGGGGCGCCGGCGGAGTGCTGCTCGGGTGACCAGGCGCCGCCGTTGGTGACGGTGTTGCTGGTGACCGTGAAGGTGGCCGCCTCGGGTAGGCGGGCGAAGGGGTTGTTGGCGCTCATCGCGTCGTTCCTTTCAAGCCGTGCGTGGAGATCGGCGGTGTGACCGCTAGATCGACCATAGCACTAATAATCGATTATCTGCCAGATCGTCTATACTCGGTGCATGACCAGGACGGCTGCTGCCTCGACCTCGTCGGGGAAACAGATGCTCAGCGAGCAGATCTACCTGCACCTGCGGGACGCGATCATGCGTGGGGAGTACGCGCCCGGTGCGGCGCTCAAACCCCAGGACCTCGCCAAGGAACAGGGCGTGAGCCTCGCCGTCGTGCGGGAAGCGCTGGTGCGGGTGGTCGGTGAGGGGCTCGCCGATCGGCTGCACAATCGAGGCTTCGCCGTCCCGGCCTTCTCCGATCGTCGCTGGCAGGAGATCGCAGAGGCGCGCCGGACCATCGAGCCGGCGATGCTGCGGATGTCCATCGAGCGCGGCGACATCGACTGGGAGGCGCGTGTGCGTGCCGCGCACCATCGGCTGGCGCGCACGCCGCCGTTCGTGCCGGACGGCGGCGAGTTCTACACCGAAGAGTGGTCCGAGGCGCACCGGGTCTTCCACCGCACGCTGTTGGAAGGTTGCGGGAATCCGTTCCTGCTGGAGACTTTCGATCGCATGTGGATCGCGAGCGAGTTGGCCCGGCGCTGGTCCGGGCAGCGCAATCCCGGCCGGGACGGGTCTGTGGAACACCGCAGGTTGGAGGAAACGGCGCTGGCTCGCGATGCCGACGCCGCGGCCGAGACCTTGATCCACCACCTCACGCTGACCGCCGCGGGGCTTACCGAAACCTGACCGTTCGCGCCGACCCGGTCGGATGAGCGGGGCCTCGGCCAACGCTGTGGACCCGAATAATCGTGTGGCTGTCATCGATCGACGCTGGCATCATTCGTCCGGTGCCACAGATCGATCGGAGGAATCGCGCATGTCAACGGTACGGCGATTCTGGATCGAGTTCGATCTGCCGGCGAACGGCTCGTATTGTCAATGGCCACCACTGGAGCAAGGCGTGGGTGTCACCGGATACGACGCGCGAGATTGCCTGACCCTCGTCGCCGCCCTGGCCCACGGCGGCTCGTTGCCACCGGTACGCCGCATAACGGTCGATGTCTCACTGGCCGAACCACTCCCGGTGAACCCACCCTTTGTCGGCGTCCCGGTATGGCGAGGCGTCTGGTACCCCGCCGACAATCTCCGAACCGGCCCGACCCTGCGCTCCGTCAGCCGAACCGGTGAGCACTTCGACCTTCCGACACCGATCGCAGCACCCCTCGGCCGAGCGCGAGCAAGCGAAACCCTTGGCGCACAGGCCACGTGGTGGGACGAAATCCCGCACATCGGCGGCCTCCTCTGGCCACTCGTCTGGATGCACTCCGCCCGGTACTGCGCCTCGATGCCGACCGCCGCCCCGGTGGTCCGTGGCAACGTCGCCCGGGACTCGGCATACGCGTTGATGATGCGCGAAGCCCTCGACTTCATGATCACTTGGCATCCAACCCCCGCCGAATGGTCCGACCCCACCGAGATCAGGTTCGACGATCAACAACAACTAGACGACTACCTACAAGCCTTCCGCGACTACCTCTTCGAAGACCGACCAGAGCCCATCTACCCAACCGGGCGAATTCACCCGCCCGAAATCCGAGCCTGATTCCCGACAACTCTTACGCATGAGCGGTGTTCGCAGGGGTCGAGCCCGACTCTTGGAGTCGGGCTCGACGGCTGGCTGAGGGTGGAGTTATGCGCGGTCGAAGTCGCCGTCGGCTACCCGTGTGGTGAAGGCGTCCCAGGCTTCGGGGGCGAACACCAGGGCCGGTCCGGTGGGGTTCTTCGAGTCCCGGACACCGACCGCGCCACCTTCGATGAAGGCCACCTCCACGCAATCCTTGGAGGCACCACTGCGACGGCTCTTGAACCACTGCGCGCCGGACAGGTCTACGTTCACGGGCATACTCCTTTGTGATCCTCAGAATGCGAGCGCGGCTGCTGCCGCGTCCACGATAGCCACACACCATCGAGCCGAGCCACGATACGACCCGATCCCACCCCAGCGCTACCCTTGATTTTCGCTCGACTCAAACCCGTGGCCATCCCGCTCCGGAAGCGGTAATGCCCGCTTTGCGCGTTTTACGCATAACGCCGCGTGCCGCGTTCTACCTGCTGCCATTCAAGAGGTTTCGCAATTCCGCCGACCATTGCCGACGGTGTCGCATGCGGCGCACTTCCCATTTCGCCGTGCACGATATGACCGGCAAATCGAGCACGTCTCGAAAAGCTGGTGTGCGTGAAACGTCCGAGCGGTCAGGTCCAGAGGGCTAGTTCGTCGGGGCGGGGGTTTGAGATTAGTTGGGAGCGTGGGGTGTTGAAGGTCATTACTTGTCGGGTGGTTGGGTTGTAAGGGGGCCAGGGGGTGCGGGCGTGGGCGAAATCGGTCCAGGTGTGGTGGATTTCGGATGCCAGGGTTTGGGGTGGGGTGTGGGGGCCGAGCATCATTGTGGTGCCTTCGGCGGTCAATGTGTCGAAGACGAAGGCGATTTCGCTGGCGTGGCAGGCGCGGAGGTCGAGGTGGGGTGTGGGCCAGGCGAATTCGTAGACGTGGGCGGTGGTGGCCGCTTCGGCGAGGCGGGTGGCGGGGACGCGGAAGGCCCAGTCGGTGAGGATGGCGGCCAGGAGGTCGCCGGGAGTTGCGTTGGGGCGGTTGGCCGAATAGGTGTCGACGACGGTGGGGTCCAGGCCGCGGGCGCTGAGGACATTGGTGAGGGAATCGGGGGTGAGGGTGAGGCCGGCGGGCGCGGTGTAGAGGCGGAATTCGTCGGCGGTGGTGCCGATGATGAGGGGGATGTCGTGGGCTGCGCCCGCGGCGATCGCATCGACGGGGAGTTGGGTGAGGACGTGGTTGTCGATGGTAGGGAGGAAGGCCATCAGGCCGAGACTGGCGGTGAGGGTGGATCGGCCCCAGCGGGCCGGGTCCTGGCGAAGGGTGAAGTCGAGGACCAGGTTTCGCTCTGCTTCGAGGAGGGCGGGGATTTCGGCGGCCTCGGGGGTGGTGTCGAGCCGTCCGGCGAAGTCGGTGGCGACGAGGCGGGCGTCGTCGAGGGTGGAGGCGATGGATCCGTTGCCGCTCTGGATGATTGCGCGCTGGAACAGGCCGGTGGTCAGGGGCGACGCGAGCAGCGTGGCGACGCTCATCGCGCCCGCGGATTCGCCGAAGAGGGTGACTTGCGCGGGGTCTCCACCGAAGGCGGCGATGTTGTAGCGGACCCACTCCAGCGCGGCGATCTGGTCGAGGATGCCGCGATTGGCGGGCGTGCCTTCGAGGGCGGCGAAACCGATCGCGCCCAACCGGTAGTTGAGGCTGACCAGGACAACACCGTCCCGGGCGAACGCATGCCCGTTGTACACCGAGACCGCGCTGGAACCGACGCGGAACGCCCCACCGTGGATCCAGACCATGACCGGCAGACCCGAGGCGGTCGGATCGGGCGTCCACACATTGAGATTGAGGAACTCGGGCCCCTCGATGATCGGGTTGTGCAGAATCGAGCGCAGGGGCTCCGGATAGCCCAGCTGCGGTGCGGTGGGGCCGAATCGGGTGGCGTCCCGTTCGTCATCCCAGGTGGGCGCGGGGCCGGGCGCCTGGAACAGTTCGGCACCCAATGGCGCTGCCGCATAAGGTATTCCGAGAAACGCGTGCACGGATCCGGTAGCGCTCCCGCGCACCTTTCCTTGGGGTAGGTCCACTACTGACGTGTGCATTCGAGTTCCTCACAAATCGCCGACGACACGTTGAAACGTCTCACACCCGACCGGCTCACTAGGGTGGAATGATGCGGATCTTTCTGGCCGGTGCGACCGGCGTGATCGGAACAAGGTTGGTCCCGCTGCTGGTCGAGGCGGGACACGAGGTCGCGGGGATGACCCGATCGGCCACCAAGGCGGACCAGGTGCGCGACGCCGGGGCGGTCCCGGTGATCTGCGATGTCTACGACCTGGACGCGCTGACCGCGGCCGTCGTCGACTTCGGCCCCGACATGGTCATGCACCAGCTGACCGACCTGCCCGACGATGTCGCGCGCCTGTCCGAGGCGGCGAACGCGAACTCGCGCATCCGCACCGAGGGCACGCGCAACCTCATCGCCGCCGCCCGCGCCGCCGGCGCGAAGCGTTTCCTCGCGCAGAGCATCGCGTGGGAACCGGCGGGCGGTGCCCAAGTGATCGAAGATCACGAGGCGGCCGTCCTCGACATCGATGGCGTGGTGGTGAAGTACGGCCAGTTCTACGGTCCCGGAACCTATTACGAAGGCGAGCTGCCCGCTCATCCGCGCGTGCACGTGGATGATGCTGCGGCCCGGACGATTCCGCTGCTGGACGCGTCCCGCGGCGTGATCATCATCGCCGACGCCGCTTAGGCGATGCAGGGACCGGTACCGACGGCGCTGTTGTCGGTACCGCCCAGGCGCTGAAGGATCTCGGGCAGCTCCGTGGCCAGCCCGACACCCTCGTTGTCCGGATCGACACCGAACACCATGCCGAGCACCCGGCCCTGGGTGTCGACCAGCGGCCCGCCCGAATCACCCTCCTGCACAGCACCGTTCAACACGTACGTCGAACGTTCGCTGATCCCGCTGTGGTAGATGTCGGGAACCCGGCTCGCGGTCCGTTGGGCAACCCGCGCGGCAGCGGCGGTGTACAGCCCGCCGCGCGGATAGCCGAGGACGATCGCGTCCGCACCCGCGGCGACCGGCCCGGGCGCGACGGTAACCGCCGGCGCCGTGAGTCCGGGCACCGCGAGCACCGCCAGATCGAGCACCGGATCGAACTGCACGACGGTGGCCTGCATCGGCCCGCCGGGCGTATCGACCGAAACCTTCGCGGTGCCCGCGACAACGTGCGCGTTGGACAGCACCCGCTCCGGCGCGATCACGAACCCGGAACCGAACTGCGTCCGCCTACAGGCCGGTGACGATCCGGAAATACGCAACACGCTCTTCTGGAGATCGGCGGGAACTGTGCTCGTCAGAATGTTCGCGTCCGGCGGTGCCAGCGGAAGCACCAGCCCCGCATCGACCAGCGGCGTCGCCAGCTTGCTCGGCAGCCCCGCCAACCAGTACGGCGCGACATCGTCCACCGTGCGGACCACCCGCGATTCACGCACGGCCGAAGCCAGACTCGGCGACATGGTCAACGGCACCGCGAACAACCACACCGCGAGCGGCACCGCGACGGCATGCACGAAGGAGCCACCCACCGCGTCCGCCCGCTGCGCGCCCTGCCCGCGCACAGTGCGCCGCGTCGCCCGCCCGAGCCGGTGACCAGCGGTTTCACCCACCGCCACCAGCGCGACGATGAGCAGCACGGCGATCAGCAACCGCAGCCCACCGGGCGCCAGCTGGGCCAGTGTCACCGTCGCGATGACCGCGCCCAGAACGGCGCCCGCGACAATGCCCAGAAACCCGAGGACCGCGGTGATCGCACCCCGCCGCCAGCCGAAGAACGCCGCCACCGCGGTCACCGAAAGCACAACGAGGTCGAGCCAATTCGGCAGATTCACGCCTCCAATGTACTGACCGATACCGGTGGGTCTTGAATGTCCGTTTTCAGCGGGTGGTCTGCGGTAACGCGCGCCGGGCGTAGGCGCGCACGTCGGCGTCGACGTCATCGATGGCGCGTTCGAGGGCGTCGATCGCGTCCCGGTTGTCCGGCCAGGTGGTCAGCGCGAGCACGGCCGCCTTGCGCACATCGAGATGCGGATCGTTCAACGCTTCGGCCAGAATCGGTACGGCGGAATCGGATTCGGCACCCGCCAGGCCGCGGGCCGCGCCGACTCGGACCTGCCAGGCCGAATGTCGCAGTGCGGCAGACAGTTCCGCGACATCTTTCGGGTCCGGGCGGATCACCGCGAACGCCGCCGACGCCGCGGCCCGGACGAGCGGGTCGTGATCCTTGGCCAGAACCCGGATCACCTCGGGCCCACCGCCGCCGATGGCCGCCAGGCCCTGCGCCACCGCGATACGAACCTCACGGATGCCGTCGCCGGCGACGGACGAAACCGCCTGCCGATCATCGAGCGACACCAGCGCGCGAACCGCTTCGATCCGCACTCGATGATCCGTATCCGACAGTGCCGCAGCGTATTGCGGAGCCGAACCCGCCCGCAACGCCCGCAACAGATCGATGACCGTGGCCCGCACAACAGCATCGGGCGACCCGAGCCGCTCGGCCAATCCGGTTGCGCCAGGCAACACCTCGACGAGTTCCCGCAGGCTCGCCGCGGCCGCCCGCCGAACCGCGGCGACATCATCGTCGAGCGCCTCGACCAGCACCGCGGCGAAACCCTCCGGCGTGTTCTCGGTGAGCATGGAGAGCGCCGCCACCCGCACTCCACTGTCTTCATCGGTCAGGTAACTCGACAGCTCGACCACCGTCGGCGCATCCAGGGCGAGCAACGCGACGAGACGAGGCGAAGGGGGAGTGACGGTTTCGCGAACCGCACCGACCTCGTCGGCCTGCTGCGGCGCGCGACCACCGAGCGGCGCCGGCTGGTGCACCGGAACGATGGTCGGATCGGTGGACGTCAAATCATCGAGTCCAGGAACCGGAACCAGATAGGGCGCGACCGGCCGCTTCAGGAATTCCATGGTGCCGTCGGCATTCTTCCGAAGATTGAGGTGATACCGCCAGTCGACATCGTCGCGCTCCGGGATATCGGCGCGATCGTGATACAGACCCCATCGAGACTCGGTGCGGGTCAACGAACTACGCGCCGCCATCTCGGCGCAATCCCGGATGAACGACACCTCCGCGGCCCGCATCAGCTCATGCGGCGTTCGGGCCCCGATCTCCGCGATCTCACCCCGCATCCGCTCGAACGTCTCGACCGCGATCGACAGCTTGGCGGCCGTCTTCGGCGGCGCCACATAATCATTGACGAACCGGCGCAGCTTGTACTCGACTTGCGGCTGCGGCGGACCTTCCGGATGGCGCAACGGCCGGTAGATCAACTCGTGCGCCTCGGCCAGCTGATCCTCCGGCAGCTCGGCCGGGGCCGCGACCGCATCGAGCGTCGACGCGGCGTGCGCACCGGCCAGATCGCCGAAAACGAACGCACCGATCATGTAGTTGTGCGGCACACACGCCAGATCGCCCGCCGCATAGAGGCCGGGCACCGTGGTCCGCGCATGCTCGTCCACCCACACTCCAGAAGCGGAATGTCCACCACACAAACCGATCTCGGAGATATGCATCTCGATATCGTGCGTGCGATAGTCGTGCCCGCGATTGGCATGGAAGGTCCCGCGGGTCGGCCGCTCCGTCGTGTGCAGAATCCCCTCCAACGTGGAGAGCGTCTCATCCGGCAGATGCGAAACCTTGAGATAGATAGGCCCGCGCGCGGATTCGATCTCCCGCTTGACCTCCGCCATCATCGCCCCCGACCAGTAGTCGGAGTCCACGAACCGCTCACCCTGCGCGTTCACCTGATACCCGCCGAACGGATTGGCGACATACGCACACGCCGGCCCGTTGTAATCCTTGATCAGCGGGTTGATCTGGAAGCATTCGATGCCGCTCAGCTCCGCGCCCGCGTGATAGGCCATCGAATACCCGTCGCCCGCGTTGGTCGGATTCTCGTACGTGCCATACAGATAACCCGAAGCGGGCAACCCGAGCCGGCCACACGGACCGGTCGCCAGAATCACCGACTTGGCGCCGACGACCACGAATTCACCGGTGCGCGTGTTCAATGCGGCCGCGCCCACGGCGCGCCCGCCCTCGGTCAGCACCCGCACCGGCATCAGCCGGTTCTCGATCCGGATCTTCTCCCGCATCTTCCGTTGCCGGAGCACGCGATACAGCGCCTTCTTGACGTCCTTACCTTCGGGCATCGGCAGCACATAGGAACCCGACCGATGCACCCGCCGCACCGCGTACTCGCCGTACTCGTCCTTCTCGAACTTCACCCCGTACCGTTCGAGCCGCTGCACCATGGCGAAGCCACGGGTGGCGGTCTGATACACGGTGCGCTGGTTGACGATTCCGTCATTGGCCCGGGTGATCTCGGCGACGTAATCCTCCGGCTCCGCCTTGCCGGGAATGACGGCATTGTTCACGCCGTCCATCCCCATCGCGAGCGCCCCGGAGTGCCGCACGTGCGCCTTCTCCAGCAGCAGCACGTCCGCGCCTGCCTCGGCGGCGGTGAGCGCGGCCATGGTGCCGGCGGTACCGCCGCCGATGACCAGCACGTCGCAGTCCAGCCGGACCCGATCCGACAGCTCCGGAATGTTCACAGATTCTCCAAGATCTCGGCCCGCACCGAGCGCCGATCGACGTCCTGACGCGGGTTCGGCACGTCGACGACCGCGCGGAGGGTGCCGCCGCCGAGCACGGCGATGCGATCGCCGAGCAGCAGGGCCTCGTCCAGATCGTGGGTGACGAAGACGATGGTGGTCGGGTGCGCGCGCCAGGTGTCGATCAGCAGGCGCTGCATGGTCGCGCGGGTCTGGGTGTCCAGCGCGCCGAACGGCTCGTCCATGAGCACGGCGCGGGGTGCGCCGGCGAGGCTGCGCGCCAACTGAACTCGCTGGCGCATACCGCCGGACAGATCGCGGGGCAGGAAGTCGGCGTACCCGGTGAGGCCGATCTCGCTCACCCAATGTTGCGCCCGCTCTTTGCGTTTGCCGCGCGGCAGGCCACGCAGCCGCAAGGGGAGTTCGATGTTCTGCCGGACGGTGCGCCACGGCAGCAGCGCGTCGTCCTGGAAGACCAGGGCGCGGTCGGCCGAGGGCCCGGTGACGGTCGCGTCGTCGGCCAGCACCGTACCGCCCTGCGGCGTCCGCAATCCGGCGAGCGCGCGCAGCACCGTGGACTTCCCGCAGCCGGATTTGCCGACCAGGACCAGGATTTCGCCGGGCGCGACATCGAGATCGAGCCCGTCGACGACGGTCCGGTCACCATAGGAGATCCGGACACCGTTGAGCCGCAACCGCATTCCGGTCGTTTCGAGCGATACCGTGGCGGTCATTCGGACACCTCTCTAGGGAGCCAGCGGGTGATCCGGCGACCGGCCAGCTCGACGATCCCGGACGTGCCGAAGCCGAGGATGCCGATGGTGATCATGCCGACGAACACGGCCGGATAGTCGACGATGGTGTAGGCCTGCCAGGTGCGATAACCGACGCCGAGCCGGCCGGAGATCATCTCCGCGGAGATGAGACAGATCCAGGCGACGCCCATGCCCACCGACAGCCCACTGAACACGCCGGGCAGGATCCCCGGAAAAACCACGCGCACCAGCACACCGACCCGCGAAGCGCCCAGCGTCCGCACGGCGTCCTCCCAGACCGTCGGCAACGCACGCACCGCATGCCGGGTACTGACCAGCACCGGAAACACCGACGCGGTGAAGGTGATGAACACCATGCCGGACTCGTCGCTCGGGAACATCAGGATCGCCACCGGCACCAACGCGATCGCCGGAATGGGACGGGCCAGCTCGGTGAGCGGGCCGAAAACATCGGCCAGCAGCCGGGATCGACCGAGCCCGATGCCGGCCAGCACGCCGACCACCGCGGCGAGCCCGAACCCGGTGACGATCCGGATCAACGACTGGGCGACATCCAGGTAATACTGATGCGAGCCCAGATGCTTGCCGAACTCGGCGATGATCTCGGTGACCGTGGGCAGCGTGTCGAACCGGAGCCCGGCCCGGACATTGTTGACGGTGAGCAGTTGCCACAGACCGACCGCGGCGGCGACCGATGCCACCCGGATCAGCCGGGACTGCCAAAGTCCCTTGCGCTGCTTGCCATCACCGCGTTCGAGCGGCTCCGCCGCGTCCTGCACAGGAAGGACCGAGGCAACAGTGATCTGTGTCTTCGTCGGGACTTCGGTTGTCATTGGCGGACTTCCGTGACGGCTTGGTCATACGACACGTTCACCGCGGCCGGATGTGCCTGCCGATACCGCTGCGCCGCAGCCGGAGTCGTGAACGGCAGGAACACATCACCATCACGCACCCAACTCGCCTTGTCGGCGAACCACCGCGTGCCGAGCTCAGCATCGGGGATATACGCGGCCCGGACCACCTTGCCCTGTGCCTTGGCGGTCTGCACCGCCCGCAGCAGGCACCCGGCATCGGCGGCAGGCTGCGGCCGATCAGCCCCGTCGATCCACACCTCACCGGCCCGCGCCGAATCCGTCACGGCCCGACCGCAGATCGGATCGGTGCCACTGATCAGGCTCGGATTCGCCGTCGACGCCACCGACTTGTCGTAGTCGGCGCGCCCGTCCTCGGCGAACGCCTTCCGCAGCGGTCCACTGTCGACGAAGCGGTCGATATCCAACTCGGCGAAGTCACCGATCGACTTCAGGTACGGCACATCACCTTTCAACGCGTCGATCAGGCTCGGCTTGAGCGTGGTGTCGAAAGACGTTCCGCCCGGCCCGTTGTAGAGGTAGACGACCTCCTGCGGCAGCCCCGACCCATCCGCCACGATCTTCGCGGCCTCGAACGGCTTGTCCCGCTGGAACGCCGTCGCATCGAGCTGCGCGGCCAGAAACGCCTGCAACACCTCCGGATGCTCGGCCGTGTACGCCCGCCGCGCGACCACCCCGTGGAACGTCGGCACCCCGAGTTCCGCACCGTCGTAGAGCAACTTGGCCTTGTTCTGGAACACCAGCAACCCCGGCCACGCGACGAACTGCGAAAGCGCCTGCACCTGATGCGATTCCAACGCGGTCGCGCCGATCTGCGGCTGCTGATTCAGCACCTCGACGCCCTTGCCCGCATCGATGCCCGCCCGAGTCAGCGCCTGCACCAGCGTGCCGTGCCCGGCCGACCCGACGCTGGCCGAAACCTTCTGCCCGGCCAGCTCATCGATGCTCGTCGCGGTCGAATCCGGCGACACGATAACCATGTTGAGCGCGCCCTTCGGGTTGTACCCCGTCACCGACACCAGCGCGGTCTTCGCCCGCTCGTTCGCCTGCGTCCGAGACCCGTTGATCAGCAACGGATAATCACCCATCGACCCGATGTCGATCTTCTCCGCCACCATCTGCGCGGTGATCGGCGCGCCGGTGTCGTAGTCCTGCCACTCCACCTGATACTTCGCGCCACCCCGATCGGTGATCTGCTGTAGTCGCTGCTCGAGGTACCCCTGCGCTTTGAGCAGCGTCCCGGCGGTGACGGTGTTGATGGTCTTGGACTGGTAGCCGACGACGACCTTCACGGTGCCGGCCGGGGTGTCGTTCGAACTCTCGAGGGAGCAGCCCGTCAGGGTGAGCGCGGCGGCGAGCAGGACGGGAACGAGGCGTACTTTCATCAGACTTCCAGATCAGCGGAGCAGGTAGGGCATGTTGACGGTGACGGCGCCGGTGGGACAGCGGGCGGCGCACGGGCCGCAGTACCAGCACTCGTCCACGTGCATGAAGGCCTTGCCGTTGTCCGGGTTGATGGCCAGCGAGTCGAGCGGGCAGATCTCGACGCACAGCGTGCAGCCCTGGATGCACAGCGATTCGTCGATGGTCACCGGAATATCGGTGCGCTGGTTCACGAGTGCCATCTAGAGGACCTTCCATTCGGGGGTGCTACGGGTCAGGCTGCCGCGCATGGTGATTCGGTCGCCGCGCAGGCGGATGTACTCGAGGTCGACCGGGCGGCCGTCGTCGAGGTGGGTCAGCCGTTCGAGCATCAGCAGCGGTGCGCCGCCGGGGATATCGAGGGTGGAGGCGGTGTGCGGGTCGGCCGGTACCGCTTCCAGTGCGAGGTCGGCGTGTCCGAGCGAGTGGCCGCTGATCTGTTCGAGCAGCACGAAGATGTCGGTGTGCTCCAGGTCGTGGCCGAGCAGTTCGGTGCCGATGTCGGGCACCAGGTAGGTGAGATCCAGGCTCAGCGGCATGTCCGCGAGGTAGCGCAGCCGTTCGAGGTAGACGACCCGCTCGCCGGGCGCGAGGTGCAGGCGGCGCGCGACCGCGGCCGGGGCGGTGACGTGGATGGCGACCCGGACCTCGTTGCGCACGGTGCCGTGGTCCTTGAACGTCTCCTGGAGGCCGAGCAGCGCGTCGAGGCCGTGATCGTATTTGCGGGTCGCGACCCGGGTGCCGACCTTGGGCGCCCGGTCGATCAGCCCCTCGTCCTTCAGCAGCGCGAGGGCCTCGCGCACCGTATTGCGGGACGCCTCGAATTCCGCCGCGAGCTGCTGCTCGCTGGGCAGTCCGGCATCGAATGCGCCGGCGTGCAGTTGATGCCGGAGCAGATCGGCGACTCGTCGCGCTTGATCGGCGCGCAGCCGCCGCACCGGTGGGGGTTCGGCTGCAACTTCCGCCGCCTTCCTGTCGCTGACCTGCATGGATAGCGACGATAGTGCGGAATCGGCGGCCCGGATCCCGGCGTCGGGGCGGCGGCGAATCAGGGGATGTTATTGCGCCGTCGCCACCCGGCCCCGACCTGGTGAAATGCCGGACAGACCGGCCAATACGCCACCTCGGCGGTGCGGGACCGGATTCGGATCATGCCGATTCGAATGCGGCGAGTTACCGAGGGCCGTAGGTATTGAGGAACAGCACCGGGCCCGCGCCGAAGGTGTCGGCGGTGTCGAGGTGCAGCAGGGCCGCCAATGCTTTGGCGGTGTACACGGTTTCGAGCTGGAGTCCGTCCTGCGCCGCGAGCGACTGTGCTTCGCGCGCGGCGGGAGTCGGGTGACCGTAGCCGGGGCCGAGCCAGTCGGTGGTGATGGTGAGGTCGTTTGCCTGCAACCCGGTCGGCTCGAATTGCGCACCGCGCGAACGCAACAGCCGTTCCGCCCGGGACGCCAGCCGGACGATGTGGGGCGCGTCGAGCGGGAGCGAGTCGTTGACGACAACGCCGACGACCCGCGTCCGCAACCCGGCCAGCCGCAGCCCGAGCGCCAATCCCGCTGCGGTGCCGCCGGACCCGACCGCCGTCACGATATGACTGGGCTCGGGCAGCACGCCCGCGGCGACCTGATCGGCCAATTCGAGTGCGCCCTCGACATAGCCGAGCGCGCCGAGCGGCGACGAGCCACCCACCGGCAGGAAGTAGGGGCGTTCGCGGCGGATCTTGTGCCGCAGGTACAGCAGGGGCGCGGTCACCATGGTTCGCCGCTTGGTGTGCGTGAGATGTACTGCCGCGCCGGACTTCTCCAGTCGCCGCAGTTGGGCGCGCACGTGATCGTCCATCGGCTGGTCGACCAGGGTGAGCAGGGTCGAGATGCCCTGATCGCGGCCGTACAGCGCGGTGGCGAGCCCCCAGTTGGTGCCGGTGCCGCCGACGGTGAGGATGGTGTGCGCGCCGCGCCGATGTGCCTCGGGCAGCAGCCATTCCAGCTTGCGGACCTTGTTGCCGCCCCAGCCGCCGTCGCCGTACCCGCTGTCGTCCTTGCACCACAGCGCGACTCCGGTGCCGACGTCCAGCGGGCGGATCGGCGTCGGCGCGGTGCCGAGGCGCAGATACGGCAGGGTGTCGGCGAGGTCTGGAAAACGCTTGTGCAGCAATGAGTCCGACATGTCAGCTTCCGGTGGGAGGTCTCGTGATCGCCTCGGGGATGCCGAGCAGTGCGGCCTGCACCTCGTGCAGCCGGTCGACATCCCCTCGGATGCCTGCGACATTATCGTTGTACAGGAAGGCCTCGCCCAGCCGGACCAGGGTGTAGGCGAGCAGGTCCGGTTCGACGGGTGGCCGGTAGCCGTCCTCGCGTTCGGCGCGGGCGATGAGCTCGCGCACGGTGGTGACCACCAGCGGCTGCACCGGCCCGTCGCTCGCGGTGAGAATGCGCAGCCCGGCCAGCGGCTCGTTCTCGAAGTACCGCCGGAACGGCACGTTGTCGGTCATCCAGCGGTTGACCCGGTACAGCACGTCCAGGATGCGCCGGGCCCCGGTGGAGCGCCGCTTGGCATCGGCGCGGGTGAGCAGCGCGGCGAACTCGCCGGCCAGCACCGTGCCGAGCACGCCCTCGCGCGAGCCGAACCAGCGGTAGACCGAGGCGCGGCTGAGCCCGAGCTGCGCCGCGATCGCCTGGATGTCCACCCGCTCACCGGCCAGGAACGCCTGCCGCGCGAGGTCGATGACCTCTTCCCGGGTCGCCGACGCCGGTCGGCCTGGCGGGCGGGTGGTTCGCTGGCTGGGGGTGGTCATCGGAAAATGGTACATCCTTCGAGGTGTGTACCGAATCAGAACCAGGCGTCGCGCATTTCCAGCGTAGTGGTGTCGAGGCGGGCGAGCAGGTCCAATGCCGGTGCCGTCTTGGGCAATTCGAAGCGGTAGAAGTACCGGGCCGCGTGCCGCTTGCCGTCATAGAAATCGCCGGTCTGCCCGGCGGCGGCCAGCAGCTGCTCGAGCCAGATCCAGGCCAGCACGATATGGCCGAAGGCCTCCAGGTAGACCGAGCTGTTCGCCAGCGCGGCCTCGAAATCGCCCGTGGCGAACAGACCAGCGGTTACCTCGACCAGGCGCTGCCAGGACGAATCCAGTTGCGCGGCAAGCTCGGCCGCCTCGCCGCCGGCGGCGCGCGCCGCGGTCACCGTGGCCTGCACCCGCTCGTCGAGCGCGAGCAGGCTCGCGCCACCCTGCTGGGTTACCTTGCGCCCCAGCAGATCCAGGCCCTGGATGCCGTGCGTGCCCTCGTGGATCGGGTTGAGCCGGTTGTCCCGGTAGTGCTGCTCGACGTTGTATTCGCGGGTGTAGCCGTAACCGCCGAGCACCTGGATGGCGAGGTTGTTCGCCTCCAGGCACCATTGCGACGGCCAGCTCTTGGCGATCGGGGTGAGAATGTCGAGCAGCAGCGTGAGTGCCTTCTTCTCGTCTGCCGATTCGGCGGTCTGCTGCTCGTCGACCAGCCGCGCGCAGTAGAGCACCAGCGCCAGCGCGCCCTCGGTATAGGACTTCTGCGCCAACAGCATTCGCTTGACGTCCGCGTGCTCGATGATCGGCCGCTGCGGTGCGGTCGGATCGGCGGGCAGCTTCGCCCGGCCCTGCGCGCGGGTGCGGGCGTAGTCGAGTGACTCGAGGTAGCCGGTGTAGCCGAGCGCCGAGGCGACCATGCCGACGCCGATCCGCGCTTCGTTCATCATGTGGAACATGTAGCTGAGCCCGCGATGCGGCTCGCCGACCAGGTAGCCGACCGCGCCCGCGGCGCCGTTCGGCGTCCAGCGGCCCTCGCCGAAGTTGAGCACGGTGTTGACCGTGCCGCGGAAGCCCATCTTGTGGTTGAGCCCGGCCAGCGCGACGTCGTTGCGTTCGCCGACCGTGCCGTCGTCCTCGGCCAGGAACCGCGGCACGACGAACAGCGAGATGCCCTTGGTGCCCGCCGGTCCGCCGGGGATCTTCGCCAGCACCAGGTGCACGATGTTCTCGCCGAGCTCGTGATCGCCGCCGGAGATCCACATCTTCGTGCCGAACAGCCGGTAGGTGCCGTCGTCCTGTGGTTCGGCGCGGGTGACGATGTCGGCCAGCGAGGAGCCCGCCTGCGGCTCGGACAGGCACATGGTGCCGAAGAACCGGCCCTCGAGCATCGGGCGGACGAACCGGTCGGTGAACTCCGGGCCGGTATGGGTCAGCAGCAGATTCGCGTTCGCGACGGTGAGGAACGAGTAGCCGGAGGTGCCGGGGTTGGCCGCCTGGAACCACGCGTAGCTCGCCTGCGCGACGGTGACCGGCAGCTGCGACCCGCCGAGTTCGTAATCCATTGCCGCGGCGGGCAATCCGGCCTTGGCGAAGGCGGCGAGCGCGGTGGCCACCTCGGGGATGATGGTGACCCGTTCGCCGTCGAAGGTCGGCTCGTTCGCGTCGTTGAGCTTGTTGTGCGGCGCGAAGTATTTGGTGGCCAGCTGCTCGCTGAGCTCGAGCACCGCGTCGAAGGTCTCGCGCGAATGATCTGCGTAGCGCTCACGTTTGATGAGCTGCTCGACGTTCAACCACTCGTACAGCAGGAAGTCGAGATCGCGCCGGGAAAGCAGCGTGGAACGCATCAGCCGTCCTTTCGAGACATGTGCCAACCACTGTATCTTACGGTCGGCAGCTCAGCAGCCGCTCCCCGCGCATGGATCAAGGTAGTGCACGGGGAGCGGCTGTGCGTCGAAGTCGGCTCAGCTGGTCACGCGATCGATCTGCTCGGCCTGAACGCCCCAGCCGGACAGCAGCTTTCGGACCTGTTCCGGATCCGACGAGAGCGGGGCCGGGGTATCGATCGGGGTGCGGTCGAAGCGCGGCGCGGGTGCGGGCTGGAGCACGCCGTCGACCTCGATGAACGCGTTGCGCGCCTGGTTGTGCGGGTGTTCGTGGGCCTCCCACGGGCTCAGCACCGGGGCGACGCAGGCGTCGGAGCCGGCGAAGACCTCGGCCCATTCGTCGCGGGTGCGCTCCTTGAACTTGGCGCCGAGCACCTCTTTCAGCTGCGGCCAGCCGTTCTTGTCCAGCTGGAACGGCAGGTCCGGGTCGTCGATGCCGAGCAGGGCGAGCATCTGGTTGTAGAACGGGATCTCCACACAGCCGACCGCGAGGAACTGGCCGTCCGCGCATTCGTAGGTGTCGTAGAACGGCGCGCCGCCGTCGAGCATGTTCTCCCCGCGCGGGAAGTTCCACAGGCCGAGGTGGTGCAGGCCGTGCATGGACGCGGTGAACAGCGCGGAACCGTCCACCATGGCCGCGTCGACCACCTGACCCTTGCCGGAACGTTCGCGCTCGTAGAGTGCGCCGAGCACGCCGAGCGCGAGCAGCAGGCCGCCGCCGGCGAAGTCGCCGAGCATGTTCGCGGGCGGCACCGGCGGTTCCCCGGCGCGGCCGACCAAGCCGAGCGCGCCGGAGATCGCGATGTAGTCGATGTCGTGGCCCGCGGTGTGCGCCAGCGGACCCTCCTGGCCCCAGCCGGTCATCCGGCCGTAGACCAGGCGCGGGTTGCGGGCCGCGAGGTCGGCGGGACCGAAGCCGAGGCGTTCGGCGACGCCGGGGCGGAACCCCTCGATGAGTACGTCCGCGTGATCAGTAAGCCCGAGCAGCGTCTCCCGGTCGGCGGGCTGCTTGAGATCCAGTGTGATGCTGTGCTTTCCGCGATCCAGCGGACCCGCGGGCGAGACGATGCCCGCACCAGGGGCGCCGCCGCGGTCGACGCGCAGCACCTCCGCGCCGAGATCGGCCAGGATCATCGCGCCGAACGGGCCGGGGGCGAGACTGGCGATCTCGATGACTTTCACTCCGTGCAGTGGTCCCATGTCTCCGCTCTCTGTCGTCCTCGACGAGGGCATGCGGCCACGGCCGAACCCCACCCGTCCGGATCGGTGACCTGAGGTTAAGCCGGTTCGGGGAGTGCCGCCAATGACCGTCCCGCTCGATAGGACATGACCGGAGCGCTCATTCCCCCTCGGTATCCAGCAGGCGCTGGGTGTGCGCGGCGGCGGCCGCCTCGGTGCGTGAGGCGACGCCGAGTTTGGTGAGAATGCGGGAGACGTGCACGCCCGCGGTGTTGCCGCTGATGAAGAGTTCGGCGGCGATCTGCCGATTGCTCAGTCCTTTCGCGACCAGGCGCAGGACGTCGAGTTCGCGCGGGGTGAGGCCGAAAGTCGTTGGGCGCGTGCCGGTCCGTTCGGGTGCGCGGTCGGTGAGTGCGAGTCCGGCGCGCTCGGCCGTACGGTGGGCCGTCGTCGTCAGGGGAGTGGCGCCCAGATCGGCGGCGAGGTCGGCGACTTCACGCAGCGCGGTCTGCGCGGCCGCCCGATTGCCCACGGCCAGTTCGGCTTCGGCGCAGCCGAGGAGGGCGGCGGCCAATTCGTAGGGCTGATTCAGTGCGCGCCAGGCGGATACCGCCTCGTGCCATGCGGTGGGAGTGGACCCGCGGGTGGCGACGAAGACGGCGCGGTGCGCGGCGTCGACCGGGCCGGTGATCGGCAGGGATTCGGCGATTCCGTCGAGATCCGTTGGCAGTTCGGCTATCCCGGCCGAGTGGACGAGCAGTGGCCACACCTCGTGGTGGTAGGCGGCGAGATCGTCCGCCGACAGTGCGTCGGTGCAGATCTGTGCCGCGCGCTGCATCTGGCCGAGTGCGAGGGCGATCGTGCACCGGACGGTGCGCAGTTGGAGCTGGTACTGCCGGGCCCATGGCCCGTCGCTCAGCAGACCCGCGGCGGTTTCGGCGCTGGTGCCTGCCGCGATCGAATCACCCTGCGCCACGGCAATTCTGGCGTGCGCGAGCAGGAGCGCGGCCCTGCTCAGCGGGGGCAACTGCTCGGTCAGCGATTCGTCGATGCGATCGAGCGCCTCCGGCCAGCGGCCGAGCGCGGTCAGGGCCTGGGCCCACTTGACCAGCAGGATGGGACCTGCCTCGGCGAAGCGAAACGTCTCGTGGGCGGCGCGCAAGCCCTGCTGGATCGTCGCGATCGCGGCGGTGTGCGCGCCCGCCGTGACCAGCACGGCCGACTCCCAGAGCGCCACCGAGAGCAGGGCCTGCGGGTCGGCGGCGGCCGTCGCCGCGGCGCGGGCCCGGCCGAAATGGGCGACCGCGGTATCGAATCGAGCGGCGGTCGCCAGGCCGAGGTAGGCGTAGGCGCGGGCGGCCAGGGCCTGGGCGTCGAGCTGTTCGGCCACCTCGACGGCGGCCAGCGCGTTGCTTTCGGCCGCGGCCGTGTCGCTGCGGAAGGCTTGGGCGACGGCCAGTTCGGCGAGTACCTGACCGCGTAGCTCGGTCGGCGGGTGCGCGGGCAACAGCTCGAGCGCACGGCGGAGGTCGTCGTCCGATCCACGGCTGCTGTGGTTCTTCAGACCGGCCCGATGGTGGAACAGGCGGGCCGCGCGCTGCGGTGCGCCGGCGGTATCCACCAGCAGCAGCGCCTCGTCGGCGGCCTCGACGCCGCGTTCGACAAGACCGGCTTGGTAGCAGGCGTCGACGATCCGCTCGAGGACCTCGAGCCGTTCGGTGGCGACCTGTCGCGCCGCCGGCGCCTGATCCCAGAGTTCGAGCACGCGATCGAGGTGACGCAGCCGTTCGGCGTGTGCACCGGCGGATTCCGCGTTCTCGGCGGCGGTCCACGAGGCTTCGAGCGCCAGCGGCAGCTCACCGGCGGCGTGTGCGTGATAGGCGAGCTGACCCGCGCTCGACGGTTCGCGGTTCGCGGCCAGCGCGCGGGACAGCTTGGCGTGCAGGTGCTTTCGCTCGATCGGCAGCATGTGGTCGTAGACCGCGTCGCGAATCAGTATGTGCCGGAACTCGTATCCGGTGTCGTGCGCGGTGAGCACCTGCTGGTCGATGAGCTGACGGAGCGCGCGATGCAGCGCGTCCGGGCCGAGGTCGGTGGCCGACTCCAGCAAGGCGTGCGGCACCGGCGATCCCACGACGGCGGTAAGACGCAGCAGCGTCTGGGTCTCCGGCGGCAGACCGGCGTGCTGCTCGATCAGCAGTTCCGACAGCTCGTCGGGGCTGTCCGGCGCGCTGCTGAGCGCCTCGACGAACAGCGGAATCCCATTGCTTCGCTCGAAGATTCGCGAAATGGTTCCGGGCTCCGGCTCGCGGCCGAACAGCGCGGCGAGTTGCCTGCCGACCTCGTGCCGGGTCAGCGGCGCGGGAGCGACTACCCGCACACCGGGATCGCGGCGCAGGCCCGCGACCAGCCTGCGCATTGCCGCGGAATCCGCCGGGCGGTAGGTGCCGACCAGCAGCAGATCGCGTTGCGCCGAGTTGGCCAGCAGAAACGTGAGCAGCTCGCGGCTCGAATCGTCGGCCCAGTGCAGATCCTCCAGCACGACGACCACTGGTTGTCGGACGGCGAGTTGTTCGAGCACGGTAAGGATCTCGCCGAACAACCGAATCCGATCGGACTCGGCCGCCGCCGAACCCGCTTGCGCCGCCAACTCCGGCAGCCACCGGGACAACGCCGGACGGCTCACCGGAAGCAACGTGACCAGCTCCGCCACACCGAGCTGTCGCAGCAGCGCGCGCATGACCGCGACGAACGGCGCGAACGGCACGCCGTCACTGGCGAATTCGGGACACCGACCGGCCAGCACCACGGTGTCCGCGCTGAGCCGGGTCCGGAACTCGGCGACGAGCCGGGACTTGCCGAGTCCGGCTTCGCCGGCGATCAGCACGGTGTGCACTTCGGGATCCTGGTAGGCCTCCCGCAGTGCGGACAGTTCCGCGGCCCGCCCGACGAAGGCACCGCGGACGGGAAGGCTCACCACTCCGCGATCATGCCCGGCCCGAGCGGCTTATGCCAGTCCGCCCGCCGGGCAGCGACCGCCGGAAATAACGAATTCTCGTGATTCGCCACCCCCCTCGTTACCCGAAGTATTCATGTCATGACGAACAACGAGATCCGCCCTTTCCGCATCGAGATCCCGCAGGCCGACCTAGACGACCTGCGCGACCGGCTGGCCCGCACCCGCTGGATCGACGACCTGCCGGGCACCGGCTGGGAGCGCGGCGTGCCGACCGCGTACCTGAAGGAACTCGCCGGCTACTGGGCGGAGAAGTTCGATTGGCGCGCTACCGAGGCCGAGCTGAACAAGTACCCGCAGTTCACCACCACCATCGACGGGCAGAACGTGCATTTCCTGCACATCCGCTCGGCCGAGGCGGACGCCACCCCGCTGCTCCTGCTGCACGGCTGGCCCAGCTCGGTGATCGACTTCCTCGACCTGATCGGCCCGCTCACCGACCCGAAAGCGCACGAAGCGCCGGACGCGCCTGCGTTCCACCTGGTCATCCCGTCCCTGCCGGGGCACGGCTTCTCCGGGCCGATCACCGAGGCGGGCTGGGACGACGGCCGGGTCGCGGCCGCGCTGGCCGAGCTGATGGCCCGGCTCGACTACGACCGCTACGGCGTGCAGGGCGGTGATCACGGCGCGTTCATCGCCCCGCGGCTCGGCCGGGTGGACGCCGACCATGTGCTCGGCGTGCACGTGAACGCGCTGGTCACCTTCCCGACCGGCGACCCGGCCGACCTGGCCGCGCTGACCGAGGCCGAGCAGCAGCGGCTGGGCCGGATGAAGAACTTCCAAAACGACGGCGCGGCCTACATGAATCTGAAGGGTTCCCGGCCGAACACCCTCGCGCAACTGGTGGCCGATTCGCCGGCCGGGCAACTCGGCTGGATCGTGGAGAAGTACAAGGAATGGGTCGACCAGGCGAACGAGCTGCCCGAGCAGGCGATCGACCGGGACCGGCTGCTGGCCAACGTCAGCGTCTACTGGTTCACCGCTACCGCGCGCAGCGTGGCGAACTACTACTACGAGCGGTTCCACGACGCGAGCATGTTCGCGCCGCAGCCGAAGGGCACCGTGCCGACCGGGGTCGCGGTGTTCAAGGACGGCGACTACGCCATCCGCCGGTTCGCCGAGTGGGTGCACAACGTCACCTACTGGTCGGAGTTCTACTCCGGCGGTCACTTTCCGGCGCTCGAGGTGCCCGAACTGCTCACCGGTGATGTGCGCGAGTTCTTCCGCACGCTGATCTGAGCGCGAAAGCCGAAGGGGCAGGCAGCTATCCGCTGTCTGCCCCTTCGGCTACCTGGAGTTATTCGAGACCGGAGAGACGGGCGAGGATGGTGGCCGCCATCGCCGCCGGATCGCCGTGGTCGGGACGCAGGACGAGTTCGGCCTCGGCGGGGGCCTCGTACGGGTCGTCGATGCCGGTGAAGCCCTTGATCTCACCGGCCCTGGCCTTGGCGTACATGCCTTTCGGGTCGCGGGATTCGCAGATCTCCAGCGGAGTGTCGACGAAGACCTCGACGAACGGGATGCCCGCGGCCAGATGCGCCGCGCGGACGCGATCGCGGTCGGCCTGGTACGGGCTGATCAGCGAAACCACCGCCACCACACCGGCTTCGGCGAACAGCCGGGCGACCTCGCCGACGCGGCGGACGTTCTCGACCCGGTCCGCGGCGCTGAAGCCGAGGTCGGCGTTGAGTCCGTGTCGCAGGTTGTCGCCGTCGAGCAGGAAGGCCGGACGGCCCGCCGCGACCAGCCGGCGTTCGAGTTCCACGGCGACGGTCGACTTTCCGGAGCCGGACAGGCCGGTCAGCCAGACGGTGAGGCCGCGGGTCGCGCGCTCGTCCCGACCGACCGCGGTCGAATGCCAGACCACCCGCGAGGACGGCAGGCTCGGGCCGGTGATCATGCCCGCGCCGACGGTGTTGTTGGTGGTGTCGTCGACCAGGATGAAGCTGCCGGTGAACCGATTGCGGCGATACGGATCGAACAGCAGCGGCTGCCGGGTGCGCAGCTGCACGCGGCCGATCTCGTTGAGCGACAACGATTCCGCGTTCTCGTCCCGGTGCAGGGTGTTGACGTCGAGCCGGTAGTCCAGGGTTCGCACCTCCGCGGTGGCGGTGCGGGTGGTGTGCCGGATGGTGTACGTCGAGCCCGGCGTGAGCTGGGTTTCGTCGGCGAACCAGCAGACCATCGCGTCGAGATCGCGCCCGGCGGTGGGCCGGTTGTTCGGACGGCAGATCATATCGCCGCGGGACACGTCGAGGTGATCGGCCAGCTGCATGGTGACCGCCTGCGGCGGAAAGGCTTCCGCGACCGGCTTGCCGCCCGGACCCCAGATCGCCTCGACCGTGGTGGTGAATCCCGAAGGCAGCACGGCCACTTCGTCACCGGGCTTGAACACACCGCCGACCACCGTGCCCGCGTAACCCCGGAAATCCTGTGCGTGGCTGCGGGTTACGTACTGCACTGGGAACCGCGCGTCGATCAGGTTGCGGTCCGAGGCGATGTGCACCTCTTCGAGATGGTGCAGCAGGGGAGTGCCCTCGTACCACGGCATGCTCGCCCCGCGGTGCACGATGTTCTCGCCGTCCAGCGCGGACATCGGCACGAAGGTCAGGTCGAAGATGTCGAGTTTCGACGCGAACTGGGCGAATTCGGTGCGGATCTCCTCGAACCGCGCCTGCGACCAGTCGACCAGGTCCATCTTGTTCACGCACAGCACCAGGTGCGGGATGCCGAGCAGGCTGGCCAGGAACGCGTGCCTGCGGGTCTGCTCCACCACACCCTTGCGGGCGTCGACCAGGATCAGCGCCAGGTCGGCGGTGGACGCGCCGGTCACCATGTTCCGGGTGTACTGGATGTGGCCCGGGGTGTCGGCGATGATGAATTTCCGTCGGGGCGTGGCGAAATAGCGGTGCGCCACGTCGATGGTGATGCCCTGTTCGCGTTCGGCGCGCAGGCCGTCGGTGAGCAGGGCCAGGTTCGGGTAGTCGTCGCCGCGGTCGCGGCTGGTCCGCTCCACGGCGGCGAGCTGGTCGGTGAAGATCGTCTTGGAATCGAAGAGCAGGCGCCCGATGAGGGTGGACTTGCCGTCGTCGACGCTGCCCGCCGTGGCGAGACGCAGCAGGGTTGCGGTCATCAGAAGTAGCCCTCTCGTTTGCGATCTTCCATGCCCGCCTCCGAGATCCGGTCGTCGGCGCGGGTCGCGCCCCGCTCGGTGACCCGGGCCGCGGCGACCTCGGTGACCACCTCGGCGGGGGTGGCCGCGGTCGACTCCACGCAGCCGGTGCAGGTGGCGTCGCCGACCGTGCGGAACCGCACCGTCGTCTCGTGCGGTTCCTCGCCGTCCAGCAATTCCAGAAAGCGCGTGTGCGCCAACAGCATTCCGTCGCGGGCGACCACCGGGCGGCGGTGCGCGTAGTAGAGCGGCGGCAGGTCGATGCCCTCGGCGGCGATGTAGGTCCAGATGTCGAGCTCGGTCCAGTTGGACAGCGGGAACACCCGAATGTGTTCCCCCGCACGGTGTCTGCCGTTGTAGAGGTTCCACAGCTCGGGCCGCTGGCTGCGCGGATCCCACTGGCCGTACTCGTCGCGGAAGCTGAAGACGCGTTCCTTGGCCCGCGCCTTCTCCTCGTCCCGGCGCGCGCCGCCGAACACCGCGTCGAAATTGCCCTCGTGGATCGACCGCAGCAGCGTGGTGGTCTGCAATCGGTTACGCGAGGTGCGCGGACCGGTCTCCTCGGTGACCCGGCCCGCGTCGATGTCGTCCTGCACGCTGCCGACCACCAGTCGCAGCCCGAACCGCGCGACGGTCTCGTCGCGGAAGGCGATCACCTCATCGAAGTTGTGCCCGGTGTCGATGTGCAGCACCGGAAACGGCAGCGGCGCGGGCCAGAAGGCCTTGGCCGCCAAGTGCAGCATCACCACCGAGTCCTTGCCGCCGGAGAACAGCAACACCGGACGCTCGAAGGTTGCCGCGACTTCTCGGAAAATATGTGCCGACTCGGCCTCGAGCGCGTCCAGATGAGGCAGCTCGTAGGTGCTCGCCGTCGACTTTGCGTACTGGCTCACACCGCAAAACTAGAACACGTTTCGATAGTTGGCAACAGGTCGTGCCGGACCGGAATCGGCGGAACACCGCGGGGGTCAACTCCAGGATGACTGCTGCGCCGGTCGATTACCACCCGAAGCGGTGGTCACGGCGTCCGCAGCCGCGACCAGAGCGGTTCCGCGCCGGTCGATTTCGGCGCCGGTGATCGACTTGCCGACGTACATGGTCAGCACCATGTTCTGCCGGCCGTCGCCGCCGTAGGTCGGCGCGGCGAGCAGGCTGACGGGGTGTTCCTTGCGCGGGCGTAGATCCGTGCCGAGGTATACCCGCTCGCCGAGGCTGGTGACCAGCTCGCCGACCAGTTCGCGCAGGTCGTCGGGTAGATCGCGGGCGGCGAATCCGGCCAGCATCGAATACAACCTGCGGCCCGCGGCGGTGAGGCTCTCCACCAGGTAACCGCGCTCGCGGCACTCGGCGACGATCTGCCGCAGCCGCGCCTCGTCCTGCTGCAACGGCACGGTGGCCGGCTTGGCCAGCCAGGCATCGAAGGCCGCGTCGGTATCCCACAGCACGTACATCAGCCCGACCGGCGGCGCGAAATGGTAGGCCGCGCCGACCTTGACCAGGCCCGGACCGGTGCTCTCCAGGACCATGATCTGCTCGCCGACCACGGCGGACGCGGTGCAGGTCGTGCGGTAGCGCGCGGTCAGTTTCTCCAGCTCGGCGCGGGCGAGCGCGGAAATCGCGAAGCTGTCCTGCGCGACTCGGCCCGCGGCGATCAGGGCCGGGCCGAGGCCGTAGGTGAGCGTGTCGGCGTCGCGCACCAGGTAACCGCCCGCGGTGAGCTCGGTGAGAATGCCGAGGCAGGTCGGTTTCGCCAGGTCGAGGGCGCGGGCCAGCTCGGACAGGCCGTAGCGCTTGCCGCGCTGCTCGACCAGGAAATCCATTACCTGAACCACCCGCACGGTCGGTGCGGATCTACGGGCGACCATTGACCACTCCTAGAACACGTTCTAATCTTGCCTCAGACGAAATGTACCAGAGTGGTACGTATTTGGAACACCGCGATTCAATGGAGACCTTTTGCTGACACAGCCGTTCGCGGACGCCATCGCCGCCGCCGAGCAGATCATCACCGAGGCGGCGCACATCCGCACCGAACAGGACCTCGTCGAGGGCTACGACTACCTGGCGGGCAGCATTCGCGCGGCCTTACAGATGGCGTGGGCCTACGAGCGGGACTTCCCGTTCTTCGTCCAGTCCACCGGGCCGTACACCAAGATGGGCCTGGACAACCCGGACACCCTGTACTTCCACTCCTATCTGCGGCCGGACGCGGAATACGTGGTCACCGGAAAGCGCGGCAGCACAAGCGATCTGAGCTTCCAGGTGCTCAACGGCAACTACTCGCCGGTGGATGTGCCGGACAGTCAGACCGCGTTCGACGACCGTTCCTTGGAGATCGGGCCGGACGGTTCCTACGAACTCCGGCTCGGACCAGGCGAATCGCGCCCGGGTTACGTACATCTCGCCGCCGACTCGGCGATGCTGGTGGTCCGCGAGGTCTACAGCGACTGGGCCACCGAGAAGCCCGGCACCATCCGGATCGCACGGGTCGACCGCGTCGGCGACGCACCGCCGCCGCTGACCAAGGACCTGCTGACCAAGCGGTACGGCGTCGCGGGCAAGATGCTCATCTCCCGGTTGCAGACCTTCCTCGCCTTCCCGGGCTGGTTCTATCTGAACCTGCCGGTGAACACGATGACCGAACCCCGTTCCACGCCTGGCGGTCTCACCACCCAGTTCTCCTCGGCCGGGCACTACGAGCTGACCGACGATCAGGCGATGATCATCACGGTGCCGAAATCCGATGCGCCGTACCAGGGTTTCCAGCTCGGCAGCATGTGGTACCTGTCGCTGGACTACATCAACCACCAGACCAGCCTCACCGCCGACCAGGCGCACGTGGACCCCGACGGAATGATCCGACTGGTGGTCAGCGAGCGAAATCCGGGTCTGGCCAACTGGATCGAACGGACCGGGCACGATCGCGGCTATCTACAGTTCCGCTGGCAGCGCCTGGCCCGCGACATGAAGCCCGAAGACGGCCCGACGGTCGAGGTGGTGCCGGTCGACGACCTGGCGCAGCGACTTCCGTTCCACGACCAGGCGAGCGTCACGCCGGAACAATGGCGCGCACGAATCGCGGTACGGCAGGCTGCCGTCGCGGAAAGGATGCTCGGCTGATGTTGTTGCAGGACAAGGTTGTTGTGGTCTCCGGGGTCGGCCCCGGGCTCGGTCGCGCCATCGCGGTGCAGAGCGCCAAGGCGGGCGCGGACGTGGTGCTCGCTTCGCGCACCGAATCGCGGCTCACCGAGGTGGCCAAGGAAATCACCGAGCTCGGCCGGCGCGCGGTGGTGGTGCCGACCGACATCAACGACGAGGCCGCCGCGGTCCATCTGGTCGAGGCCGCGCACAGCGCGTTCGGCCGGGTCGACACGCTGGTCAACAACGCGTTCGCGATCCCGCCGATCACCGATCTCGCCGACGTCGACCTGGATCAGGTGCGCGCCGGATTCGAGACCAATGTGCTTGCCGCGCTGCGGTTGACCCGGCTGTTCATCCCCGCGCTCGACGAGTCCAACGGTTCCGTCGTGATGATCAACTCGGCGGTGCTGCGGCACTCCCGGCGCACCTTCGGTCCCTACAAGATGGCCAAGGCCAGCCTGCTCGCCCTGGCCCAGAGCCTGGCCACCGAGCTGGGACCGCGCGGCATCCGGGTGAATACCATTGCGCCCGGCTACATCTGGGCCGACAACCTGAAGTGGTACTTCAACTACCTCGCCGAACAGCGCGGCATCACCGCCGACGAGGTCTACGCCGAGACGGCGAAGACCATCGATCTGCGCAAGCTGCCCGAACCCGACGAGATCGCCGACGCGGTCGTGTTCTTCGCCTCGCCCATGGCGCGCGCGATCACCGGCGCGTGCCTGGACGTCAACGGCGGCGAATACCACCACTGATCGGGTGCGACTGTCTCGCACCACTACGGAGGAGATGAACGTTGATCGGTAGGGACGATGTCGGGACCATCGATGATCTGCACGCGTCGGCGACCAAGGTCGTCGGGCTGACCGATTTCGGTGCCGACGACTACCGCGTCGGGCTCGAAGTGCTGCTCGAGTCCTATGCCAAGGACGCGGAGCTGACGCCGTTCGGCAACAAGGTGAATCGCGCGTTCCTGCGCGGGGCCCTGATCGCCCGGCTGCTCAGCGAGGCCGCGTGGCAACGCTTTCCGGAGCACGCCGAGGTGGCGATCGAACGGCCGATCTTCGTGACCGGCCTGCCCCGCTCGGGGACGACCGCGGTGCACCGGCTACTCAATGCCGATCCGGCGCACCAGGGTCTGGAGATGTGGCTCACCGAGATGCCGCAGCCGCGCCCGCCCCGGGAGACCTGGGCGAGCAACCCGGTGTATCAGCGGATCGAGGCCGCGTTCGAGCAGCATCACGTGGAGCATCCCGAATTCATGGGCGTGCACCATATTTCCGCCGACCAGGTGGAGGAGTGCTGGCAGTTGCTCCGGCAGTCGGCGATGTCGGTGTCCTACGAGTGCCTCGGATATCTGCCCACCTACTCCGAATGGCTGCGCGAGCAGGACTGGACCGACGCCTATCGCCGGCACCGGCGCAACCTGCAACTGATCGGCCTGCCCGACGCCGGGCGGCGCTGGGTGTTGAAGAACCCCAGCCATTTATTCGCACTCGATGCCATTTTCGAGGTGTATCCGGACGCGCTCGTTATCCAGATGCATCGCGATCCGCGCACCATCATCGCCTCGGTGTGCAGCCTCAACGAGCAGGCCTCGGCCGGGTGGTCGGACAAGTTCCGCGGGCCGGTGGTCGGCGGCGCGCAATTGGATCTGTGGGCGCGGGGCGCGGATCGGTTCCTGGCGGACCGTAAGCGGCACAATGCCGCTCAGTTCTGCGATGTCGACTATGACGACTTCGTCGCGGACCCGATCGGGACGGTCGAATCGATCTACCGGCATTTCGATCTGCCGTTGACCGAGGAGGCGACGTCGGCGATGACGGCGCTGCACTCGGAAAGCACCTCCGGTGCAGCGCGTCCCGTGCACCGCTACACGCTTGCGGACTTCGGTCTCACCGCGGATCAGGTCGACGAGCGGTTCGCGGAGTATCGGGAGGCGCACTTTCCGGGCCGTTGATCGGCGGGAGCAGGTGCCGCGCATGGCATTTCATGCAGACGTGCAGAGTGTGCAGTAATCGGGCCTGCGGCGCGACATCGGTCGCGTCGCGGGGCCGACTGCGAATAGGGTTGGCCGCGGGGACATCTCGTGCAGAAGTGCAGAGTGCGCAATTCCGGGTGGACCGGGCCGGCCGGCGAGTTACGGCTGGCCGGGCTTGAGCACGACGAAAAGGGCGTTGGCTTCGGCGCAGAGGCGGTCGCCGTCATGCAGGGTGGCCCGGACATAGACCTTGCGGCCTTCGCGGCGTTCGGCCCAGGCGCGCACCTTCAGCTCGGTATGCAGCGGGGTGATGGAGCGGTAGTCGACGGTGAGCGACGCGGTGCGGGTCACCTCGCCCGCGTAGACCGCCGCGGCCATGCCGAGTATGTCGTCGAAGCCGATCGCGATGACGCCACCGTGCGCGGCGTTGTTGCCGCCGAGGTGGAAGGTGCGGAAGGTGATGCGGGCGTCGACGCCGTCGCGGCCGACATGATCGAAGACGAACGGCGGCAGCGTGATGTTGCCCCGGCCCGGCAGGTCGTGCCTGGTCCAGTTCGGTGTGGACCACTCGTCCACCTTCGCGGCGTCCAGCTTGTCGTTCAGCTGCTTGAGCAGGCCGATCGTCTCCACGGCCAATTCGTCGGAGGGGGAGGAGAGGCGCACACGATCCATCAGCCCGCGCACCTGCTCGATGAATTCGCCGTAGTGCGGGCCGCCGCGGGTGATGTCGACACTCTGCTCGTGCGCGTTGATCAGCTCACTCATCGGCCGGAACGCGCCCTCGTGGTGCTCCTTGCTTGGCAGCGAGTCACCGGCCTGTTGTTCGTTCATGCAGAACACGTTATAGGTTGCCCGCCGGGTGCTCACTTCGTGGGCGTCCGACGGTCCGCCGAGTGGGTTTCGAAACGCCCGGGGTGGCCTAGGCTGGTTCGCGATCATCGATCGTGGTTACTCAGGGAGGAACCAGAAGGTTGGCGGCGCGTGCTCGATAACCGTCCACCACCGAACGCACTGACCGGTCCGGCGGCGAAAGGCTGTGGGTAGATGGGTATTACGGCGGTTGTCTTCGACATGGACGGCGTACTGATCGACTCCGAGCCGGTGTGGGAACAGGTGCGTCGCGACTATGTGGCCGAGCAGGGCGGGCAGTGGCTGCCCGACGCGCAGCAGCGATTGATGGGCATGAGCACCCGCGAATGGTCGGAGTATCTGAGTACCGACCTCGGGGTCGACGCCGCGCCGGAGACGGTGGCGCGCGACGTGATCGAGCGGATGGCCGCGCACTACGACCGCGAGGTCCCCCTGCTGCCCGGCGCGATCGACGCGGTGCAGCGGATGAGCGAGCAGTGGCCGCTCGGCGTGGCCAGCTCGTCGCCGCGGGCGCTGATCGACGTCGTGCTCGGCCGCACCGGGCTGATCGAATTCTTCAACGTGACCTTCTCGACCGAGGAGGTCGACCGCGGCAAGCCGGCCCCCGATGTCTATGTGGCCGTCGCCGCGTTCCTCCGCCAACGCCCCACCGACTGTGCCGCAGTGGAGGATTCGAGCAACGGCATGCGTTCCGCCCACGCCGCAGGCATGCGCGTCATCGCCGCCCCGCGCCCGGAGTACCCGCCGGCCGCCGATGCCCTGGCCCTCGCCACCCACGTCATCACCGACCTCGCCGAGCTGACGCCGACTCTGGTCACCGAACCGGCCTGACCCGTCAGGTCCCGCTCGTGCGGTAGGAGGCGAGCAGGGTGCGGGCGGCCTCGGGGAGGTCGATGTCCAGCCAATCGGGCAGGCCGGGGGCGTGGCGGCGCAGGGTGGCGTAGGGGAGGTCGACGACTACTCGGCTGACGGCGTCGATTTCGCGTTTGCCCGCGCGGCCGAACAGGTCGGTGGCGAGGCGGCGCAGGTGTTCGATCAGCGGCGCGTTCATGGTGGCGAGCCGGGCGCGGAAGTCGTCGTCGGGGCCGCCGTCGAGTAGATCGCGGAAGCGCACGTTGAGCAGAAGTCTTGCGTCGTCGGGGAATTCGCGACCGAAGGCCAGCGCGGCGCGCACCATCGCGACACCGGCCTCGACCGGGTCGGGGTCGCCTGCGGCGGTCAGCACGCCGCCTTGGAACCGTTCGAGCGCGCGCAGCCAGGCCGCGGTCAGCACACCGTTGCGGTTGCCGAAGCGGTGATACAGCGTGCCGACCGGCGCGCCGCTGGCCTCGGCGATCGCCGCCACGCTGGCCGCGCGCGGCCCGTCGGCGAGCACCAGGGCGCGCGCTGCGTCGAGGATCACGTCGGTGTCGTGCTTGCGGGGAGGTGCCATGTACTAGTACGTTCCTTCTATATGGAGCGTTTGTCCTACATTGATGAGCATGCCAGATCGATCGACGCGAATCGCGATCGGGCCTGGAAGGCACTGCTCAAAGTTATCTGCAGAGACCCGGCTGATCCGTCCACCGTGCCGGGCGGTTTCGTGCTGGATGCCGCGGAGGCCCCCGCCCGGCTGGCCATGAAGGGACGGCACTGGTTCTCGGAGTACGCCCTGGTCTTCGAACTCGACGACGAAGGCGCGAGCCGGACCCGCGTCCGCGCCAAATCCTGGGGGAATTTCCCCGGGCTGCACGGCAAGATCTACCGCGCACTGGTCATCGGCAGCGGCGGCCACAAGGTTGTGGTGCGCCGGCTGCTCCGCCAGATAGCCGCCGCGGCATGATTTCCGGGCTGGTCTGGGGTTCGACCGCGGCGGAATGCGCCGACCCGATGCCGTGTGACGACCTGAGACCCGATGGGCTGCAAGTCGATCGGGCCATCAGCATCGATGCCCCACCCGACCTGGTCTATGCCTGGCTGTGCCAATTGCGGGTAGCGCCATACAGTTACGACCTCCTCGATCACTGGGGCCGCCCCAGTCCGCGGCATCGCGAGCCCCGGCTCACCGAACTCGCAGTGGGGCAACGCTTCATGGGGCTGTTCGACTTGATCTCCTTCGAGCCGAATCGGCACATCACCCTCTTCACCGGGAAAGTGGCCGTCACCTATGCGGTGCATCCTGAGGGCGCCGGTACGCGTCTGGTCGTCCGCGTTCGGATGAATTCGCCACGGGCAGTCGGACATCTGCTGGCGATCGGCGATCTGATCATGATGCGAAAGCAACTGCTGACGCTGAAAGAGCTGGCCGAAGCCGAAGTTCGGGCCGTGCCGCGCGCCTGACCGGCGATCGAGCATGATCAACATATGGCACAAGAGGTACAGCTCGGCGAGGTCCGGACTTGGTATGACGAAACCGGCGACGGCGAGCCGGTGTTGCTGCTGCACGGCGGCTTCGTGGACTCGCGGTCGTTCGAGCCCGCCGTCGCCGTACTGGCGGAGCACTTCCGCGTCTTCCGGATGGACCGGCGCGGGCACGGCCGCACGCCCGATGTCGAGGGTCCGATCTCCTATGACCTGATGGCACAGGACACCATCGCGTTCCTGGACAAGGTGGTCGGCGGGCCCGCGCACCTGGTCGGTTACAGCGACGGTGCGATCGTCGCGCTGCTGGTCGCGATCCGCCGGCCGGATCTGGTCGGCAGGCTCGTCTCGATCAGCGGCAACTTCCACCGCGACGGCATCCTGCCCGGCGTGCTCGACGGTTTCGGCCACGGGGAGGCGATGCAGCGCTTGGCCACTCGCTACGGCGAGGTGTCACCGGACGGCCAGGAGCATTTCGCCGTGGTCGCCGAGAAGGTCCTGCGGATGGCGCGCGAAGAACCGACCATGACGGTCGAGGAACTCGCGGGCATCACCAGCCGGACCCTCGTGATCGCCGCCGACGACGACGCGATGAGTCTGGAACACACCATCGCCCTCTACCGCGCGATCCCGGACTCCGAACTCGCCGTCATCCCTGGCGCCTCACATCTGCTGGTCGTGGAAAAGCCCGCCGAGGTCTATCGCCTCGTCGGTCTCTTCCTCACCACCGACGCGACCCAGACCTGGCAGCCGATCCGCCGCGCCTGATCGAATCAGACGTTTCCATCCGGTAGCAGAAACCGGATGACGCTTGCGCGCGCAAGACATTTCGGCAAACTGTGCGCTAACGGCGCTGCTGTTGGTCATTCGACCGGTCATGCTGAGCGGTATGGACTTCATGAAACCAGCTGAACAACTGTTAGCGCAGGTTGCGGCCCGGTTCGGTTCCGCAGAGGCTTTCCTCGACAAGTTGGCGGACGTGCGCGCGCAAGCGATGGACGACACGGTTGAGATGCCGCGTGTCGTCGGCGGATTGCCCACTATTTACTGAAACTGGTGAAGTTCGGCTACATCGAACTTCCACAGCTCGAACCCCGCGGGCACGTTGTCGCCCACCGAGATCCGGTCGTGCGCCCACTTGCCCGCCAGCGGGTGCAGGTCGGCGCCGCCCTCGGCGGTGAGCATCGGCAGCGGATGGACGCGCCGGCGCGCCGCGTTCTCCCGCACGGTCGCTTTGTCCACGTAACCGAGTTGATCGTGGTTGAGGACGTAGCGGCCGGTGCAGCCGTGTTCCGGCGGGACCAGCGGCGCGACGGAAGCGGCGGTGGCGTACAGGTTTTCGCGGCCGATCCGCTGCCTGGCCCACACCACGCGGGCGGGCGTGCTCAGCAGCCGTTCGATGCCCTGAACGGCGTGGTTGCCGATCCACGCGTGTTCCTCGAGCTGGGTGTCCGGCTCCACATAGCCGATCAGCCGGTGGTCGTCGTCCAGGAGCACTGCTCGATAGAACTGCCGCACGTGGCCGGATTCCTTTCGGAGGTAAGCGATTTCGTAGCATGCTCACACGCGATTGCGGTGCGGCGATTACCACGGCGTTACAACCGGACTAGAGCGGCGCCCGCGAACGTGAACGGCGGGCGGCATTTGGCGAAATTTGTTGGAGGCATGCTGGTGTCGCGCCTAACGTGACGACGTGACGACTCAGGTGATCGTGCTCAATGGCGGCTCCAGTTCGGGGAAGTCCGGTATCGCCCGATGTCTGCAGGCGGTCCTGCCGGATGCCTGGCTGACCCTCGGCGTCGACACGCTGATCCAGGCCCTGCCCGTTTCGCTGCGGGCCGCGGGCGCGGGGATCGAGTTCGCGACCGACGGCGGCGTGCGGATCGGGCTGGAATTCCTGCGCCTGGAGGCGGCGTGGATCGAGGGCGTCGCCGCGATGGCCAGAGCCGGCGGCCGGATCATCGTCGACGAGGTCTTCCTCGGCGGCGCGTCGTCGCAGCAGCGCTGGCAGAAGGCGGTGGCCGGATTGAGCGTGCTGTGGGTCGGTGTCCGTTGTGACAGCGCGGTCGCCGCCGGCCGCGAGGTCGCCCGCGGGGATCGGGTGCCGGGCATGGCGGTCTCGCAGGCGGAGGTGGTCCACCAGGGCATGGTCTACGACCTGGAGGTGGATACGACCCTGACCGAATCCCTGGCCTGCGCGCGGGTGATCGCGGCTCACGTCACGTGACTAATGCGCGTCCCGCGCGCGGTCGAGGAGCAGTGCGCGTTCGGCGTCGTTGGCGGTGAGTTCGGCGGCGCGCAGGAACTCTGTTCGCGCTTCCTCCGGGCGGCCGAGTTGGACGAGCAGGTCGCCGCGGACTGCGTTGTAGAGGTGATAGGTGTCCAGTGCGCCCGAGGACGCGAGTGCGTCGACGAGGTCGAGGCCGGCTGCCGGGCCGTGCACCTTGCTCACCGCCACCGCGCGATTGAGTTCGACGATCGGGGACGGGAAGCGTTCGGCGAGAACGGCATACAGGCCGGCGATGCGTCGCCAATCGGTGTCTTCCGTGGTCGCCGCCATGGCGTGCACGGCGGCGATCGCGGCCTGCAACGCGTAGTTGCCGGGCGGCAGATCGCGGTCCCTGGCGACCGCGTTGGCCCGCGCCAACGCCGCGAATCCGCGCCGGATCAGCAGGTGGTCCCATCGTGACCGGTTCTGATCGGCAAGCAGGACAATATCTTTCGCGGGACCGGTGCGCGCGGGCAGCCGCGACGCCTGCAACTCCAGTAGTGCGGCCAGCCCGTGCACCTCGGGTTCGGTGGGCAGCAGCTCGGCCAGGATGCGGACGAGCCGTAATGCGTCCTGGCACAGCTCGATTCGAATCCAGTCCGCGCCCGCGGTCGCCGTATACCCCTCGTTGAAGATCAGATAGACGACCGCGAGCACGGAGGCGAGCCGCTCGGTCAGCTCCGGGCCCTCGGGTACCTCGTAGGGCACCCGTTTCGCGGCGATGGTCCGTTTCGCCCGGACGATGCGTTGCGCCACAGTGGATTCCGGGACGACGAAGGCGCGGGCGATCTCCTCGGTGGTCAACCCGCCGAGCAGCCGCAGCGTCAACGCCACCCGCGCCTGCTCGGACAGCACCGGATGACAGGCGGTGAACATCATCCGGAGCAGATCGTCCTCGACGGCGTCGCCGAGTTCCGGATCCGCCGACCGCTCGGTCACCATGGCGTGGCCGAGCACCGCCAGCTTGCGGGTGAGGTTCTGCGTGCGGCGGATCCGATCGATCGCCCGATGCTTGGCGGTGAGCATCAGCCAGCCGCCGGGATTCGGCGGCACGCCGTCGCGCGGCCACTGTTCGAGCGCCGCGACGAGCGCGTCCTGCGCCAGTTCCTCGGCGGCATCGATATCGCCGACGACGCGGGTGAGCCCCGCGACCAGCCGCGGCCATTCCATCCGCCACACCGTTTCCACGGCGCGATGGGTCTGTTCAGGCGACCGGTCGGGGCTCATCCGCGCTGCCCGATCAGGCCGGCTCGTCGATCTGCCGGATCTCGACCTCGATATCCCACTCCGGCCCGTGCACGCCGAGGAAGCGCGAGGTCCACTCGACCGCTTCGTCCTTCGACTTGGTCTGCAAGATGCAGTAGCCGCCGACGACCTCCTTCGACTCGGTGAACGGGCCGTCCAGCACGGTCTGCTTGCCGCCGCTCTGGTTGATCTTGACCGCCTCGGTGACCGGGCGCAGGCCGTTGGTGTCCAGCAGCACGCCCGCCTTGGTCATTTCCTCGATCACCTTGCCGACCTGCTCGAACAATGCCTCGTCCGGCTCCGGCGCGGTGGTCGGGTCGACGTGGATCAACATCATGTAGCGCATCTCGGGTCCTTTGCTCGTCGTCGTCAAGATCGGTCGATCCTCACCTCACTGCATCGAACGGTCATCGCCCGGATCGACATCTCGCCGAAGATTCTCCCCGGATTTTTCCGCGGGTGGCCGCGAGACGCGTTTGCGTTGGCCCGCCGCGCTGTTCACAGCAGACTCCCAGCCAACAAAGACGTTAGTTTTGCTAAGGTAATAACGGCGGGCGCGTATCGCGCCGCCGAGTTTCTACCTGATCCCGTCAAGTTTTTGCTGGTCGTGGAGGTGGACCTTATGTCGATAGATTCCCGTGAAGAGCGGCTCGCAGCCCGCATCGCAGATTTGCACGCCACGGACGCACAGTTCGTCAGCGCACTGCCCGACGAGGCGGTGACCGCGGCGCTCGAGCAACCCGGCCTGCGGCTGTCCCAGCTCGTCAGAACCGCGCTGTCCGGTTACGCGGACCGGCCCGCGCTCGGGCAACGCGCCGTGCGGTTCGTCGAAGACCAGGCGACCGGGCGCGTCGCCACCGAACTGCTGCCCAGTTTCGACACCATCACCTATGGCGAACTGTCGACGCGCATCGACGCCTTCGCCGGTGCGCTCGCGGACGTGGTCCGACCCGGTGATTGTGTCTGCATCCTGGGCTTCAGCAGTGTCGACTACACCACCATCGACCTGGCGTTGGTCCCGCTCGGTGCGGTGTCGGTTCCGTTGCAGACGAGCGCGCCGGTCAGTCAGCTGCGCCCGATCGTCGAGGAGACCGAACCGCGGGTGATCGCGTCGAGCGTCGACTATCTCGCCGACGCCGTCGAACTGGCGCTGGCCGCCACGCCCGAGCGGCTGGTCGTGTTCGACTACCTGCCGCAGGTGGACGCGCAGCGCGAGGCGTTCGAAGCGGCCCGAGCGCGGCTGGCCGAGGCGGGCAGCCCAGCGGTGCTGGAAACCCTCGCTGACGTGCTCGACCGTGGAAAAGCCCTGACCACTACGGATTTCGTGCCGGCCGAGGCCGACCCGTTGACGCTGCTGATCTACACCTCCGGCAGCACCGGCGCGCCCAAGGGTGCCATGTACACCGAGCGGCTGGTCGCGAACTTCTGGCGCAAGTCGACCAAAGCGGCTTGGGGACAGGAGGGTTCGACCCCGGCGATCACGCTGAACTTCATGCCGATGAGTCACGTCATGGGTCGCGCCGTCCTGTACTGGACGCTCGGCACCGGCGGCACCGCGTATTTCGCGGCCAGGAGCGATCTTTCGACGCTGCTGGAGGATCTCGCGCTGGTGCGGCCGACCCAGCTGAACTTCGTGCCGCGGATCTGGGACATGCTGTTCCAGGAGTTCCACAGCGAGCTGGATCGGCGCTCCGCCGACGGCGCCGATCGGGCGGAGCTGGAGGCCGAGGTGATGGCGGATCAGCGCCGGTCGCTGCTCGGCGGCCGGTTCGTCACGGCGCTGACCGGGTCCGCGCCGATCTCCCCGGAGCTGCGCGCGTTCGTCGAAACCTACCTCGACCTGCATCTCTTGGAAGGCTACGGCTCGACCGAGTCCGGTGCCGTGTTCATCGACGGGCACGTGCGCCGCCCGCCGGTCACCGACTACAAGCTGGTCGACGTGCCCGAACTCGGTTACTTCCGCACCGACCGGCCGCATCCGCGCGGCGAGCTGCTGGTCCAGTCGAACGACATGTTCCCCGGCTACTACAAGCGGGCCGAGGTCACCGCGGGCGTGTTCGACGCGGACGGCTACTACCGGACCGGCGATATCGTCGCCGAGCTCGGTCCGGACGAGCTGGTCTACCTCGACCGGCGCAACAACGTGCAGAAGCTGTCCCAGGGCGAGTTCGTCACCGTCTCGACGCTGGAGGCGGTGTTCGACAGCAGCCCGGTCGTGCAGCAGATCTACATCTACGGAAACAGCGCTCGCGCTTACCTTTTGGCGGTCGTCGTGCCCACGCCGGAAGCGCTGGTGCGCACCGGCGGCGACGCCGAGGCGCTGAAATCGCTGATCAGCGACTCGCTGCAAGAGGTCGCGCGCACGGCCGAATTGCAGTCCTACGAGATCCCGCGCGGACTCCTGCTCGAGACCACGCCGTTCACGCTGGAGAACGGCCTGCTCACCGGCATCCGCAAGCTGGCGCGGCCGAAACTCAAAGAGCACTACGGTGATCGGCTCGAACAGCTCTACCTCGAGCTGGCCGCGGGACAGGCCGACGAGCTGCGCGCGCTGCGTCGTGACGGGGCCGATCGGCCGGTGCTGGAGACGGTCAGCCGGGCGGCCGGCGCGCTGCTCGGCGCGTCCACCGCGGACCGGCGGCCGGACGCGCACTTCACCGACCTGGGTGGAGATTCGCTGTCCGCGTTGACCTTCGCCAATCTGCTGCACGAGATCTACGACCTCGACGTGCCAGTGGGCGTCATCGTCAGCCCGGCGACGGATCTGCAGACCATCGCCGACTACATCGAGGCGGAACGGACCGGCGGCTCGAAGCGGCCGACGTTCGCGACGGTGCACGGCCGCGACGCCACCGCGGCACACGCCGGTGATCTCACCCTGGACAAGTTCATCGACGCCGAAACCCTAGCCGCCGCACCGGCATTGCCGCCTCCCAGCGCCGAAGTGCGGACGGTTCTGCTGACCGGCGCGAGCGGTTTCCTCGGCCGCTACCTGGCGCTGGAATGGCTCGAGCGCTTGTCCCTGGTCGGCGGGAGGTTTGATCTGCCTGGTGCGAGCCAAGGACGACGCGGCGGCCCGCGCCCGGCTGGACCAGACCTTCGACAGCGGTGACCCGGAGTTGTTGCGGCACTACCGGAATCTGGCGGCCGACCACCTCGAGGTCATCGCCGGCGACAAGGGCGAGGCGGACCTCGGCCTCGATCGGCAGACCTGGCAGCGACTGGCCGACACGGTCGACGTGATCGTCGATCCCGCCGCCCTGGTCAACCACGTGCTGCCGTACAGCCAGCTGTTCGGCCCGAATGTGGCGGGCACCGCCGAGCTGATCCGGCTCGCGCTGACCACGAAGCTGAAGCCGTTCACCTATGTGTCGACCATCGGGGTCGGCGCGCAGATCGAACCGTCGGCGTTCACCGAGGACGCGGACATCCGGGTGGCCAGCCCGACTCGCGCGGTCGATGACAGCTACGCCAATGGCTACGGCAACAGCAAGTGGGCGGGTGAGGTGCTGCTGCGGCAGGCCAACGACCTGTGCGGGCTGCCGGTCGCGGTGTTCCGCTGCGACATGATCCTGGTCAGCGGCCGGTACGAGGGCCAGCTGAACCTGCCGGACATGTTCACCCGGATGATGCTCAGCCTGGTCGCCACCGGCGTCGCGCCCGGCTCGTTCTACCAGACCGACGCGGACGGCAACCGGCAGCGGGCGCACTACGACGGCCTGCCGGTCGACTTCATCGCCGAGGCCATCACCACCCTCGGCGAGCAGGTGACCGACGGGTTCGAGACCTATCACGTGATGAACCCGTACGACGACGGCATCGGCCTGGACGAGTACGTCGACTGGCTGATCGACGCGGGCTATTCGATCCAGCGGATCGCCGAATACGACGACTGGCTGCGCAGATTCGACACCGCGCTGCGCGCATTGCCGGAACAGCAGCGGCAACATTCGCTGCTGCCGCTGCTGCACAACTATCAGCAACCCGAGCAGCCGATCCGCGGTTCGTTCGCGCCCACCGAACGATTCCACGCCGCGGTGCAGGAGGCGAAAGTCGGCCAGGACAAAGACATTCCGCATGTCACCGCGCCGATCATCGTCAAGTACATCACCAACCTGAAGATGCGCGGACTGCTCTGAGCGCGAAACCCGGTGCGGCACTGCGCCGCACCGGGATCAGGTCGGCCAGGCGGGCGTGGCGTGTGCGGCGCGGGCGGTCCAGCGACCGTCGTAGCGGACCTCGACCGGATGCGCGAAGGCGGCGGTGACATTGTCGGTGGTGAGGGTTTCCCGGGCCGGACCAGCGGCGACGGTGTGGCCGTCGGCGATGAGCAGGGCGTGCGTCGTGGTGCTCGGCAGCTCTTCGAGGTGATGGGTGACCAGCACCGACGCGACCTCGGGGTGGGTATCGCCGAGGGTGTCGATGGTTTCCAGGAGTTGTTCGCGCGCAGCGAGATCCAGGCCGGTGGAGGGTTCGTCGAACAGCAGCAGTCGCGGCTCGGCGATGAGCGCGCGGGCGATCAGGGTGCGTCCGCGTTCGCCTTGGGAGAGCGTGTTCCAGGTGTTGTCGGCCTTGCCGGTGAGGCCGACGGTGTCGATCATCGCGTCGGCGCGGACGAGCTGATCCGGGGTCGGGTTCCAGCGCATCGGCGTATCGATGGTCGCGGTGATCCCGGTCAGCACGACCTGGCGGATGGTCAGTGGATATTGCAGCGGGTGCCGCGGATTCACATGGCCGATCGAGTGGCGCAGGCGTTGCAGTTCGACCCGGCCGAGCTGTTCACCGAGCACACGGACGGTTCCCGTGGTGGGGAAGGTGACCGCGCCGCAGAAGCCGAGCAGCGTGCTCTTGCCCGCGCCGTTCGGCCCGAGCAGTGCCCAGTGCTCGCCGGCGCGCACGGTGAGCGAGATGCCGTTGATGATCTTCTTGCCCTCGCGGCGGAACGTCACGTCCGTCAGTTCGAGCACCGGGGCTCCGGTCACGTGAAAGCCTCCTTCAATGAGGTCAGATGGGAGCGGCTGAGTTCCGCTGCGGCCGTGGGGTTTCGGGCGACGATCGCCTCGACGAGAAGTTCGTGCGCGGCGTGGTCGGCGCGCTCGGACGGCACCGGGCGGATGGTCAGCATGTCGATCATCGCCAGGCGCAGCCGGGGGAGGAACGTGTCGAACAGCTGGACCAGTACCTCGTTGTGCGCCGCGACCAGCACCGCGCGATGGAAGGCCATGTCCGCGTCGACGTGCTCGGCCACCGGCTCGCCGTGTGCCTCGCGGGCGAGCAGGGTGGAACGGAGGATACGCAGGTCGGCGCGGGTGCGCCGGTGCGCGGCGAGGGCGGCCGCCTCGGCCTCGATGGCGATCCGTGCCTCGATCACCGAGGCGATGGTGGCGCGGCGCAGCACCACGTCCCAATCGTCCTTCGCGTCCAGCGCCGTGACGAACACACCCGCGCCCTGCCTGCTGTCCAGCACGCCCTTGCCCGCGAGTTCGCGGATCGCTTCGCGCAGCGTCGAGCGGCCGACGCCGAGCTGCGCGGCCAGGGTCGTTTCACCTGGTAAACGGTGTCCGAGCGGCCATTCACCCGCCTTGATGCGGGTCATCAGCAGCTCGGCCGCCTGCGCTGCCAGCGGGTGCCGGCGTACCTGCGAGACCATCGCAACCTCTCTACTTGTCTGAGGAGTTGTGTATAGTCTAGCCATCATGCGCACCATGCTTCTGCTTAGCCGCCACGGCGGGGCCTGAACGACCGGCCCCCCGCCGTGGGGCTCTGTCGTGGCCGGTCACCTCTGTTTCGTGACGACCAGAAGGCACCGCATGTCTTTTCCGACGATCAACACTCCCGCCGGCTCGATCCCCGGCAACGCGCCCGCCTGGAATGCGCAGCGGCATTCCCAGATGCCCTCACACCGCTACCGATCCGTCTACGACCGGGTGGAAGTGCCGCTCGCCGACCGTGATTGGCCGAACGCGCGGATCACCGCCGCGCCGCTGTGGGTGCCGGTCGACCTGCGCGACGGCAACCAGGCCCTCGCCGAACCCATGGACCCCGAGCGCAAGCGCCGCTTCTTCGAACTGATGGTGGCCATGGGCTACAAGGAGATCGAGGTCGGCTACCCGTCCGCCTCGCAGACCGACTTCGATTTCGTCCGGCTGATCGCCGACACCGACCTCGCGCCCGACGACGTCACCATCGTCGTATTCACCCCCGCCAGAAGGGATCTCATCGAACGGACGGTCGAATCGGTGCGCGGACTGCGCAAGGTCGTCGTCCACATGTACGCCGCGACCGCGCCCACCTGGCGAAACACCGTGTTGGGCAAGGACCGTGCCGCGCTGCGCGAACTGATCCTGGCCGGCGGCCGCGACGTCCTGGAATTCACCACCGGCCTGCCGGACGTGCGGTTCCAGTTCTCGCCCGAGGTGTTCAACCTGACCGAGCCCGACTACGTGCTCGATCTGTGCGACCGGATGACCACGCTGTGGGACGCCACCCCGCAACGCCCGGTCGTCCTGAATCTGCCTGCCACGGTGGAGGTCGCGACGCCCAACGTCTACGCGGACCAGATCGAATACATGCACCGCAACCTGGCCCGCCGGGACAGCGTCATCCTGTCCGTGCACCCGCACAACGATCGCGGCACCGGCATCGCCGCCGCCGAACTCGCGGTGCTGGCCGGCGCGCAACGCGTCGAGGGCTGTGTCTTCGGCAACGGGGAACGCACCGGCAACGTCGATCTGGCCACCCTGGCGCTGAATCTGCATGCGCAGGGCGTGGATCCGATGATCGACTTCGCCGATATCGACGAGATCCGCCGGACCGTCGAGTACTGCACCCGCATGCCGGTGCACGAACGTCATCCGTACGTAGGCGATCTCGTGCACACCGCGTTCTCCGGCACACACCAGGACGCGATCAACAAAGGCATGGCGGCGCACCGCGCCCGGGCCGCGCAGGCGGGAATCCCGGAACGCCAACTGGATTGGCAGGTGCCGTACCTGCCGATCGATCCGGCCGATCTCGGCCGCACCTACGACGCGGTCATCCGGGTCAACTCGCAGTCGGGCAAGGGCGGCATCGCTTACCTGTTGAAGACGGAGTTCGGCCTCGACCTGCCCCGCCATCAGCAGATCGACTTCGCCAGGCACGTGCAGGCGCACACCGACGGCACCGGCCGGGAGATCACCGCCGCCGAGCTGCGCGCGCTGTTCGAGACGGTCTATCCGACGCTGCCGACGTCCTGACCCGCACGGCGTCTTCGGGCAAAACGCCCGGCGGCGCGCCCGTCCGTGCGAAGGTAATCGGCGTGGCGCGGTACGTGACAGGAAACCTCCCCGCCGAAGTGACCAGCTTCGTCGGGCGGGGCAGCGAAGTCGCCGCCGCCAGGAAACTGCTGTCCAGCACCCGCCTGCTCACCCTCACCGGGCCGGGCGGCGTCGGTAAGACCCGGCTGGCCCGGCGGGTGGGCGAGGCGGTGCGGCGGGCCTTTCCGGACGGCGTGTGGCTGGTCGAGGTGGCCCACGTCAATGACGAGGAACTGGTGGCGCTGACCGTCGCGCAAGCGCTCGGCCTGCGCGACGACACCAGCGCTCCGCTGGCCGGCCTCACCGAGTACCTCGGCGGCAAACACCTGCTGCTCGTGCTGGACAACTGCGAGCACCTGATCGGCGCCTGCGCCGAACTCGTCGACCGGCTGATCGCCAGCACCCCCGACATCCGGGTGCTGGCGACCAGCCGGGAGCCGCTCGGCGTGGTGGGGGAGCAGGTGCTGCCGGTCGCGCCGCTGCCGGTGCCCGAAATCGACGAGGACTCCGGCGAAGTCGACGCGACCGACAATCCGGCGCTGCGGCTGCTGATCGATCGAGCGACCGCCGCGAACCCCGAATTCCAGGTCACCCCGGCGAATCTCGGGGCGCTCGCGGCGATTTGCCTTCGGCTGGAAGGTATTCCGCTGGCGTTGGAGCTGGCGGCGCTGCGGCTACGGGCATTCACTCCGGACCAGGTGCTCGAACGCCTCGACGACACCATGCGCCTGCTCACCACCGGCCTGCGCACCGCGCCGGAACGCCAGCAGACCCTCGAGGCGGCCATCCGCTGGAGCTACGACCTGTGCACCTCGGACGAACAGCTCCTCTGGGAGCAACTCGCGGTGTTCGCGGGCGGTTTCGACCTGATCGCCGCCGAGGCGGTGTGCGTGCTCGAGCCGCCCGGTGCGCTGGTGGACGCGCTGACCGGGTTGGTCGACAAATCGGTGCTGAGTCATCGGCAGGACGGTGACGGCACCGGCCGCTACACCATGCTCGAGCCGCTGCGGCAGTTCGCGCTGGCGCGGCTGGCGGCGCACGGCGACGAATACGCGCTCCGACTTCGGCATCGCGACCACTATTACCGGGTCGCGCAGCGGGGGCGCGTCGAGTACTGGGGTGACGCGGATGTCGTCTGGTTCCGCGACGTCACGCGTGAACACGCGAATATGCGTGCGGCACTGCAATTCGCGCTCGCCGACCCGGACGGTGCGCACCGCGGGTTACAGATCGCCAGTGAGCTGCGGCCGTTCTGGGAGCACTACCGGTTCTTCCTGGAGGGCTACCGGTGGTTGATGGACGCGCTCAGCAAGGATCTCGCACGGACCTCCGACCGGGCGCGGGCGCTGGCCGCCGCCTCGGTCATCGCCGGCATGCTGTCGGACACCGTGTCGGCACACGAGTACCTGGCCGAATGTGTCGGGATAGCAACGGAATTGGCCGCCGAAGAGGTGCTGGTCGAGGCGCAGTTGCTGGCGTCGGTGCTGGCTTTCGCCGAGGCCGATCCGGTGCGGGCGCTCGAAATCGCCGAGGATGCCGCGGTGCGGGCGCGCGCGTGTGGGCATCACGGCACGGAGATGGAGTGTCTCGCGTTCGGGTATGTGTGCGCGATGGTGCTCGAGGACGGGCGGGCAGGCACGTTGGCCGAGCAGTTCCTGGCCAAGACCGCCGAACACGGTTCGCATCTGCTCGGCGGACTCGCGTGGTGGGCGGTCGGGACGAATCATTGGCGAAACGGCAACGAGGACAGGGCGATCGAGGATCTGCGTCGCGCGGTCGAATTGTTGCGGTTGTTCGATCGCTGCGTCTGGACGGCGTCCGCGTTCGACGGGCTCGCCTGGGCGGCGGCCGCGAGTGGCGACCAGCGCCGGGCCGCCCGCCTCATGGGGGCGGCGGCGACGGTGCGGCGCGGTAGCACACAGCGTCTCGCGCACGCCATGACCGATGTGGTCGGCGAGAAGGTCCGCCTTCGGGTGCATGATGCGCTGGGGGACAACGAGTTCGGCGCGTCGTTCGACAGCGGCGCCGCGCTCACCCTGGACGAGGCGGTGAGTTACGCGCTCGGCGTCGAGCAGGCCGCTCCGCCGCCGACGCCGAAATCCGTTGCCGACGAACAGCTCACGCGCAGGGAGAAGGACGTGGCCCGATTGATCGCGGCCGGCTACAGCAACAAGCGCATCGCCGCCGAACTGGTCATCTCCATCCGCACCGCGGAGAGCCACGTCGACCACATCCTGACCAAGCTCGGCTTCGAATCACGCGCGCAGGTCGCGGCCTGGGTCAGCCGGCACACGCTCTGACCGGGTCAGTCGCCGGTCGCGCCGTCGATGCGTTCGCGCAGCAGGTCGGCGTGCCCGTTGTGCCGCGCGTACTCCTCGATCATGTGTGTGTAGACCCAGCGGAGGTTGTAGACCAGTTCCGGGCGACGGGGATGTGGGAAGGTGTGCTCGAGCGACAGGCCGGCGACCGCGGCGTCGGCCAGTTCGATCTCCTGCTGGTAGAGCGCGAAATCTGCGGCAGGGTCGGCGTGTTCGGTGTCGTTGAAATCGCCATTCGGATTGTCTGTGCTGCAATAGATGTATTCCACGTCCAGGTCTGCGGCGGCCAGGCGGAACCAGCCGCGCTCGACCTCGGACAGGTGCCGGACCAGGCCGTGCAGCGACAGCGTCGACGGTGCGACCGACCGCTCTTTGAGCTGTTTCTCGTCGAGCCCCGCGCACTTCTGCAAGAGGGTGTCGCGGTGAAAGTCGAGCCAGGCCTGCAACATCGGCCGTTCGTCGGCGATCAGCGGCGGGTTGGTTCGGGTGCGGTCGGGTGCGGTCCAGGTCACGGGGCGACTGTAACTCGCCGGGGTTGCCGGAGGCTCGTGATTTATCGCCGCGCGTCAGCCCGGACGGGTGAACTGCGTCGCCTTGTCGCCGTGCAACCGGCCGGCTGGCAGGGTGCGTCCGCACAGCACCAGCAGCAGGTCTTGCGCGGCGCCGGACACGACCTCGCCGGACCCATAATTCCACTCCAGGTCATCGGCGTGCAGCTGGATTCCTTTGAGATCAACTCCGAAGAATTTCACGCTCTTCGGATTGATCGCGTCCAGGACCAGGCGTAATCGGTGCTCGGGCACCTTGCGGTCCAAGCCGAGCGCGACGGTGATGTCCAGACCGTGGATGACATCGTGACTAAGCGCACCCTCGAATCCGCCACCCGGCGGCTTCCACGGGTGAGCGACGTTGTCCCACAACCACTTCAGCAGGTCCTCGGCGGACAGCTCCGCGGCGTCGTGCCGGGCGGTCCGATCCGACATCCGATGAAAACTGCCCGCCGCCCGCACCATCTCGAACGCGAATCGCGGCCCCGACAGCCGGTACGGCATGGTCATATGCGCGACCACCTCCCGCACCCGCCACCCCTTGCACAGCGTCGGCGCGTCCCAGCTCTCCGCATCGAGCCCGGCCAGCAACTCGGCAAGGTCGGTCCGCTCATCCGTGATCGCCTTGCGCACCTCGGTCTCCGTCATCATGTCTCCTCGCCGGAGATCATTCCCCGCCACGCGGCGAGATGCCACACGACGAGGGAAATTCGTGATCCCGCAACAGGATCGAGGGTCGCGTTTTGGGGCGCATTTGCCGGGGACCGGCGGGGCTCTGCATGATGGGGCCGGGCACCGCACCCGCACGCCGCGACCGTTCAGCCATCCGGGAGTAGAGCTTTGACCTCACCGATCGCACCTTTCGATGCGGAGTACCTTGTCGATCCGTATGTCGTGCACCGGAAGCTGCGCGAGAGTGCGCCCGTGCACCGGGTCGCGCTGCCCGATGGCACCGAGGCATGGTTGGTCACCCGGGAAGCGGATGTCCGTCGCGGGCTTGCCGACTCGCGTCTGTCGAGCGACAAACGGTCGTCCAGCACGGGATATCGGGGTTTCGCACTACCGCAGGTCTTCGAGGCGCATTTGCTCAATACCGACGCGCCCGACCACACGCGTTTGCGTCGGTTGGTCGCTCATGCCTTCACCCGTCGGCGCATCGAGAGTCTGCAAGACCGGATCCAGGCCGAAGCCGATCGCCTACTCGATCGCATCGCCGGCCGTGAACAGGCGGATCTCATTGCCGAGTTCGCCGCGCCATTGCCGCTGACGGTGATCAACGACCTACTCGGCGTCGCGAACGACGATCGTGAGCGATTCCGGGTGTGGACGAATACGCTGCTCGCCCCCGATCCGAATGAGCCCCGACAGGCCAAGCAGGCCGTTGTCGGCATGGAACGATTCATCGTCGATCTCGTCGCCGCCAAGCGCGCGGCACCCGCCGATGATTTCCTGTCCGACCTGATCGCGGTGCGCGATGCGGGCGATGGGCTCACCGAGAGCGAACTCGTGTCCATGGCATTCCTGATCCTCTGGGCCGGGTACCAGAACACCGTCGAGTTCATCGGCAAGGCCGTTCTCGCGTTGCTGGACAACCCGGAACAACTTGCCGCGCTGCGCAAGACCGCGCCTTCGGTGAGTGATTCGGCGGTCGAGGAACTGCTGCGTTACGCCCATCCGAGCCAATTCGCCATCCGCCGCTTTCCCACCGAAGACATCACCATCGGCGACGTCCGAATCCCCGTCGGGGAAACCGTGCTGCTCGGTACCGCGTCTGCCAATCGGGATCCATTGTTCGTGCCCAATCCTGAAACACTCGACTTGTGGAGACAGGAAAAATCACACCTCGCCCTCGGTCACGGCATTCACTATTGCCTCGGCGCCCCATTGGCCCGACTCGAAACCCGCATCGCCATCGGCAGCCTCCTGTACCGCTTCCCGCGAATCGAGCTGGCAATACCGCGCGATCAAATCCGCTGGCGCTCGTCATTCCGTGAACATGGCCTGCATGCTTTGCCTTTGTTCGTAGGCGACTAAACCGGGCTGGGCAGGTGTTTGCGGTGGCGTCCGTGTTGCCCGGACCAGCTGAACTGCTGGGCGTTCTCGCCGTGCAGCGTTCCGTCGGGCAGGGTGCGCCCGCACAGCACGAGCAGTAGGTGCTGGGCGGTGCCGGAGAGGACTTCGCCGGTGCCATAGCTCCAGTCGAGGTCTTCGGCGCGGAGTTCGATTCCTTTGAGGTCGACGCCGAAGAATTTGACGCTCTTGGGATTTACGGCGTCCAGCACGAGCCGCAGCCGGTCCTCCGGCACCCGGCGTTCCAGGCCGAGGGGGACCGTGATGTCCAACCCGTGGATGATGTCGTGACTCAACGCGCCCGCGAACCCGTAACCCGGCGGCTTCCACGGGTGAGCGACGTTGTCCCACAGCGACTTCAGCAGATCCTCGGCGCTGTACCTGGCCGCGTCCTGGTGGGCGGCATGATCGGCCAATCTGTTGAAACCGCCTGCCGCCCGGAGCAGTTCGAGCGCGAACCGGGTTTCGGACAGGCGGAACGGCAGGGTGATGTGCGCGAGGACCTCGCGCACCCGCCAGCCCTTGCACAGCGTCGGTGCGTCCCAGCTGTCGGCGTCGAGGCCGGTCAAGATTTCGGCGAGTTCCGTCCGTTCCGCCGTGATCGCCGCGCGCACCTCGGTATCGGTCATTGTTTCTCCTCGCCGCGACCATTCCTCCCGTGTCCGCAGATATCGCCGGCCTTTGATTTGTCGGCCGGGCAGGACGCTGCCGCGTAATTTATTGGGATTTGCCGGGTATATCCCCTTCCGGCGATGCTATGCCTATTGCCGGCCAAAACGCCGGAGTGTGGGAACTCGGCGTTTCAAACCGGCGTGTCGCGCAAGCAAACTAGGCGGGTTTCAGGAAAGTGCCTGCGTGGAGGGTGGTGCCGAAGCCGGGGACGAAGGCGCCGTATTCATAAACGACGTGTCCGCCGACAATGGTGGCGGCCACGGCCCGGTCATTGCGATTGACCATCCGATTCAGTCCGGCGATGCCGGGAAATGGCGTTTCGGCGTAGCCGGCACTCGACCCGTCGAAGCCGGCCGGATCGATGACGGCGATATCCGCGCGGGCGCCCTCGTGCAGGCGGCCTGCGTCGAGGCCGTACCAGTCGGCCAGCTCGCCGGTCAGCCGGTGCACCGCCGCCTCGATCGGCATGAAGTCGCGCTGGTGCGTACGTTCCAGCATGCGCAGGCCGAAGTTGTAGAAGGCCATATTGCGCAGGTGCGCACCGGAATCGGCGAATCCGACCTGCACGTTGGGCGAGCGTTGCAGCCGGTCGAGCACGTCGTCGCGATCGTTGGCGATGACCGTGCGCCAGCGCAGCTTCGCGCCGTGCGCGACGGCGAGGTCGAGCAACGCGTCGGCGGGCTGGATGCCGCGCTCGTCGGCCACCTGGCCGAACGACTTGCCGACCACCTCGGCCTCGGGGCAGGCCATGATCTGGGCGTCGTAGAGGTCCCGATGCCACACCCGTGGACCGTATTTCTTCGCGAGATCCTTGCGGAACTGCCTGCGGTAGGACTCGTCGGCCAGCAGCTCGCCGCGCTTCATCACATCGCGGATGTTCAACGCCGCCACCCCGGAGCCGAACTCCTCGAACACCACCAGATCGACGCCGTCGGCGTACACCTCGAACGGCACCGGCAGATGCTGCCACCGGAATGCCGCCCCGCCAACGATATTCGCGATCCAGGCCGCGCTGATCGCGGCCCGCGCGGTCGTGCGGTCGGCCTTCACATCCATGCCCGCGATCAGGGTTGTCTTGAGCGGCTTGCGGAATCGACCGGCACTCTGCGCGAAGTAGCGGGCGATCTCCAACCGCGAGGTGAGGTTCGGCGTGCTCTGATGGATCCGGTTTCGTTGCCGCAGAATCTTGTTCAGCGCCGCGTATTCACGCCAGCCGGCATAGGTCGAGGGCAGCTGCCTGGTCGGGAAGCGCACCCCCTCCAGCTTCGAGAACGAGCTGCGGATGGTGGACAGGCCGAGGAAGCCGGCGTCGAGCGCGTCGGTCAGCATCTGCCGCATCCGATTCAGCTCGTCGCCGGTCGGCTGCGCCTGCGGGTCGACCGCGCGACCGAGCCCCATGACCGCGACCCGAATATCGGAATGTCCCAGCAGCGCCGCCACATTCGCGCCGAGCGGCCGCGCGGCGAGCGACTGGGCGTAGGCGCGCGGCCCGTCCCAGTCTTTGTGTTCCTTCACCGCCGAATGCACCGCGTCCCAGGGCAGCGCCTCGACCCGGGCGAACATATCCGCGCAGTCGTCGGCCTCGGCGTACACCGTGGACAGCGAGCAGTTCCCGATCACTACGGAGGTGACGCCGTGCCGCACCGACTCGCCGAGCCCGGGACTGCCGAGCACCTCCGCGTCGTAGTGGGTGTGCACGTCGAGCATGCCCGGAATGACCCACTTGCCGGTCGCGTCGATGGTGCGGACGCCGTCCGGCAGCGGTTCGGCGCTGATCGTGACGACCTTGCCGTCCCGGATGCCGACGTCCGCGGTCCGCGGTGGCGAACCCGCGCCGTCGAATACCGACCCGCCGCGAAGTACCACGTCGTACCGCGTCATCTGCGCCTCCATGCCCTCCGGTATCTGATACCTCCGGTATGGCGTACATGGTCGCACGGGTAGTTACCCGAGGTCACCTGTTGGCCGTAGATGGGCCTATCCATCCAGGCCGCGCGCAGAAACGAATACGAGAACGGTGGGTCGCTCGGTCCACTCGCTGTCGCGGCAGCGGACACCACGGAGAACGGGGATCATGCATGCGCGGAAGGTCCGCTCGGATCAGTACGCTGGCCGCCTTTTGTGTCGTGGCGCTGGTCGGTTTGTCGCCGTCGAGTGCGGCGCGGGCGGACGGCGGCATCGAGGGCATCGACGTGGAGGCCGCCGGGGTCAACTGGGGCAACGTGAAGAAGACCGCCTCCTTCTCCTACGCCAAGGCGACGGACGGAAGAGACGGCGTCAACGCGGCATTCATCCAGCTGAACGACTCCGCGAGCAAAGCCGGTCTGTTTCACGGCGCGTATCACGTTGCCGCGCCCAATCTGAGCAACGGTATGGACCAGGCCAATCACTTTGTGGAACATGGCGGTGGCGGCTCGACCGCTGCTGACAAACACACAATGCCCGGAGCCATCGTCTTGCGGGACAGTTCCAAGACGGACAAGTGCTATGGACTCGACCCCACCGCGATGGTCAGCTGGCTGGCTATGTTCGACAACACGTACATCAACAGGTCGAAGGGCCCGCACCCGGTGATCGCGACCACCACCGACTGGTGGGAAACCTGCACCGGCGACTCCCACGCATTCGGTGCTAACCCGTTCTGGTTGCTGCACTCCGCCGATTCGACCGAGAAGCTGCCCGGGGGCTGGCAGGCCTACACCCTCATGCAGTACGCGGTCTCCGGATCCAAGCAGGGCAAGGACAAGTTCAACGGGAGCACGGACACGCTGAACAACTTCATCCTGCCGCAGCAGGATTGAGTGGTACTCACGTCCTCCGCTCGTGACTGCGCCGCCGCTGTCGCCGTGGCACCGGAGCCGGTGGCGCGGCACTGGATCCGCCGTACAGATCCCCTTGCGCCCGCTGATATTCCGCCCGGATGTGCGTGCCGATCGAGCGGGCATCCGGGGCGGGTATCTCGGCGACCGTACGCGCGGACCAGGTCGGTGGCTCCGCCGCACCACTGAGCGCCCACGCCGCCTGCCGGGCCGCCCCGAGCGCCACATACTCGTTCGGCTGCGGAACAGTGACAGGCACACCGAAGATCTGCGCGGCGATCTCCGCGACCAGCGTGGACCGAGCGGCCCCGCCGATCAACAGGATTCGCCGCACCCCGGTACCCCGCGAACGCAGATGGTCGAGCGCCTCGGCCATATTGCACAGCATCCCCTCGAAGGCGGCGCGGGCAATGTGGCTGGGGCGCATGGTCTCCGGCCGCAGACCGTGCAAACTGCCGGTGGCATGCGGCAGGTTCGGCGTCCGTTCGCCGGACAGGTAGGGGAGTAGCACCAGTCCGTCCGCGCCCGGCGGAGCCTGCGCGGCAAGCGATTCGAGCGTGGCGAGATCGACTCCGAGCAGAGCGGCGGCGTATTCGAGCACTCGCGCGGCATTGAGCGTGCAGACCAACGGCAGGAAAGCGCCGGTCGCGTCGGCGAACCCGGCGACCGCCCCGCTGGCATCGGCACTGGGCGCCGTAGACCGGGCGAAGACAGTGCCGCTGGTACCCAGCGAAACCACCACATCGCCCTCCCCGAGCCCGAGACCCAGTGCGGCACCGGCATTGTCACCGGTCCCCGCCGCGACGAGCACCCCGCCCGGAGTGCGCCCGGCGACCTCGGCCGGCGCGAGCACCCTGGGCAATTCGGGCGTCCGCCCGCGAAACCCGAGCGCGAGCAGGTCTTTGCGATACTCGCAATCCGCCGGCGACCAGTACCCGGTACCCGAGGCATCGCCCCGATCGGTGGTCGGTTCGAGCGCCGGATTCGACGGTCCGCCGCCGCGCAGCCGCCAGGTCAAATAGTCGTGCGGCAGCAGCACCCGCGCGGTGCGGTCGGCCAGCTGCGGCTCGTGATCGGCCAGCCAGCGCAACTTGGTCACGGTGAACGCGGCGAGCGGAACGCTGCCGACCGCCTCGGCCCACGCCTGCGGCCCGCCGAGTTCGAGGATCAGCTCGTCGGCCGCCGCCGCGGACCGGACGTCGTTCCACAGCAGCGCATCGCGCACCGGATTCCCCTCGGCGTCGAGCGCGACCATCCCGTGTTGCTGGCCGGCCACCGCAATCGCGTCCACCTGGTCGAACAACCCGTCGCCCGCCGTGCACAACGCGTCCCACCACGCCTGCGGCGCCACCTCGGTGCCGTCCGGATGCGGGGCCTGCGCCTGGTGCAGGATCTCCCCGGTGTCCGCATCGCAGACCACCACTTTGCAGGACTGAGTAGAGCTGTCCACCCCGGCCACCATTGCCGCACACATACGCTCCACCTTGCACCCGAACCGTCCCCGCACGACGCATTTCGGGTATTCGATGCCCGGATCGGGCACACTGGCTCGGTGACCGACGATCCGGACCGACCTGCCGACGTGCATGTCCGGACCGGTGCCGGAGACCCGGTACCGGAGCTGACCGACGACCTGCTCACCGAGTTGCTGGACGAGCCGCCCGATCCGGAATGCCCGTTCATCGTGATCAACCGCGGCGAACACGAATACATCCAGACCCGCCTGCTCCCGGACGGCGTCTACGAGATCGAGCACCGCGCCGACGGCTCCGACGAGCAGTTCCAGGTGTACACCCCCGATGCCCGCCTGGTCCGTGACGTCATGTGGGCGTGGGTGGACGAGGACCCGTGGTGGCACGCCGCCGTCGCCTGGTACCGGGTCGATCCGGCTGTCGCGGAGGTGCAGTCCGTCCTGCGCGATTTCGACGAGCTGCTGGGCGGCATGGACGTGCTCGACGGCATCCAGGCGTCTATGGACGACGCTTTGGCCCGTGCCGACGAACTGCTCGCCATGGACCTCGACGAGCTGGATGCCGAGCCCGGCGAATCACCGTGACGTCACGGCCCGGTAGTACCACGCGGTGCTGGCGATATCCGAATTCTCCAGCGGCAGATAGGCATCCCCCTGCCAGCCGAGCGCTTGCACGGTGACCCGCAGTTCGCGGTCGAAGCAGATCGGGTCGTGCGCGTGCCAGCGGTACATGCCGAATTGCTGGTAGGGCTGGTAGATCTCGTCCGGCGGCATCACTTGGACGAGCCCGACGTAGGGTGCCGAGTACCTGCGGTAGGTCCCGTCGATGTCGAAATTCCAAGCGCCGCCGAAGTAGTCCTCGGTGCCGGTGCCGCACAGGGTGGGGAATTCGGTGTCGCCGTCGAGGAAGAACTTGAATTCGCCCTCGCCCCACCAGCCGGGGGCGTTGGGCCGCATCGCAAGGTAGGTGCCGACGTAGCGACCCGGCCCGGGAACGGTGTCCAGCACGGTGTGAATGGCGGGGTGGCCCAACGGATTGCGGCGGGACCACTGGGTGTGCAGGTATCCGGCGGCGGCCGGTACCTCTTCCTCGGTGTAGGTGACCTGGTAGTACACCGGAACCGTCCGGCCGGAGTGGTTTTCCAGGGTGATCCTGGCGTGCTCGCGAAATGGCATGGCCCAGTAGCTGTTCAGGCCACCCGCCGGCGCGACCACGATCATTTCCGACTCGACCAGGGCGAGTTCCTCCCAGCCGTTGCAGAAGAAGTAGCCGAGCGGCAGGTCGATCGCCGGCTCGCTCGCGTCGTCCCAGGAGATCCGCAACGTGATGTCGCGCAGCGCACCGCGATCGGTGGTCAGCCAGATATGCCGGATCACGCCGGGGCCGGAAATGTCTGCCAGGGTGGCGGTTTCGCCGTCGTCGAGCAGGATCGACGGCGACACCTTCCAGCCGACCCCGAGGAACCGGGCCGCGTGCGCGCCGGTGCCGGTGGTCGCGCGACCGCCCTGGCCCGGAGCGCCCGTCGGGTTCTCGGCGCTGATCGACCGCGTGCGCGTGTTGTCCAGCTGCCATAGTTCCATCGGGCGCCTCCAGGGTTGGTTACAGGCCGGGCCAGCCGTATCTACTCGGGATCGGCGCGAGTCCCGCCATCCGCGAGGTCGCGCCCGGTACGGCCGGGGTGACCGCACCGTATGGATCGGCCGGAGCGCCGTGTTGCTCGGCGAATTCCCGGCGGATCTTTTCCATGTCCAGCCATTTGATGTTCTGGACGAGTTCTTCGAGCGATTCGGAATCGATATAGCCGGCCTCGTTGTAAACGAGCAGGCCCTCGCGATAAGCCATCAGCGTCGGATACGCGCTGACCTCCGCCGCGTTCTTCATCGCTTCTTCCGCCACGGCGTCGACGGTGCCGTGCACGACGTCGGGGTGCCGCTCCGACGACGACTCGTACACCGGGGCGAACCGGGTACACCAGCCGCACCAGTCGGCCCACCAGTCCACCAGCACGATGGGGTGGCGGGTGATGACGGCCTCGAAATTCGCCGGGGTCAGGGGGAGAGTGGGCATGAGATCCTCGTATTGATTCCGACAGAGCAACCCTGCATCCTCGCATGGCCGGCGAGGCTCAGGAAAACACCCCCTTGCGGTGTTGTTCGCTCGCGAGGAAATGGGTAATAGCCGTACTGCATTCGTACAGTTCGCGGTAGCGCTGGTAGTACGCATCGTATTCTTCGGTGCGTTCAGGATAAGGCTCGACGGTGCAGACGACCGGATTCCAGTTCGCGGTGTCGACGCCCGCGGCCTCCGCGGCGAGGAGAGCATCGCCGAGGCAGGCGCCGATCGTCTCGGCAGGCAGTTGCTGGGGCAGGCCGGTGACGTCGGAGACGATCTGCGTCCACAGCCCGCCCTTGGTGCCGCCGCCGACCGCGACCAGCCGCCCGGCCTGGCCACCGGCCTCGGTCATCGCGGCGAGGTTGTGCCGCACGCCGTACGCGATGCCTTCCAGGACCGCCCGATACAGCTCGGCGCGTCCGTGTCCGAGGGTCAGTCCCGCGACGATGCCGCGGGCGTCCGGATCGAACAGCGGCGTGCGCTCGCCGGCGAAGTAGGGCAGCACCAGCAGTCCGCGGCCGCCCGCGGGCACCTGCGCGGCCTCGGTGACCAGGTCGGAGAATTCGCCGCCGACTAGGTTGCGCAGCCAGTCGGTCACCGCGCCCGAGGTGGACATGCCCGCGGCGAGCGTGTATGTGCCGGGCCAGGTTCCGCAGGTGCCCCACAGTCCCGGGTGCGGGCGCGGATCGGTCAGCACCTGCACCAGGAACATGGTCGTGCCGTACATGACCATCGCGTCGCCCGGCGCGCGCACGCCGACGCTGGCCGCCTCGGCCCAGGCGTCGATGGTGCCGGTGGTGACCGGAAGGCCAACGGGCAGACCGGTACTCGCCGCGGCCTCGGCGCTGATCCGGCCGACGACCTCGGTCGGCCAGGCGAGCTCGGGCAGTGGCAAGCCCGGCGCGACGAGTTCGGCCCAGTCCGTTGCCCATTCGCGGTTCCGCAGGTCATACATCGGGACGCACTGGCTGGCCGATTGATGGTCGAGCACGTAGCGGCCGGTGAGCCGGTGCACCAGAAAGGAACTTGCCATCAGCAGCATGCGGGTTCGGGCGGCGACCTCGGGTTCGTGCCGGGCCAGCCAGCGCAGTTTCGGACCGACCGCTTGACTGGTCAGTGGCGACCCGGCGCGTTCGAGCACGGCTTGCTCGCCGAATTCGGTTTCGAGTTCGGCGATTTCGACGGTTGCCCTGGTGTCGACGCCGTAGAGAATGGCGGGCCGCAGCGGTCGGCCGGTCGCGTCGGTGGGGAGCAGGCACGGGCCGATGCCGGAGACGGCGAGGCCGTCGAGGGCGCCGCCGTCCGCCGCGTCGACGAGGTCGCGGATGATCGCGACGAAGTCCGCCCACCACACCTGCTCCGCGTCGTGCTCGACCCACCCCGGACGCGGCGTGGAAACGCCGTGCGCGCGTTCGGATCTGGCCAGGACGGTGCCGCGCTCGTCGGTGAGTACACCCTTCGAGCTGGAGGTACCGATGTCGACGCCGAGGAACCTCGTCACCGGACGAACTCGTCGAGGGTGACGCCGAGCAGCTCGCACGCCGCCCGCACGGCGGCCCGGTGATCGCCGGGCACCGCGTGAATGTGGTTGGCGCCGAAGCGGGACAGGAAATCCTCGGCGCGGGCGTCGAGCCGGGCGAAGGCGTGCGGCCACTCCCAGGTGGACTGCTTCATCAGCGCTTCGTTGGTCTGCTCGTCGTAGGTCTCGAAGTCGCCGAGCATCAACTGCATTCGGTAGTCGCCGTCCTTGCGGGTGAGGCGGGCCAGCGTCATGCCGCCGGGCGCGGCGAGGTGATGCACCGAGGCGCCGCCGGCCGGGAAGAAGAACACCTCGGGATACAGGTGCACCTTGGCGAGGTTCTCCGCCGGGTCCGCGCTGCGGGCGGCGTACCAGGTCGCGTGCTGACCCGAATTGCACAGATCCCAGATGTCGCGATCGGCGTGATAGTGCCGCACATCGGCGAAAAGCACCGGGGTACCGGCGATCTGCTTGAGCAGCTGCATGGTGAGCGCGCCGTCCATGTCCGCCTCAGTGGCGCACACGTGGGTTTCCTTCGGCCCGTTCCAGTCGTACGGATCGTTGAGGAAGGCCTCGGTGATGTCCATCGTGGCGAAGTACTGGGTGAGTTCGGGTTGACCCTTGATGCCGGAGAAGTCCAGGCGCCATTCGGCGATCAGCTCACGCACCGCCAGATACGAACGGATCTGGCGCTCCAGGATCTCCGGCGTCAGCTTCGCGCCGTCGTAATGCACGCCCGCGGCGTGGGTTTCGAGCCATTCGCGGGCCGCCTTCGCCTCACTCGCGTCGGCCAGTTCGGCGCGCCGGACGATCTCCCACTGATCGATCTCCTCGACGTCGATGCCGAAGATCCGTTGCCACTGATCGGTATTCGCGACCGCGGTGTTCATGCCCATCGGTCGTCCGCCGAAGCGCCCGAAGGTGCTGCCGCGCAGGCTCGCCACCGCGGCGGCGGCACCGGCCTGCACGCCGATCGCCTCGATGAGCGCGGGATCGGCCGGATCACCCCACAGCCGGGTGTGGGTGCGCCCGATCTGGTCGAGCGCGCCGCCGGCGGCCAGCATGCCGACCATGCCGGGCTGCACCGGGTCGATGTTCGACAGCAGCAGGAGCGGGCCGGGCGTCGCGCCCGCGGCCAGCATGGTGAAGTGCGGGAACGCCCAGACCGCGTAGTGGAAAACGGTCAGATCGACCTCGGCCGCGGCGACGCCGCGCGCCACCGAACTCGCCGACGCGTTGTCGCTGATCGTCTCCTCGCCACGCACCACCTCATGCCCGGCCTGGATCAGCGCGGCGACCAAGTGGTCCTCCGTCGAGCTGATGAAGTCCGCAATGCCCGCGTGCACATAATCGCGACCGTCGGACATGCTGATTACACCGATACGGGCCATGCCGGTCCCTCCGCGCAGGGTGGTCGGATAGACGGTTTGATTCAAGAAATACCAGGCAGAACAAAACAATTGGGCGGATTCGGCAAATCGCGCGACCGGCCTGGGTGATGAGGTGCGGTTTGCTACGGTCGGCCGATGGGAACGGACCCGGCGGGGCGGGTCGATCCCGCGACCCCAGCGCACAATCGATACCGCGTGCTCGTTGTCGGCGCGTATTACGCCGATCTCGTCTTCCACGGACTGTCCCGGCCCGTTCAGCCGGGGACCGAGGTGTTCGCCCGGGGCTTCGAGATGCTGCCGGGCGGGGCGTTCACGCCGGCGATGGCGATGCGCAGGCTCGGGCACGACGTGGTGTGGTCGACGGATTTCGGCACCGATCTGTTCAGCGCGCAGGTGCTGGCGGCGGCGCGGGCGGAGGGGCTCGACGAGAGCGGGTTTCGCTTTCACGCGGCGCCGGTGCGCAGTGTGACCGCGGCCTTGTCGTCGCCGGTGGATCGGGCGATGGTGAGTTATCAGGATCCGGTCGTGGCGTATCCACTCTCAATCGTATTGCGCGAACACCGTGCGCGAGTGGTGGTCTTGCCGCTGCTACAACACGGCGCGGATGTGCTGACCGCCCTCGAGGTCGCGCATGAGCTCGGGACTCAGGTTTTCATGGACTGCCAGGACGTTCCGTGCACGCTCGAGACGCCGACCGTGCGCGAGATACTGAGGCAGGTGGATATTTTCGCGCCGAACGCCGATGAGGCATTGCGCTTGACGGGCGTTCCGTCGCTCGACGCGGCGATAGATATCCTTGCGGGCCTGGTGGATATGGTCGTCGTCAAGCGGGGCAGTGGGGGAGCCATCGCGGTTCGAGACGGTCTGCGGTGCGAGATCGGCGCGGTTCCGGTCGAAGTCGTCGACACCACCGCGGCCGGAGACTGCTTCAACGCCGGTTTTCTGCACGCTCACCTGGCCGGACAGTCGCTGTCCGACTGCCTCGCGACCGCGGTGGCCTGCGGTGCGGCGGCTACTACGGCCCTCGGCTCCAGCGCCGCACTGGACCTGGCAGAGCTGCCACAGTGGCTCGCTCGCGTACCCACGGTGTGATGCGATCCTGCTATCGTTGCGTAGATGGCAACCGGCGAGGGTTCCAAATCTGTTGAGCCGGAAGCTGGTTCACCCGGCAATCGATGCTGCGGCGTCGCTGCGGGTGCCGCGGGCACCGGTAAGGTCCTGGTCACGGATCTGGACGGCACGCTGCTGGGCGGTACCGACGCCGATCGGCTGCGCCTGCGCAACGCGCTGACCCGCCATCCCGAGGTGACGGTGGTCTTCGCGACCGGCCGCGGCCTCGACTCGATCCGCGAGGTACTGCGCGATCCGCTTGTGCCGCAACCACGGTGGATCATCGCCGACGTCGGCGCCAGCGTCGTCGACGGGACGGATCTGGCCCCGGTCGCGACGGTGCAATCACGCCTGCGCGCCGGGTGGCCCGGCGCCGAGCTCGTTCGCGCTGCCCTACAGCACTTTCCGGCCTTGACCTATCAGGAAGGCGTAGCCCAGGACGGCCGCTGCTCGTTCCTGCTGTCGCGCACGGACCTGACCCCGGAACTGACCGACACCGTTGTGGCACTGGGCTGCTCGTGGCAGTACTCGGCGGACACCTACTTCGACGTGTTGCCCGCACACGCGGACAAGGGCAGTGCGCTCGTCGCGCTCGCCGGAGAATGCGGCTGGTCGATGGACAGCGTGCTGGTCGCCGGCGACTCCGGCAACGACCGTTCGATGTTCGGCCGCGGCGCGCACGGCGTGCTCGTGGGCAACGCCGAAAGTGGTCTGCTGGCAGCGGTTCCGCCGACGCAAGCGGCGCATCGACCAGACCGGCCGGGTGCGGCGGGCATTCTCGCGGCACTACGTGAACTCGGCTGGGTCGAGCCCGACTATCCGCTGGTCGTCGGATACCACCGCGCACCGGTCACGTGGACGCCGGACGGCTGGCGAACCCCGTCGAGCCCCAACGGCATTCTGCCGACGCTGAACAGCGTGTTCACCGGTGATCTGCGGGCGGTGTGGGCGGCCGGCGTGGTCATCGAACCCGACGACGCCGGACGTCTCGACGATCACGACACGGGACTTCCGCTCGCCTTCCTGCCGCTGACCTCGGCCGAGTGGAGCGAGTACTTCCACCGGGCCTGCAAGGAGGCGCTGTGGCCGGTGCTGATGTCGCAACCGCACCGACTGCGCTTCGATCCCACCGCCTGGGCCGCGTATCGCGAGGTGAACACCCGATTCGCCGACCACATCAGCCTCCGGGCCGCTCCCGGCGCGACGGTGTGGCTGCACGACTACAACCTGTGGCTCGTCCCCGGCCGGCTGCGCGAGACCCGGCCCGACCTGCGGGTGGGCTTGTTCCACCACACCCCGTTTCCCGAGCCGGACGTCTTCGCCGCCCTGCCGCCCGCCGCCGAGATCCGCGAATCGCTCGGCGCGCTCGACTGGGCCGGTTTCCACACCGAAGTCTTCGCCGAACGCTTTCTCGGCTCGCTGGCCGACCTCGCTCAACCGCCCGCGGTCGGCGTTCATCCGTTGGGCATCGATCGGTTGGCCATCGCAGAGCTGGCCCGCTCGCGCTCGCTCGATCATGGAAAACCCGTTGGCCCCGTGGTGCTTTCGGTCGAACGCCTCGACTATGTCAAAGCCCCCGTGCAAAAGGTCGACGCCATAGCGGATCTCCTGGTCCGCCACCCCGAACTGCGCGGCGCACTTCGCTTCCGGCTCGTCTGCCCGCCGCCGGAGCCCGGCATCACCGCCTACGACGACACCCGCCGGCTGCTCGAACGCCGCATCGATGAGGTCAACCGCGCCTGGGCGGCCGACGACTGGCAGCCCATCGAATACTTCCCGCAGTTCCTGACCTTCCCTGAGGTCATCGACCACTACCTGGCCGCCGACGTGTTCTGGGTGACCTCGCTCCAGGACGGCATGAACCTGACCGCGAAGGAGTTCATCGCCGCCCAGGCCGCGGTGCACGGTCGCGGCGTGCTGGTGCTCTCCCGGCACGCCGGCGTCGCCGAACAACTGGCAACCGGCGCGCTGCTCACCGAGCCGAATTCACCCGCCGACCTCGTCGAAACACTCCACCGCGCACTGCTTCTCCCACCGGCCCAGCGCACGCAGCGACTGTCCTGCCTGAGCGACCTGCTCGGGCAACACAATCCCGCCGAATGGGCCGCCGAGATCATCGCGGCGATCCAGGCCGCCCGCTCCCGACCGGCCGACCGCGCGGCCTGAACCCGTTACCGCGGCACGGCTTTCGCGGAATAGGGATCGCGGGCCGGCGGGAAGGTCAGCGTAGCGAGGTACACCCCACCCTGCCCCCAGCCCGCACTGGTGATCCACCAGCGCACATCGTCGTGCACCAATTCCGCCGCGTGCGAGGCGATATGGCCGACCTTGTCACCGATCCGGAAGCAGAACGGGTTGTCACTGCGGAACACGTCGGTGCCGACATAGTCCGGCCGCGGGCCGATGAACAGATACCACCAGCCGTCCTGCTGAACGACGAACGGCGACTCGGTATTTCCCGCATCGGTGCCCACGGTCGGGTCGGTGTAGGCGATATGCCGGTCGCCCCAGTGCACGAGATCGGTGCTGGTGCGGTAGGCGACCACGTGATTGCCGCCCGCGGGTTCGCTGGTCGCGCAGTAGTACATCACCCACTGATCGCCGACCCGGGCCACCATCGGGTCTCGCGCGTCGTAGCCGTCGGTGAACAACGGCCCGGAACGCCTACGCGCCCAAGTGAACATGTCCGTCGAGGTCGCCAGGTTGATCTGCGCCGCGGTCCGGTCCGGGCCGCCGCCGGCATAGAACATGTAGTACCGCCCGTGCGCCGCGACCACATACGGCGCCCACAGATGCGTCTCCCCGTAGTCCGGGTCGACCACCAGCGCGGGCGGCTGCTTGGTCCACGGGCCGAGCAGTTCGTCCGCCGTCGCGTGCGCGAACTCGACCTCTTCGAACGGATTCGCGGGCTCCGGATGGGTGATCCCGTACAGATGCCACCGCCCGCCCGCGTCCCGGACGATCGTGTGATCGTTGATGTACCAGGGCTCGGCCTCCCCGGCGCCCGGATCGTAGATACGCACAAAGGCGCCCGCACAGACCACTTCGCGCATCGCCATACGTCTCATCATCCTCGCCCCGCGGCCGATCACCCGCACTGATGCGGTTCGGGTATCGCATTGTGGCCGGTTCAGTGCCGTGGTCGCAGCGCGCCCGACCCGGCGGCGGCAGCAGCCGGCCGACGAACATCGACCCGGCGAACAGCGCGAACCCCAACAATGCGGTCGGTGGACGACGGCAGCATCCCCCGCGCGCCGAGCATGTCGCCACGACGACCAGCACGCCGACGCCGACGAAGTGGGCCGCGAGCGCGACGTGCGCGCGCTCGAGCGCCGCGCCACCGATCATGCCCAAGCTGAAGCAGGCATGGATGCCGGACAGCAGCGGCCGTCCACTGGCCTGCTCCACCGCGACACAGGTTCATGCCCGCGAATACGTTGCCAGCGAAACACGAAAATGAGAGCCCGGCAACACGTTTACGCCACCGCCATGATCGCCGCGGACTAAACTGGGTGGGCGGGGTTCGGAAGGCGTCGATCCGGGTCCGGCAGAGAGTTGTCATGTATACCCATCTCGACCCGCGCCGGTGGGTGGAGTTCGCGGAGATCGACAACGTGCGCGATCTCGGTGGCCTGCCCGTGAACGACGGCGGCACAACCCGTTTCGGGGTCGTCTATCGCTCCAGCACGCCGCAGCAGCTGTCCGAATCCGATCTGGCGCAGCTGCTCGGTCCCGTGGGTTTGCGGACTCTGGTGGATCTGCGCACGCCCGCCGAAACGGCACAGGAGGGGTATGGCCTGCTCGCGGAAAGTGCTGTGCGCCTGGTCAATCTGCCCGTGTGCAAGTTGTCGAGCGCGGCCACGCCCAGCGAACTCGTGCCGGACGCGGACCGGTTCGACCTGTGCGGGCTGTATCGCGAACTCCTCTCCGGCAGCGGCGAATCCGTGGTCGCCGCCGCCCGGATCATCGCCGACACCGGCCGCCATTCGGTCGTCTTCCATTGCGCCGCAGGCAAAGACCGCACCGGCATCCTCGCCGCCGTCCTGCTCGACGCCGTCGGTGTCCGCCCCGAAGCCATCATCGCGGACTACGTGCTCACCGCCGAACGCATCGTCCGGATCCGCGCCCGGCTCGCCACCATGGTCTCCTACCAGGGCCTCACGCTGGCCCGCACCCGTATCTTCGCCGTCGACCCGGCACCGATGCGCCGCTTCGTCGCCGGCCTGCACGCCCACCATGGCGGCGCGGCCAACTGGCTGCGCGCGAACGGCCTGAGCGCCGCCGAACTGACCGCCCTGCGCCGCGCGATGGTCGAATAACCGGGCCTATGCCGCCTCGCCCATGCTCCGCCGCAGGTAATCGGCGGTAATCGAGTTCTCGTCCGCGAGCAACGCGGCCGGCGTTCCGGTGAACACGATCTCGCCGCCGTGCTTGCCGCCGTCCGGTCCGAGGTCGATCACCCAGTCCGCACGTTTGACCACGTCCAGGTCGTGCTCGATGACGATCACCGTGTTGCCCGCGTCGACCAGCCGGTCCAGCAGCGCCATCAACGTATCGACGTCGGCCATGTGCAAGCCCGTGGTCGGTTCGTCGAGCACATAGATCCCGCCGCTGCGGTGCAGGTGATCGGCCAGCTTGATCCGCTGACGTTCACCGCCCGACAGCGAGCTGAGCGAACGGCCGAGGGTGAGATAGCCGAGCCCGACCTCGTTGAGCGAGCGCAACGGCGTGCGGATCTTGCTGTCGGCGTTGCCGTCCCAGAAATCCAGGGCCTGCTCGGCGGTCATGTCCAGCACGTCGGCGATGGACGCGCCGCGCACCGTGTAGGGGAGAACCTCCGGCCGGAATCGCCGGCCGTGACAGGTCTGGCACACGGTGGTGATCGGATCCATGTACGCCAGATCGGTGAAAATGACGCCCGCGCCGCCGCATTCGGCGCACGCGCCCTCGGAGTTGAAGCTGAACAGCCCCGGCTTCACGCCGTGCTCCTTGGCGAACAGCTGCCGCATCGGATCCATGATCCCGATGTAGGTGGCGGGGCTGGACCGCCGCGACGCGTGAATCGCGGACTGGCTCACCGCGATCGCGTCCGGGTGTGCGCCCAGGAACGCCCCGGAGACCAGCGTGCTCTTACCCGAGCCGGCCACACCGGTGATCGCGGTCAGCACGCCGGTCGGGAACCGTGCGGTGACGTTCTTCAAATTGTGCAGCGCCACATCGGAAACGGTCAGCCACCCGGTCGGCGTGCGCGTGACCTCCTTGACCGGCTGCACCCGGCGCAGCAGCTCACCGGTCAAAGTGCCCGAGGCCCGGAGCTTTTCGACCGTGCCCTGGAACTCGACCTGACCGCCGTGCGCGCCCGCACCCGGGCCCATGTCCACCACCTGGTCGGCGATCTGGATGACGTCGGGGGAGTGCTCGACCACCAGCACCGTGTTTCCCTTGTCGCGCAACTGGATCAGCAGGTTGTTCAACCGGCCGACGTCGCGCGGGTGCATGCCGACGCTCGGTTCGTCGAAGATGTAGGTCATGCCGGTGAGGCTCGAACCGAGGTGCCGAACGACTTTCAGCCGCTGCGCCTCACCGCCGGACAACGACGAGGTCTCCCGGTCCAGCGAGAGGTAGCCGAGCCCGACCTCCTCGATCCGCCGCAGCCGGTCGATGGCGGCCCTGGCGATCACCTCGGCCATCGGATCGTCGATCGCACCCAGCACGTCGATCAGGTCCGACACCTCGAACCGGCCGTAGTCGGCGATGCCGAGCCCGTCGATCCGGCTGGCCAGCGCGGCCGCGCTCAACCGCGCACCGCCGCAGGACGGGCAGATCTCCTCGGTGACCACCTCGCGCGCGGCCGCCCGGTTCTTGTCCGACAACGAGTCGAGATCACGTTTGATGTACAGGCGATCGAACCGTTCGAGCAGCCCCTCGTACGCGTTGCTCCCCACGCCGCCGGTCTTGTTCGGTCGCGGCACCCGAAAGCCGTTGCCGCGCAGGAACAGCTGCCACTCCTCGGCACTGAACTCGCGCAACGGCTTGTCCGGATCGAACAACTGCGACTGCGCGTAGAGCTGCCACTGGAACGTGCCGATCGCGAACGGCGCGAACGTGATCGCGCCCTCGTTGAGCGACTTGCCGGTGTCCAGCAGCTTGTCCAGGTCCGGCCGCACCACGTGACCGAGTCCGCCGCACTCCTGGCACATGCCCAGCGGGTCGTTGAACGAATAGGCGGTCGCCTCACCGGCACTCGGCTCGCTGTGCCGGGAGAACAGCACCCGGATGATCGACTGGATGTCGGTCATGGTGCCGACGGTGGAGCGCGAGTTGCCGCCGATCGGCCGCTGATCGACGACCACCGCGGGCGCCAGGTTGTCGATCGCGTCCGCCTCGGGCCGCTCGTACTTCGGCAGCCGATTGCGGATGAACCAGGTGTAGGTCTCGTTGAGCTGGCGCTGCGACTCGACCGCGACCGTGCCGAACACGATCGAGGATTTGCCCGACCCGGACACCCCGGTGAAGACCACGATCTTGCCCTTCGGGATCTCCAGCGTGACGTTGCGCAGGTTGTTCTCCCGGGCGCCGACGATCTGGATGGTCTCTCGCTCTGCATTCACGACAACCACGCTATGCGGCAATGAGGTCAGGATCAGTCCTCATTAAGCGGCATACTGAAACAGTGACCGAGACCGCCGCGCGGCTGCTGCAACTGCTGTCGCTGCTCCAGACCCGCCGCGAATGGACCGGCCCCGAGCTGGCCGACCGCCTCGGCGTCACCGTGCGCACGGTGCGCCGGGACATCGAACGGTTGCGTGAGCTGGAGTACCCGGTGCACGCGAGCCTCGGCTCGGTCGGTGGATATCGGCTGGAGGCGGGGACCGATCTGCCGCCGCTCCTGCTCGACGACGAGGAGGCGGTCGCGATCACGCTGGGTCTGCGCAGCGCCGCCCAGGGCTCGGTGGCGGGCATCGAGGAGTCGGCCGCGCGGGCACTGGTCAAACTTCAGCAGGTGTTGCCGTCGCGGCTGCGCGGGCGGGTGGACGCGATCGATTCGGCGACCGTGTCGCTGGGCGGCCCCGCGGCCGGGCCGCGGGTCGACCCGGAAACGCTGGTCGTGCTGGCCGCCGCGGCCCGGGACGGCGAGCGGATCCGGTTCCGCTATCGCGACAAGAGTGATGCGGAGACCAAGCGGTTCGCCGAACCGCACAGCCTCGTCTCCGCGGGCCGCCGCTGGTATCTGGTCGCCTGGGACATCGATCGGGCCGACTGGCGCACCTTCCGTCTCGACCGGATCGACGCGCCGTTTCCGACCGGAGTGCGCTGCGCGCCAAGGGAATTGCCCGCCGAAGACGCTGCGGCATTCGTCACCGCTCAGCTCGCGCACGCGCGGCCGATGCGCACCGTGGTGTTCCTCGTGCACGCCTCCGCCGAGCAACTCGCCGACACCTTCCGGGTGCGACCGGAAGAGGTCGAGCCGATCGACGAGCACAGCTGCCTGATCCGCACCAGCGCCGACTCGCTCGAATGGACCGCCGTCCGGATCGCCCACTTGAACGTGGAATTCGAGGTGCGGGAACCGCCGGAGATGAAGCGCATGCTGCACGAGGTCGGCGCCAAACTGCTTCGCGCGGCGGGGAATCCGCAGGTGGCAAGCCCGGACTGACGCGCGGGGGAGGCGGAATCGAAGAATGACCGATTCGCCTGTTTTCAATACCGGTATACGACCGGTCGTGCGTTGCTATCGTTCCGCCATGTCGAACAAGGCGGGCGATCGCCTGGAGTCCGAGGCGCCCGTAGAAGAACGGCCCACACTGCTGGAGGTCGATGACGAGGAGCGCCCCGCCCGGGTACTGACCGGCTGGGCCGAGCGGGTGGTCGCGACGGTGTCCTTCGTGGTCGCGATCCTGGTGGTGTGGCAGGTCTTTCGGCCGCTGCCGCAGGGAAGTCAGTACTACCTCGTCGTATTCCTCGCGGCGACACTGCCGTTGGTGTTCATCGCCTACCGCTCCGGTGTGCGGTTCCTCGATCGAGGCGACGGGCCGGGCGTATTCGATTGGCTGCTCGCCGTTGCCGCCATGCTGGTGTGCCTGTATCCGGTGCTGCCGTTCCCGATCGGCTCGGGCGGCGGTGGCTACAACGCCTTCCTGGATCGCCAGGGTCTGCTGGATCCCGTCGACGTCGCCATGGGCGCGGTGCTGCTCGTTCTCGTGCTGGAAGCCTGCCGGCGGACCACGGGCTGGGTGCTCGTCGCGGTCTGCCTGGTGTTCGTCGCGTACGGGTACTACGGCGGATTCCTGCCGCAGGACTGGACAATCGCGCACGCGGGCTTGGACTTCGGGCAGATCATCGACGCGCTCTACAACTCGGGCAGCGGGTTCTACGGCACGCCTTTGGATGTCGCGGCCACCTACATCGTGCTGTTCACGCTGTACGGCGCGGTGCTCGAATTCTCCGGCGCGGCACAGTTTTTCGTCGACCTGTCGGTGGCCGCGTTCCGGCGCTCGCGCGGCGCGGCCGGACGGACCGCCGTCGCTTCGGGATTCCTGCTCGGCACCGTATCCGGGTCGGGCACCGCGACCGCGGTGACCATCGGTGCGGTCACCTGGCCGATCCTCAAACGCGCCGGGTACCCACCGGAACAGGCGGGCGGCATGCTCGCGGCGGCCGGGGTCGGCGCGATTCTCTCCCCGCCGACCCTGGGTGTCGCGGCGTTCATCGTCGCCGAGTACCTCGAGGTGTCGTATGTGACGGTGCTCGGCTGGGCGCTGATTCCGACGCTGCTCTACTACCTCGGCATCCTGCTCGCCGTCGAGATCGACGCGCGCCGGCTGGGCACCAAACCGGTGGAGACCGACGGGGTTTCGGCCTGGCGGTTGCTGCTGCGTTTCGGCTATCACTTCCTGTCGCTGATCGCGATCGTTGTCCTGCTGTTGCTGGATGTCAGCGCCACCAAAGCCGTCGTCTACGCGACCGGCCTGGCGTTCGTCCTCGCCTTCTTCGACCCGCGCACCCGCGAGACCGCGCTCTCCGCACGGCGGGTGTTCCACGCGATCGGCAGCGGCGTGCGGGCCGCGCTGCCGGTGGTCGCGGTGTGTGCCTCGGCGGGCGTGATCACCGCGATGACCACCAAGACCGGGCTCGGCGCGCAGCTCGCCTCGCTGCTCGTGCGCGCGGCGAAGTCGTTGTCCGACAACCACACCGTGGTACTGGCCTGCACCGTTGTGCTCGCCGCGATCGCTCTGGCCCTGCTCGGCCTCGCGGTGCCGGTGACCGCGTCGTTCATCATCGGCTGGGCGATCATCGGCCCCGCGCTGCTCGCGCTCGACGTGCCGCCGCCGGCGGCCGCGATGTTCGTCTTCTACTACTCCGTGCTCTCCGAGGTGACGCCGCCGACGGCCCTGGCCGCGGTCGGCGCCGCCGCGGTCACCGGCGCGCGCACCGTGCCGACCATGTGGCAGGCGCTGAAATACGCGCTGCCCGCGTTCCTGGTGCCGGTGGTCTTCGTGCTCACCGAACCCGGCGAGTATCTGCTCGGCCGCGGTCCGGTGCTCGGCATCCTGTGGACCACGGCCGTCGCCTGCCTCGGCGTCGCCGCCCTCGCGGTCGCCACCGGCGGCTGGATCCTCGGCGTCGGTCCGGCGAAACCGCTGGCCAGAGCGTTGGCCGCGATCGGCGGTCTGCTGCTGCTGTACCTGGAGACCGGCGCGCTCATCGCCGGCCTGGTCGCACTCGTCGCGGCCGTCGGGATCACTCTGCTCGCTCGAAGGAGGACGACATGAGAAGAGTCGCCGTAGTTTTCGCCGTCGCCGCGGTATCGGCCGGTCTGCTCACCGGATGCGGGGGTCGCCGGGACGCGCCGCACCACGACGCGGGTGGCGCGATCACCTGCGAGGTGCAGCAGGAGACCAGGGTCGGCATCGCCACCGGCAACGCGACCGGCGTGTACTTCGCGCTCGGCAACTCCTACGCCGACCAGGTCTCCCAGGCCACCAACGGCAAGGTGAAGGCGACCGCGGCGGAGACCGGCGCGTCCGTGCAGAACATCCAGCAGCTCGTCGCCGGCACCTATCAGGTGGCGTTCTCGCTCGCCGACACCGCGGCGGACGCGGTGCTCGGCACCGGCAGCTTCGACGGCAAAAAGCAACCGGTGCAGGCGCTTTCGCGGCTCTACCCGAACTACACCCAGGTGGTCGCGCGCACCGGCTCTGGCATCAATTCCGTCGCCGACCTGCGCGGCAAGCGGGTATCCACCGGCTCGCCCAAGTCCGGCACCGAGGTCATCGCCCAGCGCGTCCTGCAAGCCGCCGGCCTGAACCCCGACAGCGACATCTCCGCCCAGCGCCTCGACCTCACCAAAACCGTCGACGGGATGAAGGACGGCTCCATCGACGCCATGTTCTTCTCCGGCGGCCTGCCCACCCCCGGCATCACCGACCTGTTCACCTCGGCCAAGGACAAGGTCCGCTTCCTCGACCTCACCGACCAGCTCCCCGCCATGCGCAAGCTGAGCCTCGTCTACGAGGCGGGCACCATCCCCGCCGCCACCTACGGCCTGTCCGCCGACGCGAAAACCATCGTCGTCCCCAACGTCCTGCTGGTCCGCGACGACCTGGACGCCAACCTCGCCTGCGTCCTCACCAAGGCACTCTTCGACCGCAAACCCCAACTGGAACAAGCGAACTCCGCCGCCAAGGACATCACCCGCGACGACGCCCGCAAAACCGACCCCGTCCCCCTGAACCGCGGCGCCGACCACGCCCTGACCAAGTAAGCAGGTCCTCGAACACCCTGCTGTGCCGGACCTCACCTCCTATTTTAGGTCGTTTGACCTATATTGGTGACCATGGATGACGAACTCGAGTTCGACCGACAAGGTCCGGTGCTGGTCGTGGGCGGTTACGGAACGGTTGGTGGTGAGTTCGCGCGGATGGCGGCGAGGTCCTGGCCGCTGCTGCTGACCGGCCGCACGATCGAGCGCGGACGGACCCTGGCCGAAGAAGTCGGAGCAGCGCTTCGAACCTGGGATCTGGCCGATCCCAAGCCCTTTCAGGCTCGGATCCGGGCAGTCGTCGGCGTGGTGAACGATCCCGACGACCGGGTGCTGCGTGCGGCGGTCGCCGGGGGAGTGCCGTATGTCGACGTCACCCGATGGACCGCGCGGATGCAGCGAGCGGCGACCGTGGCGGCGATGCTCGGCCCGACCGCGCCGGTGTTGTTCAGCTCCGCGTGGATGGGTGGAGTGACCAGCCTGGTCGTCGCCCACCTCGCCGCGGAGCTGGGTGGCGCGGACACGGTCGACATCTCGATCCGCTGGGATCTGAACGATCGAGCGGGCGCCGACTCCGTCGAATTCATGGACCGGCTGGGGCTGGACTACGAGATCGTCCGCGACGGACGGCGGCAAACCGTCATGCCGCTCAGCGACGTTCGCAAGGTGTGCATCGGTGACTCGGTCACCCGGGTTGCCCGCATCGACACTCCCGAGCAGTTCACCTTGCCACTCACACTCGGCACCGCGACCGCGGCCACCCGGATCGGATTCAGTTCTGCCGCATCCACTTCCGCATTGCTCGCGGTCAAGCGGCTCGGCTTCTTCCGCTGGGGCCGGGGCGAGTGCTTCACGCCGGCGCGGCGCGCGCTGCTGTACTCACCCGGTGAAAACGGGGTCGCCCGGCTGCGGGTCGATGTCGCTCACGCCGGCCGTACGTACAGCGCGACGGTCACCGACCCTGCGGGTCAAGCGCATCTGACGGCTGTCGGTGCCATGCTCGGAGTGCATCGGATACTCGGCACGGATGGTCTGCCTGCGCCGACCGGAGTGGCCTTCCCCGAACAGATTCCGAATCCGGTACGGGTTCGCGAGTTGCTTACCGCGCACGGCGTCGAGCTGCGCGTCGGCCACGCACCCGCCGATGACGAGGCCGCATGAGCGACGGCACCCCGGGCGGTACCGGCAAGGGCGCGCAGCGGCGGGCCGAGCTGCTCGATGCCGCCGAACACATCCTGTCCGAGTCCGGACACGGGGAACTGACGATGCGTGCGGTCGCCACCGCCGCAGGCGTGCGTCTCGGGCATCTCCAGTACTACTTTCCCGGGCGCGCCGACCTGGTGGCCGCTGTCCTGGAGCGCACTCTGCAGCGATCCCGCGAGCGCCTGACTCCGGTGTTCGCCTCGGTCGCCCAGCCGGATTCGGCCGAGGAGTTGGTGCGGACGTTGCTGGCAGAGCAGGACGACCCGCAGCTCGTTCGGGTCTATACCGAGCTGTGGGCGCTGGCCGGACATGACGACGCTGTCGCGGCGGTGCTGCGAAAGTTCTACGGGACATATCGATCCCACGTCGCCGATGTCGTGCGCGCCGGAAACCCTGACCTGCCGGAAGCCGTTCGCGACGCGCGCGCCGCGGTCTTCACGATCCTCATCGAGGGCGCCGCGCTGTTCCGTTCCGGCATCGCCGGCGAACGCACGGCGGCGACCGACGACGCACTGGTCGCCACCGCTGTCGCTTTGCTGCGGGGCTGAAAATCGACCGGATACCAACGTTTTTCAGTAGCTGGGCGGGTGGCGTTGATATCGTCACGCCTTGTCGACGGGACCAGTCGTCTGCGGTCGTGATCGGTGATGTGGAGCTGCCCGCATGGGCGTCGAGTTGGTGGGCGGGCGGGTTGGTCGCGGCCGGTGTGGTCGCTCGGCCCGCTCCAGGGAGGACGAGATGAGAAGAGTGGCGATCGTTTTCGCCGTGGTGTCGGTGTCGGCGGGGTTCGTCGCCGGCTGCGGGCAGCGCCAGGACGGGCCACCGACCGACTCGGGTGCTCCGGTCACCTGCGAGGTGAAGCAGGGGACCAAGCTTGATATCGCCACGGGCAACGCATCCGGTGTGTTCTCCGCGCTGGGGACCGCCTACGCGGATCAGATCACGCTGGCCACCGACGGCAGAGTGACGGCGACCGCCGCGGAGACGATGGCGTCGGTACAGAACATTCAGGACCTGGTGGCCGGCAAGTATCAGGTGGCGTTCGCGCAGACCGATACCGCGGCCGACGCGGTGCTCGGCATCGGAACCTTCGACGGGGACAAGCAGCCGGTGCAGGCGTTGGCGCGGCTGTATCCCAGCTATACCGAGGTGGTCGTGCGCGCCGACTCCGGCATCACGTCCGTTGCCGGGTTGCGCGGCAAGCGGGTGTCGACCGGTTCGCCGAAGTCCGGGACCGAGATGCTGGCGCGGCGCATCCTGCGCTCCGGCGGGTTGAACCCGGACAGTGATATCGCGGTCAATCGTCTGGATCTGACCAAGGCCGTCGCCGGTATGAAGGACGGCTCGCTCGACGCGCTGTTCTTCACCGGCGGTTTGCCGACGCCGGGGCTGACGGAGTTGTTCAAGTCGGGCGGGGACAAGTTCCGCTTCCTCGACACCTCTGAGCAGCTGGCCGGCATGCGCATCCTGAACCCGGTGTACGAGTTGGGCGCGATACCCGCTTCCACCTATGGGCTGTCGGAGGACGTGCCGTCCATCGTGGTCCCGAACGTGCTGTTGGTGCGCGACAACCTGGATGCCGATGTCGCCTGCGTGCTGACCAAGGCGCTGTTCGATCGGAAACCTCAGCTGGAACAGGCGAACGCCGCGGCCAAGGGGATCGTGCGGGAGGCGGCGCGGGAGACGAACCCGGTTCCGCTGCACCGCGGGGCCCAGCACGCGCTGGCCAACTGACGGGGGCTGCCGGAAGGCCGGCCGGGCTCGTTCGGGTGAAGTCTTCGTGGCCTGAGTCACATTCGGGCGATCCGGGCGGATTCTCGGCCGATGTCAGGGGGCTTGACCTGCGAATTCTCGGGCTGCGCAGGGGATTTGACGAGGCGTTCGCCAACGCGTAACTTAGTTCGAGTCAGAGCGACACGGACACCGACCCGGAGCCGAGAAGCCCAGCGGAAATGCTGAGCGGAGGACCGGGAAACGAGGTCGTACGAGGAGCGCCTGACGCTCACACTAGCAAGACCGGCACCTCGATTTCACGTCGGGTTCATGGTTGCGCTAAGCTGTAAAAGTTGCCTCACCGACCGATCGGGCCAAGCCCGCTAAGTGGTGTGTGCGTGTGTTCTTTGAGAACTCAATAGTGTGTCGATGAATGTCAGTGCCAATTATTTAATTGGTTCCGGCTTCTCATACCCCCCGGTTGAGAGGTTGGACATTTAGTCAGCAAATCTTTTTGCTGGCGTTTTGTTTTGCTAGGTTTTCGGACTCTAGTTATTCTTCTGATTAGCCCTTCGGGGTAAGTCAAGAGTCTTCAACGGAGAGTTTGATCCTGGCTCAGGACGAACGCTGGCGGCGTGCTTAACACATGCAAGTCGAGCGGTAAGGCCCTTCGGGGTACA
>NZ_JBFAYV010000007.1:0-554313 GCF_040681495.1 Nocardia sp. NPDC051756 | reverse complement strand
TTTTCAAATTCAGTGAATGACTGAGCCCATCTCCAGTACAGACGCGCAATTCGGCAGGTCTGGACGCTCCTGACGGAGCTGAGTAGCCCCCTGGGCGGCGAGGCAGCTCACCGCGCGGAACGCCCGCACTGCGGCATGAGAGTGCACTTGCGTCGACTGAAGCCAGCCGGACTGGGACGCCAGAACCGCTTGATGTAGAACGACTTACGTTGATTATCGCTCACTCGGCATGACTGAAGTCAGCATAGATGAGGTGATACGGGACGTCATACGTTGATTTGCAGATATCAAGGTTGGCAACGGCCTCGAATGTCGTCACACGGTCAACCTGACCGCTGGCAACGTCAGAGCAAGGCCGTGCCATCCAAACTCGCGATCGCGTCGAATACTGGGCGTATCCGTGACTCAGGGCCCGCAGAGGCCCCGGAACCGAAGGACAAGCAGATGCCCCTTGTTCGAATTGGCAGGACCGCCGTTCTCGTCGCGGCATGCCTGGCGGCGGCAACGAGCTCGACGATCACCGCTGCGGTTGCCTCTGCCGCTCCGGACTACAAGTACGTGTGCGACAAGGTGATCCATGGTGATGGAGAAGGTGGCTACGAAGGGGCGTATACGGGAAAGGACTGCACGCCGGGAAACGGTGCACCCGCCCAGGGCACAGTCAAAAAGGCAAAGATCGTCGACAAGAATGGCAACACCCACAAGTGTGAAGATGTCCGCGCCGGCGTCGGGGAGGATATATTCGGAGAGGCGCTGGGCCCCCATGAAGTAACCAGTTTCCGCTGCCGATAACCTCTCTTTTATGGCTGCGGGCGTCGGCCAGGCCCTTGCTTGTGCGTCGACTCGAACCGTGGACGAACTCGCCAGCGAGGCCATACGTGAACACCAGCCCGGCCGCCCGCCGAGGGCGTCGTCGCACAGACGGTTCGGGTGCGGTGATGCACTGAAATCGGCAGATCCGGACGTTCTTCGAGCGTCGGCCGACCGCTTGTTCAGGGTCGGCCGAACGCACGCTCTTCGGCAGAAGGGGACGTTCCAGAGATGCTGGTGGCCAGCCAATCAGACGCCCGGCCACCGTCCGCTCGAAACGCCCGCCCCGCGGCCAGGCCACGAATCAATTGATTCGGGTGATTCGCAGCACCGGGATCAGTCGCCGGGTTTTGGCCTCGAACTCGGCGAAACCCGGTTGGACGGTTACGGCCTTCGCGAACAGCCGGGTGCGTTCCGCACCCTCGGTGGGTGTTGCTTTGGCCCGGTAGCTGTCGGCACCGACCTCGACGGTGAGTTCCGGGTTGGCGACGAGGTTGTGATACCAGGCCGGATTCCGGTCGGAACCGGCGGCGGAGGCGATGACGAAAATGTCGCTACCGTCGGTGAAGTACACGACGGGGCTGGTGCGCGGCAGGCCGGTCCGGGCGCCGACCGTGGTAAGCAATGCCAGATCTAACGTGGCGAATCGGCCGCCGACCCGGCCGCTGTTGGCACGGAACTCGGCGATGATTTCAGGGTTGTACTCGAACATTCCGTTCCGATCGTCGATTCGGATGTGGTTGCAGACAACGGTGGTAGGCGGTCAGTTGGACCGAGGGTGTCCAGTCGTACGTCGAAGACGAACGGCACATCGTCAGGGGCACCGGATAACCACCATGTGCTGACGGTAGCTATGCCGTCATCGATGTCCTCGATGGTGCACTGGACCGTGGTGGGGCATGGATAGGCGGATGTAGGAAGCAGTTCCGCGCCGAACAACGCACTCTTACCTACCAGTCGGTGCGGTCGACCATGCGCATCTACCAACTCGACCAGGACGATCCCCGGTTGCGGATCGTCGCTGAGCCAATAGACAGCGGTGGCAGGCAGTTCACAGCCATCGCCTTTTCCCAACATCTCGTTCACGGCAACAGCTTATCGATCAGTCGGTCCGCGAGTGGGCCGGCGAGTGCACGATATTCGGCAGAGGCGGACGTTCCAGAGGCGTTGGTGGCCAACCATTTTGAACGGCTGACCAACGTGCGCCACGTCGAGGGCTCCGAAACCTCTTTTGCAGCGGCGGAGCTGATGGAAATCCGCAGTGGTCGTCCGGACTCGATCCAATACACATCGACTGTCGCGTCGGCGTGTACCCGGAAATCGGCAAGGACCGAATCCGCCGCAGCCACGGCTCTCGCCCGGCCCACACGTCGTCATAGTCGACCGCGTCCGTCGCTGCGCGAGGCGATGGCCGCCGACGAGGGCGCTCCCGCAGCCAAGGGCGACTAGATCGGTTTCGGCAGATCCGTCACGAACACCGCAGTTCGTGATGGTCTTTGCCGTGCCCCCAAGACTTGGGGCGATCTCGAGTCCGTGCGCTGCGGTAGCTTCGATGCGAACGCCGCACCCTGGTCGGCGCGCTGAGGAAGCACGCCACATGTTCAACAAATTCCTTGCGGCCGCAGCGCTTTCGGTGAGCGCCGCTGCTGTTCTTGCCTGCGCCCAGCCTTGATCTAGTTCCAGCACGTTCCTCGGCAAGAGCGGATACTCGTACACTGAGGTGCTGTCGCGGTGTGATCCGGCCTGGTCAGGGCGAACGCACGGCAGTCGCGGACGTCGACATTCCCGGACGCACGAACGCCCCCGAGATGAACTCGGGGCGTTGATCCTCGAAGTGCGCGTCCGCGCCTGGCCGTTCGGGTCCGACCCGTGAGCGGCTATATCGGATGTTCCTTGGGGGCTCGCGTTTCCGGTGCGCGTTTGCCGTTCAGTGGTCGATCCCCGTCAGCCCAAGGCACTGCGAAGCCGGTCGCCCCAGGCGGTGACAGTCTCCATGTCGGCTGGCGTGCCCGGTTGCCAGGGCAGCACGAGCCGGTCCTTGGCCTTGTCGACATAACGCGGGACAACATGCAGGTGAAAGTGGAAGACCGTTTGCCAGGCATCGGCACCGCAGCAGTTGAGTAGGTTCACCCCATCGGCACCAAGTTCTTTGACGGCTACCTTGGCGATCCGCTGTGCGGCCAGCGTGACGGCGGCCAGGTCTTCGGCTGGGATGTCGAGAAGATCTCTGCTGTGACGCTTGGGAACCACCAGCAGGTGACCATCCGAGGCCGGGTGAATATCCATGAACGCGAACGTCTTATGGTCCTCGGCCACCTTCACACCGGGGAGATCACCGGCCACGATGCCGCAGAATAGGCACTGATCACTCATGACCACCGAGGCTAACGTCGAAGCCGATCGGCGGCCACGCAGCGCAGCCGCCTGCTGGTCTACCTTCCGATGATCGGCAGTTGCGGACGTTCCAGAGGCGTTGGCGGGCCGACCGTCCGCGGCCGGGCTACTGCCCGCTCGAAACGCGCGCTCCGCAGGCATGTGCGGAGGTTTGTCGTTCTGCTCTGGGCGAGCAGACCGGGATCTCGCGCTCTGATCGCTGTATCGTTCGGGCATGACGGCGGTTCAGTTCCCGAGCCTGGCTGAGGTTTTTCCTGGCCTGGTCACCGAGATCACCGAGCTGTTGGTGGACGAAGACGCTCGACTCGCCCGCACCATCCAGCATCTACGGTTCTACGGTCGGTGCACCTGCACACCCACCTGTCCAGTCTTGTTGACCGCACCGATCGGCTCACCCAGCCCGAGAATCATTGAGCTGGAACGTGATGGCGACACTATCGCCTTACTACAGTTCGACCCGGTAGGGAGATCGGTGACCGGAATCGAAGTACTCGACGGCCGCGATCTGTCCTGAACCTCGGCACTCGGTAATCGGTGCGGGTTCAGGCGATGGTTTCACGTTCCGCAAGGAATTGGTCGAGCAGGTCGAACAGCACTTCGAGGATACGGAGTTCCTGCTCGGGTCTGAGATCTGTGACGAAGTCCCACTCGGGCAGCGCGATCTGCTTGATCACACCAGACCAGACGAAGCTGCTTCAATACCCGACACCACCCGCGTCACCCGCGCGGCCGGATCTCGGGTGCGACAATACGGTTCATGCCCAAACGCCCTCGGCATCTGAACTGGTTCGTTAACATGTTCCTACCTGCGTTTTTTGGCTAGTCGGTACGGTCATGCGCCGACTAGCGACTGGTTCCCACTTTGCAGGGCTAACAATCAGAGACAAGGTCGGGGTCCGGGGAGCAAGATCGAAACAGGCCGGTCTTGACATATCGATTGATTGGACTCGAACTGCCCGCGGCAAAGATCACAGCACTGGGCAGGAAGATTTTGAGCTAAAACCTAGGAGAAGCTAATGCGCTCTGCATCTTTGCTGCCCATCATCGCTAGACTCAGTCCGCAGACATGGGAAGTGATAGCTCAGCACGGTCCCCGCATTCGTCGACAGTCTGATCTCGTCTCACTCAATCCCCAACCTCTCCCGCCATCCGAAGCTTTCCTGGTCAGCGCAGCCGAGATGGCACACGAGATTGTCCGAATCGCAGTCGAGGCGGATATCCGTGGTGAATCGTCGACCCGCATCGTCGGTGAACTGGTGGATGACTGGTGCGGGACCCCGTGGCCGCGCAAGTGGCCGTGGCCGGGTCCGGGGCCACGTCCAGATGAGGATGACGCGCTGCCGGAACCGTGGCAAGAGCAGAGCGGCCGGGTCATCGGGGCGATCGTCTTCTCCTCTGCCGGATCTCGCTTGAAAGGCGAACTCGGTACCGCACTCCTGGATGGCGCCGATCGTCTCGCTGAAGCTGCCGCACTCGACTGAGAAGCAGATAGAGGCGCCCGCATGGCGGATCCGCCTGTGGATCCAGATAATCGACAGTCCAGGGCTGTAACACCCACCCCGCCGCACCTAGTGTCCACCACAAATCTGAGAATTCAGATAGCGCAATCTATTTCACCGAATCCCGACCCCACCGCGATTTGTAGGTCGAAGGGAGTGGAGGGTGTCCGCACCTGGTTTCGCCCGCGTTGATGGATTAGGGAACCTGATCACTTCGCAGAACGTCGTCGACATGCGACGTGCCGTGTATCAGAGCTCAAGACGCCCTGTGGCTTTCGGGGCCTACTGTTTCAAGTTAACCTTCACCCCCGTTTGCGTGATCGCAAACTCGATCGCACACCCCGATGACTCGCCATTTGGGCCGATCTTGTACACCGCAGGCCCCAATATTAGCGGTGTTGTCACCAAGACTGCGGATGGAAGTGGGATCGAATGCCCTCCCGGTTTCCAGGATGCTGTGGTGATAGGGCGTGTCACAGCCGGCAACGGGCTGTCCCTCGGGCCTGGCGGATTCTTCGTACTCTTCAATCCAGGGCCGATCGTCTCTTACGAAAACTAGGTGACCGCCGCAGGTGAGGACGGGTGGGTGGGGCCCGCCGATGCCCCGGCGGGATGACGTGGTCCGGCGGCGTGGTTATGCGGTGTCGGCGGGGGATTCGAGGATGACCCGGTAGCTCAGCGATTCGAGCTGGCCTATCACATGGGCCCTGGTCTTGGCGGGGACACGTCGGGTTTATTGATCCGCCTTGCCCGGTGGAGTGTGAACAGTGGCGATGCACACGTGCACAGCACGGCCGTCGACCTCGTACTCGAAGATCGGCCACCCACTGGGACCAGGCTCTTCCCTGATGAACCCTGCAACAGTCCGCAACGCCGCAAGGCGTTCTCGGACCGCAGCATCGAACTTCTTCTGTTTGACGAACAACAGCAGTACCGCAGCAGTGTCGTGGGTGTTCAGGTAGCTGAACAGCTGCGGATCGAGCGCGCGTGTCACTGTCCCGTCGTCCTTCGCGATCTTCGCCTCGCAAATGAACACCCTTTCCGGCCCGCTTCCGGCGTCGAGAGTGTTGGCGTAGATGAAGATGTCGGACTTACCTGTGCGGGAGTACACCTCGCGTTGTGCTCCGGGCAACGACGAATTCAACGCTGCGGTCAGTACATCGCTCAGCGGATCTTCACCGATCTTGCTGAACGTCGCCGGATATCTCTCGACCGAATTGGCCCACAGTCGAATGACCCGTTGCACGTCGGCGAAGGTCGCTTCGTCCAAGCGGGAGCGATGGGCGAAGCCGACGTTCGTTCCCTCGGCGAGTGGTTCCTCTCCGATGGCAGGCTCGGTTCCCCCGGGCGGCTGGCCGGTGACCAGTTTCGGGATCGGCATCGGCCAGCTCGAGGGAAAAGCCAACGTGGCGGTGACTCCTTCACGAGCGGTCAGCTCATCACGTCGATCCGCGATCAACTCCGTAAACCACTGCGGCAGTTCGGTATCGAAATAGTCCGCTAGCTGCGTTCCGATACGTTCGAGGATCTGGTTGGCGAGGCGGATGCGCTCGGTGAAGATCGACTGGATCTCGCGCTCACCGGCGCTGATGGCTCTCTCCTCGTCGCGGGACAGTTCGACGAAGGTATAGAGGGCCCAGGTAACCTCTGCGTCGGTCGGTGGATCCGGCGTACCGAGTGCCCAGGTCTCCTCCGCAATTCGGAGGCGCTCCAACTCAGCCAAACCGGGCTTTTCGCACGCATCATATTCAGCCCGCGCCGAGGCGTCGACCGGCTCCAGGTCGTCATCGGCGCGATCCGGCCACGTAGCCACAAGATCGAGATCACCGTCGGCTTGAACAGCAATGTAATGGCGGATGACTTCTACGCCGTTATGCTCGTCGACGCGACGCCACCGACGCGCGCCGCGCGAAGCGGTTCGGGCCGCACCGAGCGTCGGCGGTGTCGGACGCAACGCTTCGAGCGCTCCAGCCAGATCGGCCTCGAATTTTTCCAGATCGCTCAACGAGGTGATCCGAGCCAGTCTTCCCAGCAGCCCGGATTCCTCGGTACGTCGCCTGAGAACAAACGACAGCGGCCTCTGACGCTGAACCAAGGAATTGAACACTTCAGCCACGACTAAACATCATATTCTGCCACTACCCGTACGACAGGTGTCGGCCTCCGATCGACGTTACGCCACACCGAGTTCGGGGAATTCAACACCGCCAGCCGCATTCCTAGGCAACCGACCTCAGTGACTGTGTACGCGCCCAGCGTTGGCAGCCACCTCGCCGGCCGACCGCACCCCTCGTCCGGCACGGACAACGCGCTTATCGAAGCCAGGCTCAGCCACAGAGCAAGTATGCGGCGAGGCGGCGCACCGGCGACATAAAGACCTGATCAGGCAGCAGGTGCAGCGGGTCGAGGCCGATGGTGCCTCCCGTGACGGATATGACGATATGCCGTCGTCGGTCTGCACTCGCGAAGAGGAGGGAGGCATATCCGGCGATCAGCCCGTCGTGCCCGAACCCGACACACCCGTCACCGAAGTCGACGCGCATCATCCCGAGCCCGTAACCCACCTCCACCAGATCGATTCCCCCAACGTTCACAGGTTGCGTGGTCAGCATCTGATCGACCGTGTCCGGCGCCAATACCTGTCCGCCAAGAACTGCTTCTAAGAAAGCGACCAAATCGGCAGTGGTAGAGATCATCTCACCCGATGCCCCAAGGTACGTCGGGTTCTGTAGGGTCACATCCAGTAGCGGTGAGCCTAACGGCAGAGCCGCCATGTAAGCGTGCGCATGCGGGTCGGGGACGTCGTGGCTGGCGTGCGGTGTCACTGTCTGACGAAGTTCCAGAGGTTGCAGAATTCGGTCGGCGATCTGCTGCTCATACGGTGTCCCAGTGACTGTCTCGATCACCATCGCCGCGAGGACATAGTTGGTGTTTGCATACCGTGATCGGGTGCCTGGAGTAAACAGCGGCGACTTCGACAGCGCGTATCGAACCAACTCTTCGGGCCGGTACTGGTGGTCGAAATCATAGGCAAGCTCCGGATACGGTATTCCCCGCGCATCTACATCACTGCTGAAATTCGCCACGCCGCTGGTATGATTGAGCAACATACGTATGGTGATCCGCGAGTCCAGTCCGAATTGCGGCAGATAGCGATCCACCAGATCGTCGAGCGCAAGTCGACGCTCGTCCACCAGTTGCAAAACCACTGTGGCGACAAACATCTTCGTGATACTCGCGATCCGGAACCGACCATCGGTGGGGACCGACTCGTCACTACCGAGAACTGCGGCTCCAGCAGAAGCCGTGGTATCCCCTCCGTCGTAATGAATCCGCACCTGAATCCCAGTGGCGCCCAATGCCAGAACGGCGTTCATGTGCTCCGCTATCGCATGGCCGTCGAGGGTGTCCGGTGTGGCTGTTGCCGGAACTCCGGCGAGCAGAATCGGCATAGCGATGACGGTGGCCACGAGGCGTAGCACAGTCCGGGCCCGCTTCGGTTCGGTCGTCATCGTGGGTCCTCACTCTGCTCAGTTGCGGAGATCTCGTGCCAAGTACCTTTGCAGTTCCGCATGCCGGAACTGGTAGATCGGTCCTACCGTACGTAGCAGACCCAGGCGGTGGGCGTCATCGAGGAAGGCCATGGTCCGGCGGGGCAATTTGCCGGTGAGCACGGCCCATCGAGTGGTTGTGACGAACAAGAACCAGGCACGTTCGCCGAACCAGACGACAAGTGTGAGGATGACACCACCGAACACGATGCAGTTGAACGGGGCCTTGATGAGGGTCCGGCGCCAGTCTTCTGGTCCGAAGGAATAGACCGCCCGGAACTCGTCGAGCCCATCGACTGGATTCGGAATGAACTGGCTGATCAGGCCATTCTGTATCCAGACCACCACGACCGACACCGGGTTGAGCAGCATCACGATCGGTGCCAGCGCAGCGAGCACGACCGGCAGAAGCGTCAGGTTCCGCGAATCACGGTAGCTGGCAGCAGGTGTTCGTGGCCGATCGTCGGCTGCCGGCGTTCGTAGCCAGGTCACGACGCCGAAGATCAGGGCTAGAGCCATGCCGGTGCCTATCGTGTATCCGAGCCAAGCTATGCCCCCGTACGCCCACCGGGAGCTCGACCCTTTCCACGGTTGGATCATGCCGCCGGTGAAGGCCAAGCCCAGTGGAATTCCCACCAAAAGGCCTTTCAGCATTTGGTTGCCGATTCGGCGCGCGGCGTCGGGGTCCCTCGTGCGTTTTCGGAAACTCACGTAGCCCGGCTCCAGGCTTCTCGTGCGTGAGGCCGGTGGCAGCAGGCCGAACACCAGTGTGGCACCCACCAAGCCGCAGATTCCGCTGAACACCATCGCCCACACCCCGATCCGATGCCGTTCCCCGAACAATGTGGTCAGCAAGGCGTTGTTGAAGCCGAGGTAAACACCTACCGGCACACCGATGACCAGGGCCATGATGGTCAGCCGCGCCGTTCGAGGGATTCCGGCGGGAATATCCCACCACCGAATATCGCTTCTGCCGCGCAGGTGGACCGCTAGATAACTGAGCCATCGACGGGCGTGCTCGGGTTCCCACTCATGATGTGGGCGTGCGGGATTGGCGCCGCTCGCGTCGGGCCTTCGTGTGCCGATCAAGGCGGGAATCAACGCGTCGAACAGATGCGCCCTCAGGGCTTCGGCATCGGGATGGACCGTGGGATCGATCAACCCAGCAGGATCGCGGCCAGATTCGATGTATACGGTGCGAATCAGCCACACGCCCAATGGTGTTCGGCAAACTGTCGCCAGGCGCCCCTCGGGGGTGTGATGTAGCTCCTCCAGTGCCGCGGCCCAAAGGCGGCGTCGAGTCGGCGATAGACAAACATCGAGATAGTCGGCCGCGGCTGCAGCCGAGAGTGGTTGCGCGGTGACGACGGCGGCCGCGGTGATGACGTCGGCTCTGGTAACTGCGTTGGCGTATTCGGCGGTCCTGCTGGTTAGGACGAGACCGTCGTCGGGCCCGAGTGACTGGTTGAGCTTGCGAAGCAAGGTGCGCTGGTGGTGTGCGTCGAGTTCGTCGAATCCGTCGATAATTGGCAAGATCATGTTCTGATCGACCAATTGTCGCGGGATCGTCTTATCGATCGCCGACAAGGTTGGGTAGTCCCGGACTATGCGGTCGATGTACCAGTCTCGCGGCTCTCGGAAGACGTTGCTGCCCCAACTATTCGCGCTCAGCAGCAGCGGAATCGGTTCGGTAGGTTCACGTTTCGCCAGCAGAACCAGCAGCAATTGCACCGCCAGCGTGGTTTTGCCCGATCCAGGCTCACCGAGTATCACCAGCCTCGGACGCTGCAGATCCGCGCGGAGTCGTACGACCATATTCTGGACATCATCGCTGCGGCCTTCGAAACTTGCCGCTCGACCAGGCGTCGCCCGGAAGACGAGGGCTCCATGGTCAGCGAGAGGCTCGGTATAGCTCCAGCACACCGGCATCGGGTGCGGATCGGCCAGCCCACGGCTCGCGGCCTCCCGCTGCCATTGCGCCGCAACAACGCCGGACAACTCCGATAACGCTTCCGACAATTGCTGATCACGCGGCCTAGGAGCAGCGACCGGGTACCGGGACAGGATCACCGCGCTAAGCGCCACCAATATCGACCCCACCGCGGCTGCGGAGCCGAAGGCATAGTAGCCGCGAACGACACCTATGACGGCCATCAACGCGGCTATGGCCAGCGTTGCGAAAAGCCACCGCACTGGTCGCATGCTCCCCACTGCAATCCCCCTGCGTCATCACGATCGCTGCACGACCCGGCCCTGCTCCAGTATGACCGAGGACACCGGGCGACTCAGCCAACTTCGGCTGCAACCCCGCCTGCTGCGCACCGCACCGCGCCTACGCCGGACACCGCACCCACACCTGCGGCACCACCGCCACCTACGTCAAAGCTGCGGCCGCCGATCTGTTCCAACAAGCCCTTACGCTGTCTCGCAAGCTCGGCAGCCAGCTCGTTGAGGCCAATGCCCTCCATCACCTTGGAATCGTGCGTCGCGAGACCGGACAGCGGTCGGGTATCGCGACTGAACAGATTCCGCCGCGTCAGAACATGTCCTGCCCAACCGGGTCGCGTCGGATCACGATCTCCTCGCCATCGCTGGTACGCACAGCGACTGCGTGTAACCCCGGTTCGCCGGGCACGAACCGCAACGGCAAGTGGTCGAAGGTCTCCGCGCCGATGTGGCTGCGGAACTGGTCGGGGTCACCGGACACTTCCAACCAGGCCACCCCGACCGCGACTGGGTCACCGACAACGACGCGGCGGGCAGGGTTCTTGTCTGGATCGTCCCGGTAGTACCAGTTCGGCAGGCCCTGCTGCCGAGCCCGCCATACTGCCTGCCCGGCAGGGGTGCTGGTGACCACCCGTTGGGTGCCGTCCGGTTCCGTCCGCCCTGGGACCACCTGGACCTCGCTGCCCAGTCGCCGAGCGACCTGCTCCAGCTCATCGAGGGTGTCTGCGCGCAGGCACCAGAACATCCAATGGTCCGCGCCGTCGCTGGTAGCGCGCCTGAACCACGACGACGCGGGGTCTGCGGATGCCTCGACGGCGCTCTCCACCTCTAGGTACATGTCCGCGCCCAACGGGAATATCCAGTTGCGTACGCCACCACCGGGAAACACCCCGCCTTCGTAGTTGCCGAATCCGGTCTGCTCGGCCAGCCTGCGTACGCCGTCGTCGAGATCGCTTACCCCGAGCGCGAAGTGGTCCAGATGAAACACAGCTACAAGCCTCCAACTCGAGTGAGCATGTCATCGCTCTAACACGTTACCCAGCAGTGGGTTTCGCCCAGTCGGAGCCGTTGTCCAGCGGCATAGTGGTGTAGCGAACAGATGTCGACTATCGGCTGCCCGTAGTGCGGGTCGCACACCCACAGCAGCCCGTCGCTGAACCCCGCGAACTCGACCGCACGCCACAACTCCAGCATCAGCTCCGGAAGCCGACCGCCGTACTCCGCGAAGCAGCTCTCCGGCACCGGACGTTCGTTACCGCACGATAGGCGGTGCGGGCTCAGGGCGCGGGAGGCGCGTTGGTGGAGTGGTTCAGCCATCCGGAACCGTCGCGGTGACGAATGTTTGACACCGACATGAGCCGCGAGGCACTACTCGGCACCAGCGATGGCGAGATGAGTGCTGAGTGCGGAAATCGTGTGTCTGCGAATGGCCGTGAAAATTTGACAGGCAGGAGGACGACAGACCAGTGGTGACCAGAACAGGGAAGTCGACAGCGATGCCCGGTGAAAACCGAGGCAGTGCCGGTCGGGCGGGGTGGGCCTGGCTGGGGGTTTTGGCTATGGGCGGTGCGTTGCTGCCGCTGAGTGTGCCGGGTACCGCCGCCGCGGCGGCGGACTGTCCGACCGAAGGCAGGTCGGCCGTGTGTGCGACCCCCGGCGAGTTCGGCTACACGGTTCCCCATGGTGTGAACAGAATCCTGATCACCGTCATCGGAGCCGGTGGGGCCGGGGACCCGGATGGGCTCGGTGGTGGGGCCGGGGCTGGGTTCAGTTGTAGCGTCAGTGGTCTGCGGGCCGGCACCGTGCTGGATGTGACGGTTCCGGCCGGAGGCAAGCAGGGCACGGAGCCCTCGACCTCCGGCCAGTTCACCGGCGGCGGGTCCGCTTCGGTGAGCTCCACCGCCGACGGCGTGGACGTCACCGCCTCCGGAGGCGGCGGCGGAAGGAGTCACACCGACGAAGGCGACTTTGGTGGCACCCTGCCCGACGACGACTCCGCTGACCAGGACGGCACCGCCCGTGCAGCCGGCGCCGGTGGCAGCCCGGGCACCTCGCCCACCTGCACCGCGACCGGTTCCGGGCTGACGGCCACCCTCGGTGCCGTCGCCACCAGCACGGCCGGGCACGCTGGTTCCTCCGATACCGAGAGCACCGGCGGGACGATCACACCGTTCGACTTCGCCCCCCAGTGCCCTCCGCTGGCCGGGTTCGGCGGCGCAATCGCCGACTCGGATCTCTTTGCCCCTGAAAGAGATCCCAAAGCCGGTCGGGACGGCTGCGTCGTGATCACCCCGGACGTGGCATGCGAGGTCACCGGGGACACGACCGCTTGCGTGGCCCCCGGGTCTACCCAGTACACGGTGCCCGCAGGAAAGACCTCGCTCGCCATCACGACCATCGGCGCGGGAGCCGGTGGCGGCGGTGGCGGAATCGGAGGTGACGGCAGGCGCGGACTGAACGAGAGTGACGGTGCGAACGGTCAGGGCGGTGCCGGCGGTGGTGCCGGAGCCGCGATTACCTGCACCATCACCGGTCTGCGCGCTGGGACCGTACTTGACCTGACCGTTCCCCAAGGCGGCGCCGGGGGCGGCATCGCCGGCAACGCCGGCGGTGAAGGCGGGCTCGGAGGCCAGGAGGCCACCGCGGTCTACGGTCCCGGCGGGGTGAGCGTGCTGAGCCCCGGCGGAGGCGGCGGAGGCGGCGGCTACACCGGCAAAGGCATTACCCCCGGTCGGGACGGGACCAGCGGAAGCCCTGACGGGCAAGGAGGCGGCACCCCCGGAACAGGTGGCACCGCCAGTCAGGAGTCCGTCGGCGGTGGCCCGGGCACCTCACCGACCTGCACCGCAACCGGCGACGGCCGGACAGCCACCCCCACGGTCTTCCCCAGCACCGCAGGTACCGCAAGCAACGCTCTCACCGCGGGCACCGGCGGGACAATCGCCGCACCAGCCGCCGTGACCACCGCCTGCGGCACCAACGGCACGGGTGGCGCCGGCGGTAGTGGCGGTAAGGGCGGTGTCGGTAGCCGCGGTAGCGTCCAAGGTGGATCTGGTTCGAACAGCGAGCCCGGAAAGCCCGGCTGCATCATGATCGTCGCATCCTGACACCGAACAACTCCCACTATCGGCGGGCAGCGCACCACCGTGCCTGCCGACTCGAACCCGCACCCCGATAGCACCCACCTCCCTGACCACCACACCGGATACACCGGTGTGGTGGTCAGGTTCTTCTCGTCGACACCGCTGGGCAACGGCGAAGATCTCCGGCAACCGCTACATCAGACCGTGCGGGGAATGAGCATTTGGTGGCCGACCAGTCCGCGGCCGGCCACCGTCCGCTCGGAACGCGCGTTTCGCGGCATGCCATCGTTCCCCGCCTAGAGCATCCCTGCGGCGCGGAAGAGCCGGTCGTAGATCGCGCGGATGGTCTCCTGCTTGCGTGCGTTGTAGTCCATGACATGCCCACCTCCGGGGACCGCCGCGCGTTTGGCTTCCTCGTACTGGGCGCGGTCCTCGGGATGGTCGCGCAGCCAGTCGCGGAACATGCGGTGCCGGATGACTTCTGGGCATTCCGGTCCGAACACGTGCAGGTTTACCCGAGGCTCGGCCAGCCTCATGCATCGGTGTTCGTGCCAGGACGGCTCCCGGACCGTGAGGATGTAGCCGATCCGGGCGAGCAGCGGAACGTACAGCTCCTCGTCGGATGGATCGGCGACCGTCAGATCGATGTCGATGACGTCCTTGGCGGCCAGTCCCTCGACGGAGGTCGACCCCACATGTTCGATATCCACCACCACCGGGCCGAGCGTCGCGCGGATCTCGGTCGCCACGGCCTGGTAGCGGCGCGGCCACTCGGGGTCGTAAGCAACGATCGAGACCGTCTCCGGTGGTGGGGGTCCGTTCACCCAGGGGGTCTCGGCGGGGTCCGGGTCGTGGTGTCGGGTGATCTCCTCGAAGGTCGGCACATGTCCCAACGTAGCAATGGCCGGCCTCGGTCTTTGCGCGCAGACGCAACTCTACGGCGTGGACTGCCTTCCCTCGCTGTGTCCGGGGGCGGAACCTGGTTCGGCATCATCGCCCGCGGCAGAAGGTGAAGTCTTCTGTAATCACATACGGCGCAGGATATTTCGATGCCGTCACGGCACGCGCGAAGGTGAAGACAGCCGGGTTCGGAACTGTGCGATCATGAGAATTCGGCACGCGAGTAGGCTGTCCGTATTGGACCTCTCACCGTTGCCGAGGCTCGGTGGATGCCGCGAGGATCAAAGGACTCGTGAGCGACGCAGGGGCCCGGGGACAACGGCGTGCACCACTGCCTCGGCAGCGCGGGAATGAGCGGGTAATTCGGTAGATCACCTTCGGCGAAAGGCGCGCAATCGTGACGTCGGCAACGCTCTCCAGATCTGCAACAGAATCAATGAAACCCACTGTCCAGCAAGGCTTTCTGGTCCAGCCCTTTACTCGGCACTGTCAAATCGTCCAGCACGACGGTGATCACGCCGTCATCGGTGTGTCGCCGGGAAACAGCTACTTCTCCGGTCAGCGAATCCGCGACCTCGCGAGGTGGGGTCTGGCGCACTTCGGCCGGGTCGACATCGTCTACACAGATGTGTATGTGGCCGAAATGTTCTCGGCCATGGGCTATTCCGAGCCTGATGCGCGCCGCAAGGCGGACAAGAACATTCGCGGTGTGCGTGCGAAAATTGTTGCGGCCGTAGATGATATGGATCCAGCGCGAAAACGCCTGTCCGCGAAGGCGATGTCGGAATTCCGGTCCAACCAAGCGTATCGGGACCTGCACGCGGATCTGCTCCGGCGATCGGCCGATGACGAGGAATTCCGTACGGTGTGTGCGGAACTGGTGGCGCGGTTCCTGTCGTCGAAAGCTCAGGATGGGGTCGCGCCCACCCCGCGCCAGCACGAGGTGTGTCTCGATTACATCCGCGCCGAGGTCCCGCTGTTCCTGGACACGCCCGCGATCCTCGGAGTGCCGTCGTCGCTGAACTGCTATCACCAACTGCTGCCCATGGCCGAACTGCTGTATGCGCGCGGATCCGGCCTTCGCGCGTCCCGCAATCAGGGACACGCCATCGTTACTCCCGTCGAAGGAGGCGCCGCATGACGACCGTCGACACATCGCTCGCTTTCCCGTTCTCCGCCCGTGGCGACCGAATTCCCCCTCAGGTCAACGCCCTTCGCGAAACCACGCCCGTCCGCAAGGTACGCACCATCGCCGGTGACGAGGCCTGGCTGGTGAGCTCCTACGCCCTGTGCAAGCAGGTTCTGGAAGATCGCCGGTTCTCCCTGAAGGACACCTCGGCACCCGGAGTGCCCCGCCAATACGCCCTCACCATCCCACCCGAAGTGGTCAACAATATGGGCAACATCACCGGTGCGGGTCTGCGCAAGGCGGTGATGAAGGCCCTGAACCCGAAATCGCCTGGCCTGGAGGAGTTTCTGCGAACCACGGCGACGAGACTGGTCGACACTCTCGTCGCCGAGGGTGCTCCCGCCGATCTACGCAACGATTTCGCCGACCCGTTCGCGGCCGCACTGCACTGTCGAATCCTCGGCATTCCGCAGCAGGATGCGCCGAGGCTGATGCGCAGCCTGCACATCGCGTTCATGAACTCCGCGGAGCCCATCGCGGCCGCCGAGCTCAACTGGAATCGGGATATCGCGTACATGGTCGAGCGCCTCGACGACCCGGCCACCTCGGGGCTGATGGCCGAACTCGCGGCATTGCGCGACGATCCGGAACATTCGCAAGTATCGGAGCAAATGCTGGCCACCGTCGGGGTCACCCTGTTCGGCGCCGGCGTGATCTCCACCGGCGGATTCCTCACCATGGCACTGGTTTCGCTCATCCAGCATCCGGAACTGAAAGCCCAGTTGCTGGCAGACCCGTCGTTGATTCCTGCCGGAGTGGAGGAGTTGCTGCGGATCAACCTGTCCATCGGCGATGCGCTGCCGCGACTGGCGACCGAAGACGTCGAGCTCGGTGACGTCCAGATCGGCAAGGGCGAATTGGTGCTGGTACTGGTGGAAGGCGCCAACTTCGATCCCGACGCCTTCCCCGAACCCGAGACGGTCGACCTGAATCGGCCAAACGCCAGCGCGCACTTATCCTTCGGCGGCGGTCAGCACTTCTGCCCGGCCACCGCGCTCGGCCGCAGACACGCCCAAATCGGCCTGGAAGTGCTCCTGGACCGCATACCGGGCTTGGATCTCGCCGTGCCCAGCGACCAACTCGTCTGGCGCACCCGTTTCATGAAACGGATCCCGGAGCGCCTACCTGTGTTGTGGTAGCCGCCGATAGCGGTCAGCGTTTGACATAGGCCGCCAGCCCGCCGAGTTCTTCGCTCGCGATGAACACCGACCGCACGTTGAGGATGGCTTCCTCGACGTGCGACGTGCAGCCCCAGGCGGCGTCGCCCCACGAATCGGCGACCTTGAGTTCGGCCGGCGCGGAGCATCCGTCCGGCCCGCCGAGCTGGCAAAGATCGGGGTGCGGCGCCGCGGCCTGCGCCTCGGCCGCGGCGCGCATCCGTGCGGTGAGTTCGGCGGCGGCTTGGGCGCGTTGTTCGGCCTCGGCGCGCAGCTTGTTCTCCGCGCGTAGCGCTTTGGTCAGTTCGTCGCGGGCCGCCTCGGCCTGCGCTTCGGCCGCGGCCTTGGCCTGTTCGATGTGGTGGCGTTCGATGGCCAGCGACGCGGTATCGGCGAAGACGCGGGCGAGGGCAAGGTCGCCGTCCTGCGGGACACGTGGGCTGCGGTGGTACATGGCGAACGTGCCCAGCAGGCTTCCGTCGCGGGCCAGGATCGGCGTCGACCAGCATGCGGCCAGTCCCGCCTGTCCGGCCAACTCCCGGAAGTCGTCCCAGAACGGATCGGTGCCGATATCGGTGACGATGACCGGTTCGCGCCGGTGCGCGGCAGTGCCACACGAGCCGACACCTTCACCGGTGGCGATCCCATCGATGGCCTGGTTGTAGAAGTCGGGCAGGCTCGGGGCGGCGCCGTGCCGCAGGTGCCGACCGTCGCGATCAGCGAGCAGCACCGAGACAAGAACCTGCTCAGGCGCGAGATCCTCGATACAGCGCGCCATCCCGTCGAGCACCTCGGCCAGGGGCGCCTGGCGGGCGATCTGCTCCACCAGCGCACGCTGTTCGGTCATCAACCGCTGGGCGTGCCTGACCTGAGTGGTCTCCACGCCTATCATCCAGATCCCGGTCACGATGCCCGCACCGTCGCGGCGCGGCTCGTAGGTGAAGTCGAAGACGGCCTCCCGCGCGTACGCGCCGGAGCCCAGCACGATCGCGACATCCCGGCCGGTGTAGGGCTCGCCAGTGCGGTAGACCTGGTCCAGCACAGCGGTGACACCCTGATCGACCAGCTCTGGCGCAAGCTCGGCGAGCGGGAGCCCACTGCGCGCGCGTTCTACACCGATTGCGGCGAAGAACGCAGGATTAGCGGTCTCCACCACATGCTCGCGCCCGGCGAACGAGGCGAAAACTGCGAGGGACTGCCCGAACAACGCGCGCAGGTCCTGCTCCACCGTGTACTCGGCAACTGCCGGAACCTCGCCGATCGGCCGTTGGCCGGATACCGCCGTCATGGTATGACTCGCCTCTCCTGGGGGATACGGGCAATGATCACCCCATATCAGCGGGGAACCAAACCAGGCGAACGCTACCGGGTCGGCAACTGTCCTGACCATCATTCGCACCCGTCCCGCGCGCTGGCCGGTGACGCGGGCGATGATGAACCCGACACGAACATGGTTCCGATAGGCGAGGACAGTATGGCTACACCCGGATTTCTGCCGAATTCGCTTGACCCCGAAGGTGTTCCGTTGTGGATCAGCGGGCTGGCGAGCGACGATCCCAATCACTGCGTGCATGTGGTCCGTGGACTCGAACCCGCCGCGGCACTCGAGGCGCTAGGAGCCAAGGCGCGCCTGTTCCGGCCGTGTGAACTTCCAGCAGACAAGCCGGACGAGTGGACCTCCCTGCCGGCGGCGGCACTCGGCACCGAGCGAGGCGACACCGCGACGCTGCTGGCGGGGCGGGTCGGCGAATGGACCTTCATCTATGACGATTTCGGCGCCACCGAAGACGGGGCGGTTCTCTCGGCCGACGGTCGCGTAGCCGCGACGAGCTACTTCTCCATCAATGCCGACGCGAGCCTGATCTACTACGCCGACGGAAACGAAATTGCCTGGATCAACGTCGACGACCTCGAACTCGACACCGACCTGGCCGACCTACCCGACGAACTGCGCGCGGCGTTCGAAGCGGCCGGCACCGTCGACCACGACTACCTCGACCCGGGCGAGGCCGATTTCGCCATCGGCCTCCGCGCGATCAGCGCACTCGCAGGCATCCACTACACCCTCGACGACCTACGCCAAATCCCATTGCTGGTCACACCTTTCGGCTGAATCGGACGCTCAATTACCCCGGCGGTCGCCGCATAGGTTCAACTCGACTTGATCACTCGGGTCGGTCGACAGAGCGACGCACCGAGGAGGTCCGGATCGTGGTCTCGTCAGAACGGTGGCTGTGGCAGCGTCAGGTGACAGACCGGCTGCTGAGCGTTCTCTGGATCGAAAGCGTTGCGTACCAACCGGATTGCCATGTCGTTGTAGGGGAACCCGGTGTGCCCGGAGTAGTCTTCGGCGCAGACGTCTTCCATCCGAATCATTGTCACGTTCGGACCGTGCACCTCGCCGCCGTTGGCGGCAATGAGGGGGACGAAGCGTTCCCGAATAACGGTGTAGGACACCGACGGAACCGTCAGTCCGCCCGCGATGGCTTCCTGAACGAAGGGGCCGTTCGGGTCATACGACTCCCGGAACGGGGCCAGTGGATAGAGTGGTCGTTGGTCTATTTCGTCGGAAAGTCCGAAGTTGTCTGTGCCCCAAGGCGTACCGTCGAACCCGATGTAGTGGTGGACATTTACCGCGCCGCCACCGTGTTTGATGTAGTAGAACCCGATGATCGACGCCTGTGAGTAGCCCAGCAGATCGACCTTCTGGGCGCCGGTCTGTTCGAGTACCGCGTCCACGAATCGACTCAGGGTCGCGGCGAACACGTATGGGCTGCTGGTTTGTGCAAGCGGTACGCCGGGATATTGATAGCCGCTGGTAAAGGTGAAGACGCACGCTCCGTCCGCGATGAGCGCCGGTGCCATCCGGGAGTACACGGCGTAGCTGGTTTCGATCAGCCCGGGGACCAAGACGATCGGGAATGGCCGCGCCGGCGTCGGTCGGCACGCCGGATCATTGGCGCCCATTGGCTGTGTCTGCGGTTGTGCCAGGCTCAGCGCCTGCGCTTCGAACCAGGTCTGTTGAATCGGCCCGTCGCCGCGTTCGAACGAGAAGCCCGCCCCGCCGGGCGCGGCGTAGGCCTGCGGTGTTGCCGCTCCGATCGGCGTTATCGCCAGACCGGCAATCGCCAATGCCAGTGCAACGACACTGTTGCGCAATCTGCCCAAGTCTCGCGCATCGCCGATCATCGATGTCCTCCATGAATCATGAGTAGCGTCGAGGTGGAAATTCGTTGCAATTGAGAACCGGTCCATTTGCAGGATAACGTCTACGGCATCGGGCGGTAGCGGCGAATCCGGTGAATTAGATAAAAGCATGTGCAGCAGGGGAATGTCATTGACATTATGCCAGTATGTCATGGCAACCTGTCGGGCATATGCACAATCACGCGCACAGTCGGGTCGACGACTGGAAAATGTTAATCGACTATCTCCGTTTGCTCTGTTAGTGTCCGCTCGTTGCTGTTTTGCCGCACATGGTCTTGAGCTCAGGGAGAAACTTGTGACTCGTAGATATCCGTCGATATTTGCCGTGTTCGTGACATCGGTAATCATTGCGCTCATCGCGAATCCGGTCTCGGCACAAGCAGATCCGACAGGCGGAGCCGATGGTGCGCGGTGGCGGGAGGTTCACGACACCGACATGATTTATCCCGAGGTCAACGTCCAGTGGGACGTGCCGATTCGAATGAGCGACGGCACGATCTTGCAGGCCAACATCTATCGGCCTGCGAATGCCGATCGCACTCCGGTGAACGTCAAAATGCCTGTAGTGCTGAACATGACGCCCTACACCAAGCTGCTGTCGGCGATCGCCGGGGCTGCGGTAGCGAATCCGATACTGTTGCCATTTGCCGAGCAGGTGATATCGATGGTCGATCTCTCCGGCACCCCGATCGATGGCGTGGATGATCTTGCGGGAGCGATCACATCCGGTCAGATCCGCACCTTCGGGGCCGATTTCAACTTGGTGCGTAGCGGGTATACGCAAGTGGTGGTCGATGTCCGCGGGACCGGCTTCTCCCAGGGCTCCTGGGACGTAATGCGGCAACGCGAACAGCAGGACACCCTGGAGACCATCGATTGGGCATCGAAACAGGAATGGTCGAACGGTGCTGTCGGAATGTCCGGCTCATCATACTCGGGGATCAATCAGATCTATGCGGCAAACAAGAACCCGGCGGCACTCCGGGCAATATTTCCGGTGGCCCCGGGCGGAGACCTCGCACACTCGATCATGTTGGCCGGTGGCGCTCTCGGCACCGTAATCGTCCCCGGGCTGATACTGGGCGTCAATGCCGCAAAGATGATTCCGAATGTGGCATCGATGTTGAACGGAACCTTCGATTGGAAATGGCTCAGCGACCGGATCGAAAACCCGGTGCCCTTTGTTCCGCTGTTGATTCAGGCGCTGACCCAGCCGAGTATGACCGATATGCCACCCGAACTGGCAGCCCTGTACACTGCGGACGGCCCCGCTCGGCAGGCTTATCAAGACCATGCGGACAAGATCACGACTCCCACTTTTATCTTCGGCGGTTGGTTCGACCTGTTTGCCTACGATGAAGTAGAGATGTTCCAGAAGATTCCCCTCGCGGGCGGTAAGAAGCAGTTGCTGATGGGCGAGACCTACCACTTCACCGTCGGTGCGGGCAGGCGGAATATCGGGCCCGGCCATCCGCCCAGGGTCGAGGTGCTACAAAGAGCGTGGTTCGACAAGTGGCTCAAAGGAATTGACAACGGTATCGATGAATACGGGCCCGCGACCTTGTACCAGCAGGGCAACGGTTGGACCACCGCAACCGATTTCCCTCGTCCGGGATCGGATTATCAGCGAATGTATCTGTCGGACCAGCCATCTGGCACTGCGCCGACGGCGTTGCGTGATGGAAGCTTGCAGGGCGCGCTGTCGGGTAGTAACGGCCGACTGACAGTGGCGCCTGGACTGACGACTCTGTGTTCTCGCGATGCCGCACAACAGACAGCCGGTGCCGTAGCGATCCTGGCGTTCTGCGCCAAGGATTCACGGATCGCCGAATCGAATGCACTTACCTTCACCTCGGGCCCGGTGACACAGGCTACTCAGATCAGCGGCGCGGTGAACGTCAGACTCAACACGGTCCTCGACGCGACCGATGGCTACTGGGCGGTGACACTCAATGATGTTGCACCTGATGGCACTTCACGACAGCTCACGTCCGGGCAGGTGGTGGCGTCGCTGCGCGCCTACGATCCGGATCGATCCAAGTTCGCGCCGAACGGTGATGTCGTCGACCCGTACACTTACCTGACCCTGGACAAACGACTGCCACTGGTGCCGGGCCAAGCGACTGGAGTGGACATCGGCCTGCTGGGAACAGACGCACTGCTCGAACCAGGGCACAGGCTGCGGGTCGATGTCTACGCGATGAACTTTCCCAAAGGGTTGACCCTCCCGTCGTTGCTGAGCGAGTCTCAGCTCAGGCCCCAGCACATTCAGCTGGATCCAGCGAACCCGAGCTATATGACGCTGCCGTCATCAGTGCCGCTGCGTTGACGCCGATGACATCGTGTCCTCCGGCCACTCATCGCTTCGCCGTCGTGTGACCGGTCGAAATACGGTTGCGGCGGTGCGAGTGGCCGCGTGACACCGGGTGCATGAGTGAGGCGAAGGTGACGGTTCGACCGCGCCCCGATGGCGGCAGCGGTAGTGATGACCCGGCTATCGATAGTCTCTTTCGTGGGGGCCGGTTGGTGTCGATGCCATCACTGAAGTCCCGTCGTCGCGCGTTGCGGGAGATGCTGCTCAGCCACATTGCCCGCACTCGTTTCGAGCGGGATGTCGTCTACACCGAGGGCCAGGTCAACGAGCGTCTGGCAGCAATCTTCGACGACTACGTCGCGCTCCGCCGCTATCTGGTCGTATCCGGCCGCCTCGACCGCACCCGCGACGGTGCCCGCTATTGGCTACCTGGCGCTGAGCAGTCCGGCTAGTCGGCCCTCGATCTAGGGCACAAGCGCCGTCGTTTTACGGTGCGATACCCATCGCCCACATCGCGGCGGCGGGTTCTGGCATCGAGATGGTGATGGTGCGGCCGCTGGTCAAGCGCAAACGCAGTGCGGGGCCAAGTTTCGGGAGGAGGAACAATCCGCGTTTTCTTCTCCAGAACACACCGGGGGTGGCTGGCAGCTCCATTGTCGAAAGGATCATCTCGGCGTGGGTGATGCTTGCGCGGGCAACCCGGACGCGCGGTAGGCCGAAGGGGCCGAGACTCACCGTCAGGCCTGCGGGGCCGGCAGTAACGCGCTGGCTTATCGCGGCCACGCTCATTGCGAGATTGACAAGCATGCCGACAACGAGGATGGAAAGCGCCCATAGTTCAGGGCCTAGCCAAAATAGGATGCTCTGGCTGGCGAGGAGGGAAATGTTGAACCCGAACATCGACCAGTTCGTGACGCGGCAGGTGTAGACCGTAGCGGGCATTACATCAACTCCTCGATCAAACCGAGCACCTCGGCCTTGCTGTAACCGTTGGCACGTGCGGACTCGATCAATTGGCGGACAGCCTGCTCTACCGGCGCCGAGGTGGGCGCAGTGGCGGTGACCCGGACGCCTCGCCCACGCCGGAAATCCACGACCCCCTCCTCCCGTAGCCGCCGATACGCGGCCAGGACAGTATTGCGGTCGACGGACAGCGCCTCCGCCAATTCCGTTGCAGGAGGCAACTGTTCGTTGACCGACAGCTCCCCGCTGGTGACCGCACGCCGAACACACGCCGCGATCTGGTCTTGCAGCGACACTCTGGAGGTCTGTTCGATGTGCCACAACATGGTGCTAATGAAAGCAGATCGTGGGCGCGACGACAGACGGTATTCGCTCGAGTTTGGTTGACTGGGAACAGGTTTGGGTGGCGAGTCGAGGGAGCATGCGATGGATGGCAGGGCCGACAACCTGGTCGCCTCAGGTCAGCAGGCGATGACACCGTTCGACGACATCTACGATCAGCCTGATCCGCGCGCTTACTTCCGCGCGCTGGCGGCTTACGAGTACCGCACGCCGCATCACGCGCAACGGATCTTCCGGCGCGCGGTCGCCGCCAGAAGGGCTCGAACCGCGGATCCGACAGTGCTCGACATCTGCTGCTCCTACGGCATCAACGCGGCTCTGCTCAACTACGACCTGACGTTGAATGACCTTTACGCGCACTACCTTTCCCCACAGGCAGCCGCGCTCACGACCGCTGAGCCGATCGACTGGGACCGGGTCTTTTACACGGCACATCGACGACCCGACGCGGTCCCGATCCTCGGACTCGACATCGCCGCCAACGCCTTCGCCTACGCGCGGGCAGTGGGCCTCCTGAACGAGGGCTTCACCGAGAATCTGGAGACTTCCGCGCCCATCGCGGCACTGCTGGAAGCCATCCGCCGCACGCAGCTGATCACCATCACCGGCGGACCAAGTTTCCTGTCCGCCAGCACCTTTCACCCTCTGCTCCCCAGGGCAAGGAGTCGGAGGGCTACTTCCACTCCGCACTACACCTGTCCCGTCCGGCGGTAGATGCGAGCAGGCATCCGGTTACGGATCTGGTAGCCGACGCCGAGCCGGTCTAGTCACGACGGCGGCCATCTGGTGCAGTGCCCGATGCCGCACCAGATGGCCGCTGGATCGGTCGTCGCCAACCCGACGGGCGACCGGTCCGGGAACGCACGAATCGGCGGCCGGTGTGGGTTACCGGTCGCCGGTCGTGCTCAGGGATGTGTCACTGCGAGAACGTGTTACGCAGGTCGGTGAGGGTGGTGCGGCGTTCGTAGGCGATCCAGGCGAAGATCGCGGCGAGGACCAGGGGGAAGATTCCCATCGCGGGCTGGCCGACCAGGAAGGCCTGGGACGCGGCGGCGAGGACGGTGAGCACCGACAGTCCTGCGGCGGCGAGGGCGCTGAGGCGGGGTACGAGCAGGCCGATTCCGCCGGCGACTTCGGCGATGCCGATGAAGATGAGCAGGCCGAAGGGGATGGTCAGGTTCGCGGGGGCGTTTTCCATCAGGGTGTTCGGTATGAGGAGTTTGGGGCCGCCGGAGGCGACGATGAAGAACAGGCCGAGCACGATTTGCAGGGTCCACAGGACGCGGTTGCGGACCTTGCCCGGACGGTAGGTGGCAGCGGTGGCAAAGCTGGCGGTGGGGTTTGCGGTGGTCATTGTTGTGGTCCTTGTCGTTGGTCGCGCTGGGTTGGTAGCGCGTTCAAGGGATTAGACGGAGCACCACCGCAGAACTCATCGCTGCCCGCAAAAAGTTTTTCGACCGGGTCGCACATCGGCAGGAGACCGACGCGACACCTAGCCGGATACCGATGTCGGCGACCTACCTATTCGCCGATGCTGCTCCCATGCCCTACGTTGTCGCCGCCGTTGTCGTGCTCGCTGTCCTGGTGGTTCTCAATCTGCTGCTCACCTTTGCCGTGCTGCGGCGCTTGCGGATTCACGAGGAGCGGCTGGCGACGGCGGGGGCGCCTCGGCCGAGTGACCGGGATGAACTGATCGGGCGGCAACTGCCGCAGTTCGCGGGCGCCGGGGCGAATCGGCTCGTCGCGTTCTTCTCCGCGGGCTGCGCGCCCTGCGTGGAACAGGCGGCGGAGTTCGCGCGGCATCCCGACGCGGACCGGGTGGCGATTCTGGTGCTGGGGTTGGCACCGGAAACCGAGCGGGAGCGCCTGCGCACAGCGCTCGGCGACGCGCCGACTGTGATCGGCGAGCCGGCCGGCGATGCGCTGGCGGGGGAGTTGGGCGTGCACTCGTTCCCGCAGCTGTTGCTGCTGGATGAGTCCGGAACCATTGTGGCGGCGCGACATTCGCTCGCCGCGCTGGCCGCGGGTGTTTCGTGACGGTGTGGTCGCGGCTGCGCGCCGCATGGCGGCTGTGCTGGGCGACCGGCCGCGGACTCACCCTCGTCCAGGTCGTGATCACGCTCATCGGCGGATTCCTGGCCTCGGCGGTGACCTGGTCGACCAAGTTCATGATGGACGGCCTCGCCGAACACGGACCCGCGCGGCAGTTGATCGCGGCGGTGTCGGTGCTGGCGGTGGCGGGGCTGCTCGGCGCCTGTGAACCGCGGGTCGCGGAATACGTTCGGGCCGAACTGAATCGGCGCGCCTACCTGCTGATGAACGACCGATTGTTCACTGCCGTAGGCGAATTCCAGGGGTTGGAGCGATTCGAGGATCCACGGCTGCTCGACCGCATCCGCTCCGCGCAGCAGAGCACCTCGAATGCCGTGGCGCCCGCGACCACCGGATTGTTCTCCGCGGTGCGCGATCTGGTGTCGCTGGTCGGGCTGCTCGCCACGGTGTATCTGCTGGCGCCGGTGATGGCGCTGATCCTGGTGCTGTCGGCGGTGCCGGTGTTCTTCGCCCAGCTGTCGCTCTCGCGCCGGTTCGCCGGGATGTTGGACACGATGTCGGCGTCGAGCCGGCGGCAGTTCCAGTTGAGCGCGCTCAACAGTGATGTGCGGGCAGTCAAGGAGATTCGGCTCTTCGGCCTCGTCGACTTCTTCCGCGAACGGGTGCTCTCGACGATCGTCACGACGAATCACGCTCAGCGCGAACTGGATCGGCGGCAACTGCGGGTGCAGGCCTCGCTGGCCGCGCTCGGCAGCGTGATCGGCGCGGGCGGGCTCGCGTGGGCGGTGTACGCGGCGAGCCGCGGCAGGTTGTCGATCGGCGATGTCTCCGCCTTCGTCACCGCGGTCGCGGCCACGCAGGCGGCGCTGTCCGGTCTGGTCACCAAGATCAGCGGGGCGCATCGGGGGCTGCTACAACTGGATCACTATGTGCGCGTGGTGAATATGCCGCCGGATCGGCCCGCACCCGCGCTGCCCGCGGCCCTGCCCACCCTCAGCTCGGGTATCGAGCTGGTCGACCTCTGGTTCCGCTACGACGAGTCGCAGCCCTGGGTACTGCGTGGCCTGGATGCCCGGATCGAGCACGGTGAGCTGCTTGGCCTGGTCGGGCGCAACGGGGCGGGCAAGAGCACGCTGATCAAGCTGCTGTGCCGCTTCTACGAGCCCGATCGCGGGGCGATCCTATGGGACGGGGTGGACATTCGCGATGTCCCGATCAAGGAGTTGCGGCGTCGGCTCGGCGTCCTTTTCCAGGATTTCATGGAATACGACCTCACGGTTGCCGAGAATATCGGCATCGGTGATCTGCCCGCGCTTTCCGATCAGCGTCGAATCGAATGGGCAGCGGCCGAAGCCGGTGTGTCGGAGAAAATAGCGACGCTGCCGCATGGTTATGGCACCATGCTCAGTCGAATATTTTTCAAGGAGACCGACAAGAATGACGCGGAGCACGGCGTCACGTTATCCGGCGGGCAATGGCAACGCATTGCCATTGCCCGCACATTCATGCGCGACGACCGGGAACTACTGATATTGGACGAGCCGGGTTCCGGCCTCGACGCGGAGGCCGAGCATCGAATACATCGGCGACTGGAAGCACATCGGACGGGCCGGACGAGTGTGCTGGTCTCGCACCGGCTCGGTGCGGTGCGAGACGCCGATCGGATTCTGGTGCTGGATGAGGGCCGGATCGCCGAGCAGGGCACGCACGCGCAGTTGATGGCGCTGAACGGGCAGTATGCGCACATGTTCACGGTGCAGGCGCAGGGCTACGTCGGCACCCGCGCGGGGTGACGAACCCCCGGTCCGGCGACGCCTCCGGACCGGGTGCCCTAGATCATGGGCAGCCCTGGCGACAGCCGTAGCCACCGCAGGTATAACCGGTGCCCGGGCAGTAGCGGCATTCCTGGCAGCAATACGACGGATAGTTATTGTCGTGATCGCACCAGCATTCCCGTTCGGGTGCGGTGCAGGCGGACGCGTCCATTTGTGGTACAAGCCTCGCCAGCATTCTGTCGCCTGCCCTGCGTGCGATTCCGATCATGAATTCACCTCATATCTCGCCGGCCCGTCCGGCGGCGGACCGATCATAACCACATTGCTTTCGATTACGGCAAGCGAAATTGCAGGAGACGAATATGAGATCGCTGGGAGTGGTCACCGCACTGCTGGCCGCGGCGGGCGCGCTATTCGCCGCGCGGCGAATGCTGGTCCTGGTGAATGTCACCGGCGCCAGCATGGAACCGACGCTGCGCGACGGCGACCGGATTCTGGTTCGCCGCCGCGGTCCGGCCGGCCTGCGGCGCGGCCGGATCGTGGTGCTGATGGCGCCCGAGGCGGCTCAGGGCCGGGAGTGGCAGTGTCCCGGCTGGCACGTCAAACGTGTTGTCGCGCTTCCCGGTGACCCGCTGCCCGCCGATGTTCCGGCCACCGACGACACGGGTCTGGTGCCGCGGGATTCGGTGGTGGTGTTCGGCGACAACCCGCTCAGCGGCGACTCACGCAACTGGGGGCCGTACCGTCTCGACGGTTTCGTCGGCACGCTGATCTGCCGCACCCGGACCGCGGGGCGGATCGGATGATCTACGTCGTGCTGTCCTGCCGGTACCTGCTGGCAGGAGTGTTCCTGGTGGCATTGGTCGGCAAATTGCGAAGCCGCGCAACATATCTGGAGTTCGTCGCGGCGACGGGTGCGCTACTCGGCGTTGGCGATCGGGCGGCCCGGCGGGCGGCGCTGTCGACCGTCGCGGCCGAGGTGATCATCGTCTGCGCGCTGATCGCCGAACCGGCGGCCCGAGTCGGCCTCGGACTGGCCGCATTGCTGCTGGGATGTTTCACCGTCGCGCTGCTGAGTGCGTTGCGGCGCGGTTCGACCACGCCGTGCCGTTGTTTCGGCGCGTCCACCACACCGATCCGGGTCGAGCACGTGCTGCGCAGTGCCACGCTCGGCGTCCTCGCGCTCGCCGGGCTGCTGGTCGATCTCACCCTCGCGACGCATCACTACGCACCGGCCGGTGTCGCGGTATCGGTACCGGCAGTGGCCGCGGGCATCCTGCTGAGCACCCGGCTCGACGATGTGGTCGACCTGCTGCGCTGACGTCCCCGGAAAGATTTTCGAAGAAATCTGGACGGGGCTGTCGGATCGGGCAAGTGGCGTTCGTAGCAGTGGTGAGGCCGCCCAGCGAGGGCGGCGAGAGAAAGGAAAACACATGAGCGCCACCTTCACCGTCGACTTCTTCTGCAGCCTCGACGGCTACGGCTCGGCCCAGGGCTGGCCCGGATACTGGGGCAAGGAAGGCCCCGAGGTCATCGAGGACCGGGTGCGCACCTTCGCGCAGGACCAGGTGCTCGTCTTCGGCGCGACGACGTTCCGGCAGTTCCGCAAGTTCGTGACCATGTTCGACGAGCCCTACTACGAGAGCATCAAGCAGCTGCCGAAGCTCGTGTTCTCCAGCACGCTCGAAGCGCCGCTCGGGTGGGACAACTCGACGGTGCTCGACGAGGACGCGGTGACGGCGATCGAGCGCCTGAAGCGGACGACGGACGTGCCGATGCGTTCGCACGGCAGCATCTCGCTGAACCGTGCGCTGCTCGCCGCCGGCCTGGTCGACCGGCTCGAAATCCTCATGTTCCCCGCCGTCACGGGCCGCGCAGGCGAAGCGGCGCTGCTGCACGGAGGGGCGGAGTTCGACCTGGAACTCGTCGAATCGACGGTGCTCGACGGCCGGACGCACAAGCTCGTCTACATCCCGCACCCGCACACGGCGGTTCCCGCGGGTGTCGGGCCGAAGCCCCGGAACGCGGACGCGCCGACCACGTTGTCTTGACACCACAGGAGAGGATCTACAGATGCGTTATCTGGTTTCCGTGATCGACGACAAGAGCAATCCCGGCAGCACGGACCGGCAACCTGCCATCAGCGAATTCAACGAGCGCCTGATCGCCGACGGCTACTGGGTGTTCGCGGGCGGACTCGCGGACACCGACACGGCCACGGTCATCGACAACCGGGGCGAGCAGGCGGTGTTCAGCGACGGGCCGTTCGTGGAGTCGAAGGAGTACCTGGCCGGCGTCTGGGTGTGGGAGGCCCCCGATCTGGATGTGGCGCTGAGGCTGGCCGCCGAGGCGTCGAAGGTCTGCGATCGCAAGATCGAGGTGCGGCCGTTTCAGTGAGCGACATCGAGGAGGCGATCACCCACGCCCACCACACGGAGTGGGCCCGGGTGGTCGCCAGCTTGACCAGGCGTTTCGGTGATCTCGACATCGCCGAGGAGTCGGCCGCCGAGGCGTTCGCGGCCGCCGTCGAGCGGTGGCCGGCCGACGGCGTGCCGCCCAACCCCGGCGCCTGGCTGACCACCACCGCCAACCGCAAGGCCATCGACCGGATCCGGCGCGAGAACAAGCGCGACGACAAATACAAGGAGGCTCTGATGGTGTTCGACGACGACCCGCCCGAGCCTCTCGGCGTCATCGACGACGACCGGCTGCGGCTGATCTTCACCTGCTGCCACCCGGCGCTGGCGATGGAAGCCCGCCTGGCCCTGACCCTGCGCATGGTCGGCGGGCTGACCGTGCCCGAGATCGCCCACGCCTTCCTGGCGACCGAGGCGGCCACGGGGCAGCGGATCACCCGGGCGAAGGCCAAGATCAAAGCGGCGCGCATCCCGTATCGGATGCCGTCCGCCGAGGATCTCCCGGCGCGGGTCGCCGGCGTGCTCGCCGTACTCTTTCTCGTGTTCAACGAGGGGTATCTGGCGACCGGCGCGGACACCGATCCGGTACGTCAGGACCTGACCGCGGAGGCGATCCGGCTCACCCGGCTGATTCGCGCCCTGCTGCCGGAGGACGGGGAGGTGGCCGGGTTGCTGGCGCTGATGCTGCTGATCGAGGCCCGCCGAACTGCTCGCGTCTCGGTCTCCGGCGAGTTGGTCGCGCTCGACGAGCAGGACCGCGGGGCTTGGGACAAGGAGCTGATTGCCGAGGGGCACGGTCTGGTGCGTGAGCGCTTGGCGGCTGCTGCCGCCGGGGTGGCGCCGGGGCGTTATCAGATCCTCGCCGCGATCAATGCCGTGCACACCTCTGCCCGCGACATGCGCGACACCGACTGGTCGCAGGTCCTCGCGCTGTACAACCAGCTCGTTCGCCTCGATTCTTCGCCGATCGTCGCCCTCAATCGGGCCATCGCCCTCGCTGAAATCGACGGTCCGGAGGTGGCTTTGGCGGCGGTCGATCGTCTCGAAGACCAGCTGGCCGGGTATCACGCCTACCACGCCACTCGGGCCGACCTGCTGCGTCGGCAAGGGCGAAGTCAGCAGTCGCGTGCGGCGTACGACAAAGCCATCGAGTTGGCGGGTAATACCGCCGAGACTGCCTACCTGACTCGTCGTCGGGACCAATTACGTTGACACGGTGGGGGATTCGCTCGTTTCGATTCGGATCGTGGTCGAGTGTTGTCGGCCGGAGTGCGCCTATCGTAGACGGGGTCCGCGTCTCCTTGCGTGCCCGACGGTGCCGAAGACTTCGGCGCGCGCCTGTCGGCGTTGCTCACAGAGCGCGGACCCGGAAACCGGTGTGGCGCGGTCGACCTGACGCTGTGACCTGTGCCTCATCCGGTTGCCCCTCACGTTGGCGTGAGAGGTGACGATGGTTGTGCGGAGCCCGGAACCACCGGGCCGGTCATCCGGGAGGCGGCGAAAGATGGCGCAGGCGTGGGGTTTCGGCAGGTTTGGCGGGCCCGAGGTGCAGGAGTTCTTCGATCGTCCCGATCCGGTCCCTGGTCGTGGCGAGGTGCTGATCCGGGTCGATGTCGCCGGCGTGAATCCGCTCGATCACGTGCTGCGCTCGGGTCTGGTCGCCGAACTCGACAGCGGGCGGCCGTTTCCCCGCGTGCTGGGCATGGAAGCGGCGGGAACCGTTCTCGCCCTTGGTGAGAACGTCGATGGACTGGAGGTGGGTGACGCGGTCTTCGGCTTCGCGCTCACCGGCGCCGGCACGTACGCCGAGACGACGCTGCTGTCCGCGCCGAACACCGCGCGGATCCCAGCGGGTCTGTCCGCGACCGTCGCGGCCACGCTGCCGGTGGCCGGGACGACCGCGGTCGATGCGCTCGACCAGCTAGACCTCCCGGCCGGGGCCACGATCCTGGTCAACGGGGTCGGTGGTGGGGTCGGCCTTGCCGTCGCCCGGCTGGCTATTGGGCGTGAGCTTCGCGTGATCGGCACCGGGAGCGCCGCCAAGCGCGAGCACGCCGAGGCCACCGGGGTGCGTTTTATCGACTACGCCGCCGGCGATGTCGTCGCCGCGGCCCGCGAGCTGGTTACGGACGGCTTCGGCGGGATCGTCGACCTGGTCGGCGGCACCTCGCTGCGGACGGTCGCTGCACTGGCCCGGGATCCGCGCAACGTGATCTCCGTGGGTGATCCGTCGGTGTCCGACCTCGGTGGGCGATTAGTAGACCGTCGAATCGACCGCGAAAACCTGGAGCGCGCAGCACAACTCGCCCTCGACGGAGTCCTCGCCCCCGTGATCACCGCGATCCATTCGCTCGCCGACGCCCCAGCCGCCCTCGCAATCGTGGAGGACGGGCACTCATCGGGCAAAGTCGTCATCAAGGTGGCGTGAATATGGCCGCCGCCCTTGCGCGGAACGTGCGCTCGTTGGAGACCCGGTGTCATGCTGAGAATCCGTATGAGCATTGTGCCTTCAGGAGGCGTGGATGTCCTTGAAGGACAACAGGATTCCGGCGGTCCGCGAGGGATCCTCGACCAGGGGTGAGTGACCGACGCCAGCCATGGTCTCCACCCGCGCGCCCGGAACGGTGCGGTACGCGTCGGTGGAGGTGGCGGGCCGCCAGCGCCGGTCCTGTTCCCCGAAGATCACCAGCAGGGGTTTGCCGAGGGCGGTCAGCCGATCCGGAAGGGTGCGCTCCCGTAGATAGTCATGGCTGGCCGCCGATGTCGCGGTGAGGGAGTGGTAAGTCATGCCACGCAGGTCGTCGACGAACTGCTGCGGGATCGGGAAGTCGTCGGTGGCGAAGGCTCCGCTCAGCGCCTGGCGCAGCAGACCGTCGGTGCGTAGCTGCCAGAGTGCTTCTCCGACAACGGGAGTCGTGAGCAGCCTGCTGGTCGGCGTTTCGGAAGTGTCGTCGGCGATGCTCGGCCCGGTGTCGATGAGCACCAACGCGCTCACCAATTCGGGGCGTTGTTCGGCGAGCGAGGTGGCGACCGCGCCGCCGGTGGAGTGACCGACCACGATGGCGTGGGGGATGCCGAGCTGCTCCAGCACTCCGGCGACTCGATTGGCGTGCGCCGGGATCGAGTAGCGGTCGCCGTCGGGCTTGGCCGAGCTGCCGTGCCCGAGCAGATCGACCCGGATGACCCGGTAGGAGTTGGTCAGCAGCGGCACCAGCCGGTCCCACCAGTGCGTCGATCCGGCGAGGCCGTGGATCAGGACCAGGGCCGGTCCGTCGGCGGGACCGTCCTGGCTGACCTGAAGGTCGTGACCGTCGACGGTCAGCGTCGATGCTCCGGTGGCTGCGACGCTCCGATGTGCGCTCAGCACCGAATTGCCCAGCAACAGTAGGACAATCGCGCCGACCACGGCGGCAGCGCGGCGTCTTCTCGCGAGTAGAGGTGAATTCATGCAATCACTGTCGCTGTCGGTGGGGTCCGGTGGCTTGTACAAATGTTCCGGCCCCAGCATATGAGGGGGCAGCCGCCCGTTGTTTAGGCTTGCACCTGACGTTAGGTCAGGTTCTACCGTCGGCGACACCGGCGCACAGAGCGTCGGTGGAAGTGAGACGAAACGGATGGACCAGCACGGAACCGAGCGGGTATGGAAGGTCGGTGAACTCGCGGCCGAGGCCGGGTTGACGGTGCGGACGCTGCACCACTACGACCGGATCGGGTTGGTACACCCGGCGGAGCGGAGCAGCACCGGCCACCGGCTCTACACCGCCGGCGACGTCGAGCGTCTGTATCAGGTGCTGGCCCTGCGCCACCTCGGCCTGGGCCTGGACCAGATCATGGACCTGCTCGCCGGCACCGTGGCGATGCCGAAGGTGCTGTCTGCGCATCGCGACTTTCTCGCCGCGCAGTTGGCCGCGACCCAGGAACTGCACGCCCTGGTCGCGGCACTGGCCGCCACCGCCGAGAACAGTCCGGACGCATCCGCGGAACGCTTCCTGGAATTGATCAGGAGGACCGTCATGGTCGACGACACGTTCAAGCAGTACTTCACCGAGGGACAGTTGACGCAGCTCGCGCAGCGTCGAGAAGAACTCGGGGAGCAGCGGATTCGGCAAGTCGAAGCCGCATGGGGTGAACTCATCCCGAAGGTCGACGCGGCGATCGCGGCGGGCATGGACCCGACCACCCCCGAGGCACAGCAGTTGGCAGCGCAATGGATGGAACTCCTGGAAGGGTTCCACGGTGGTGACGCCGGCCTGCGCGACAGCATGTATCGCATGCAAGCCGGCGAGGCCGACCGGATCGAGAGCGAGTTCTGCGGACCGTCACCCGCGCAGATCGAATTCATCTCGACCGCGAACGCCGCACGCGGATAACGGCTTTCGGCTCAGTGGACGAGCTTCAGCCCGACCACTGAGCCGACAATGCCCAGCAGGAACAGCACTTTCAGTAAGGACACCGGTTCCGAGCCAGTCGCCATCGCGTAGACAACCGTGAGCACGGCACCGATACCTACCCAGACCGCGTAGGCGGTGCCGATCGGCAGACCGCGCATGGCAAACGCCAATCCGGCCATGCTTGCCGCCAGCGCGACGAGAAAGACCACGGTAGGAACCAGTCGACTGAACCCGGCCGATTTGCCCAGGGCGGTAGCCCAGACGGCCTCACAAACTCCGGACAGCATGAGAATCAACCACGACATGACGAGCCTCCGAGGCCGTCTTGTCGCGCACCGGGTACGGCTCCCTCGTCCGGGGCCCTCTTCAGGACCTACTACCCACCATGGCAATTCCGCGCGCCCCCGGCAACCCGCCCCGCGGTGACCTTCCTCTCCGCACGCACGGCGCTACCAGCGCAGGTTCGTTCTGCCGATGTCAGTTGTCTAGCTGATGGCTGCGGTATTCGGCTAGCGGCGCACCGAATTCCAGCTCGTTCTCGTCCATTCCGTTGCTGATCGTCACTCGGTCATCGGCAAATATGAAACTCACCGCGACCATTCCGTCGGCAACGTTCCGGCCGGCCCACTCGAGCAACTCGATCGCCTGTAGCTGCTGCCCTTCGAGGGCCACCAACTCGGGCCGGGTGTCGTGTCGCCAGCTCAAATGGAAGGTGTGAACGTCCGGATCGTCGTCATCGCCATTCGACCAGGTGGCCTGCTCGATAGGATCGACGGTGTTCCAGGTGATGGAGAGATCGTCGAACTTCTGGTGATTGAGTTCTACCTGCTCACCGTCGAAGTCCAACAGAACCGGGCCGTCGGCGAACCACTGATCGTCGTCGCGGTCCCAAGCGAGCCACGCCCGGGTCAGGCGGCGCCCGAGCAGCGCCTGGAGCCGCCGACCATGAGCGTCGGCAATCTCGCGGCGGCCGCTGAGCCACTGCGGTTGATAACCCTCGATATCGAAGTAGGCCATGGTGCGCCGCAACCTATCACCATCCAGCCACAGTGACGTCAACTTTTATCGGCGCCAACCTCGACACCGCCGGGTCCGGCCCGACGCGGGTACACCTGGCGTCGGGCCGGACCGAGCTCACATGTTGTGCCAGTTCGGGGCGGGCGGGTACTCGTCGGGGCAGACCGTCTCCAGCGGGAACCACATGGGCACCGTGGTCGACTCCTCGAGATTCCAGCACATCACACCCGGCTCGCGCGGCTCCGCGTAAGCGGCGCCGGAAACGATACCGGCGCCACCGATCGCGACCCCCGCGACAATCGCAATCCTTGCGGCCAAGCGATTGACATTCATATTCGAACTCCCCTTCGAATCAAGCAGCGACAGAACGCTTTCCGATCGTGCACGCTGCGGAAACCAACTGTTTCTACTTGTATTAGATGCACGGGGGCGGCGATCGGTTCCATCATTTTCCGCAAGCGATCGACAAAGTCCTGAAGCCACAGCCGGTTTCGCGCAGTCGAGCTGGCGGCCGGTCTCACACGTCGGTGGGGGAGCGCGCATTGCCCAGCATCCCCAGTAGCTTTCTCGTAGCCCTCTGTGCGCGGTCAGTGGTCAACACCGGTATCGGCGGGTTGCCGATCGGTAGCCAGGGATCGCCGATCCCCCGATAAGCGCTCTCTGTATCCCACCCACCGGGGCGCGCACGATCAGGGCATGAACATCACCGGAAACACCATCTTCGTCCCCGGCGCCACCAGCGGAATCGGCCTCGCACTCGCGGTCGAGTTGCAGGCGAGGGGCAATACCGTCATCGTCGGCGGCCGGCGCACCGCGCTGCTCGAGCGGATCGCCGTCGAGCACCCCGGCATGCACACCGTGCAGATCGACACCGCCGACCCCGCCGGCATCGAAGCCGCCGCCAAAGTGGTGCTCGACCAGCACCCCGAGCTCAACGTGCTGGTGACCATGGCAGGCATCATGAACGTCGAGGATTGGCACCAGCCCGAGACGTTCCTCGCCTCCGCCGAGTCCATCGTGACCACCAACCTGCTCGGCCCGATCCGGCTGATCGCCGCGTTCATCGAGCAGTTGCGCACCCGGCCCGACGCCACGATCATGACCGTGTCCTCCGGGCTCGCGTTCGCCCCGCTCACGGTCACGCCGAGCTACAACGCGTCCAAGGCCGCCATCCACATGCTCAGCGAATCGCTGCGATTGCAGCTGGCCGACACCTCGGTGCGGGTGGTGGAACTGGAGCCGCCGTCGGTGCGCACCTCGCTGATGCCCGGCCAGGAAAACAGCGAGTGGGCCATGCCCCTCGAGGAGTTCGTCGCCGAGGTGATCGGGTTGATCGAGTCCCAGCCCGACGCCAAGGAGATTCAGGTCGAACGCGTCAAGTTCCTGCGTTACGGCGAGGCCCGCGGCGACTACGAGACGGTCGTCGCCACGCTCAACCACAGCGACCCGAACGGCAAGTGAGCAGTGATCCGAAGGAGATTGTGATGACGCTACAAGGAAAAGTCGCCCTGATCACCGGCTCGTCGCGAGGGCTCGGCAGGGCCATCGCCCTGCGCTTCGCCCAACAAGGAGCGGACCTGGTCATCAACTACGCACGTGACGCTGCGGCAGCCGGCGATGTCCAGGCCCAGGCGAGTGCCGCCGGCGTCAAGGCCATCGCGGTGCAGGCCGACGTCTCCACCTCCGACGGTGTCGAGCACCTGTTCCGCACCGCGCTGGACACGTTCGGGCGGTTGGACGTGGTGGTCGCCAACGCCGGCATCGAGAAGGTCAACATCCCGGTCACCGACATCACCGAGGAGGACTTCGACCTGCTGTTGCGGGTCAACACCAAAGGACCGTTCCTGGTGCTGCGGGCGGCGGCACGCCACATCGCCGACGGCGGCCGCATCATCAACGTCGCCTCCAGCACCACCCAGTTCCCCGCCGTCGGCATAGGCCTGTACGGCACCAGCAAGGTCGCGCCCACCTACCTCGTGCAGGTGCTCGCCAAGGAACTCGGTTCGCGCGGGGTCACCGTCAACTCGCTGATACCCGGCGCGATCGACGACGCGGGCATCTTCGACGGCGTACCCGATGCCGACCCGTTCAAGACCGACCTGCGCGAGTCGGTGCCGCTCGGCAGGTTGGCCACAACCACCGACGTCGCCGACGTGGCCGAGCTGCTCGCTGACCCCAAGGCGGCCTTCGTCACCGGCCAGAACATCCTGATGAACGGTGGCTCGAATCAGTAAGCCCTTTCATCGCAGCCCGCTCGCTGCACCACGCGGGCTGCGATGAGCAGGCTTACCGACAGACGTACGCGGATACCTCCCTGAAATTCCCAACTTTTTCCCAAACCTCCGCAGTACAAACTCGCCAACTTCTGTATATGGTCAGCGTCCGGATCGACGCGAGACCAGCCAGTTGACGGTCTCGCTTCGGCTGGTGCGCTGAACTAGACCGGAACGCCCGTGGACCTTGCACCCAGCGCGGCGTCGCACCCACCGTTGGATGCCCAACCCGATGGACTACATACCCGATTCGTACCCAGCGGGAAGGCGGAGGGGTCTTCTGGCGCATGGCTCGCCACGCATCACGTTGGGAAGTCCTGTAAGACAGCCTTTTTGGACGTTCGACCGGCGCGCGCTCCGTGGCATTGCGGTGCGTCGGTGTGACCGACTGCGGACCGCGCCCAGCGCGACTCTCGTGCGTCCGATGGACGGATGCACGGTGATTTAGGGGCATGCGAGTTCATCGTGGTCCCGCTATCTTCACTGCATGTTCAACCTGAAGCTTGACCGCGCGGCGCCGCTCTCCCGTGTGGGACGTCGGGGTCGGCCGCGGTTCAAGCATTCGAAACTACCGAGAGTCGGCGGATCGATCGGCGAAAAGTGTTGCGGCGCGGGTGAGTTCGCCGGATGAGCACTGAGGGAGGGGCTGCCACGAGGGCGGACCTGTCGTGGCTGCGGCGACCGCGAAGCGTGGTCTTCGTGGCGCAACTGCTGGTCAGCTTGCCGCTGGTGGTGGTGACGGTACTGCTGCTGGTGTGGCTCGACCGAAAGCTGGGGTGGCCGCAGTGGATCCTTCCGGTGATCTGGCTGATCTGGTGCGTGATCGCCCGCTACCGGCCCAGGGTGCGGCTCGTCTCGCGGATGCGCACACCGACAGCCGACGAAGCCGCGCTGCTCACACCCGCGTGGACGACGGTGGCGCACGCGGCTGGGGTGGACAGCGCGAAGTATTCGTTGATGGTGGGCGATGTGTTGAGAGCGGGTCTGATTTTCCGCCCGCGGGCGATAATCATCGTGAACAGTAAGGATTTGATCGAACCGGCGCCTCGTGGCCTGCCCATGCAGTGCGCCTGGGGACTGGGGCTGAACCTGATCGGCCCGTCGTACGCTCGTCGGCTGACGGCCCTGTATCGCAGGCCCGCCTCGGTCGTGACGGGGTTGGCCGGGGCCGTGGCAGCGGTGGTGATGATCGCGGCCGTGGCCGTGACAGCTCGTGGCAAGACCGACACCAAGGACGATCTGTCCAACGTGTTCTATGTGGGCGGGCAGATCTTGGGGTTCGGGGCCATCGCCGGGGCGTTGCTGCTCGTGGTCGGTCTGCCGGGTGCCGTGGCGATCACGATGGCGTGTGTCCTGGACGCCTACGGGAAGGAATACCTGGGGCTGTACGCCGCGATCGTCGCCGATCGCGTCGCGGTCTGCCTGGGCTACGGCCGGGAACTGCGTGACTACCTGGCCGCGCATCCTGAGCAGGATCGCTTCCGGCGTTCCCTGCCGTGGAGCCGCGGCCGCCTCTGGTACCTGGATCGGCGAATGTCCACCGGGACAGTCGAATAACGAACCCGGCGATGCTCATGATGGATTCGCCGCGTCGTCACGGCGGCGGTTGGTCAGGAGCGTACTGCTTGACGATCCACCGGCAGATCGCTTCCACGACGTAGGCTCGCTCGGCGTCGTCGAGCGCGTGCCCGGGGTCGACGCCCTCGCTCTGGAGCGCGCGAACCGAACCGCACCTGGTGGTCAGTCGCGAAACTGATTGTGCAGCAAGGTGATCAACGCTTCGGGTGGGGTGCTTTCCGGCCGGTCGCTGACCTGTCCGTCGCCGATTTCGATCAATCGCCAGACTCCGTCTTCTCGCAGTGCGAAGTCGGCTGTGAGAAAGGGGAGACGCAGGTTTGCGATCAGTGGGGCGATCGGAGTGGGATCGAAATCGGGGGCGGGCTGGTCCTGAGGTGTGTCGGGGTGCGGGCTGATCAACGTGCAGGTGCCGTCGATCCACCACGTGCGGATTTCGGCCGAGCGGAAATGCTCGAAACGTCGCAGAACGAATCCACCGGTCAGGTCCGAACCGCGCAGTTCCAGGAATCTCAGTGCCACCCGCCAGGCCGTGTCCGAGTCGTCCAGCTCGGGGATGAACACCGCCTCATTCCAGTAGTGCTTCATCGACTTGGTGTAGTCCCGCAGTACCGCGGGTCCGGAACCGAGTTCGGCACGCGCACGGTCGAATTCGGCACGATCAGCACCGTCGGTCCATGCCGCCCGAGGCGTCACGTCGGCGACCGCGGAATGCCACCCGGGCAACTCGTGCGCCCGGCGGTACTGCTCTGGACCGGTCCGCAACGTGACGCCACGTCGTCGCAATGCCGCGGCGAACGCGGCGTACTGCTCACTACGCAACATCCACCCGCGGTACCACGCCGTATCGCTCGTCCCCACCGCGCGCACCGCCCGCTCGGCACCGTCGGGTTCGGTCAACGCGTCGTGATCGACCAGCGCGACCTCCATACCGGCCGCGCGAGCAACCTCTGCCTCGGCGGCGAAATGTTCATCGACACGACGAGGACGAAGCACATCGGCAGGAACCAGTAGCAGCATGGACCCCATCGTGGCAACCGAATCAGTGCGCGTTCAAGTCGTTTTCGCGCCCGATGCCGTGGCGCCGGTCGCCTGCGGCGCTGGTCTCGCCGGTGAACGGAATTGGGCAGCAAGGGCTTTCGCTGCAGGCGAGCAGGTCGTCGCAGCCGGCGGCGAGTGCCGCGCGCAGGGTGTCGCGCACACCGCTCAGTTCGGCGAGTTTCGCATCGACCTCGGCGAGTTTGGTGGCCGCGCGGGTGTGTAGGCCCGCGCGACTGTGTATTCGGGTGACTTGGAGGAGGTCGGCGACTTCGTCGAGGGTGAATCCGAGGCGTTGCGCGGCTTTGATGACGCGCAACGTGGCGACCGTCTGTTCGGGATAGGGACGGTGCCCGCCGAGGGACCGGTTCGGTTCGGCGAGCAGGCCGCGACGTTCGTAGTAGCGCAGCGTCTGGATGTTCACCCCTGCCGCGGCGGCCACCTCGCCCGTGCGTAACCCCGCGCTCATCGCGACGCGGTTCCGATCCGGGTTTCGAGCGCGTCCAGCACCTCGACGTGGGCGAGCGGGACGTCGATGTGCAGCACCGAGCCACCGGCGGCGGGTTCGAAGGTGAAAGTGAAGAACGAGCAGCAGTCCGTTTCGCGCGCCGCCAGATCCCGCCCGAGCGGCACGGCATCGGTGTCGATCAGCAGATCCAGGCGGGTCCGGCCGGGTCGTTCGGCGCGCTGCACCGCGTCGGTGAAGAACTGATCGAACTCGGCTACCCGCATCGGCCGTTGAGCGGTCGGCAGGGTGCACGAGTCCGGTACCCAGTCGGTGGGATCGATCGTCATGAATCCACGGTAAACCCGTACCCAGGTACCGAATGCAAGCCGGAAATCGGCACCCCTACTTCAGGAGTTCGATCACGGGCGCAAAGGTTTCTGTGTCCCATTCGAATATCGTGAAGTAGGTGATCCCGTAGCGGTCGCGACATTCACGCACACGGTCGGCGATCTCCTGCGGCGTGCCGATCAGCACACCGGGTGCGGTGCGGATTCGTTCGTCGGTGAAGCCGGGCTGGAACTGGCGCACCCGTTCGCTCAGGGTATTCGCCTCGGCCTGGGTGCCGACCGCCCACACCAGGAGGTTGAACTCCACCTGATCACGACGTTCGCCGAGCAGTCGGTCAGCAGACTGTCTGGAACGGGAAGCACGGCTGCGGCGGGGCGGCCGGCGGCGCGGGCGCGACGGTGGTCGGCACCACCGCGGTGTCGGCCGTCCGGTCGGTGAAACTCATGTGGGTGAGGGTCAGCACGACCAGCACGAGGATCACGCCGCCCACGAGCACCCCGAGACCCCACAGGATCGGCATGGGCGATGCACTGCGGTAACCGTGGAAGTACGGGGACCGGTAGCGCCCCGGCCGAGGCGCGCGCCGGTCGGTGAATCGGACGGACCCGCGCACGTAACTCCCGCCGATCCGTCCCCTGCGAGAATGCGGCCGCACAGCTTCGTACCCCATGACGTCAGTATGGCGCTAGGGTCCGACACGATCGGCCCGGTCAGCGAAATCGGCGGCTGTCAACGTTCCAGAGTCGTTGGCGGCCAACCGATCAGCGGCGCGACGCCGGCATGTTTGCCCATCCGGTGTCGAGGAGGGCGAAGATTCGGTCGAGGGCGGGTTCGGGGTCGGCTCGGCCGTGGACGAGGGTGACGGCTTCGAGGGCGAAGTGGGCGAGGGCCTGGCAGGCGGGATCGTCGTCGGGCAGTCCGCTGTCGGCGGCAATTGCAGCGGCCAGGGTGGTTTCGTGGCGCAGCGACATGCGCCGGGAGTGTTCACGTAGCGCCGGCGTGGTGTCGATCAGGCGGAGGAAATCGGCGAAGCGCGGGTCGGCGCGGGCCTGCTGGGACCGTTCGTCGCGCAGCAACTGCCGCAGCGCCTCGGGGATGGAGCAGCCGGCGGGACGCTCGCGAACGGCGGCGACGAGCGCTGCCTCGCGGTCGGCGTCCTGGTCGAAGACCAGCGCCTCCTTCCCACCGGGGAAGTGCTTGAACAGCGTGGTCGTCGAGACGTCGGCGGCCTCGGCGATCTCCCGCACGCCGACCGCGTCGTAGCCGCGCTCCAGGAACAGCTCCACCGCCGCGTCCGCCAGCGCTTGGCGGGTGGCGGCTTTCTTGCGCTCGCGGCGCCCGGTCTCGGTCACCTCACCACCTTAGCGTTTGGTTGAACAGTTCACAAAGTTCAACGGTTGCACTTTTTCAACGGTTGCACTTATGGTGGAGGAGACCCACCGGCGACGAGCACTCCGCCGGATCGAACACGGAAGGAACCACTCTCATGACCACACCCCGAATCGCCATCATCGGCGGCGGCCCTGCCGGCCTGATGTGCGCCCGAATCCTCCAGGGACACAACATCCAACCGACGGTGTACGACGCCGACACGGCCGTGGACTCCCGTGACCCGGGCGGCACCCTCGACCTACATGCCGACTCCGGCCAGATCGCGCTGGAGGACGCCGGACTGATGGACGCCTTCCGCGCGCTGGCCCGCGTCGAGGGGCAGGCCAAAAGCCGCCGCGACCAGCACGGCACCATCCTCGGCGAGTTCATCCCCGCCGAGGGCGACGAGGCCGCTCCCGAAATCGACCGCGGCCAACTGCGAACCATGCTCTACGAGCACCTGGGTCCGGGCACCGTCCACTGGGAACATGAACTCGCGCAAGTGATTCCGCTCGGCAACGGTACGCACCGACTGGAGTTCGCCAATGGCGTCAGTGTCGAAGCGGACCTCGTCATCGGCGCAGACGGCGCATGGTCGAAGGTGCGCCCGCTGCTCACCGACGCGCTGCCGCAGTACCTCGGCGTCTGCTTCCTCGACGCCCGATTCGACGACGTGGACACCAAACATCCCGAGGTCGCCGCGATCGTCGGCCACGGCCACATGTTCTCCACCGACGGCGACGGCCGCGCGGTGATCGTCCAACGCAACAGCAACGGAGTCGTCCGCGGCTACATAGCTTTTCGCGCCGAACTCGATTGGCACGTCACCGCGGGCGTGGACATCACCGACCGCGCGGCCGTCCGGTCCTATCTGCTGCGCGAGTTCGACGGATGGGCCACGGTCATGCGCCCGCTCATCACCGACAACGACAGCGACTACGTGCAACGCAGCTTCTGGGCCCTGCCCGCCCCACTGGCTTGGAGTCAGGTCCCCGGCGTCACCCTGATCGGCGACGCGGCCCACCTCATGGCTCCCTTCGGCGGCCACGGCGCGAACCTCGCGTTGCTCGACGGCGCCGAACTCGCGCACGCCATCGCGAAAGAGAACACCCTCGACGCCGCGATCGCCCGCTACGAGGCGCCGATGTTCGAGCGATCCGGCGAACTCGCCGCAGGCGCGAACACCGCGCTCACCAAGTTCTTCGCCACCACCTCGCCCGACGCTCCACACCTTCCTCCCGACCACGCGCGGGAACACCAGAACTACCAGGACAGGGCAGCGGAATATCGACGCCGGCAAGCCGCAGGTGCTTAGTCGGTAGCCGTAAGTAGGGCGGCGAGCGTCTCTGGGGTCCAGGTGAGGTCCGCGCCAGGACGAGTAGCCAGATACGCGGCGGTGGATTCGATTGTCCAGCCGTGGGATTCGATGAGACCGGCCGCGAGGTGACGTAAGTAGGTGGGGGAGGGAGAGTTTCCGGGTAGCTCGGTGTGGCGCCAGGGGGCGGTGCAGGTGAGGATCGGGTGGGACTCGAATGTCCCTGCGCAGGACAGGGTTTCGTAGCGACCGGGACCTTGCGGGGAACGTCCGGTGGTGATCGCCTCGGTGAGATCCAGGTCGGTGCCGGGCAGGCGGTACATCTCCTGGGCGGCGATATCGGAGAACTGGGCGGCGGTGAGCAGGTAGGCGCGGGCGGCCGTTTCGCCGGGCCCGTCCGGATCGTAGAAGGCCCGGCCCCCGGTCCACACCAGCGATTCGGTGGCGAAATAGAGCAGCCCCGGCAGCATGAGGGGGACCGAGCGGGCGGGCTCGGACGGATCACGGCAGCCCGGGACCGCCCGCGCCCCGCCCTCGGGCGTACCGCCGGTGAGGTAGCACCGGAGCCGGCTCAGGTGCATATTCGACCCGTACGCCGCGTACCAGACCAGGCCATCGCCGTTCTCGGTCACACCACCATCCTGCCAAGGCCGCCCACCCGCGAACGGCACCGGCGGAAAGACTCAGCTCCGCTGGAACAACGCGCGCCACCGAATGAAGTCCGGCCGTCCGGCCGGGGAGGCCTGCTCGACTCGAACCGATCGCAGATCCTCGCCCGCGAACGCGTCGATCTCGGTCCGGGTGAGCGGCCACGGCGGCCCGTCCACCTCCGCGCCTTCCTTCCGAATCCCCGCGATGACCAGCAGATCCCCACCGGGCGCCACCATCCGCGAGACATTCGCGGTCGCCACGCCCCGCAACGAAACAGGCAGCGCCTGCACGGTGATCGACTCGACCACCAGATCGAACGCGCCGGTCCACTCGTCGGGTGGATCGAGCAGATCGCCCACCACATAGTTCACCTTGGACGCCGGAAACCGTTCCTGCGCAGTGCGGATCGCGGTCTCCGCGACATCGAACGCGGTCGTCTCGAAGCCCAGACCGGCGAGGTGTTCCGCATCGCGCCCGAGCCCGCAGCCCACCACCATCGCCCGCATCCCGCCGGTCCGGTCGTGCCGCTCGAGCCAGTCCACCAGCAGCTCGTTCGGCTCGTCCGCATCCCACGGCACCACCGCCGCACCCGCCGCGGCCGCCACATACAGCTGCTCGAACCATCCGGTCGGATCACCTTGCCGCAGCGACTCGGTTGCCAGCCGGGTCGCATCCCTATCACGAGAATCGGTCACTCGCCGAGTCTGTCAGGCGCCCTCGGCGCCCGCGCGGCGACCACCTTGCGGGTCGCGCGAACGATCTATAAGTTATAGAGCGACCACTAACTTGGGAGTAGATGTGTCAGCTCAGGAAAACGACGCCAACCGCCGCGCCGCTGCCCAGCATGCTTTGTCCGAGCACTTGCGGCTGACCGCCGCCGGGCGCACCGACGAGTGGGTGCAGCTCTTTGCTCCGGACGCGGTGCTCGAGTTTCCGTTCGCGCCGACCGGGGTGCCACGGCGGGTGACGGGACGCGACGAGCTGCTCGCGCACATGAGCAGCTTTCCCGACACCTTCGACGTCGAGTTCGTCGACCTGGTGTTTCATGAGACGGTCGATCCGAGTCTCGTTGTCGCCGAGTTCCGTTCGACGGGCACGGCATTGCCGACCGGCAAGCCGTACCAGCAGACCTGCATCTCCGTCGTCCGGACCGACGACGATGCGCTCATCACCCACTATCTGGACTACTGGAATCCACTGGTGGCGATCGAAGCGCTTACACCCGTCCACGAGTCGTCCGACCCGGCCCGCGGCGTGACTTTTGGCGGCTGAGCAGCACCGTGTTTAACTGATGCCCATGCCCGCCGCCGGCACTACAGCAAAGAGTGATGAACGCCGTCGGGCATTGGTGGCCGCTGCGATAGATTGCTTCGCGCAGAAGGGTTTCTACGGTACGACTACGCACGAGATCGCCGAGTGGGTCGGGATTTCGCAGCCGTATCTCTATCGCCTGTACCCGAACAAAGAAGCACTGTTCGCTGCGGCGGTGGACCACGTGTCCGTGATCATGACCGAGAGCTTGGTCGGGCATTCGCCGACGTCGAGTGGTAGCGATGCCGCGATGGACGCGGTGCGCGGTGCCTATGCCGCGCTCGTCGAGAACCGGACCGTCCTACGATTCCTCATGCACGCGAACTGTGCAGTCGGCGAGCCGCTTGTCGAGGACGCCGTTCGGCGGTGCTACGCCAAGCAGGTCGAGACCGTGCGGCAGTTGCTGGGTGGCGACGATGATGCCGTGCGACGCTGGTTCGGTGCGGGAATGCTCGACAATGTGGTCGCCGTGCTGGGTCTGGCCGATCTCGACGAACCGTGGGCGCACGTCCTGAGCGGAGCATGACCCGTTTCCGTAGACCGGGCATGATCAGCGGGTGACCTCTCTACGACGCCCGATCGCGGTCTTCGACGCCGGCCTCGGCAGCTACTCGGCGGTGGAACTGCTGCATCAGCGCCTGCCCGACCGCGACCTCGTCTACCTCGCCGACCGGGCAAGTTTCCCGTACGGCGCGAAGGACCGGACCGAGTTGCTGACGGTGGTCGACCGTGCCGTCCGCTTCCTCGCCGAATTCGAGCCGAGTGCGATCCTGCTCGCGTCCAACGCGCCGTCGGTGACCATCCTCGACGAATTGCGCAGCCCGGTCCCGATTTTCGGGGTGCGCCCGCCGGTACGGGCAGCGCTGGCGGTGGCCGGCGAGGTGGCGGTGTTAGGCGTGCGCTCACTGGTGGAGAGTGCCGAGCTGGCCGAATTCCTCCGCGTGGAAGCGGATTCGGCGATCACCCGGGTTCATGCCGTAAACGCCTCGGCCCTCGTGGAACTCGTGGAAAGCGGCGACTTCCTGTTCCGTCGCGAGCACACCGCGACGGTCATCGCCGATTTCCTGGACACCCTGCTCGCCGCCCACCCAGCCATCGCCGCGATAACCCTGTCCAGCACCCACTTGCCTTGGCTGCGTGACTATTTCGAACGCGCCCGCCCCGAGCTGCGCCTGTTCGACCCGATCGAAGGCGTGGTCGACCAGATCCGCCCGCTGTCGACCCCGGGCACCGGCACCGTCCTCGGCCTGGTCACCGAGAACGAGCAGTACCCGGCCAGCGAGTTCCGCGAGATGCTCGCTCGGCTGGAGATCGACCTCGAGCTGGAGTCCGTCGTCATTCCCTGAGCGAGTCGCGCAGGAGACAGGATGAACTACAGTTAATGAAGTGCAACGAGGCCCGGGAGGTGCAAGCGGATGACAGAGGAACCGATCGACCCCGCAGAACCCACCCCGCACCCCGTCGCGGCCACCTTCGACCTGCTCGGCGACCGCCTGACGCTGACCATCCTGCGACACGCGTTCGTTAACCACACCCGCAGGTTCAACCAGTGGATCGAACGCACCGGCGCCCCGCCCGCGGTACTCACCGCACGCCTCACCGCCCTGGTCGACGCAGGCGTTTTCGTTCGCACCCCGCAGGTGGCATCCCCGGACCGCTTCGACTATCTGCTCACCGACCTAGGCATGGCGACCTGGCAAATCCTCGTCTCGGTCTGGAGTTGGCAACGCGAATGGACCGCCGAGGGCGCGCTGCACCCCGACCTGGTGCACGACGCCTGCGGCCACCGCGGACCACCGGTCCTGATGTGCCGATCCTGCGGCCGCACCGTCACCCCGCGCGACACCGAGGTCGACCTCGGCGACGATGCGTTGTGGCGCTTCACCTCCAGCGGCCGTCGCCGCGCCCGCGCTCCCGTCTCCGCGCGCACCGACATGCAGTTCGACGAGGTCATGGAGGCGATCGGCGACCGCTGGAGCGCCACCGTCACCGGCCTCGCGCTGGCCGGCATGCGCCGCTTCGGCGACTTCCGCACGGCCATGAACATGTCGCCGACCACCTTGACCGAGCGCCTGTCCCGCCTGTGCGACGCCGAGATCCTGCGCCGATCCGGCGAGGGCGCCGGCCGCGAATACCGGCTGACCCCACGCGGCCGCGCCCTGTTCGCGATCTTCGCGTTCCTGCTCGCCTGGTCGGACCTCGCGCACCCCGCCGCACCCGAACCAGGACTACGCATCCGTCATCGCGAATGCGGCGCTCCCCTCGCACCGGCCCTGCGCTGCCGAGGCTGCGAGGCCGAACTCGACCGCGCCGCCGTCCGTTTCGAACCCGTCTCGCAGGCGGTACTCGACCGCCTGGCCTGAGCCGCCCACCAGCGCCTCTTGACACCTCCCATTGAGACGCGTATCACTTCAATAACTGTAGTGAAGGGCAGGCGACTCATGACGCTCAACGAAGAACTCATCGCACCGGCGGCGCAGGCGCTGACCAATCCGTATCTGGAGGGCATGTACGCGCCGACCGCGGACGAGATCACCGCGACCGACCTCACCGTCCTGCACGGCGAACTCCCCGTCGACCTCGACGGCGTCTATGTCCGCAACGGCCCCAACCCCCAGTTCGCGCCGATCGGCCGCTACCACTGGTTCGACGGCGACGGCATGTTGCACGCGGTGCACTTCGAGCAGGGCAAGGCCACCTACCGCAACCGCTACATCCGCACCACCGAGTTCGAGGCCGAGCGCGCCGCCGGAACCGCGTTGTGGCGCGGCGTGATCGAGCCGTGGGACGACAACCCGCCCGGCGATCGCCGCGAACGCAACTCCGCAAACACCGACGTCGTCTTCCACCACGGCAACCTGCTCTCGCTCTGGTACCGCGCGGGCAAACCCTATGCGCTGGACCCGATCAGCCTGCAGACCCGCGGCGTCGACACCTTCGGCGGCACCCTGCCCGGCGAGATCTCCGCGCACGCCAAGGTCGACGAGCGCACCGAGGAATTCATCTTCTTCGACTACGGCATCCACGCGCCCTACCTGCGCTACGGCATCGCCGACCCGTCCGGCACGGTCACCCACTACACCGGCCTCGAACTGCCCGGCCCGCGACTGCCGCACGACATGGCGATCACCGAGAACTACTCGATCCTGATGGATCTGCCGCTCTACAACGACCCGCGGGCCGCCGCGGCCGGCCGATTCAAGCTGTTCTTCGACCGCAACCTGCCGAGCCGCTTCGCGGTGCTGCCCCGCCGCGGTGACGGCGCGGAGGTTCGCTGGTTCGAGGCCGCGCCCGGCTACATCTATCACACGGTCAACTCGTGGGAGGAGGGCGACGAGATCGTCTTGATCGCCTGCCGCGTCACCAAGCCGAGCCCTGTCTCCGACCGCACCAACCCGCTCGCCCAGTTGCTGGCCTACCTGCGCCCCGAGGCCACATTGCACAGGTACCGCTTCAACTTGCGCACCGGCGCCACCATCGAGGAGCCGATGGACGACGTCAACACCGAGTTCCCGGCCATCGATCAGGGCACTACCGGACAGCGCGGCCGCTGGTCGTATCAGATGCGGTTATCCGTAGACAGCACAATGCTTTTCGACGCGGTGATCAAGTACGACCTGCGCACCGGCGCGAAGCAGACCCAGCCGTTCGGCGACGGCTTCTTCGGCAGCGAACTCACCGTGGTGCCCCGGCCGGACGCCCGCGACGAGGACGACGCCTGGCTCACCATGTTCGCGTTCAACAGCCACACCCAGCTGTCGGAGGTGTGGATCTACGACGCCGCCGACCTCGCCGCCGGTCCCGTCTGCCGCCTCGGCCTGCCCACCCGCGTGCCCCTCGGTTTCCACGCCACCTGGGTCAGCGGTGAGCGGATGCGCGCGGCCGCCGATCCGGTCGAGTGAGCGCCGCCGACCACCAGCTGAGCGTGAGCCTGCCGTACTGGCAGGACCGCGATCCGTTGGACGCACTCGCCGTCGCCGAGGCCGCCGAGAAGCTCGGCTACCACCGCCTGTGGATCGGTGAGATGGCGACTTTCGACGCCTTCGCCCTGGCCACCGCGATCGGGCTGGCTCCGGGGCGGATCCCGTTGTGCCTCGGGCCCTTTGCCGTCGACGTCCGCACGCCCGCCACCATCGCCATCGGTGTCGCGAGCGTCGCGGCGCTGACCGGTCGATCCGTCGATGTGGCCATCGGCAGCTCGAGCACGGTCGTCGTCAGCGGCTGGCACGGTCGCGAAAGGCGACGCACCGCAACGCATCTGGCGGAGTCGGCGCACATCCTGCGCGGGCTGCTCGCGGGCGACAAGGTCGACTTCGACGGAGCGGTGGAACGCACCAAGGGCTACCGCCTCCGCCTCGCGCCACCGAACTCGTCGATCACCGTGGCCGCCTTCGGCACCCACGCCTTGGCCGCGGCTGCCCGCACCGCCGACCGTGTGGTGCTGAATCTGGTCACCCCGGAACAGGTTTCGCGATGCGCCGCGATAGTGCGTCAGGCGGCGGACGAGGCCGGTCTACCGACCCCCGCACTCTCGGTGTGGGTCACCGCCGCCGCGGACCCGACCGCCGACATCCTCGCGACTGTCCGCCGCGGCGTGGTGGGTTATCTCCGGGCGTCGGGCTACGACGCCATGTTCGAGGAGGCGGGCTTCGGCGACATCGTGCGTCTCGCGCACAGCGGCGCACACCCCCGTGAGGTCCTCGCGGCCGTACCCGACGAATTACCCGCAGCGGTAGGCATGTTCGGCGACAACACCACCCTGGCCCATCGCCTCGACGCGTACCGCACCGCCGGCGCCGACGAAATCGTCGTGGTCCCGGCCACTTCGGCCCAGGACCCGGCCGGTCACCACACGCTCGAAACCCTCGCGAGGATCGACCATGCCTGACGCCTACATCTTCGACGCGATCCGGCTACCCCGCGCACGCGTCCGCAGAACCGGCGGCACCCTCGCCGAGATCCCACCCTACGAACTCTTCGGGCAACTGCTCGTCGCGCTCGAAAACCGTTCGCTCAGTCCGGATTCCGTCGACGACATCCTGGTCGGCATCAGCACGACGGTGGGGGAGCAGGGCGGAAACCTCGCCCGCGCCGCCGCCCTGTGGGCAGGCTGGCCCGACCGGGTGCCCGGCGGCGTGGTGTCGCGGCTGTGCTGCTCCGGCCTCGACGCGATCGAGAGCGCGGCCGCCCGAGTTGCCGCGGGTTACACCGACGTGATCGTCGCGGGCGGAGTCGAGTCCATGTCCCGGGTCCCGATGCTGTCCGATCGCCCCGCCATCGCCACGGACACCGACCTCGGCGAACGCACCGGCTTCGTCACGATCGGCGTATCCGCGGATCTCACCGCCGCCGCCCACGGCATCACCCGCCCGGAACTCGACGCCTACGCGGTCCGATCACACCAGAAGGCCACCGCCGCACCGAGTTCCGACTCCGTTATCCCGGTCCGCAAGGGCGGCACCGTGCTCCTCGACGCGGACGAGGGCGCCCGGGCCGACGCGGACAACGACGCGTTCGCCGCCCTACCCGCCCTGTTCGGCGACGATCCGGCGTGGACGCGGGTAGCCCGCCGACTACCCGGCTCACCGCACCCAGCGGACGGTCTGCACACCATCGCCACCGCACCCCAGCTCGCCGACGGCGCCAGCGCATTGGTCATCGGCAATCGGAGCGCGGAACAACTGCTCGGCCGCCCACCGATCGCCGCCATCATCGCTACCGCACAGACCGCGGTGCGCTCCCCGCTCCTGACCGCCCCGGCCACCGCCGCCAGGATGGCACTCGACCGCGCCGGCCTCATCGCCGCCGACCTGCACGTGGTGGAAGCCAACGAATCCTTCGCGGTCACACCGATTCTGCTCACCCGGGAACTCGCCCTCGACGAGCACCTGGTCAACCCGTCCGGCGGCGCCCTCGCCGTCGGCCACCCCCTCGGGGCGACCGGCGGCAACCTGATCGTCCAAGCGCTCGACGCACTCACGCGCACGGGCGGCGAACACGCGCTGGTCACCATTCCCGCGGCCCTCGGGCTGGGCTCCGCGGTCGTGCTGCGGCGTCTGAATTGAAGGAACACCCATGGTCGACTCATCGATCACCGCGGCCGACACAGCCGCCACCGCCGTTGATTCCGGCGGGTCCGTCCACACGTGCCACCCCGCCGACACGGTCCGCGGATATCTCGAACATGGTTGGTGGCAACCGGATACGCTCCCGGAGCTCTTCCAGCGCCGGGTAGACGCCGCGCCGAACGCGCCCGCCATCACCGACCCGGCCAACCTCGCCGCATTGACCGGAGCGCAACCGGAAACCCTGTCCTGGCGCGAACTCGACGAGCGCAGCGGCGATCTCGCGGCGGTGCTGTATCGCAACGGCATTCGGCAGGGCGACGCCGTCGCGGTCCTGCTGCCGAACTCGATCGCGTTGACCGCCACCTACTTCGCGCTGTGGCGGCTCGGCGCGGTGGCGACCCCTATGCCCGCCTCCTACCGCCGGCACGAGCTGTCCGGCATCGTCGCGGCCGCCGAGGCGAAGGCGATCATCACCGCGGGCGCGCTGTCCGGCCGCGAACTCGCCCGCGAGGCACTGGAAGTCGCGGATCACACCCGCACCGTCTTCGCCTTCGGCCCCGGCGTACCCGACGACGCGATCGCTCTCGACGGCCCGGTCGCCACCGCCGACCGCGAGCGCCTGCGCTTCTACGTTCGCGGACTGCCGGTTTCGGTCAACGACCGCGTAACCATCTGCTGGACAAGCGGGACCGAAGCCGCGCCCAAGGGAATTCCCCGCTGCCACGGCGACTGGATCGCCATGGCCTGGGGCGTCCAAGACGGCCTGCACCTCAGCTCGGAATCGGTGCTGCTCAACCCCTTTCCCATGGTCAACATGGCAGGCTTCGCGGCATCGTTCCTGCCCTGGCTGCTCACCGGCGGCCACCTGGTCCAACACCACCCCCTGGACCTCCCGGTGTTCCTCGGACAGATCGCCCGGCACGCGGTGACCCACACCAGCATGCCGCCCGCGCTGCTGACGATGCTGCTGCACAACGAACCCCTGCGCGCCTCGGTCGACCTGTCCTCGCTGCAACGCGTCGGCTCCGGCGGTGCGCCGTTGCCGCCCAGCGTCGTTCGCGGCTGGCAGGACCAACTCGGCATCGAGGTGCTCAACTTCTTCGGCTCCAACGAAGGCGTCTCCCTGCTCGGCGCACCCGTCGACTTCCCCGATCCGGAGATCCGGGCGCAGTACTTGCCGCGCTACGGCGCACCGGGCGTCCGCTGGTCGACCCGTCTCGCCGAGAGCACCCGGGTCAAACTCGTCGACGTCGTCACCGGTGCCACGGTCACGGAAGTCGGTGGTATCGGCGAACTCCGGCTCCTGGGCCCCGCCGTGTTCGGCGGCTACCTGCCCGGCACCGCGACGGCCGAACCCTTCGACGACGACGGTTTCCTGTGCAGCGGAGACGTATTCGAGCTGTGCGGCCCGGACGGCCGATACCTGCGTTTCGTCGACCGGATCAAGGAGATCATCATCCGCGGCGGCATGAACATCGCGCCCGCCGAGATCGAGGGTCTGCTCGCCGACGCGCCTGGCGTAGCCGACGTCGCCGTGGTCGGTTACCCGGACCCGGTACTCGGCGAAAAGTGTTGCGCCTTCGTAGTTCCCGCCCCCGAATCCGCCGTCACCCTGGACGGTCTCGTCGACCATCTGCGCGCCCATGAGGTGGCGTCGTTCAAATTGCCCGAGCGACTGGAGATCGTCGAGTCGTTGCCCCGCAATCCGGTCGGCAAGCTGCTGCGCCGCGAGCTGCGCGAAACGCTCACCGGCAACCCGTCGACCAACCAGCACACGTAGGAGTTCCCATGCCCACCAGCACCATTCACCTACTCGGCGGCAGCCAGTCCGACTTCGCCGTCAACTGGCATCGCGCGGGCAAGGGCTTCGACGCGCTCATCGGCGAGGTGGTCGGCGCGACCCTCGCGGCGGCGGACGTCGCGCCGAGCGAGGTCGGCGTGATCCACGTCGGTAATGCGTTCGGCCAGTTGTTCACCGGCCAGGGCCAGCTCGGCGGCATGCCGGCCACGGTCATCCCGGAGCTGTCCGGCATTCCGGCGAGCAGGCACGAAGCCGCTTGCGCCTCCGGCAGTATGGCCTTGCTCGCCGCGATGGCGGACCTGGAGTCGGGTCGCTACGACTGCGCGCTGGTGGTCGGCGCCGAGCTGGAGAAGACCGTGCCGGGCGACGTCGCCGCGGGCTATCTCGGCGCGGCCGCGTGGGTCGGCCACGAGGCGCAGGACGCGAAGTACGTGTGGCCCACCATGTTCGCCGATCTGGCCGACGAATACGATCGGCGCTACGGCCTCGACGACGCGCACCTGCGCGCGATCAGCGAGCTCAACATCGCCAACGCCCGCACCAACCCGCTTGCGCAGACCCGGGATTGGACCTTCACCCCGGACAGCTTCGGCGCCGACGACACCGCGAATCCGCCGGTGGCCGGCCGACTACGCCGCCAGGACTGCAGTCAGATGACCGACGGCGCGGTCGCCGTGATCTTGGTCTCGGATCGATTCCTGGCCCGCCGCACCGACTTACGTCCCGCGGAGCACGCCGTGATCACCGGCTGGGGTCATCGCACCGCGCCGTTGTCGTTGGCGCAGAAGCTGACTGCCGCCGCCGACGACCCGTACGTGTTTCCCCATGTGCGCCAGACGATGCTCGACGCGCTGGGACGCGCCGGACTGCCCGATATCGATGCCGTGGACGGTGTCGAGGTACACGACTGTTTCTCGATGTCGGAGTACATGGCGATAGATCATCTCGGCATCACCGGCCCGGGGGAGAGCTGGAAAGCCGTGGAGGGCGGCGACATCGGGCGCGACGGCCGGATTCCGGTCAACCCCGGCGGCGGATTGATCGGTGGTGGTCATCCAGTCGGCGCGACTGGTGTACGAATGGTACTCGATGCCTACAAACAGGTCACCGGGAAAGCAGGAGCTTACCAAGTGCCGGACGCGCGCCGCTTCGCCACCCTCAACATCGGTGGGAGCGCCACGACCGCAGCGAGTTTCGTCGTGGAGAGCCAGACGAAACGGTCATAGTGAAGTCGACTCGTTCCTGATCGCGCCGTATTCGCCGCCGGGGCAAAGACACTCGGAGCCGCCGCCGGACATCGGCAACCCTGCGGTTGCGGATCGTCGCGCCTGTTCTATGATCATCCAGGAAACGCGTTCGCGGCACGCCGCATTCTCCCGGCAAATCGACGGTTTTCGCTGGCAACGGTGCGTCGACGGCGAATGCGATGTAGCCTTCCCACGCGTGATCACTTGTCTGCCATCGAATCTCCTCTTGGAGCCGAAATGACCATCCAGCATCCCATTGAGGACGAGGTCACACAGCTGGCGCGGCGGGTCGAGAAGGCCCGCGGCCGGCTGGCATACCAATTCGATCCCGCGTTGACCGAAGCGCTGTCCGAGGACGAGCTGCTAGCCGAACGCGAGCTCGCCGAGAAGATCCGCGGGCAAGACCGTGGTCAGCGCTGGAAAGAGGCTCAAGCCGCCGCGGGAGCGGCCGACCGCGCCAGGCAGACCACCGAAGCGATCGAGAAGGCCGACATGCGAGATCTACTGGTGGCCCGCAAGGCAATTGCCGCCCAGCGTCGCGAGTCGAGCCCACACGCCAAACTGGCCTCGCTATATCGGCACCGCGCCTGGTCACTGCGGGCGCTGGCCGGTGTCGTCGGCGCGGGCATGCTGTGGTCCGCGGTCAACGTCCAGCACAACATCGCGCCCGGCGGTCCCGGTGACCCGCTGTACTGGTTCAGCTACCTGCTGGAAGGCATGATCAGCGTCTGCCTGATCATCATCATGATCGGCACCAACAAGGTGGCCGAGTGGGGTGTCGTCGACAACCGCAAGCAGGTCGTCGCCGCCGAGGTCGCCCTGCTCGGGCTGACCGTCACCCTGAACACGTATCCGTACCTGCGCGCCGAGCACTGGTACGACGCCGCGGTGCACGCGGTCGCGCCGGTGATGATCGGCGTCTCGCTGCTCATCCACGACGCCGCCAGCGCGCGCTACGGCCTGGCCATCCACCGCGCCACCGACCAGGTCCGGGATCTGCCCGACCCGGCCGAGCAGATCCGCCGCACGCTGCCCACGCTCGCCAGCTACCGGATGCGTCGTCCGGCCGCGGCCGAGATGATGGCGTCCAACGCGTTCGCCGAGCTGACCGTCGAGGCCGAACCGGATCCGCTCGCGGAACTGAACGCGGCCCCGGCCGGCGTCCTCGACCCCGAGATCGAGGACGCACCGGCGGTCCTGATCGCCGACGAGGACGAGACAGTGCCCGAGGCCCCGGCCCCGACCCGGTCGGCCTTCCGTTCGGCCGCCCCGGCGCCGTCGGCGAAGGTCGTGGCCGCCGCCACCCTCGGCAGCGACCTCACTGACATCACGGCCGAGACCCGTTCGGTGTCGAAGTCCGAAAGCGCCTCCGCGCCCAGCGCTTCGAAGCCGGCCCAGGTCGACGAGCCGGTCGCGAAGACCAAGCCGGTGAACGGGGAGAAGCGCAACGGGGTCGACAGCAAGCCGATCACCCCGGTGAACGGCTCCAGCGCGCCGGCCAAGCCCGCCGCGCCGGCCGCCGCTGCCAAGCCGGTCGTCGCCCCGGCGGCGCCGAAGCAGGCCGCGCCGACCAAGATCGCCGCGCAGACCGCCCCGGCCAAGCCCGCCGCGGAGAAGATCGCCGACCGCCCGTCCGCGACCGCCGCCGCGTCCGCCACGACCGCCGCCATCAAGCGGCAGCCCGCGGTCGATGAAAAGGCGACCACCGCAACCGATCCCAAGGCCGCCAAGGACACTCCGGCCACCCCGGAGATCCACGACACCGGCCAGTTCCGCATCGCCGAGATCCTCGAACAGGAACTCGCCGAACTGCAGGCCGCCCGCCGCCGCGCCCGGACCAGCCGCAAGACGTCCACCCCCGCGGCCGGCCGCGACCGCTGAGGATCCCGGGCCCGACAACTCCATAAGTCTTCAGCCGCTTCGTGTTTGCCCGAAACCCGGGCCCGCGAGCGGCTCTAGACGGTCTGCCGCAGCGCGTCCAATAACCAGTAGTGGACGGCTCCGACCGTGGTCTCCGTGCCGGTGATGTCGGCCGTGAGCCGCCAGAAGCGATGCAGCCGCGGATCGGTATCCGTCGCGCCGGTGGTGAGTAACGCACGCCGGAACCGGGGCGTGTCCCGTTCGCACCTGGCCGCCGCGTGCGCGTGCACGTACTGGTCGAGTTCGGCTCCCGGATGCGGACTTTCGTGCGCGGCGACCACCGGCGCCGCTACCTCGAAGGCCCCCGCCACCGAGGTCACGAACTGCAGCCGATCGCTGATCCGATCGCGATCCGACCGCCAGATCTGCTGCTTCATCGCCGTTTTGACCTGCGGATCGGTGGTGAGGGCGGTGAGCTCGGCACACGCGACCACCTGCGCCGGTCCGGGTTCGCTCGGCATCGGCGGCACGTTCATGTCGATGAACGAATCGAACTCCTCCTGCGGCAGCGGCCCGAGAATCGGCCGCCAGAACGCGACCACGCTGTCGATGACCACACTCCGGTCATGCACGCGGGCAAGCAGTTCCAGCCGGCGCGCCCGCTCCTGCGGCGGCGCGCTCTCGATGGCCAGCAGCGTCGCGCGCCGCCAGCGCAGCGCCTCGAGCTCCGCGTCCAGCGCGGCCCGTTCCGCGGCGGCGACCTCGCAGATCGACTCGCTACCGTCCAGCACCCGCATGATCGCGGCCAGCGGCAACCCCATGGCGCGCAACCGGCGAACCAGCAGCAGCCGGTCCACCGCGGCCGGGTCGAACACCCGATGACCGCCGCCGCTGCGGCCCGACTCCAGAACCCCGCTGTCGCAGTAGAACCGGATCGTGCGCACGGGCACGCCGGTGCGGCGCGCCAACTCGCCGATGCTTACCGCGGCATGAAGTGTGTCCTCGGTCACATCTACTTGCACCTCCACTTGAGTGGAGTTCTTACGGTAGTGGAACTTCGAACGAGAGGTTTGAGCTATGAACCACATCGAAACCATGACGGACGAGGACATCTGGCGCGCCGTCGCCGCCGAGCGACAGACCATGGCCGACCTGCTCGCCGACCGCACCGAATCCGACTGGAATCGCCAGTCCCTCTGCGCGGACTGGCGGGTCCGGGACGTGGTCGCGCACGTGGTGCTGTGCACCCGCGCGAACCTCGGCTGGATCCTGATCAACCTGATCCGGGCCGGCGGCAGCGTGCACGGGGCGTTGCGCGACACCGCCATTCGGCACGCGGACAGCGTCAGCACCCGGCAGTTGCACGCGGAGCTGCGGGCCAGCGTGCCGTCGCGATTCTTCCCGGTCGGCACGGTGCCCACCGACCGGTTGCTGGACATGCTGGTGCACGTCCAGGACATCGCGATGCCGCTCGGCCTGGTCCGCGAGACGCCGTCCATCCCGGCGCGCGAGTCGCTGAATCGGGTGTGGGCCACGGGTTCCCGGTTCGGCATAGAGGAGCGGCTGGCGGGTTATCGACTCGTGGCCACCGACATCGACTGGTCGGCCGGCGACGGCTTGCTCGTCGAAGGCACCGCCGGCGCTTTGCTTTTGCTCGCGACGGGCCGGACTGTGGCCGCCGCGCAGCTGACCGGCCCTGGCGCGGGCACGCTCGCCGCCACCCTCATCGCGGGCGCGGCGTAACCGCAGGGGCTGCCGCCGTCCGCGGCAGCCCCTGGTGCGCTCAGGACGGCTTGACGGCCGTCAAATACTTCATGCCGTTGAACATTTGGGCGTACGGCTCGAGCACCTCGGTCAGCGGCCGGTCGTATCGCGCGGCGAGTTCCTCGGGCGGCGCGGCCTTCGTGGTCCAACCCTGCTTGGTCAGCCACTCGGCCGGATCCGAGCGATCGTCGGTATACAGCAGGTCGGCGATGTCGATCTTTCCGAAGGACGTGTCCCGCATCTGCTCCGTCTGGAAGTCGGCGAGCTGCTGGAAATCCACGTCGCTGCCGAAGGTGTCGGTGGCCAGGCTGCTGCCCGGCGCGGAAAGCTGATCGATGCGCGCGAACAGCGCGTCCTGCGCGGCCCCGGGCAGATACGGGAGCAGCCCCTCGGCCGACCACACCGTGGGCCGGGCCGGGTCGAAGCCCTCCTCGATGAGCGCCGCGGGCCAGTTGTCCCGCAGGTCGACGGCCACCTCCCGGCGATCGGCCGTCGGCGTGGCGTGCGCGTCGGCGAGGACCTGCCCCTTGAACTCCAGCACCTTGGGTTGGTCGATCTCGTAGACGACCATGCCCTGCGGCCAGTCCAGGCGATAGGCGCGGGCATCCAGTCCGGCGGCCAGAATCACCGCCTGCCGCACCCCGGCCTCGGTCGCGGCGCGGAAGTGGTCGTCGAAGAACTTGCTGCGCAGTCCCATGAATCCGAGGCCGAGCGGGCTGTCCGCCCACAGTTCCGGATCGTCGATCAGCCGGTTCGTGTCCGGATCGCCGGCCGCCGCGACGAACAACGCGGCGAATTCGTCGTGGACCAGGGCGTCGGGCTGCTTCGTCTCGGCCGCCCGGATGGCCGCGACGAACAGCGCGGTCATCCCGACGCTGCTGACGATGTCCCAGGTATCACCTTCGGTACGCATGCTGCTCTCCTCGAAGTCTTCGAATGACCTGCGCGACAAGCAGTCCCGGAAGAAGAGCACGCGAACCACTGTGTCGGCCTGGCAATAACGCTGCTGTCGATAAGGGGTAGAGCGGTAACCAGAATTGATCCTACGACTGAGCGGTCTGCTTTGCAGAACGCCTGGTCAGAGGCGTGGATCGGCCAAGGCCTGCTCGGCGGCCGCGCGCAACTCGGCCAGTTGCGCCCGCTCCTGCGGGCTGTAGTCGCGCACGTGGTCGTCCAGCACGCAGACCGTCCCGTAAACGCTGCCGTCCGGATTGTGCACCGCCAACCCCAGGTAGTTGACCAGCCCGAGCTCGACCTCGTCCTCGTTGCCCGCGAAGGCCGGGTCCGCGCGCGAATCACGCACGAACAGTTCGGCATCGTTGTCCACGACCCGCTCGCAGTACAGCTCCTGCGCCTCCGCGAACGCCGCGCCCTTCTTGCCCTCGGCGCCGACCGTGTAATGGACTTCCGCCGCACCGGCGGTCGCCTCGACCGCCATGTGCGTCGGCGTGGACCGCATCACCAGCACCGACCGCACCCCGAGCGCGGCCGCGGTCTGTTCGAGCAACGATTCGATCGGCCGGAACTGCGCACTGCTGTCGGACATGACGACCTCTCTCGGCACGAGACACACGGGACAAGTCGTCCCACTCTCCTCGGCGGACCACGCGGTCGCCAGGATTGCGCTCACCCTGCGACAAAACCGAGGGGTCAGGCGACGATCCGGGTGTACGCGCCGCGAATGTGGGACTCGGCGTCGGTGAGGTAGTCGGCGAGCAACTGCTCCGCCTCGACCGACCGTCCGGCGATCATCGCCGCGTAGATCTCGTGGTTACGGGCCAGATAGGGCTCGTGGAAGGTGAGCGGATCGGCCATCACGTGGAAGACCAGCCGCAACTCGTTCCACACGCTGGCCATCATCTGATCCAGCCGCTTGCTCCGGTTCAGCGCGGCGATCGCCTTGTGGAAGTCGATGTCGGCCGTGCCGACCCCGGTCCAATCCTGTTCCGCCGCACACGCATCCGCGCGCGCCAGGGCGGCGGCCAGCTCGGCCGGATCCTGATCGCTGCCGAACCCGTGCACCGCCGCGCCTTCGACCACCCGGCGGCACTGATACAGCTCCGCGACATCGTCGGAGGTCGGAATGCGCACGAACGCACCACGATTGAGCTCGTGGTTGACCAGCCGCTCCTCGATCAGCGATCGGAACGCCTCGCGCAGCGTATTGCGCGAAACCCCGAGCGCCGCACAGATATCCGGCTCGGACAACCGCTGACCCGGCCGCAGTGACCCGTCCAGGATGCTCGCGCGCACGATGTCGGCGGTCTGCGAACTCCGGCTGGACCGGGCGAGCAGTCCCTTGTGTTCGGAAAGGGCCGTGTAGACGGGATCGGGCCGATCTACCGGTGTCGTCATCCAAACCTCCGCGGACCAGTGGCTTTGCCGTTCGAGCATAACTCAGGGATCGAACGGCCAGCCGACGATCCAACTTTAGGATTGCAGAATCGTTCAACGATCCGTACTCTACTGTGACGTACGTCGCTCTCCTGAGCTCGAGCATTGCGAGGCATCCATGAGCCTTTCCACAGACCTCCCGGTGGATCCCGCCGAGAAGTCGCAACCCTTCGACTGGTTCCGCACCCTCAGCGCCAAAGGCAAGAAGGCCTTCCTCGGCGCGTTCGGCGGATATGGCTTGGATGCCTACGATTTCCAGGTTCTACCGTTGGCGCTGGGCGCTATCTCCTCCTACTTCGTGATCAGCTCGGGCAAGGCGGGCCTGCTGACCACGGTGACGCTGCTGGTGTCCGCGCTCGGCGGCGCGCTGGCCGGCGTGCTCGCCGACAAGATCGGGCGGGTGCGCACCCTGCAACTCACCGTCGCCACCTACACCCTGTTCACGGTGCTGTGCGGCTTCGCGCCCAACTTCGAGACGCTGCTGGTGTTCCGGGCGTTCCAGGGGCTCGGCTTCGGCGGTGAATGGGCGGCGGGCGCGATCCTGGTCGCCGAGTACGCGCAGACCAAATATCGTGGCCGCACGGTCGCCTATGTGCAGAGCGCCTGGGCGGTCGGCTGGGGTCTGGCGGTGCTGGTCTACACGCTGGTCTTCCAGTTCGTCAGTGAGGATCTGGCCTGGCGGGTGTTGTTCTGGACCGGCGCGCTGCCCGCGCTGCTGATCATCTGGGTGCGGCGCAACCTGACCGACTCCGAAACCGTCACGCAGCGGCGCGAATCGGCGGGCAAGCGGGCCGGTTCGTTCGCGTCGATCTTCCGGCGCGACCTGGTCCGGACGACGCTGTTCGCCTCGGTGCTGGCCACCGGCGTGCAGGGCGGCTACTACACCCTGGCTACCTGGTTGCCGACCTACCTGAAGAAGAGCCGGCACCTGAATGTCGTTGGTACCGGCGGTTATCTGTTCATGTTGATCGGCGGCGCGTTCCTCGGTTACGTCACCGGCGGCATCCTCGCCGACCGGATCGGTCGCAAGCGCACCATCCAGCTCTTCGCCGTGTTGTCGGTCGCCTTCATGGTCGCCTACATCCAGGTTCCGGAGGGGGCGAACACCATGGTGCTGATCCTCGGCTTCCCGCTCGGATTCTGTACCGCCGCAATCTTCTCCAGCTTCGGCTCGTTCCTGTCCGAGCTGTACCCGACCGCGTCGCGCGGCACCGGGCAGGGCTTCACCTACAACTTCGGTCGCGGGGTCGGCGCGATCTTCCCCACCGTGGTCGGGTTCCTGGCCTCCACGACGCTGGGCCTGGCCGGGGCCATGATGTTCGGCGCCTTCGGCTATGTCCTCGCTGTGCTCGCGTTGTTCGGCCTGCCGGAGACCCGCGGCCGCGAATTGGCCTGAGGGAGTGTCGATGTCCGCGATCACCGTGCCGACCGCACCGCTGCGTATCTTGCCCGCGGGGGACCGGTCGCTGCTCGTCGCGCCCGACCGGCACGCCGATCTGGTCGCGTTCATCGACCTGCTGCGGCGCGCGTTGCCGGCCGGCGTCCACGATGTACTGCCCGCCGCACAGACGGTCCTGGTGACCATGAGCGATACCGCGGACGGCCGGGCGGTCGAAGAGCAACTGCGGCAACTGTTCCGGCGGGTGCAGGGCGCCGGAACGGTCGAGGCGGAACCGGAGGCGGTGCGGGTCATCCCGGTCCGCTACGACGGGCCGGATCTGGAAAGTGTTGCGGCGCAGTTGGGTATCTCGGTCGCCGAACTGATCGCCGCGCACGCGCGGGCGGTGTGGCGGTGCTCGTTCATCGGATTCGCCCCTGGCTTCGGCTATCTCGAAACCACCGGGTCCGGCCTGACCGTGCCGCGCCGGACGGAGTCGCGGACCGCCGTGCCCGCAGGCTCGGTGGCCTTGGCCGACGGGTACAGCGCCGTCTATCCTCGGCGTTCACCCGGCGGCTGGCAGCTCATCGGCACCACCGACCTGCGGATGTGGGACCTCGACCGGGCCGAGCCGTCGCTGCTGCGCCCGGGCGCCCGGGTCCGGTTCACCGAGGAGGGGATGCAATGAGCTCGACGTGTCGCACCGTATTGCGGGTGCTCGACGCGGGTGCGCTGAGCACCATCCAGGACCTCGGCCGACCCGGCTGGTTCTCGGTCGGCGTCGGGGTTTCCGGCGCGGCCGACCGGGGTTCGCTGAAGCTGGCGAATCGATTGGTCGGCAACCCGGAAACGGCCGCGGGCATCGAAACCTTGCTCGGCGGACTGGAACTCGTGGCCGAGGCGCCGGTGCTGCTCGCGGTGACCGGCGCCGACGCGCCGATCACCGTGGACGGCGTCGCGGAGGCCAATGCCTCCGTGCTGGCGCTGCGAACCGGACAGCGGCTGAAGCTCGGCCTGGCCGGCGCCGGGCTGCGCGTGTACGTCGCGGTGCGCGGCGGCATCGCCGTGGACGAGGTGCTCGGCTCGCGCAGCCGGGACACGCTTGCCGGGCTCGGCCCGGAACCGCTCGCTGCGGGCGAACAGCTCGGTGTGGGTGCGGCGGACGACTATCCGTGGCCGAATGTTGCTGTGGCACCTGTGCTCTCGATGAACCCCGGGGTCGTCACCGTCCGGGTCCAGCTCGGACCGCGAGACGACTGGTTCACCGATCCGCAGTCGCTGTTCACCGGCGCCTGGGCGATGACCGACCGGGCCGACCGCGTCGGTGTCCGGTTGGCCAGGGTCGGCGACGCGGCTCCTCTGACCCGGATCAACGACAAGGAACTGCCTACCGAGGGCATGCCGCTCGGCGCGATCCAGGTGCAGCCGAGCGGTGAACCGGTGGTGTTCCTCGCCGATCACCCGATCACCGGCGGCTACCCGGTGATCGGGACCGTCGTCACCGCCGACGTCGACCTGCTCGCGCAGCTGCGCCCCGGCCAGCACCTGCGGTTTCGTCCCGTGGCTTCCTGATCGACTTATGCACTGTGCACAGTGACAGCGGGCAAACCCTGGCTGGTTGCGTAGTGACACATCTGCGAATCGTCGTGTGAACTGAGACCCGCTTTCGGTCCGTCGGGCGCTCGATGGTGTCCCGGTTGGCGGCCGCTGCGTGCGGCGGCTTCTGGCTTCGATGTCATCTTCGCCTGAGAGGTACTCCGCTCGTGCTTCGTGTTTGTCGTGCCGCATTCACCGTAGGTTTCACGCTCGCTCTGTCCCTCGCGGTGGCCGCCCCGGCCACCGCAGGCCCGGATCTGCCGAACACCGACCAGGTGGGCGCTCAACCCGCCTGGCCGGTGCGGCCCGACGAGAACCAGCTCCCGCCGCTGCCCCGCGAAACCGATATCTACTCGGTCATTCCGGTGCCCATGCCCAAGGACGACCGGTGGTACGACGACCCGGACGACCTCGGCCGCTACGCCAACGGCGACGTGATCCGCAAGCGCGTGGTGACCAGCTATCTGCTGGCCGTGCCGTGGCCGCCGGTGCACACCGAGCAGATCCTGTACCGCAGCACCGACAGTCGTGACCACCCGATCGTCACCGCCACCACCGTGATGATCCCGGGCATTCCGTGGCTCGGCCCCAGCCCGCGCCCGGTCATCTCCTATCAGGAGGCGATCGACGGCCTGGATCCGGCCTGCAACCCGTCGCACACCGTGCCCGCGGGGACCATGAAGGAGACCCAGCTGTTGCTCCAGTTCCTCGGCGAGGGCATGGCGGTGTCCGTCCCCGACTTCAACGGCAAGACCAGCACCACCCTCGCGCCGAGCGAAGGCCGGATGGTCCTCGACGGTGTCCGCGCGACCCGTCGCGGCGGCTTGGGCCTGGCCGATTCGCCGGTCGGGCTGTGGGGCTATTCCGGCGGCGGCAGCGCCACCGGCTGGGCGGCCGAACTCCATCGCGGTTACGCGCCCGAACTACCGATCAAGGGCAGCGCCCAGGGCGGCGTCCCCGGCGACAAGCACGCGATGACCATGTTCGCCATGGACGCGGGCGCAGGTCTGGCCGGCCAGGCCGATTTCGTCGGCTGGATCTGGCTGATCGGATTGTCCAGGGAATACCCGGATTTGATCCCGCTCGACAAGTTCCTCACCGCCGACGGCATGACGATGGTCCACGACATCGACAACCGCTGCCTCTACACCGCGGCCGCCACCGGCGCCTGGCGCCCGCTGAAGAACTACCTGAAGGACCCCAAGGCGTTCCTCGACCCCGACATCCAAAACGTCCTGCACCGAGACAGTCTCGGCTACGCGGACACCCCGGACATCCCGGTGGCCATGTGGCACTCCATGACCGACCCGATCATCCCCATCGCCGCCATCGAGCCCGTCGTGCAGCGCTACTGCGCGGCGGGCGCGAATCTCCGCTTCTTCAGAGTTCCGGCAACGGAACACATTTCGGCCGAACTGGTCGGCTACGAACCGTCGCTGCTATGGCTGACCGCCGTCCTCGCCGGCGCCGATCCCGGTCCCACCACCTGCTGAGTGCACCTCGCTGGGGCGCAGGACCGCGCCGGGAGTGGGGCCGGACGGCAGGAAGCCGGAGGTGATGAACTCCCGGATGTAGGCGTCGAGTGCGGCTTCGGTGATCGGCGGGCAGTCGATGCCGGTGTCGGCGAGGGCGTTTCGGGTGTGCGCGTCGCTCCAGTCGAGGTTCGCCAGGCCGAGGTAGTTGGTGCTCAGCAGGGCGGCGCGGACCAGGGAGTCGTCGCCGATCGCGTTGCGCCGGTATGATTCCTCGGCGAGGGCGGTGCGGACGGTGTCGAGCGGGGCGATGGTCACCGGGAGTCCGTGATAGCGCAGGCAGGTGAAGATGTCGCGGACCGTCACCGGAGTCTTGTTGACCAGGTGGTACACGGACTCCGCACGTGGCCGGAGCGCGAGCTCGACGATGGCGCGGGCCACGTAGGTCACCGGGACCAGGGACACGGTCGCATCGCCGACCTCCGGTGCCAGGCCGAGGATCGCGGCGGCGCGGACCATGTTCCAGAACGAGTCGTCGGCACTGTTCACGCCGGCTTTCAGGTCGCCGCTGATGGTTCCGGGGCGGTAGATGCCGACCGGGATGCCGCGTTCGCCGGCCTGGCGGACCAGTTCTTCGGCGGCCCACTTGGAGGTGACGTAGCCGTTGTCGGAGAGCTGATCGGCGCGCAGTCGGGTGTTCTCCTCGATCACGCCCGGTGCCGCCGTTGTGGAGACGGTGGTGCCGAGGGTGGAGACGAAATGTACTGGCTTGAGCCGTCTTGTCGTCGCGAGGCGGAGTACGTCTCGGGTTCCCTCGACGTTGGCCGTGCGTAGTCGGGCGTACGGATCGATGTGATTGACGCGGGCACCGTTGTGCACGATGACGTCGACGGTCTCGGCGAGACGGGCATAGTCGGTGCCGGCGAGCCCCAGTCGTGGTGCGCCGAGATCGCCTGGGACGGCGACGATTCGAGCCGCGAGGGTCTCGTCCCACAGCCGATAGCGGTGCAGCGCGTCCCGGATCCGATCGGCGCCCTGCGCCGCGGTATCCGCCCGGACCAGGCACAACACCTGGGCGTCGGTGCGAGTCAGCAGTTCTCGGAGCAGGTGGGCGCCGAGGAAGCCGGTCGCGCCGGTCAGCAGCACCTCGCGGGGCGGACCCGAGTGCGCGGGCAGGCAGCCCCGACCATCGATTCCGGCGTCGAGGACGGCGTCCTCGGCCGGGGTGGCCGCCGTGGACTGCTCCGCGGTCCCGGTCAGATGGGCGGCGAGGCCACCCACCGTGGGCGTGGTGAGCAGCGCCGACATCGGCACGGCGTAGTCGAGCCGGGACGAAAGCCGTTGGTGCAGCGTGAAAGCCATCAGCGAGGAGCCGCCGAGTTCGAAGAAGTCGTCGGTGATCCCGATCGGGGAGACGTCGAGGACCTCGGCGAATACCTCGGCGATCGCCCGTTCGAGGTCGGTCGACGGAGCGACGCCGTCCCGGGAGGCGAATACCGGCTGGGGGAGGGCCGCTCGGTCGAGCTTGCCGCTGGTATTGACCGGCAACTCGTCGAGCAGCAGCACCGCCGACGGCACCATGTAGGCGGGCAACGCGTGAGATACCGACTGCCGCAGCACATTCGGGTCGATCACCGCATCGGCCGCAGCGACCACGTAGCCGACCAGGCGGTCACCGGCATCGGAGGGCTGCACCGCGACTGCCGCCTGCGCGACCGCCGGATCGGCGAGCAGCGCGGTCTCGATATCGCCGAGTTCGATGCGGTGCCCGCGCACCTTCACCTGGAAATCGCTGCGCCCGAGGTACTCCAGAGTCCCGCGCGCGTTCCAGCGCACCAGGTCCCCGGTCCGATACATGCGCGTCCCGGGTTCGGCCGGGTTGGCGACGAACCGTCCGGCGGTGAGTCCGGTCGCGCCGTGATAGCCGCGCGCGAGTTGTACTCCGGCCAAATACAGTTCACCGACCGCGCCCACCGGCACCGGCCGCAGCCGGCTATCGAGTACGACGGCCCGCGAATTCCATTCCGGCACACCGATCGGCACCGTGGCCGCCGGATCGGTGCGGTCGAACCGGTGCTCGGTGATGCTGACCGCGGCCTCCGTCGGGCCGTACAGGTTGTGCACCTCGGCGCGGCTGATCGCGTCGAACGCCCGCGCCGTCTCCGGGGCAAGCGCCTCGCCGATCGCGAAAACCGCACGCAGCGAGGCCACTTCGGCGCTGGTGGCGTGTCCGGCGAACGTGGTCAGCATGGTGGGCACGAAATCGGTGAGCGTGACCCGATGCGTGGCGATCAATCCGCACAATGCGGCGGGATCGCGATGATCGTCCGGTCCGGCGATCACCATGCGCGCACCGGCCCGCAGCGGCAGGAAGTATCCCCACAGCGACACATCGAACGTTGCCGGAGTCTTCTGCAAGTAGATGTCGGTGGCATCGACGCGGTACCGATGCTGCATCCAGTCGAGCTGGTTGACGATCGCCTCGTGGCTGACCACCACACCTTTCGGGCGGCCGGTCGAGCCGGAGGTGTAGATGACGTACGCGGGGTGCGCACCGCGCAACGGCATACGTCGCTCGTCCTGACGTACAGGCGCGGATTCCAGGTGCAGCAGATCCAAGGTGTCGACGGCGTGCGCCGCGGCAACGGTGAACGCATCCCCGCTGGTGGTCAGAACACACTGCGGCACAGCGGAATCCAGCACGTACCCGATCCGCTCGGCCGGATGATCCGGATCGATCGGCACCCACGCGCCACCCGCTTCGGCAATCGCACACAGCGCCACGACCTGATCGATGGACCGGCGCATCGCCACCGCAACGACGGTTTCCGGACCGACACCCTGCCCGATCAGCCACCGCGCCAACCGGTTACACTTGTCTCGCAGCTGCGCATAGGTCACCGTCGCCGATCCGAAGACCAGAGCGACAGCATCCGGCGTCGCCTCGGCATGACGTTGCATCGCCGCACCGAGCGTCTCGGGCGCGACCGCGTGATCGGCTCCGGCCGACCACGACTCGATCAGCCGCCGTTCGTCCGGGTGCACGATATCGATGTCACCGACCGCGCCGATCGGATCGGCGGCCACCTGATGCAGCACCCGGATATAGGCATCGAGGAACCGCAGCACCGTCGGCTCGTCGAAAAGGTCGGTGGCGTAGCTGAATCGGATGATGATGTGACCGGGCGTGCCGTCGGCCGCGTGCTCGTCCACCACCGCGATATGCAGATCGGTCTTCGCCGTCCGGGTATCGACGTCGAGCCCGGAGAAGGTCAGACCGGGCAGCTCGAGACTGGCCTTGCCGAAGTTCTGGAACGCGAACCCGACCTGATACAGCGGATGCCGCCCCGGTGATCGCACCGGATTCACCGCATCGACGACATGCTCGAACGGCACTTCGGAGTGCGCGAAGTTCGCAAGATCCCGGTCCCTGGTCCGGTCGAGCAACGCGGCGAAACTCTCACCGAGATCGATCCGGGTCCGCGACACCGTCGTATTGACGAACATGCCGACCAGCTCGTCCAGCGCGGCCTCGGCCCGATTGGTCATCGGCACCCCGATCGCCACATCGGTGCTGCCGGACAGCCGGGACAGCAGCACGGCCAGCGCCGACCGCATCACCATGAACAGCGTCGCCTTGTGTTCGCGTGCGACGGTGAGCAATTCGCGATGCAGACTGGCCGGCACCGGTAGCTGGGTCGCCGCGCCGCGCAGCGACGCGGTACTCGGCCGCGGCCGATCGGTCGGCAGATCCAGCTCGTCCGGCAGCCCGGCCAGCTCCGTGGTCCAGTAGGAAAGCTGCTGGGACAGCATCGAATCCGGATCCTCGCGGGAGCCGAGCAACTCCTGCTGCCACAGCGCGTAGTCGGCGTATTGGATCTCCAGCGGCCGCCACAGCGGCGCGGCGCCCGCGGACCGTGCGGTGTACGCGAGGGCGATGTCCCGGGCCAGCGGGGCCAGCGACGAGCCGTCGGCGCAGATATGGTGCACCGCGCACACCAGCACGTACTCGCTCGCCGTCCGCAGCAGCCGAACCCGCAGCGGCACTTCGCTCGCCACATCGAAGCCCCGCCACAGGATGGCCCGGATGCGCTCGGCCACCGCGTCGGGAGCCGCGGTCGGCATCTCCTCGACCGCGAAATCGGCGACGACGCTGTCCGTTTCGAGCGCCAGCTGGCGCGGCCCGGTGGCGTCGGCGGGATACATCGTGCGCAGAATCTCGTGCCGCGCCACGGTATCGGCGAACGCCGCCCGCAGGACGGCGATGTCCAGATCCCCGGACATGTTCAGGGCGAAGCCGATGTTGTCCACCGACGAGCCCGGATCGAACTGATTGCGCAACCAGAACCGCAGCTGCGCCGGCGACAGCGGCACCCGCTCCGGCCGCGACCGGGCGAGCAACGCGGGCCGCCCCTTGTCGAATCGCTGCGCCTGGATGGCCTTCGCCAGGGCCGCCACCGTCGGATGATCGAACAGCAGCCGGGTCGGAATCCGCGCCTGCCAGGTCTCGCTCAACCGCGCCGCGACCTGCGTGGCGAGCAGCGAATTGCCGCCCGAGGCAAAGAAATCCGAGTCCGCGCCCAGCTGTTCCTGGCCCAATACCCGCGCGAACACCTCGGCGATCAGCTCCTCGCCGGGACCGGACAGCGACCGGCACGCGAGCTGTTCGATCGCGCGCAGGCGCAATGCCGCCCGATCCGCTTTTCCGGTGGGCGTCAACGGAATCCGGTCGATCACGGTGATCGAGGCGGGCAGCATGTACTGCGGCAGCCGACGCGCCAACGCGTTCGCCAGATCGGCGGCATCGAGCAGGTGTCCCGGCTCGCCCTGAACATAGGCCGCGAGCGCCGTCTCGCCCGCCGCGGTCTTGCGATCGACGGTGACCGCCGCCCGCACCCCTGACTGCCGTCCCAGCACCGCCTCGATCTCGCCCAGCTCGATCCGGAAACCACGCACCTTGACCTGATCGTCACTGCGCCCGAGGTATTCGAGGTCGCCGTCGGTGCCACGGCGAACGATGTCGCCGGTCCGATACATCCGGGTGCCCGCCGCGCCATGCGGATCGGCGAGGAAGCGCTGTGCCGTCAAACCGGATCGAGCGTGGTAGCCGCGAGCCAGCCCGGGTCCGGAAACATACAGCTCACCGGCGGTACCGACGCCGACCGGCCGTAGTCGCTTGTCGAGCACCCGGCAGTTCATGCCCGGCAGCGCCGACCCGATGGTCACCGGACGGTCCGGCGACAGCGGTGCACTGATCGCCACCATGATGGTGGTCTCGGTCGGACCGTAGCCGTTGAAGAACTGGCGGCCGGGCGCCGCCCACCGGCGAACCAGTGGCGCGGAACAGGTTTCGCCGCCGACGACCACCACGCGCAGCAGATCGAGCCCGGTCGGTTCGAGCGAGGCCAGCGCCGACGGCGTCATGAACGCATGGCTGACCTGGTGCCGCGCGATCAGGCCCGCCAGCTCGGCGCCGCCGTACACGGTCGGCGGCACGATCACCATGGTCGCGGCCGCGCCGACCGCGAGCAGCAACTCGAGCACCGAGGCATCGAAGCTCGGCGACGCGAAATGCAGTGTGCGCGCGGCCGGAGTGAGGGAGTACCTGGCGATCTGCTCGGCACAGAACGCGGCGAGCCCGGCATGGGTGACCGCGACACCCTTCGGGCGGCCGGTCGATCCGGACGTGTAGATCAAATAGGCGGTATTCGAAACCCGCAGCAGCGCAGGACGATCGAGATAGGAGATGGGGTTGGTGGACTCCGTCGAGGTGCGCACGACGAACTCGGGATCGTCGATCGCGAGCCAGCGCACACCCGAAGGCAATGCGGGCGCGGATTCACTGGTGGTCAGCCCGATTTCGGCGGCACAATCGGTCAGCTGGAACTTGATGCGCGGGCGCGGCAGGCCCGGATCGATCGGCACGAACGCGGCCCCGGTCTTCGCCACGGCCCACACCGCGAGCACCGACTCGATCGACCGCGGCAGCGCCACCACGACCGCCGTCTCCGGACCGGCCCCCAGCGCGAGCAAGGTGCGCGCCAATTGCGCGGAGCGCGCGTCGAGTTGGCGATAGGTGATCGAGCTGTCCCCGCACACCGCCGCGACGCCGTCGGGATTGCGCTCCACCGCCGAGGCGAGCAGCGCGGCGAGCGTAGGTGAGTGCGACGCCGAGGTCCGGCGGGAACGCGCGCGCCGAGCGGCCGAGGGGGTCCGCTGAATACCACTGGTCAAGCTCTGGTCCCGCCATGCGAAGTGACAAAGGGGCCTGATGTGCAAACAGCTATAAGCGCACGTGCTCAGCCCGGTCGCGCGGCGCGGAGCCACACTTTACGGTACTGAGTGGCAAGAGATTTCGTATTCCGAGGATTATCGTCCTACGTCTATTTCGGCGTCGATTCCGGCCCGCGCCCAGCGCCGGCTCGGCGCCAGGCACCGCCGTTGCGCGTCGGCGAACAGCCGCACGCTGTCCAGGCCGGGCCAGTCGGCCGGCAGCATCTCCGCGGGGAGGCCGGGATCGAGATACGGGATGATCCGCCACTCGTCCAGCAGCGGCACGAAGCGATCGAAGGCCGCTCGGTCGGTGAGCTTTTCGAGGGTCACGATGTCGCGATGATTGTCCAGGAACGCGCGATGCCGATCGGCGAGCGCGGCCAGATCCCACCACTGCGCCGCCGCCGCCCGCAGCGTGCCCGGAACCGTGAGTTCCGTTGCGCGGAAGGAGGTCACGTACTCGTCGAGCTCCAAGGCCGAGACGATCGCGGACGCCTCCGCCGCGAGATATTCGGGGCAGATCCACAATCCGGCCGAGACGGTACCGCAGCCGATTGAGGACAGCCTGCGGCGCAGCTGATGCCGGGCGGCCCGCTGGGATTCGGGGATGCCGAACGAAATCAGATGCCACGCATCGCCGTCGGCCATCTGCCGGAACCCGAAGATGCGCGGATCGCCGCGGGAGTACATCGCCTCCGCGGCATCGGTGATCCGGTATCCGCTGCGCCCGCCCCGGGATTCGGCGTCGAGCACCCCTTTGCTCTTCAGCCGCGTGACGGCCGTCCGGGTGCTCTGCTCCGGCACGCCCAGCCCGGCCAGCAGGCCGCTGAAGTCGGCGATCGCGATCCAGCCGCCGAGATCGCGGACATACGCGCCGAGCACGGTCCGGGCCAGCGAGGTCGCGCTGCCCGGCCGCGAATCGATGTCGTCGAGGACCGCGCCCGCGAGGTCAGCGCGCGGTGAGCTCATCGCGGATCGCCGCCACCCCGGCGAGCACCTCGGCATAGGTGGTGCTCAGCGGGCTCAGGCCGATCCGGATGCCTTGGGGCGGCCGGAAATCCGGGATGACGCCGCGTTGCCATAGTCGGGCGGTGATCTCCTTGAACTGAGGGTGGTCGATCGTCACGTGGCCGCCGCGGCGATCCGGGTCGGTCGGTGACGATACCGAGACGCCGAGCGGCAACAACCAGGATCGCACGAGTTCGAGCGCGAACTCGGTGAGGGCCATCGACTTCGTCCGGACCGCCGCCATGCCCACCTCGTCGATCAGGTCGAGGGTGTCCTCGATCGGCAGCATGCCGATGATCGCGGGCGTTCCGCTGATCACCCGCCGGATCCCTTGGGCCGGAACGTATCCCTGCGCCATCTCGAAGGGGCTCTCGCGGCCCATCCACCCCCAGATCGGCTGGGTGAACTCGGTGAGATGCTCGGTGCGCACGTAGGCGAACGCGGGCGCACCGGGACCGCCGTTGAGATACTTGTAGGTGCAGCCGACCGCGAAATCGACGCCCCAGGAATCGAGTTCGATCTCCACCGCGCCCGCCGAATGGCACAGGTCGAGCAGCAGCAAAGCGCCGGCATCGTGGGTGGCGGCACAGATCGCGGGGGCGTCGAGCAGATACCCGGACCGGTAGGCGACGTGACTGAGCACCACCAGCGCGGTGCGCTCGGAGACGGCCTCGGCCACGTCCTGCGCGGTGACCCCGCCGGTGAACTCCGGTTCGATCCACCGCAGCGTCAGGTTCAACTCGCGGGCGATCGCCTCCAGCAGGTAGCGGTCGGTGGGGAAGTTGTCGCGGTCGAGCACGATCTCGGTGCGGCCTGGCCGTAGCGCCAGCGCACCGCGGGCGACCTTGTACAGCAGCACCGTGGTCGAATCGCCGATCGTGGTCTGGCCGGTCGCGGCCCCGAGGATCGACGCGCCGATCCGCTCGCCGATCGTCACCGGCAGGTCGAACCACTGCTCGTCCCAGCCGCGGATGAGCCGGCCGCCCCACGCCTCGGTGACGAAGGCGGCGAGGCGATCCGCGGTCGCCCGGGTGGGCCGGCCGAGCGAGTTGCCGTCGAGATAGGCGACGATCTCCGGATCGTCGTTGCCGAGAAACCGGCTCGGGTAGTCGCGCAGTGGGTCGGCCGTGTCGAGAATCGTTGCGCGCGTGGTGAAATCGTCGGTGGCGGTGGTCATTTCGTCAACGTCCGATCTCGGTGCGTACCGCGAACAATTCGGGGAAGAAGGTGAGGTCGAGCGCGCGTTGCAGGAACCCGACCCCGCTCGATCCGCCGGTGCCGCGCTTGGTGCCGATGGTGCGCAGCACCGTGCGCATGTGCCGGAACCGCCACAGCTGGAAGTTCTCCTCCAGGTCGACCAGCTCCTCGAAGGTCTCGTAGACCGACCAATTATGTTCCGGGGCTTCGTAAATGGACTTCACCAGCGGCAGCAGATCCGGATCGAGCACGTAGGCCTTCGTGACATCCCGGTCCAGCGTCGAACGCGGCACATCCAGCCCGATCCGGGCCGCGTGCTGCCAGAACGCGTCGTAGAGACTCGGTTCGTGCAGCAGCGTGTGCAATTCCTTGTGCGCGACCGGATCCGCTTCGAACACCTTCAGCATCGACGCGTTCTTGTTGCCGAGAATGAATTCCACGGCGCGGTACTGATACGACTGGAACCCCGACGAATTGCCCAGGCAATCGCGGAACTGGGCGTACTCGGTCGGCGTCAGCGTCGCCAGCACCGACCACTGCTCGGTGAGCGTCTTCTGGATATGTTTCACCCTGGCAATGCACTTGAGCGCGACCCCGATGTCGTCCGCCTCGAAAGCCGTACGCGCCGCGCGGGTTTCGTGCAGGATCAGCTTGAGCCAGAGCTCGGTCGTCTGATGCTGAATGATGAACAGCAATTCGTCGTGATGCTGCGGCCGGCTGACCGGATGCTGCGCACTGAGCAGCGTCGGCAGGTCGAGATACCCGCCATAACTCAGGCGGGAACTGAAGTCGGTGACGATGTCCTGTTCAAGTGCGCGAGTGTTCTGCTCGACGGTCATGCCAATTCCCCATCGGTCGGGTGCTGCCTTGACCCCACGGTATGACACGAACGTGACGAACGCTAGGTGAGTGTCATAGCTGCGCCCGTGTCGCATCGGCTCAGCTGGGGGAATGCCGGGCCAGGGGCCCGGATGGGGATCCCCAGATGTCTGGTCAGCGGGATTCGCGGTACTGCGACCGGCGTCGGCGGTGTATTCCAAGGAAGGGAAAGCACGATGTCCTGGAGGGGAAATGCGCGACGGCCGAGAGCTCGCGGAATTCGATGCGCTGACGGTCGCCGTCGTCGACGCGATGAGTACGGGACTGAAGGACGAGGTCGCGGCGCGCAGACTCTCGGTGTCACTGCGCACCTACCGCAGATATGTCGCGGACATCATGACGCGCCTCGGCGTCGCGACGCGATTCCAGCTCGGCGTGCGCGCGGCCGAGCTGGGCATCATTTCCAAGTCGCGGGCCGGCCAGGCCGTGCCGACCCGCGTGTGACGGTTCAGCGGATGGTGAGCGCGAAGATCGGAATGGTCCGGTCGGTCTTGGTGCGGTAATCCGCGTAACCGGCGTACATGGCGTCCAGCTCGGCCCAGGCGGCATCGCGCTCGGCGGCGGTGATCTCGGTGGCGGTGACCGGGATCGTCTGCTTGCCGATCTCGACCTCCGCCTCCGGATTCGCGCGCAGGTTCAGCACCCAGGCCGGATGCGTCGCGGCGCCACGATGCGACCCGGCCACCAGGTAGCGGTCACCGTTCTGCCGGTACAGCAGCGGCGACGTGCGCCGCTGACCCGACTTGCGCCCGACGGTATTGAGCAACAAAATCGGCGCCTGCCCCATCTTGCCGCCGAGCTTCCCGCCGCTGACGCGATACAGGGATGCGTTGAGACCCACAAAGATTCGTTCGAGCTGACTCTGAATCGACATGCCCCCAGCCTATGTCGATCTTGGGTGTGCGCCGTTCGGGCCGAATCTGACAGGAAGCTGCCAACTTTGATCTGCCACGGCCGGTTTCATTGTCCAAAACTAGAACCAGTTCTATTTTGACTGCCATGGCCTTCAACGTCGCTGACCTTCTCGAACACGCGGTGGACGCGGTGCCCGACCGCATCGCCGTCATCTGCGGGGACCGCCAGATCACCTACCGCGAACTCGACGACCGCGCGAATCAGCTGGCGCACCACCTCGCCACCCGCGGCATCGGCCAGGGCGATCACGTCGGCGTGTACTCGCGCAACTCCATCGAGGCGCTGGAGGCGATGTTCGCGACCTATAAACTGCGCGCCGCGGTGGTCTGCGTGAACTACCGCTACGTCGCCGACGAGGTCCGCTACATCGCCGACAACGCGGACCTGAAGGCGCTGATCCACGAACGCGCCTATTCCGACGTGGTCGCCGAGGTACTGCCGCACACCCCCTTGCTCACCGACGTCCTCGTCGTCGAGGACGGCACCGATCGGGACTACACCCGCTACGGCGGCACCGAGTACGAGGCGGCGCTGGCCGGCGAGGCGGCGGTGCGCGACTTCGCGCCGCGCAGCGCCGACGACCTCTACCTGCTGTACACGGGCGGCACCACCGGCTTCCCGAAGGGCGTGATGTGGCGGCACGAGGACGTGTGGCGGACCCTCGGCGGCGGCATCAACCACGTCACCGGCGAATACGTCGCCGACGAATGGGAACTGGCGGAGGGCGCGAAGTCCGGACCGGCCGGGATCGTCATGGCGCCGCTGCCGCCGCTGATCCACGGTGCGGCGCAGTGGGCGACGTTCATCGCGCTGAACTCCGGCGGCACGGTCGTTTACGTGCCGCAGTTCGACGCGCACGCGGTGTGGCGGGCCGTCGGGAAGCATCGGGTGAACGTGCTGGCGGTAGCCGGCGACGCGATGGCGCGGCCACTGCTGGACGCCTACCGCGAACAGCCGTACGACGTGTCGTCGCTGTGGGCGCTGAGCAGCAACGCGGCGCTGTTCTCGCATTCGATCAAGCAGCAGTACCTCGAGCTGTTCCCGAATCTGTTCATCACCGACGTGATCGGTTCCTCGGAGAGCGGCGGCACCGGACTCGGTGTGGTCACCAAGGACTCCGACCACACCGAGGGGCCGCGGGTGAAGTTCAACGCCCAGGCCGCGCTCATCGATGACGACGGTGCGCTGATCGAGGTGCGGCCGGGCGCGGTCGGCCGGATCGCCCGGCGCGGACATGTGCCGATCGGCTATTACAAGGACCCGGAGAAGACCAAGACGATCTTCATCGAGATCGACGGCACGCGCTACGTCGTGCCCGGCGATTACGCCCGCTACGAGGAGGGCGGCACGGTAACCCTGCTCGGTCGCGGCTCGGAATGCATCAATACCGGTGGGGAGAAGGTCTATCCGGAGGAAGTCGAGGGTGCGTTGAAGTCCTCACCCCACGTGTTCGACGCATTGGTGGTCGGCGTCGAGAACGAGCGGTTCGGCGCATCGGTGGCCGCAGTTATCGCGCCGCGCAAGGGAATTCGGCTCGACCTCGCGGAGCTGGACGCGCACGTGCGCACCAAGATCGCGGGATACAAAGCGCCACGCGCCTATTGGATCGTCGATGAGGTGATGCGCCAACCGAGCGGCAAAGCCAACTATCCGGCGGCCAAGAAACATGTCGCCGAGCACCCCGGGGAGGTGCGGTCACCGCGCTGACCGACAGGTCTCGGCGCGCTCGGCCGACCCCCCGAAAACTATGGCTTTCGGCGGCTTTCGGCGCTCTCTAGGCTGTGTCGCACATCTCCGTGCGCGTCATCCGCGGCTGCGCGGATCGGGACAAAATCCGGACAATGTGGACACACGCGGCCAGTTTGTCGGCACTACCGACGGATGGCCGGATAGATAGCGCTAGGTGGTACAACAGAATGAAGGTCGGCGTCACAGGTGGGTCGGGATTCATCGGCTCCTATGTTTGCGAGGAACTCGTGCGCCGCGGCCACGAGCCGGTGATCTTCGACCACCGACGACATGCGCGCCGGCAACCGTACGAGGTCATGCTCGGCGATATCCGCGATTCGACCTCGATGACCGAACTCGCCGCGCACTGCGAGGGCATCATCCACCTCGCCGCCGTGCTCGGCACGCAGGAGACGATCAAGCAGCCGCGCCCGGCGGCGGAGACGAATCTCGTTGGCGGACTGAACTTTCTGGAAGCAGTCGCGCAGTACGAGCTGCCCGGCGTGTACATCTGCGTCGGCAATCACTGGATGAACAACAGTTACTCCATCTCCAAGACCGCCGTCGAACGCTTCGTGCACATGTTCAACGCCTACCGTGGCACCCGCGTCACCAATGTCCGGGTGGTCAACGCCTACGGGCCGCGGCAGACCGCGGCCGCGCCGTTCGGGGAGGGCAAGGTCCGCAAGTTCACCCCGGCGGTGATCTGCCGCGCGCTGTCCGGCCTGCCGGTCGAACTCTACGGCGGCGGGGTCCAGCTCTCCGACATGGTGTGGGTGGGTGATGTTGCGCGCGTGCTGGTTTCGGCATTGGAGTCGGCCGGTGACGGCGTCGTACCGGAGGCGGTGATGGAGGTCGGCCCGGCCCGATCGCAGTCGATCCGGTCGGTCGCCGAGCTGATCATCGACCAGTGCGTCGAGCTGGGCTATGCGCGAGTGCCGATCGTCGACCTGCCGATGCGGCCCGGCGAGATCCCCGGTGACACGGTCCGGGCGGATCCGATGACGTTGCCCGCCATCGGCGTCGACCCCGCGTCGCTGCTGCCGCTCGAGGACGGCATGCGGCGCACGATCGAATGGTTCATCGAGACCCGCGGCACCCACTGGGTCGCGCCGGAGCCGTGCGAGACGGCCACGGCGTGACGGCATCGTTCGCGATGTTCAGCGTGACCGTTGTCGTCCCGTGCCGGGACGAGGAAGCCAATATCGTTGCGGCGCATGAGGCGATCGTCGGGGAACTGAGTGGGTACGACATCGAGGTGCTGTTCGTCGATGATGGGAGCACCGACGCGACGCTGTCGCTGGTGACCGGCCTCGCCGCCAAGGACGAACGGGTGCACTACATCTCGTTCGCCCGCAATTTCGGGTTCGAGGCGGCGTTCTCGGCGGGCTACAAGTACGCGACGAAACCGTGGGTGCTGCATGTGGATGCGGACCTGCAAGGTCATCCGAATCAGGCGCACAAGTTGATCGAAGCGGTGTCGGATCGGGTGGACGCGGTCTTCGGGGTGCGCGATCAGCGTGCTGATCCATTGCTGCGGCGGTGGGGATCGACGTTGTCGGATCTGATCGCGCGCCGGGTGCTCGGCATCGAATTGCCGCCAGGCGCGACGACGTTCCGGCTGGTGCGTACCGGTGTCGCTCGGCGGATCGTCGAATTGCGCCGTCCCGCGCCATATTTCATGGCCTCGCTGCCTGCCGTCACCGATCGGTACGTCACCGTGCGGACGGCGCATCAGGCGCGTCGAGCGGGATCGTCCAAATTCACGGTTCTGCGTTTGGCGCGGCACGCCCTCGATCTGTACGTCGGGCATTCGACCGCGCTGGCGGCCGGAGCCGCGATGTTGTTGTGCGCCGGCGTGTTCGTGGCGGTGGTCTTGCTGAGTGTGTTCGGTGCCGGCGCGGCGGTGCTGTCGGTGCAATTGGCGATGCTCCCGGCAATGGCTCTGCTGCTGCGCTATTCGGTCATGGCGTCGAGCCGCGACGGACGCGCGTTGTACTACGTGCGCGAATCCGACGTGGCCATCGATGCGGCGGATCGGCTGCACCTGGAGCGGATCAGCGTCGGCGGGGGCGCGCGATGACGGGCACGTTGGTGATCCTCGGTGGCGCGGACGGTTCGGCGTCCACCTATCGCCGCGCCCGGGAACTCGGCTACCGCACAATCTGTGTCGACCGACGCGGTGACGCCGTGGCGCGCCCGCTGGCCGATGAATTCGTGCTGGCCAGCATCCGCGACCCGCGGCTGATCGCGGGGGAACTCGACGGGCGCGCCGATATCGTCGGCGTGCTCTCGCCGGCCAGTGACACCGGGCTGCCCGCTCAGCGGGAGCTGGCTCGGCGGTGGGGACTGCCCGATCTGTCTGCGGCGGCGGTCTGTGCGTCACAGGACAAGTCGTACTTCCGCGCTGTGTGCGATCAACTGGGTTTCGCGAGTTACGGCTATGTCGCCGGAGCCGCCGATGGCGAACTCGCCCTTCAGGCGGCGGCACTGCGATTTCCGGTGCTGGTGAAACCGCTGGACGCGCAGAGCAGCCGAGGCATTCAGGTGTGCGACGACGCATCCGAGGTCGCCGCCGCAGCGCGCGAGGCAGCGCGATTCGCCAGTGACGGTGGCGTGATCGTGGAGGAATACTTGGCCGGAAAGCATTACAGCGCAGAGGCGTTCGTCGACCGAGGCCAGATCGCGTTCGTCGGAGTGAGCGCGCGAACCATGACCCCCGCGCCGTACTTCGTGACCACCGCGCACCGGGTGCCCGCCGACCTCACCGCAGAACAAGAACGGGAGCTGACCGAAGTGTTGAACGCGCTGGTCGCCGAGCTGGACTATCAACGCGGCCCACTGACCATCGACCTGCTGATCGATCCCGCGGGTCGAATGCACTTGATCGAGATGGGTGCCCGAGTAGGCGGCAATGGGCTCGGCGAACTGGTCCGGCATGCCTACGGCGTGGACACGGTCGCGGCCTCGATTGCCGCGGCGACCGGCGACCCGGCCGACGTCGCCCAGACTCGTTCGCGCGCAGCGGTATCCGAGGTTCTCTACACCGACCACCCAGGCGTGGTCACCGAAGTCGTCGGTGCCGACGAGGCTTCGGCGGTCCCGGAACTAGTGGAGCTGATCCTCTTCGCGAGCGCCGGACAAGAGGTACTTCCGTACCACAATGCGGCAAATAAACTGGGCCACTTCGTCGTTGTCGCCGACGACCCCGACCAGGCCGCCGCTGCTGCCGCCGCCATTCGCGCGACCCTGCGCTTCGACCTGAGCGGTGCGGCATGAGCCCCGCGCTGCGCACGACGATCCTGGCGACCCTGGCGGTTGTTGCCGCAGGACTCGTGTGGTGGGCGACCGGCCGCCAGCACAACATCCAGAACCTCTGGACGCTCTTGGCCTCGCTGATCCCGTTCGTCCTGGCCGCCGAGACGATCGCGAGCCTGCAACCGTCCTGGTTCCGGCGCGGCCGGCTCGTCGAAATCTGCGCCCTCGGTGCGTTTGTCGTGGTGTTCTGCTTCCTGGTCCCGAAGATCTTCGCCGCCGCCCTCGACGACGATTTCAACCGGCTGTACTCCTGGATGCGAATACTGGTCCCGCTGCTGATCCTGTGCTTGGCGCTGATGCTCAGGCTGGGTGGCGCGATCCCCGCCGTGACGCGTCGGGTCAGCTACGCCGGAATCCTCATCATGCTCTCGGGCCTCGAAGATCTCGCGTTCCAGCTGCTGCGCGGCAAGCCGCTCGCCGACCGCTGGGATTGGGCCGATCACATGACGGTGCGGCTCGGTCACGTCGCCAGCCGGAACGAGGCGATGGCGTTCATCGTCGTCCACCTGCTGTTGGCCGGGGCGATCGTGCTTCTCCCGGATCGGTTCTGGCAGCGGATCGGTGACGGCCTGCGGCGGCGCTCGGGCAGTGCGCGGCAACGCCCGGCGAGCGTCCGGGAACGAGCGGCCGACCGCACGCGTTGATGGTGTCGACTCCCGCGACGCTGCCCGCGGCCAGGACGGTGGTGTCGCTCGTCGCGGGCCGCGGCGGGTTCCGGATCGCCTATCACGGCATAGCGCTTGGGCTGCTGGCGATCTGGGGCGCCGACGTCTTCGCGGTGTACGCGAGCGCGGTCGGCGCGACGGCCTGGATCGCGTTGCTCAGCTCGGGGCCGGAGAAGGCGGTGCTGAAACTGGTTCCGCGACTGCCGCATACGGCCGCGGCGGTGGTACGGACCGCGTTGCTCACGGCGGCTGTTCCTTTGGTGATCGCCGTGCTCCTGGTGATCGTGACGGCCGGATCGGCGGCGGTGGTCTACCCGCTGGCGGCGGCCTGGAGCGCGGGCGTCGGGCTCATGACGGTCGCCGTCGCGGTACACCGCGCCGCGGGGCGACCCACCCGGGACAGTCGGGGCTTCCTGGTCCTGGCCGTCCTGCTCGCGGCCTCGGTGGTGGCTGCCGCGGTCGGCGGCTTTTCGCCGACGGGCGAGTTGGCGCTGCTGGTCGTGGTCACCCTCGGCGTTGCCGCATGGTCGGCCAGGGGAGCCGCGTCCGTCATCTCGCTGCTGGCTCGCCCGCGACGCGGAGTCACCGCCGCGGTTGTGCGCACGGAACTGATGCTCGGGCTGTACGAACCGCTGGGCAGCGCGGGCGTCGGCGTGCTGTACGCGGTCCTCGCCCTGAGCGATCAACGGGACAGCAGCACCACTCTGTATCTGGCACTGCTGATTTCGAGTGTCGCCGGATCGCTGACGCTCTACCTGCTGCGGATCTACCAACCGGTGTCCTCGCTGCGGCTGCGCGGTGCGGGCGGGCAATCCGGCATCGACCTCGCCCGGCGACTGCTGACGGCGGCACTGATCTCCGGCGTACTCGGCTGCGCCCTCGTGGCCGGGCTGGCCGGGAACCTTTCTGCCACAGCGCTTATCGCCCTACTGCTCTGCTTCGAGATCCCCATCCACGCGGTGATCAGCCTCGCGCTGTTCATCCTGGAAAACGCGGGCCGCCGCGAGCTGACCGTCGCCGCGGCAAGTGCCGCAACACAATTCGGTGCGGTGCTGGTGCTCGCCGCGGTGCTGGTGCCCGCGCACGGACCACCGGCGGCGCTCTGGGTACTGGTCGCGTCCTACGCCGTACTAGCGGCATCGACGTTGCCGCGGCTCAGGACGAACATCAAGACGCGGAAGGCGCTATGAAACAGCGTGTCGACATCCTCGACCCCCGTCGCGACCCGGAACCACCGTGGTGGGAGGCGCTGCGCGGCGCGGCCGGGCTGCGCGCGACCTGGGCCTGGGACGTACTGGCCGTCGCCGGTACCCGGTTCGGCATCGTGGTCGTGCACGAGGGCGCCGACATCGTCGCGATGGCGGCGGCCCGCTGGATGCTCGGTCTCGCCAACGTCGCGGCACCCGGCAGCACCGGCCAACCGGGCTGGTGGGTGGCCGATCCCGCGCGGCAGACCGAGCTATTCGGCGTGCTGGCCCGGGGACTGCGCACCCGCTACCGGCACGCGGTGCTCGCCACCCTGTGGCGTGAGCTCGATCGCGAGCAGGCCGACGGCCTCGGCGTCGTCCAGGTCACCAGGGAGGTGAACCCGACCGCGGTACTTCCCATCGCCTGGCCGGACGAGGCGGGCTGGCTGAGCACGCTGTCCTCGAATCGCCGCCGCAGCCTGCGCGCCGAGGCCCGCTGGCTGTCCCGCGACCACGACCTGATCGCCGGCAGCGGCCCTGCCGAGGCCCTGGACGCCGACCAGCTCGTCGGCCTGTTCCGTCGCACCGAGGAGAAATACGACGGATTGGGCCGGGCGCCGCGGATGCCCGACGAGTGGCTGTACCGGCTGCTGTCACACCCCGATGTGCTGGCCGTGCACTACCACGATGCGGATCGAAACCTGTTGGCGGCATTCACGATTCTGGACCACCCGACCTGGCCGCTGGTGCATCGGTGGGGTGCGTTGCCGGTGGAGGAGGGCGGCCGCAAGCACCTGTACTTCGACGCGTTCCGCCGGACGGTCGGCTGGGCGGTCGCGGAGGGGAAACAGGGACTTATCTGGGGGAAAGGACTACCCGACGTCAAAGAACGGCTCGGTTGTCGGCTGATGTCGCGCTACGCGGTCGGCGTCGCCTGGTAATCGCACTAATTCGTCGTTTCCACGCTGAATCTTCGGTCAGGGTATTCAACCGCAGTAATAGTCGCGTGCCGTTCCTGGTATTCGCCGATTGTTTTTGTAGTGTGTGATGAATGACCGTGCAACTGGCTCGGGGGCAGGTAAATGTGCTCGAAGCCGAGCACATCATTGTTTCGGTCCGGCACAGCGCGGCCGTCGATCTGTCCGCGCTGCTGCTCGCCGCGGACGGCATGGTGCGCGCGGACGCGGATCTTGTCTTCTACAACCAGCCGCTCGGCCAGGGCGCACGACTGCTGCCGGGCGAGGACGGGCGGCCGAGCGCGTTGGCGATCGATCTGCGCGCGATTCCCGCCGACATCGAACACGTGCGAATCGTTGTCGCACTCGACGACCAGCAGGACAGCTTCGGCAATTACGCGGCCCCTGAGCTGCGTATCGATGACGCTGCGGGAAACCTGCTGTGCGACTATCTGATTACCGGCCTCGGCCCCGAGTCGACGGTCGTCGCCATGGATTTCGACCGGCACGATCCCGACTGGCAGCTGCGTTCACTCGGCCACGGCTACCGCAGCGGTTTCGCCACCCTGGTCACCGCGCACGGCGTCGCCGTCGGCCGGACCCCGAAGTCACCGCCGCCGCAACCGCCGGTCGAGCTACCCGATACCGGCCTGCTCGGTCTCAGCACCGAATTGGCACTGCGCAAACCGGATGGCGACGAGTTGTCGCATGTGAAAATGGCATTGGGCTGGGATCCGGTCCGCGAACCCGGCCGATTCGGCCTACGCGAAGTCGATATCGATCTGGACGCGTCGGCCTTGGTCTTTTCCGGCCGCGAACTCATGGACGCCGCTTTCTACGGTCATTTGTCCTCCAAAGACGGATCCGTTCGTCATCAAGGCGATAATCTCACCGGCTCCGGCAAAGGCGACAACGAGATGATCGACGTCGACCTCACCCGGCTGTCCGCCGAAGCGTCGACGGTCGTATTCGTCGTCACCTCCTACGCCGGACACACCTTCGAACGGGTCCGGAACGCATTCTGGCGCTTGGTCGACGGAAAGACCGATGTCGAACTCACCGGCGGCAATCTGCGCGTCGGCGGCAGGCACACCGGCATGGTCGTGGCCAAGGTGCAACGCGAAGCCGACGTCTGGAAGTTCCACACCGTCGGCGCCCCCATCCAAGCCGGTCACCCCGTCGAAGCCGCCGAACAGGTCGCCCGCTACCTCTGACCGCTACCGGCGCGGCAACGGCGCATTGATCGGGGCGTAGTTGCCGAGGAGTATGGAGGCTGTGGGCAGCGGTGCGGGTATTCGAGCGAATCCGTGGGCAGCGCTGCGCCCGGACGAAGACGCCGAACAGGTGGGCACCGATCTGTCGGCCGCGCACGAATCATTTATCGAGCGCGGCGAAGCGCCGACCTCGATCCGGCAGGTGGTCGAGGCGTCCTGGGTGCGCAGCCGCGGCAACGGCATCGACCCGGATCGGCAGATCGGCCGGACGTCGCTGACCGGAACCGAATTGGAGCGTTATCGGCGCACCCATCCGATGTCGGCGGTGCGGCCGGTGGTGCAGACCCTGCTGGTCGAGGACGCCAAGGACACCGGGTTGCTGATCGCGCTGAGCGACGCGCACGGCCGATTGCTCTGGGTGGAGGGCGATTCGGCGGCCAAGGACCGCGCGGCCGGCATGAACTTCGTCGACGGCGCGGACTGGAGCGAGGCGGCGGTCGGCACCAACGCCCCCGGAACCGCACTGGCCCTTGATCATTGCGTGCAGATCTTCGGCGCCGAGCATTACAGCAGACTGGTCCATCCGTGGAGCTGCGCGGCGGGACCGGTGCACGACCCGGCGACCGGACGAATCCTCGGCACGATCGACATCACCGGCGGACCGCGCGTCGCTGCGCCGGAAGTGCTTTCGCTGATCCGGGCGACCGTCGCCGTCGCGGAGTCCGAGCTGCGGGCTCATCCGGTGTCTGTCCGCACCGCGCCGCGCGTGGAACTGCTCGGCGCGCAACCCGCCCTCCTGTTCGGCAACGAACGAATCACGTTGTCGCGCAGGCATTCGGAGATCCTTCTGCTGCTGATGGAACATCCGGAGGGACTCGCCACCGAGCACATCGCGGTCCTGCTCGACGAACGCGACCTCGACGCGGTCACCGTGCGCGCCGAAATCTCGCGCCTGCGCCGGATTCTCGGCGGCGCCGCCCTCGGCTCGCGTCCCTATCGGCTACTGACCGAACTGGATTCGGACGTCGGCGAGCTGCGGCGCAGCCTGCGCCGCGGCGACATCGGCGCGGCCGTGGCGCGCTACCGCGGCCAATTACTGCCCGCCTCACCGGCTCCCGGCGTCGTCCGGGTGCGCGAATCGCTGCGCGCCCGCATGCGCGCGGCCGTCCTCACCTCCAGGGACCCGGCGATCCTCGGCTGGTGGATCTCCTCGGTCGACGGCCGCGAGGACCGCGGCGCGTGGTCGGCCTACCAGGCCTCGCTGGACCGGGATTCGTCGCTGTATGCCCAAGTGGCGGCGCAGATCGCCGTGCTGGATCGCGAGTTCGGCGGTCGCTGACCTGTTCCCAACGGTGATGCAACGTTAGGGTCATAGTGTCGTGGATCACAGTGCACACCCGCCGTGAACGCTAGGAGTTTCGATGACCGTATACGCCCGTCCTGGTTCGCCGGAGTCGCCGACGAGCTTCCAGCCTCGCTACGACAACTGGATCGGCGGCCAGTGGGTTGCGCCGGTCAAGGGCCAGTACTTCGAGAACCCGACCCCGGTCACCGGCGAAACCTTCTGCGAGATCGCGCGTTCCACCGCGGAGGACATCGAGCTGGCGCTCGACGCCGCGCACGCCGCCGCACCGGCTTGGGGCAAGACCTCTGCCGCCGAGCGCGCGGTGATCCTGAACAAGATCGCGGACCGGATCGAGGAGAACCTCGAGGCGATCGCCATCGCCGAGACCTGGGACAACGGCAAGCCGATCCGGGAGGCGCTGGCCGCCGACATCCCGCTGGCCATCGATCACTTCCGCTACTTCGCCGGAGCCATTCGCGCGCAAGAGGGTTCGCTCTCGGAGATCGACGACGACACCGTCGCCTATCACTTCCACGAGCCGCTCGGCGTGGTCGGGCAGATCATTCCGTGGAACTTCCCGATCCTGATGGCGACCTGGAAGCTGGCCCCCGCGCTGGCCGCGGGCAATGCCGTGATCCTCAAGCCCGCCGAGCAGACCCCCGCCTCGATCCTGTTCCTGTGGAGCATCATCGGCGACCTGCTGCCGCCCGGCGTGGTCAATATCGTCAACGGATTCGGCGTCGAGGCGGGCAAGCCGCTCGCGTCGAGCAACCGGATCGCGAAGATCGCGTTCACCGGCGAGACCACAACCGGCCGGCTGATCATGCAGTACGCCTCGCAGAACCTGATCCCGGTCACCCTCGAGCTGGGCGGCAAGAGCCCGAACATCTTCTTCTCGGATGTGATGAGCGCCGACGACGACTTCCTGGACAAGGCCCTGGAAGGTTTCACCATGTTCGCGCTCAACCAGGGCGAGGTGTGCACGTGCCCGTCGCGCTCGCTGATCCAGGCCGACATCTTCGACCGCTTCCTCGACCTCGCCGCGCTGCGGACAAAGGCGGTGCGCCAAGGTGATCCGCTCGATTCCGAGACGATGATCGGCGCGCAGGCGTCCAACGATCAGCTCGAAAAGGTGTTGTCCTACATCGAGATCGGCAAAGGGGAAGGCGCACAACTGGTCACCGGCGGCGAGCGCGCGATGCTCGGCGGCGACCTGAACGGCGGCTACTACGTGCAGCCGACCATCTTCACCGGCCGCAACGCGATGCGGATCTTCCAGGAGGAGATCTTCGGTCCGGTGGTCTCGGTGACCTCGTTCACCGATTACGACGACGCCATCTCCATCGCCAACGACACCCTCTACGGCCTCGGCGCCGGCGTGTGGTCGCGCGAGGGCAGCCGGGCCTATCGCGCGGGCCGCGACATCCAGGCCGGACGGGTGTGGACCAACACCTACCACCAGTACCCGGCGCACGCGGCGTTCGGCGGTTACAAGCAGTCCGGCATCGGCCGGGAGAACCACAAGATGATGCTGGACCACTACCAGCAGACGAAGAACCTGCTGGTCAGCTACGCGCCGAAGGCCATGGGATTCTTCTGATGCCGAGCCATCAGGCGAAGCGGGAACGGGTGGCGCGGTGAGTGCCGCCCCGCCCCGTCTGGTCGCGACCGTGGGGGCGGCGGCACTGCTGCGCCGCCTCCGCGACGTGCACGGTGCGCTGATGATGCACCAGTCCGGCGGCTGCTGCGACGGGTCCTCGCCGATGTGTTATCCGTTGGGGGAGTTCATCGTCGGCGATCGGGACGTGCTGCTCGGCATCCTCGACCTGCGCCTCGCGGTGGGGGAGGTGCCGGCGAATCTGCCGTCCGCCGACCTCGACGCGGTGCCGGTGTGGATCTCCGGATCCCAGTTCCAGGCGTGGAAACACACCCAACTCGTGCTCGACGTCGTTCCGGGGCGCGGCGGTGGGTTCAGTCTGGAAGCACCCGAGGGTTGGCGATTCCTCAGTCGGGCAAGAGCTTTCACCGACGAGGAGAACGCGGCGCTCGAACTCGCGCCGCCCGTGGTCGGAACCGACTACGCCGACGGCGTCCGTCCGCCGGTCCCGGATTCCGGCCAGGTGGTGGCCGAGGCCGTGGACGCCTGCCCGGTGCCAGCGCCGCCCGCGCGGTGATCGCGAGCTGATCCGGCGAACGCGCCGCCGAGGTGCGGGCTCGTAGCATGGCGGTATGCCCGAGCCGGTTCGTCTTGCCGGGGCCGTGGTGGATATCGCGGTCCCGGACCGCTCGCGCCGCATGGCGGGGGTCAGCATGGCCGGGTTTCATGGTTGTGCGGATCGGCCGACCGAGCTGGCGCTGGTCCCGTACCCCGCGTTCACCGTGTTCATCGATTTCGGTGACGTGTGGTTCGTCGATGACGTGCGGGGTGTGGGAGAGCGCGGTAGTGCCGTGATCGGTCTCGGCCCCGCCGGTGTGCGCGGGTGCGGGCGTGCGGTCGATCTCCTGCAGATTCGACTGTCTCCGGTGGTCGCGCACGCGGCACTCGGTGGTTCGTCGGAGTCGGGCGGGACCGTCGTTGCCCTGGAGGACCTTTGGGGCCGGGACGCCGGACGCATCCAGGAGCGGCTGCATGCTGCCGAGTCGTGGGACGAGCGGTTCGCGATCGCGGCGGCGGCGCTCACGCGTCGACAGGCCGCGGGTCGGCCGGTCGATCCGGAGGTTGCCTTCGCCTGGGCGCGAATCTTGCTGAGCCGTGGGCGGATACGAATCGATCGGCTGGCGGCCGAGATCGGCTGGAGCTACAAGCGACTCTGGTCGCGATTCCGTGCGCAGATCGGTCTCACGCCCAAGCGGGCGGCGCAGCTGGTGCGTTTCGACTATGCCGTGCACCGGCTCGCCGGCGGGGACAGCGCTGCCCTGGTGGCGGCGGAGAGTGGATATACGGATCAGTCTCACCTGCATCGGGACGTGATGAACTTCGCTGGGGTGACGCCGAACGGGGTGGCGGTCGCGCCGTGGCTCTCGGTCGACGATGTCGCGTGGGTGGACCCGGCGTACGCGGCCGCAGTGTGAGCCCTCGACCTTGATCGGCCGCGGCGCCGAACAGCGGCACCGGAAGATTTATCCAATACATCCGCTGTCGCGCTGGCGATGCTGACCGAGGAAACACGCGCCGGCATGGTGGTTCATGCCGACCGGGCGCCGTGTGCTCGAGGAGGAACGACATGAACGACGCCGGCATCGAACAGCCGCCGCTCGGTATTCGGCTGCTGCACGTCCTGCAAAAGGACCCGGACTGGTCGACGATCACGACCGAGGAGCTGATTGCCTTCCGGGACAAGGCAAATCGGAAAGCGGGTTCGCGGTTGCTGCGGGTGGTCACCGGATTTCCGGACCGCCGCGCCACGATCCGTTGGCAGGAGGTGACTCTCGCCGATCGCGTGCTGCGGGTTCGGGTCTACCGGCCGTCGGCCGGACGCGCCGCTTTGCCGCTGGTACTGCACGTGCATGGCGGTGGATTCATCGGCACGGCGGCGCAATGCGATTGGGGGAGTAGCCGTCTCGCCGCTCGGTTGCCCGCAGTGGTGGTCTCGGTCGAACACCGTCTACTCGCCCCGGGGACGGCGCTGTCGGAGGCCTTCGCCGACGGCTGGGACGTGCTTCAGGACGTCGTCCAGCACGCTGCGGAATGGGGAGTCGACCCGGCGCGGGTCGCGGTCATCGGCGAGAGTACCGGCGCGCTGATCGCCGCACTGTCCGCCATCCGGGCCAAGGCCACCGGCCTGACCTTGCGCGCGCAGGTGTTGATCAATCCGGTCGCCGACCTGACCGAGACGATGTTCGACTACCCCTCGATGTCCGAGCATGCGAACAGTGCGATGCTGACCGTGTCCAAACTGCGTCTGTTCCAGCGCTTGGCCGCACCGCCGGGAACGGATCCCCGCCCGGTCTCGCCGCTGTCCGTCGCTGACTTGAGCGGCCTCGCCCCGGCCCTCGTAGCGGTGCCGACCGTCGACCCGGTCGCCGACCACGGCCGCCGCTACGCCGAGCGACTGCGTGAATCCGGCACGCCCACAACCCTTACCGAATACGCCCGAGCGCCACACGCGTTCATCGCCCTGCCCGGTCTGGTGCCGCAGGCCAGGACCGCGCGTGCGGACATCGCCGAGTTCCTTCGTGGGCGCCTCACCGAGTCGCAGTCGCCCGCAATCTCGACGAAGGCGCAGACGCGCTGACCAGGAGAGCCGGCGGACGCTTGTTGCTTGTCTGACCCAACTCTTGCTCGCATGAGCAAACCGAGCTACAGTTTTGCTCATGCAAGCAAAGAGTGGCTCGGACAAGCAATCGGGGCGGACGTTCACCGAGGCTGCTCGGCGCACGCAGATCGTGGACGCGGCGATCGAGGTGGTGGCCGAGCATGGCCTGCCGAATACCTCGTTCGCGAAGATCGCGCAGGCGGCGGGGCTGAGCAGCACCGGCATGATCTCCTACCACTTTCGCGGCAAGGACGAGCTGATCCGGGAGGTCGCCGACGAAATCGTCCGCGTGAACACGGAATTCGTCGTGGCCAAGCTGCGGCACGAGTCCGGCTACGGGGCCACGCTGCGCGCGTACTTCGCCGCCAACCTGGCCTTGCTGGACGAGTACCCCAAGCATCAGCGGGCACTCGCCAGCATCGTCGCCAATGCCCGTCCCGCCGACCCGCAGACGGTGAGCCTGATCGAACACGTCGGCGAGATCGCCCGTACCCAGGAGCAGTGGCTCCGAGAAGGCCAGCGGGCCGGGGCCTTTCGGGCCTTCGACCCCGCGGTCATGGGGCTCGCCATTCGAGCCGCGCGCGATGCGGCCGTCGCGCGCGCCGCGGACGACCCCGATTTCGACGCCGCGGCCTGCGCCCGCGAACTGGCCGATCTCTTCGACCGCGCAACCCGCAAGCAATCGTGATCACTACCGGAGCTGACATGAATTCACCGCAGACGCTGACCGCCGAACCGACGCCACAGCAGAAACGCGCCGCGGTCCGCCGCCACCTCGCCCGCCAGATCATCCTCGAATTGGTGCTCCCACTCGGCGGCTACTACGCCCTGCGCGCGGCCGGGGTGAACCCGTGGGCGGCGTTGATCGCGCCCACGCTGCTGATCGCGGGAATCCTTGTCTACCATGCGATTCGAGAGCGGCGCATCGATGCGTTCGCGCTGTTCGTGCTCTCCATGATCGTGCTCGGCTCGGTGATGACGCTGGTGACCGGGGACCCGCGCACCCTCATGGTGCGCGACAGTTGGATCTTCGGCCTGCTCGGCCTGTGGATGCTGGGTTCGCTGCTGACCCAGCGTCCGTTCATGCGCGTTGCTTCCCGCGCGATCGTCACGGCGAAGATCGGCGAGGAAGGGTACCGGCAGTGGGATGCCCGCTGGGACAACGATTCCCAGTTCCGCTTCCACCTGCGGGTGTTGACCGCGGTGTGGGGTGCGGTGTTCTTGCTGGATGCGTTCGTGCGGGTAGTGCTGGCCTACACGCTGCCGATCGATGCGATACCGCTGGTGAGTACCGTGCAGTGGCTGGTCGTCCTCGCGGCCCTGCTCACCTTCCACAACATCTACCTCACCAAGCACGGGCTGAAAGCCTGAGTTCAGGAAGCGGTCCGGTGGAAGTGCTCGACCGCTTGCTGGACGCGTAGACCGGCGGCGAAGTCGGCGAGGGTGGAGGGTTGTCCGCGGATTGCGTTGGCGAACGCGCTCAATCGGGTGTGTTCGCTGCCGTGTGGTCCGCTGAGCGGGAGTTCCGCCCACGGGCCGCCGTCGCTGATGTGCAGGTGCGACCAGTCGGTGATCCGGTAGGAACGTTTGCCGCCGTAGAGGATCCACTCATACGACTCGGGTGCCGCGGCGACATTCCCGGTGAGGGTGATCGGAACTCCGCCCGCTGTGAAGCTACCGATGGCGGAGGTTTCGGCGGCCGGGCCGTAGTGGATCCGGGTAGATACCGGAGTCAGCGGGCCGAGTAGGCGGTCGGTGAAAAACACATAGTGCGAACCGACTTCGCGCAACAGGCCACCTTGTTCACGACCGGCGACCCAGGCGGCATCGCTTTGGAAGGCGCGAGGCCAGGCGGGAAACGTGAATCGCATGTCCACGCCGAGGATGTCACCCGCTTCGTCGGCCTGCACGGCTCGCCCGACCTCTACCGCGGCCGCACGGTCGGACAGGGTGAAGTTGAGTGCATTGACCGCACCGGTTTCGGCGGCGACCCGGACCATCTCAATACCGTCTGTAAGTCGCACCGCCAGAGGCTTTTCCGAGAACACGGCCTTGCCCGCCGACATCGCCGGTATCGCGTAACTCGCGTGCGTGTCCGGCGGCGAGGCGATGTAGAGGGCATTGAGCCGATCGTCCTCGGCCAGGGACGAGGGGTCTTGGCCGAGGACGATATCCGGATGCCGGGCGCGAATCCGTTCGACGGCCGCCGGATTCGGATCGGCCGCCGCGACAACCTCGAAATCCGGATGCCGGCAAGCCACATCGAGCATCTCGGTGCCCATCGCGCCGAGTCCGATGATGCCCAATGAAATCTTCATATCGTCAGCTTGATGTTCGACATACGACAGCACAAGCGATGATTTCTTATGGACACTTAAGTACCGCTGTAGAATTCTGCGATGCTCGACGTGCATCGATTGACAGTGCTCCGCTCGGTCGTGGAAAACGGCTCGATCCAAGGGGCGGCGACGCGGCTCGGCTACACGGCATCCGCGATCAGCCAGCACATCGCCGCATTGCAACGGGAAACCGGAATGTCGCTGGTGGAGCGGCACGGACGCGGCATCCGGCCCACCGAGGCCGGTCTGCTCCTGGCCGCCCACACCCGCCGGATTCAGGACGAGGTCGCCCGCGCCGAAACCGCGCTCGCCGACCTGCGGGCCGGAAAGTCGCAGCGCCTGACGATCCGTTACTTCGCCACCGCCGGAGCCGTGCTCATCCCGCCCGTCGTGTCGGAACTCGGCCGCCTGCATCCCGAGGTACGGGTGGCGCTCCGATTGGGGAAGGGCTTGTCCGAGAACGAGTCCGCCGACGCGGAGATCATGGTCATCGACGAAACCGTGCGCGTACCGGCCGGGCTGCGCATTCTGCATCTGCTCGACGATCCCTTCGTCGCGGTGCTGCCGCCTGCCCACCCGCTCGCCGCACAGGAGATCATCGAGCTGGGGGAGTTGCGATCGGAACGCTGGATCGACAACGAGTGGCCGAGCACCCTCTGCCGGGAGACAATGCTGAAGGCTTGCGGTGCGGCCGGATTCAGCCCGGACTTCGCCGTGGAGGCACACGATTACGCCGCCGCCGTCGGCTTCGTCGCCGCGGGTCTCGGGGTGACGCTGATACCGCGCCTCGCGCTCGGCGCCATTCCGACCACGTCGGCGGTCTACCGCCCGGTCGTCGGTCCGGTCCCGACGCGGACGATTGTCGTGGTCGTCAAAGCCGGCACCGAGTCACAGCCACCGCTGGCCGATTTCCTCGAGCTGCTCCGGCAAGCGGCCGGCGATCTCGGCAGCCGGACATTCTCCGGGTCTTCACCCATGAAGGCATCACCCCAGCGGGGTAGCTGAGATCCCCTCAGCAGGTGATGAACTCATGGGACCAATTCCATACGATGAGGGTCGTGTCTGTCGCCCGCGCTGCTCGCTGCCGAGTCCTGCTCGTGGTCGGGCTGTGGATCCTGCTCGCGCTCGTGGGCACGGCACCGGCATCCGCCGACTCCGCTTCGGCGGGGGCGGATCTTTCGGTGGCGCAGTCGCTCGGTGATCGGGAACTGACGATCGTGCTCCGGCGGGTCACCAGCGTTCCTGGTCCGCTGCGCGTGGACGTGGTCACGCACGCGGGCACGGCTGTCGGCAAGCTCACGCTCGCGGTGACGCCGACCGGAGCCGACTCCGACCTGCCCGCCCCTGGAGCGCCGACCGCCGAGGCTGTTGTCGAACTCGGTCCCGAGCCTGGCATGTACTCGACCACGCTCGACATGGATCGGCCCGGCCCTTGGGAACTGGCCGTCGGCGATGGGACCCGGGTGGCGCGCATTCCGTTCGTGGTGCCCGCGCAGGTCACGTCGCCGCCGGAACGGCTGGTCTATACCGGATTCCTGGTTGCCGGTGTGCTGCTGCCGGTTTCGGTGCTGATCGCCATGCGCGCCCGGCGCAGTGCGTGGGCGTTGATCCCGGCCGGCGGGATGGTGGCCGGGGTCGCGGTGTCGGTGACCGCCGCGCTGCTCTCGGCGTCGTTGCCGCTGCCGCCGCAGCCCGGCGGTCAGCTGGACCCCACACTCGGTAACGTCACCGATCCGTATTCGCTGAACCAGCCGTTGATTTCGGACTTCTCTCGTCCGCCGGTCATCCTCACGGTCGAGGGTTCGGTAACCGCCGGTCGGCCAGGCGATCTGGATCTCGTGCTGATCGACGCCGCCACCGGAGCGTCCGTGGACGATCTGCTCGTGCACGACAGTGCGCTCATGCATCTGCTGATGGTCGGTCCGAGTGGTGGACTGTCGCATCTACATCCGATCCGGACCGGCCCCGGCCGCTATCAGGTTCACGTGACCGCCCCCGAGTCCGGTCGGTACGCGCTGTCGGCCGAGTTGGCCCGGCGAGGTGGTGGTGTCCAGATGGTGCGTGCCGCAACCGGATTCACTGCTTTGCCGAACGACACGGGCGTTCCGCCCCAGACCTTCGGCACCCCACTGCATCTCGGAGGTAGTGACAAGTCCGCGTCGATGGTTCTCGGCGGCAATTCCATCACCGTCCGGACAACCGAGGCGGTGGCGGGGAAACCGACGACCGTCACCGCCGAAATCGGGGACAAGTCCGATCTGCAACCGTGGCTCGGCATGGTCGGGCACCTGATCATGGCCGGCCCGGTACCCGATGGGGGCGCGGATATCGCTGCGGCCGTGCAGAACTCGGCCGTCTGGGGCCACGCGCACTCGATGGGTCCGACGTCGATGTCGGGTATGGCCGACATGCCGGGAATGAGCGGACACGACATGGCGGGGATGCATGACCTGCCTGGGACGAGTGGTGATGCGGCCGCAGGACGCGGGGTCATGCTGATGCCGCCGGTCAACGGCGAGAGCCCGCCCGATGAGACCGTGGCCGCGTACGGACCCGATGTTCCGTTCACCTTCACGTTCCCCGTCGCGGGCCGATACCGGCTCTGGATCCAGGTCGAACGGAACTACACCGTGCTCACCGTTCCTGTGGTGCTCGATGTCGCTGCGGCACAGGGGGAGCACCGATGAAGACATCCGGTCGGTCGCTGCGTATTGCCGCCGTGGCAGTGGTCGTGGTCGCGATCGCCGTCATCGGCTGGCTCGTCTGGCCGAGCCCGCGCACCCCCGTCGTGCTGAAAACCGGTACGCCCCAACATCTTGTCACCGTCACCATCGACAGTCTCCGACTCGGTGAAACCGCCGTCGACGTCACGGTCACCGATCGTGCCGGTGCCCCGATAGACCATGCGGCAGTACAGATTCAAGCGATCCAGCCGTTGATGGGCCACGCCGGCGCGGCGGTTCCGGCCGCCGCCAACGGATCCGGTCGCTTTCACGCCCCGGCGGTATCGCTGATGATGACCGGCCCCTGGGAGCTGCGCCTGTCCATCGACGCACACAACGGCATCGACCAAGTCACCCTGCCACTGTGGGTCGGCGGCTGAGGGGCACATGCGTATCGGCACGAACCACAGGAGCACGACACAGGAGGGACCGCTCGTCATGAACAGCTCAGTAGCGTCCGGCACGATCGAAGGCGGCGCGCCCCCGCTGACCGTTTCGGACAACAGCGCGGCGGCCCGCGCCGGGGCCTGGGGTGTGTTGCTCGGCACCGCCGTCACCTTGGTCGGCCTCAGCTGGGATATCCAGTGGCACAACGATGTCGGCCCCGATACCTTCTTCACGCTGCCGCACCTGTTCCTGTATTCCGGCAGCGCCATCTCCGGTTTCGCCAGTCTCGCCATGGTGCTCATCGCCACCTTCGCCCAGCGCGCCGGACGGCCCGTACCCGCGATGGGCGGCACCCCGATCCGCGTGTTCGGCAGCAACCTCACCGCACCGCTCGGCTACATGGTGGCCGGCGCAGGCGCCGCATTGTTCCTGCTCTACGGCCTGCTGGACATGCAGTGGCACTCGATCTACGGCTTCGACGCGGTGCTGAACACGCCCTCGCACGTCGCGTTGTTCCTGTCGATCACGCTCACCATGATCGGCAGCATCATGGTCTTCGCCGCGCATCGCGACCATCGCTGGGGCCAGTTCGGCATCGTCCTGGCCATCCCGATCATGATCACCTTCGCCCCGATCCTCACCCAGGCGTTGGACAACTTCGAACTGCCCATCGATTCGACCATTCTCGGCGTCCTGTTCTTCGGGCCGATGCTGCTCGTCCTCGGTGCGGCGGCGCTGGCCCGTCCGGGTGCCGCCATCGCTATCGCGCTCGCGCTCGGGCTGATTCAGGCGATCCTGTGGTGGTTCTCGCCGTGGGCGGCGGAGGTGTACGCCTCGTCGATCGGGCTGCCGCTGCGCGACGGTCTCGGGTCTCGTCCGCCGTCGCTGCCCGCCATCATGCCGATGTTCCTGATCATCGCCGCCGTCGCCGTGGAGGGTCTGTTCCTGCTCGCCCGCACCCGCGGCTACGACCCGAACAAGATCGTGGTGCTGGCCGGTCTGGTGACGGGTGTCGTTGTCGGGCTTACCTTTCCGTTGCAATTGCAGTTCACCCACTTCTTCTCCGGCATCGCGGCCAAGGACGTCGTGCTGTCCACCGCCGTCGCCATACCGCTCGGCCTCCTCGCCGGCTTCCTGGCCGGCCGCTTCACCCGCATGCTGCCCGCGCCCGCAACGGAGATCGCCCGATGACCACACTGCGCAAGCTCGCCCTCACCGTGCTGTCGGCGATCACCCTCTCGTTCGTCGCGATCGCTCCCGCCTCCGCCTACGCTCCCGTCGACATCGTGCACACCGAACGCGTCCAAGTCGGTCCGTACGCCATGACCGTCGGCTTCTCTACCTGGCCCATCCGCGCCATGAAGTCTCTCGACTTCACCTTCATGCCGGAGGGCGGCATCGCCGACAAGTCCGGGACGTATCGCATCGCCGGCCCCGCCTACCATTCCTGGAAACGCGGAGCCTCCTTCGTCCGCCACCCGCGTAAACGCGACTCCTGGGGGCTGGACATTCTCGCCATCAACGACCCCGGCAACTACAGCTTCATCTTCACCCTCGACGGCCCGCTCGGCCACGGCGAAGGCACCCTCGACGGCATCCACGTCGCCGACCAGCCCGGCCCGCCCCTGCCCCTGAGCTGGACCATCGCCTCCCTGCCGTTGCTCGGCCTGATCGCCTTCCTCGCCGTCTGCTGGCGCCGCACCCGCCCCGCCCGCCAACCATTACCGCTCTAAACCGGCAACTCTCCGGCTACCCTGCATAAATGATCCTGTTCCTGCTGCCCGACCACGACTACGACCCCACCGAATCGGCGGTGCCGTGGGCAGCCCTGCGGGACGCAGGCATCCCCGTCCGCTTCGCCACCCCCGAGGGGCGAGTAGCCCTGGCCGACGACCGCCTCGTCGAACAGGGCTTCTCCTTCCTCTCCCCACTCCTCATGACCCGCCGCGACGCCCTGCACGACTACGACCGAATGCGCGAAGACCCCGACTTCCAATCCCCCCTGGCGTATTCCGACGTAGTCGACGCAGAAGTCACCGGCGTAGTAGTCCCCGGCGGCCACGCCCCCGGCATGAAGTCCATGCTCGAATCCACCACGGCCCAAACCATTTTCGGCAACGCCATCCTGGCCGGAAAACCGGTAGCCGCCGTCTGCCACGGCGTCCTGCTCGCCGCCCGAGCCAAAGACCCCTCAACCGGCCTGTCCGTCCTACACGACCGCCAAACCACCGCCGTAACAGCAACTCTGGAACTCTCCGCCTGGAACCTGACCCGCCTCCGCCTAGGCACCTACTACCGCACCTACCCCCAAACCGTCCAAACGGAAGTAACCGCCGCCCTACGCAACCCACACCAATTCAAACGCGGCCCCCTACTTCCGCAACGAGACTCCGCAACCCACCTGAACCGCGGCTTCACCGTCCGAGACGCCAACTACCTCTCCGCCAGATGGCCCGGCGACTGCCACCGCCTCGCCGCCGAATACCGAGACCTGGTGTTGGAGAACAGGAATGCCGCGCGCTGAGTGACCAGCCTATCGAGCGGTGTTCGTTATCACCTGCGCGGAGATGATCCCGCGTTCGCCGCAGCCGAGGCGGCCGACGACGGGAAACTGGCCAACGCTTCAGGCCGTTGAGATGATTTCCTTATGGCGTGGTGGGAGCAAGTGGCGGGATGGGGCGGGATCATCGTCGCCGCAATTGTCACAGGAACATTCGCCGTGCGAACCGCCCGCCGGACACCCTATGAGACCCTCAAGACACTGGTTGACATCCTCGACAAGTCTCGTTCGCTGCCCAAGGACGAGCGACATGTCATCGAAACGGCCATACGTCGAGAGTTGAAGCGAATCGATCGGCTCAACGCAGCCCGAATCGAAGGATTCGGAGCCTATTTGCGAGAACGTATCCGACAGGTTCCGTGGGATCTCGTCCTTGCGAGTTCGGCCTATGTGGCCGTGTTCGGAGTGCTGATTCTCATCATCGCCTTGAATAGATAACTCTCCTCCCATGGTTTCTGCCGCGCGATACGACTGTCCTGCAACGTAACTCGGCAAATCGGGCACGTGCGATCGTCGGCCACTCAGCTGTCAGGGGGAGACGACCAGCAGGTAGGCGATTACCCCAGGATTCCTGGCTCGCAGCCAGTTCTTGTCGTTCTCGGACCACGTCCACCCGCGGTGGACGTACTTCGACCGCGAACCGCCACCAGCGGCCGTGCCCCATTCGGATACGTCGGGATAGCTGTTCTTGCCGATGTGCGTGACCACGGCCATGTGGTCGATCGCACCGTCACCCTGCCAGCAACATGATTCGTCGGCGCATAGCCGACCTCCCAACCTTTGCGGATTCGCCCCGCAGAATAGAAGACCATTGTCGACCAGACCTTGCGCACCCACAGTCGGTCCAACGATCGACACTGCGGGGCAGACAGTTCTATCTGACGGCGGGCGGCTGAGGCTGGCTCAGAGCATTGTGCGCCTTCGGCTCTGCACAGCTCGGATCGCTGCGCGGGCCTGGTCGCCGTAGAGCGCTTGGCGACTCAACGTTGCCCAAATCTTCTCGTAGAGCACTAATTCCGAGACTGCGACGACCGTCAGTTCGGCGCTGACCGTCTCGATCAGCGCCATGCTGCCGTCGAAGAGGTCGAAAGAGGTTGTCAGATAGGTGAAGTCGGCAGTGAGGGGCACGATGCCGAAGATGAGTCGGGGATTGTCGAAAGCGGAGTCGAGTAGGTGTTGGAGCTGATCGGCCATAACGGCGTTGTTGCCAACGGTGGTGAACAGCGCGGACTCGTTGGCGAGGAGTACGAATCGGTGTTTGGGCCGATTCAGGACCTCTTGTCTCTGCATTCGCGCCGCCACGGCGTCATCGAGATCGTCAGGGGTACCGAGGAATTGGATACATGTCGATAGCACGCTACGGGCGTAGTCCTCGGTCTGGAGCAGTCCGGGAAGAATGACCGGTGCGTACACCCGTTGGAGCTTCGCCCTGCCTTCGATCTCTACTGCCCGACGTTGTCGGCGTGCGTGTCCCGCAGCTGCGACCCGTTTCCACTCCGCCCATTGAGCCTCCACGTTGCGTAGGCTCGCGACGAGGTCAGGGAGTGCGAGTTCGACGTCGCAGATCCGGCACCACACCGCGAGGTCGTCTTCAGAGGGTGTGCGCTTGCCGAGTTCTATCCGTGATGTTTTCGACCAATGCCAACCCGCTTCGGTGCTGAACTGTCGGCCATCCAAGCGCGCGTCTTTGCGAAGTTCGCGTAGACGCGCGCCCAAAGCTTGGCGAGCGCGAAGAATTTCGGTCACAATGCCTGGCGGGTCACATACTCCCGGAACGGGATAGCGGCCGACCAGACCCGATCGCGAATTTCAGCGGCGTATCGGACGATCGCCGTATCTGTAGTAACTGCTCCGCCCGACCAGAATCCGCGTTCATCGAACACGCTGAAGGCCACCGCTTCGTCATCGAGCAACCAGAAGTCCTCGCTCGCCGCGTCGGTCGGGTCGGCGTTGGTTCGCGGCAAGTACCGCACATCTTCGCCCGCATCGACGTTGTGCGGGGCGAGCGCCAGCAGGTACCTCGTGTAACCGGTATGCGGTTCGCTAACAACTCGGGCACGCTGAACCGATACACCACGGGCGGCCATGCGCCCGACCTGATTGCCCCAGGGGATGAACCAGTCGCCGCCCGGATCGGCAGTCTCGTCCGCGAAGAAATTAGTCAGCGAATCGGTTTCGTTCGCTGCGAGGTAGTCGTCGTCGGTCTCGAGGTGGAACGCCCTTGATTTCGCCTGATCGAGCAAGCGGTCGAATGGATCACCACCGGGGACCATTCGCATCGGGCGTCACCTCCTGCACGATCGGTACCTCGACCGCCGTCTCATGGGCCGGGATCTGCATGATTGCCAGCGCCTCCGGGTCGGTGATCGGCGTTCCCGACAGCAGGAACGTACCGTGTCCGGTGTCCTCGAGATCAGCGAGGCAGGTGCCCGGTTCGACGTAGCCGAGCAGCCGATGCGGTATCTCGATTCGATTGTCTCGCTGAGTTTTCCAGCCTTGGACGGCAAATGTTCGACGGTCGGTCAGATACAGCGTCGGGGAACCTTGGCTGCCGCTCGGACCGCCGAGGAGTTGCACACGCATGAGAACCTCCAAGAGGAAGTAGTGCGAATTTGCCTACATATATTCGCAGCTCAAGCTGGCAATGGTCAACGGAACTGGCACTTTTGCGCACTTCGGTGGCTGGCGGGCGTCCGGCAGTTCTAACGTCCTGGTACTGCTCGGGTTGGTGTGAGTGGCCCGGTCTCGAGCTGTCAACCGTCATCGAAGCTAGGGGGCCGGCTATGCAACACAATTGGTTACGCCGTGTTTGGGGCGAGCCGGTCAGTCAGCGACCGACCGCGATCGGATACTTGCGTCGGGATGTTTCCGGAACGTCCCAGCCCTGGCATGAGACCCAGATCCGTAGTCTCGCAAAGCGGCTCGGGTACGAGCTGGCCAAGACGGTGGTGTTCGGTCCGGATACCGACTCGCCGGTTGAGCGGTTGTTGAACGTGGTTCGCTCGGTTGGAGCCGAAGCAGTCGTCGTGCCGAGCGCGGAGCATTTCGGTGGCAAGGTGCCGGAGCGGGTGGTGCGGGTGTGTGACGTGATCACCGTGTCGCCGCAGTACACCTACGCGCGGTCGTATGCGTCGCCGTTCCTCGGAGACGGCGCATGAAGCCGCGAGCAACAGATCTGGAAGATGTCCACGCGATAGTGGGACAGGTCAATGATGCTGCGGTTAGCGTCGCGGCATGACTGGGTCCGGTTATGTGCCGCACATGTATTCGGTGTCGGTTAAGGGGGTGGTTGTTCGTGGCGGTCGGGTGTTGCTGTTGAAGAACGAGCGGCACGAGTGGGAACTGCCGGGCGGCCGGATCGAGGTGGATGAGTCGCCTGAAGAGTGTGTGGCTCGGGAGATCGCTGAGGAGACGCGGTGGCTCGTTACCGTCGGGCCGATCCTCGATTCATGGATCCACTACATTGCATCGGTTGAGAGGCACGTTTTCATCGTGACTTACGGCTGCTATCCGGATACAGGCGCCGAGCCTGCCTTGTCTCACGAACACGAAGAGGTCGGCCTATTTCGTGAAGGTGAGATCGCTGCTCTGAACATGCCTGATGGTTACAAGCGATCCATCTTGGCTTGGTTCGCCCAGCGCTCAGCAGTGGAAGGCACGTAAGTCAGTCCGCTGCGACATGCGGATTCGTGAGGGCGTTGTTCGGAGCCGCTTACGCGTCCGGTGAGTGGACGGGTGGGAGTTCGGTCAGGATGTCGGGGGCTGGGAGGGACGCTCCTGAGTTGTCGGTTCGACCTGTTGCGATTCGGTCGAGAGTTACGGTTACTGTTCCCGCGGAGTCGATTTCGATGCGTTTGTTTCCGTTTTGCTCGTCTACCAGAACGGTGGCTAGGTAGCGCCTGGCGGGTGGGAGGACTCGGACGGTGATGTGGCCGTCGTGGACTTTGTCCAGCTCTCGGGTGGCGACGTGGCGGACGCGGGTGCAGAGGAGGGGGGAGGCGGTTTCCAGACCGCCGTCGTCGAGGAGCATTACCTCGACCCCGCGTTGTCGTGCGCCGCGGGCTGCGGCGAGTAACTCGGGGGTGGAGAGTTGGGGGGCTCGGAGTTCGTCGCGGAGTTCGGCTTCCAGTAGGCGGCATTCTTCGCGTTCGTCGGCCTGGAAGGGAACGGCGGCGGCGATACGTTCGAGCATCGGTCGTGCGCGCCGATCGAGGCGATTGAGTTGGCGTTTGCGTTCGGCGTTTTGGGCGTCGAGACGTGCCTGCTTAACCGCGCGGGCGGTCGATTCGATCTCGAGTTGACGGAGCGAGCGCAGAGTGGGGCGCATGATCGCGGCGAACGCGGCGGCGATGGCGACATTGACCAGGGGTACGACGGCTTGCACATAGGCGGTGGGTTCACCGCCGGCGGCGAGGACTACCGCGCACCAGGTGGCCGCAGTTCCAGCCCAGGCCAAGACATTTCGACCGCGTAGGACAAGCATCGCCAACGCACTGCCGGCGGTATACGCGGTCCACACGCTGGTATGCGCGTGCAGTTCCGCCGTCACATGCTCGTTGGCGATCAACGTGGCGATCGCCCCCGCGGACGCGACGAATGCCGCGGCATACTCATGGATCGGATTCCCGGTATCGAGCACCACGACAACCGTTGCCGCAGCGATGATTACAGCAGCAGCGACCAACGCAACCGTGATCGGTAATTCGGCCTTGCGCACCGATCGAATAACCACGGCGGCGTCGGTGGCCAGCACCACGGCGATGATCGTGACCATCGTCGAGCGGTGCTCACTGAGCAGCCGGCTCAGGTCGCCGTCATCACGTGTCATCAGGTGCGCTCCACTCCAAGATGATTCGGGTTCCGGCGCCGGGACGGGAGTCGATGGTGGCGAGGCCGCCGGCTTCGCGCATCCGCTGCACGATGCTGACGGTGAGGCCGAGCCGGTTGGCCGCGACGAGCGCGGGGTCGAATCCGGCGCCGTCGTCCTCGACGACGACGGTGATCCCACACGCGCGCGCGACGATCGTCAATTGTCTTGCGACAGTTCGCCCGGGCACGTCGGCGTGCCGCACGCTGTTGCGCACGGACTCGGCGGCGGCCTGGGCGAGCGCGGTGACCGCGGCGGATTCGATGCGCAAGTCGGCGGAGCTGTAGTCGTGGCGAACCTGCACGCGCAGTTGAGCTTCGGTGGCGCCGACCACTTCGCGCGCGATGATCTCGATGGCCTCGAGGTCGGTGCACATGTCGTTGGCGCGGCCGATGGCGGCGAGCTGGCCGAGCGCCTGATTGGCTTGTCGCGCAAGCATAGTGGTGCAACCGCCGCGGGACATGTCGAGCAAGGTGGCGAGCACCTTGTCGTGGATCACGCCGGCGAACCGAGCGCGCTCACTGGCCCGCGCCTCGTCCGCCGCGGCGAGCGAGGCTTGATGATGAGCACGCGCTTGTTCCTTGTCGAGCAATCGGGCTGCGCGCCGGGCTGTTTCGGTGATGTAGACGAAGGTGACGGTGATACCGAGGATCCGCAGCGAGGTGAGCGTGAACTCGGTCCAACTGAGATCACCGGTGGCCTGACCAGTGGACGACGCGGCCAGCAACCCGACGACGACCACATAGATCGCAGTCGTGGACCTGCGCCAAGCAAGCGTCGCCGCGACCCCGCCGAGCGGAACCAGCCGATAGATCCACGCCACGTCGTCGGTGATCTGACCGGGCAGCACCGCGAACCCGGACAACCCGACGGCCACCGCGAAAACCACCGCGTGTGTCGCCGCGATGATCCGAACGACGGATTGCTCGACATACAACGCGGTCCCGGCCAGCAGCAGCGCGGTGCCGAACACCCCGAACATGGCGACCGCGGTCCACCAGGTCTGGAAATGCCGGGACTGCGCGGCCATCTCGGCGGCGTCCCCCGCGCCGAAGATCCACACGCCGATGCCGAGCGCGAACGCGAGGATGCGATCGATCCGGTCGGTGGCCGCCCGGCCGATCGAGGTCTGCCGGTTACATCGACCCGACAGGATGGCCACGATGCGGCCGAACAGCGACGGCGACATCGAGGTCATCGCGGTTCGCTGGCCTCGACCCTCGACAGCTCGCGGCCCGACACCCGCCTCGGCACATACACGGCCCGTGCCTCGCGCTTCGGGCGCAGGTTGATCGTCAACTTCAGCGCGACGTTTCGATCGATATGCACCGAACCACCGTTGAGCAGCAGCGCGGTGAAGATCTGCCCCTCCAGCAAGGCGAGGGCGGAACCGATGCACACGTGCTCGCCGGCGCCGAACGGCAAGTAGGACATCCGCTCCCACGACCGATCCGCTTCCTGCGCGAATCGATCGGGGTCGAACGCCAGCGGATCGGGGTACTGCCGCGCCGAACGATGCATGACGTACGGGGCGACGAACACGATCGTGCCCTCATCGATCGCATAATCGCCGATCCGCGTCGCGCACGCGGCCTCGCGCAGGAACGCGGGCGACGGCGGATACAACCGCATCGACTCCTTGAACACCTGAAGGCAGTAGGGGAGTTGGGCCAGATCCGCGGCCGTCGGCGTCGCACCGCCGAGCACCCGGTCCGCCTCGGCGGCAGCACGATTGGCGACGGCGGGATGGCGAGACAACGCGTACGCGGTCCAGAACATCGCGTCGGCGCTGGTCTCGTGCGCGGCCGCCCACAGGTTGATCACCTCGTCGACCAGCCGGTCTTCGCTCATCGGCGCACCCTCGCGGTCGCGCTGGGCGAGCAAGGCCGAGACGATGTCGTCGTGGCGATCGGGGTTGCGGCGCCGCACATCGATCGCCCGCGCCGCCCAATCCCGAACCAGGGCCAGGTCCTGAATGAACTCGCGATTGCGCTTCGTCGGAATGTTCAACGGCGCGACGATCGGCCGCGACATCGCCCGCATCTCCCAGTCGAAGATCCGGGTCGCCGCGTCGACCACGTCCGCGTGATCGTCGAGCGGCTCATCGATCAGCAGCCCGGCGACGACGTCGTGCATCATCGCCTGCACCCCGGCGAGCAGGTCCACCTCGCCCGCCGCCTGCCATCTGCGCATGTGCGCGTGCATGCGCGTCGCCATCACGTCCACGTATTTCGGCACCCGCCGCGCGGTGAACAGTGGCGCGACCATCGCGCGCTGCGTCCGATGCACCTCGCCCTCGGAGATGATCAACCCCTCGCGCAGCGCGGGCCACAGCGTTCCCGTCACCGCCCGCGCCCGCCGGAATTCCGCGGCGCGCGACACCAGCACCTCGTTGATCTCCGTGGGCCCGGTCACCAGCACCGCCGGAAACATCCCGATGCGGAACCCGGCCACCGGTCCGTGTTCCTCGGCCAGCCGGCCCATCACCGCGAGCGGATCACGGAACCAGCGCAGCGTCGTACCCAATCCGAGCACACCACTACGTCCGTGGTCCAAGTGCTCGATTTCCCCCGCCCGATCATCGTTCACTGACGATTCCTCCCATGGTTCGTCATCGAAGTCAGAGCGATTCGTCAGCCCCGCCGCCCGGTGATCAGGACGTCTGACGAGCAGTCTGTCTGTGCCGGATCGTATTTGGGCGACGGCCGGTAGTCATGCCCGCAGAATTGGGGTCGGGAGCCCGAAATCCCACTGTTTCCGCAGGTCGGCGGCGTTCGTGAGATGTGTTCCACACCAGGGAGTTCGGGGCGCGCGACACCCGCGAGTTAAGTGATAGGATGATTGCTCTTAGTTTAGCTAAACAGTTGCTGGTCTGCGTGTGTTGCCTCACCTGATGAAGGAAAAACAACTCCATGGCTGTCATGCTGCAAACGGGCGAACAGCGCGGTGCCGGTGCGATCGAGAAGCCTCGTACCTCGCGTAGATTCACGGCGCTGGGTGCCGCGATCGTGTTCGCCTGCGTCTCCGTCGGTGCCTGGCTGGCATTCATCCGGCCGAATTGGGATATGTATTGGCACCAGGTCGACCTGCAGGTTTATATGTGGGGCGGCTCGATGGCCGCGCTACATCCCGACCTGCTGTATGACGGACGCGGCCCGCTGGGACTGCCCTTCCTTTATCCGGTGTTCGCCGCGTGGATCTGCGCGGAGTTGGCGCAGTTCCCGATCAACTATGTCGGTACCGGCGTCACGATCATGACGTTGATGTCGCTCGGAATTAGCGTGTGGAGCGCCGGAGTGCTGCAACGTCGCCGCCGCGGACTCGCGTTGGTCGCGATCACCATCGCCGTCGCTGCCGCCGGGCTCTGGCTCGAACCGGTCCAGCAGACTTTGCAATTCGGACAGCTCAGCGTGATTCTCATGGCGATGGTCCTGGCCGACCTCGCCATGCCCAAGAACCGTTGGTATCGCGGCATTCTCATCGGCATCGCGACCGGCTTGAAGCTGACGCCCGCGGTCTTCGTCGTTTATCTGCTGATCACCCGCCAATTCAAAGCCGCCGCCACGGCCGGTGCCGCCTTTGCCGCCACCGTGGCGATCGGCTTCTGGTATCGGCCGACGCAGGCGCTCGAATTCTGGACCACGACGATGAACTCGCAGAACCGGATCGGCTTCGCCTATGTGCAGAATCAATCGATCAACGGGCTGTTCGGTCGTCTGCAATGGTCGACGTGGGAGGACAGCAGTTCCTCGCTGGTGGTCGCCGGTCTGCTCGGGCTGGCCGGAATCGCGGCGGCCCGGGTCGCCTACCTGCGCGGCGACGAATTGCTCGGAGCTTTGCTCGCGGCGACCGTGATGCTGCTCGCCTCGCCGATTTCCTGGACGCACTACTGGGTGTGGATCGTGCCGGCGCTGATGTGGGTGTTCCGCGCGCTGCGCGATCGTTCGATCGCGGTGCGGATCGCGGTGCCCGCCGTCATTTATCTGTTCGTCTTCGCCTGGCCGATGCGGGTCGATCGGGTCGGTTGGTGGGATCCGGATCTGCCACTGCTGCCGCAAGGGTTGGTCTGGGATGTGCCGCAGACCAATGGGCGGGAATACCGGTGGAACGTTTGGCAATTCCTGCTCGGGGATTCATACACCTTGCTGGCCATCGGTGCGCTGGTGGCGGCGAGCGTGTGGTTGCTCTGTTTCAAGTCCGGGAATCGCAGTGTCGCCGAAGCCGACACGGTCTCGCCACTGGACGAAGTCGAGGCGTTGATCGACTCAGTGGAAGTCGACGCGGACCGTGAGCAGGTTGTCGCCGAGGACAAGTACGCCGGCGCTGTTGACGCGCGGCAGGGCGCGTAGCCGGCGGCGCGCGTCGTCCTCGGGCATCAGGTGTGCGGTGCCGGTGTACCAGCGACCGCGCAGCCGGACCCGAACGGTGGGGTCGGCCATGATGTTTCGGATGTACTGGGACTTCTCGCCGTATTCGGAGACGAACCAGAACTGATCCTCGGTCCGGCTGCCGCCGATCGGGGTGAGCCGGGGTAGGCCGCTGTTGCGTCCGGTGGTTTCCAGCACGGTCTGGCGGGCGAACCGTTGGACGATCGGGTTGACGACGTTTCGCTGCATGATGGCGATGAGCTGCTGTTTTGTGGGAAGGTTCGGCATGACGTCTCCCTCTCGAGATGCGCGAGACAAATTTTGTCTGTTTGTCTCGACAGTACTGGGATGACGCGGTAGCAGCAAGGAACGTCGTCAGACGGGCCTCGCGCATCGGGGGATCAAGCGCCCAGTTTCTCGCTGTCGTTCGACGCGGCGGACAGGCCGAACTCGACTCGCGCGATGTCGTTGGTGATGAGCTGCGCCGCGGCGATGAACGGGTCGCGCAGCGAGGAGAGGTAGAGGGTGTTCCCGTGGCGGCGGACGCCGGAGACCATGGACAGGATGCCTATCGTGTCGAGGTGCCGGAACGCGATCGTGCCCGCGGTGTCGAACGCGAAGACGCCGGTCTCGTCCGGGACCGAGGTGCCGGAGATCGCCACCCAGATCAGTCCGGTGCTGTCGGTCGACAGGTTGTCCGGCTCGCCCGGGAGACCCCCGACGAACAGTTCGTCGCGCCCACGCCGAGGCCCGGTGAGCCACACTCGTGACAGTCTGCGCGCGGTGGATTCCGCTACCACGACGAAGGATTCGTCCGCAGCGAGCGTGACGCCATTGGCGAAACTCAACCCGTCGAGCAGGACCTCGACCGTGCCGTCGGTGCTTCGCCGCAGCAGTCGACCGGTGGGCTCGGCGGCGAACAGCGCTTCCTTCCATGGCGGATAACTACTGGTCCAGAGACGCGTCAGTCCCGGCTCGATGGTGGCGTCGGTGAAGTAGATGGTGCCATCGGCAGCAACTGTCGCGTTGTTGACCGCATAGAGTGGCCCGCCGCCGACCGTATCGGCAAGTATTCGTGTCTCGCCGGTGCGGATATCCACCGCGAGCAGCCCCGCTTCGTTTGCGCAGACCACGATTTCCCGATCACCGAGCAACTCGATCCCCGCCGGCCGCGCCGGAAGTTCGGCAATGACATCGATGCCGTTGTCACCCGGGCTGATTCGAAGAATCTGATTCGTACCGACCCCGGTATACAAGCAACCGTGCGCATCCACCGCCACATCCTCGGGCCCGGTCCCCGGCAAGGCGATAGCGCGAAGATCTCCCATCCACATGGTCGTTTCCTTCTCGGCTCGACAGGTGCGAGTGCTCGGTACGACCTCCAGTCATCTGGTAATTGAACTGACCGAATTGATCGAAGATAGCTTGTTCGCATCGACTTGTAAATAGCTAACTTGTCGCAACCTTCACGAGGTCAGGGAGTGGTTCGCTGGTACTGAATCGGGCTCACACTCTGGTGTGACGACGGTTGAGGTGGGGGTCCATAGCGTCTCGTGTATGCGCTCGCGTCGAATGCTTGTGGTCTTGATCGGTCTTGTCGCTGTTGTTGCGACTGCCTGTAGTGGTGTTGCCGAGTCGGATGCTTCGGTGAGATCTTCGCCGCTAACTATTTCGTTCGGTGACTTCGTTTCGAAGGGGGAGGTGACCTATCCGGCGGGGGATCGGCCGGCGCCGGTTGTTGTGCTGGTGGGTGGGTCGGGCCCGGAGGATTTGAATGCCGATGATGCGAGTGAGGGTGGGACGTCGCGTGGGCATCTGTTTGCGGATGTCTCCAGTTCGCTTGCGCGGCAGGGGTTTGCGGCGTTGCGGTATAACAAGCACTACGTCAATGGGCTTGGTGATATCGATCCGCGGTTCGGGACCGATCTCACGATGACGCAGTTGGTCGATGATGTTCGTAGTGCTGTGCGTGCGGTGGCGAACGATCCGAGGATCGACTCGCAGCGGGTTTATCTCTTCGGGTGGAGTGAAGGCACGACTGTTGTGGCCGAGGCGGCGAAGGGGATGTCGAATCTGCGTGGGGTGATTGTGCAAGGGGCGGTGGGTGTTCCGTGGCGGGATGGGCTGATTGCGCAGTGGGAACGGGTTGTGCGGCCTTATCTGCGGAACTTTGCTGTGGACGGGTCGGTAGGTGCCGCGGAGCTGAGTCGGGCGTGGCATGGCGATGGTGGTGTGGTGGCGCACGAGCTCGTCAGTGTGCTGGCTGAGGACATCGCGTCGGAGCAGTCCGCGTTGAACCCAGCTTTCGATACCGATGGAAACGGGCGGATCGATCTCGACAACGAACTACCCACTGCGGCAGTGAAGTTCGTCGATGATCAGCTGGCCGGCGGAATCTTCCACCTCTATGGCGCACCTTCCACGCTGCCCGATGTCGCCGCTCAGGCTGCCGCGCTTCGGGACATCCCATTCCTTACCCTGCACGGCGAGAACGACAGCAACGTATCGGTGGAGGCCGCTGTCCGTATCGATAAAGCCTTGGCCAACAACGGAAGTCGTGATCACACATTGCGCATCTATCCGCAGTCCGGTCACTCGCTGAGTGCGGCCGCGGATCTGCAACACGACCCGATCGGCCCGATCCAACCGCAGCCGCTTGCGGACCTCGGTGGTTGGCTGCGCGACCACGAACAACGCTGAACGGACCTTCGATTGCTACGAGTTGGCTCGAGCATCCGAACCCTGCACATAGATACCCTCTATGCAGACAGGGAAAAACATCTATTGGATTTCTGATTCGGTCGATCGTAGCGTGATGGCAATCACAAATGCTCTGCAGAATCGAACTCCACTATGAAGAAGTTGTTGTCCTGGTCAGCCGTGCTCTGTTGGCTGACCGTACTGCTGGAGGGCTACGACCTCGTCGTTCTCGGCGCTGTCATTCCTACGCTCATCGATCAGAAGCACATCGGATTCACCGCGGCCAGTGCGACTTTCGCCGCGACCATTTCGCTGGTCGGGGTGGCGATCGGCGCGACCGCCTCGGGACCGATCGCCGACCGGTACGGCCGTCGCCGGATGCTGCTCTGCTCGATCGCCCTGTTCTCGCTGTTCACCGCCGCGGTGCCGCTGGCCGGGTCGGTGAGCGTCTTCGCCGCGTTCCGGCTGATCGCGGGCCTCGGCCTCGGCGCATGCCTGCCGACCGCGCTGACCTTCATGGCCGAGCACATGCCGCCGGCGCGCCGGGCCTTCGCCAGCACGATCACCATGACCGGATATCACACCGGCGCGGTGCTCACCGCGTTGATCGCGCTGCGCGTCATCCCGCATTGGCAGCCGCTGTTCTACGCCGGCGGCGTTGCCGGACTTCTGCTGCTGCCGGTGATCTGGGCCAAGCTGCCCGAGTCCGAGGCCTACCTCGCGGCCAAGGGCGCACCTACCCGGGTGCGGCCGACGGTGTTGCTGCAACCGCTGTATCTGCGCGCGACGCTGGGTGTTTGGGTCGGTTCGTTTATGGGACTGCTGCTCGTGTACGGCCTGAACACCTGGCTGCCGAAGCTGATGCGCGACGCCGGATACAACATGTCCACCTCGCTGACGGTTCTGTTGATGCTGAACATCGGCGCGGTCATCGGCCTGCTCACCGCCGGAACCCTCGCCGATCGACGCGGCATCAAACCGACCGTGCTCGTCTGGTTCGGCGCGGCGGCGGTATTCCTCGCGCTGCTCAGCGTCAAGATTTCGAGCACCGTGCTGCTCAACGCGCTGGTACTCGTCACGGGCATCTTCGTCTTTTCCGCCCAGGTGCTCATCTACGCCTACGTCACTCAGGCGTACCCGGCCGAAATCCGCGCCACAGCTATGGGTTTCGCCGCTGGTGTCGGACGGCTCGGCGCGATCTTCGGCCCGACCATCACCGGCTGGCTCATCGTCGTCGGCTCCGCGAACCCCTGGGGCTTCTACCTTTTCGCCGCCGTCGCCGGAATCGGATTGCTCGCCATGGCCGCGGTTCCCCGCACCACCGTCGACGGTCTCGTGCCGGTGGAGTCGACCCCGCTGACCGAACGCGAGGTACGCCCGGCATGACGACCCGCACCCAGGTAGCGATCGTCGGCGCCGGCCCGGCCGGTTTGCTGCTGTCCCACCTGCTGCACCGCACGGGCATCGAGAGCATCGTGATCGACAACCGCGGGTACGAGCAGATCGCGGGGACCATCCGGGCGGGGATTCTGGAAGCGGGTTCGGTTCGGTTGCTGGTGGATTCGGGCGTCTCCGATCGGGTGCTCACCGAGGGCCTGCGGCACGACGGCGTCGTCCTGCGCTTCCGTGGTGAGAACCACCGGATCGACTTCCGGGAACTGGTCGGCGAATCCGTGTGGCTGTACCCGCAAACCGAGGTCTTCATGGACCTGTCGGTGCGGCGCACGGCCGACGGGGGAGACGTGCGCTACGGCGTCACCGACACCGTCGTCGATCTCTCCGGTACCCGCCCCGCGATGACGTTCACCGAGCCGGACGGCGCCCGGACGCGGGTCGAGGCCGACCTGCTGGTGGGCGCGGACGGTTCCCGATCGATGTGCAGGCACGCCTTTCCGGCGGGCGTGCGCGACGAATGGTTCCGCGAGTACCCGTTCGCCTGGTTCGGGTTCCTGGTCGAGGCCCCACCCTCGCACGACGAATTGATCTACACCCGTTCGGATTTCGGCTTCGCCCTGATCAGCCAGCGCACGCCGGCGATGCAACGGATGTACTTCCAGTGCGGACCCGACGAGCGTCCGGCGGACTGGGACGACGACCGGATCTGGACCGAGATGCGAAAGCGGGTCAACGGCAACGGCTTCGAACTCGCCGAGGGCCCGATCGGCGCGAAAACAGTGCTGCCGTTCCGCTCCTACGTCACCGCGCCGATGCGCCACGACAAACTGCTGCTCGCCGGCGACGCCGCCCACACCGTCCCGCCGACCGGCGCGAAAGGCCTGAACCTGGCCCTCGCCGACGTCGCCGTGCTGTCAGAGGTGATCGCCGATTTCTACCGCACCGGCAACGCCGACGTCCTCGACCACTACACCGAACGCGCCCTGAACCGCGTCTGGCGTGCCCAGCACTTCTCCTACTGGGCGACCACGATGCTGCACACGACCGCCGACGCGTCGCCCTTCGATCGACAGCGCCAACACGGTGAACTGTCGATGCTCACCGGATCACGCCATGGCGCAGCGTATTTCGCCGAGGCGTACACCGGCTGGCAGCACCCCAAATAGTCCCTACGAAAGCAAAGGAGTGATTGTGGCCCGGATTTCGTCCTTGGCGGACGCGGTGGCGGAGCACGTCCACGACGGCGACATCGTCGCGCTCGAGGGTTTCACCCACCTGATCCCGGTGGCCGCCGGGCAGGAAATCATCCGCCAGCGCAGGCGCGAGCTGACCCTGGTCCGGATGACCCCGGACATCGTCTACGACCAGTTGATCGGCGCCGGGTGCGCGGCCAAGCTGGTGTTCTCCTGGGGCGGCAACCCCGGTGTCGGTTCGCTGCACCGGTTTCGGGACGCGGTCGAGCACTCCTGGCCGCGCGCGCTGGAGATCGAGGAGCACAGCCACGCGGGCATGGCCAACCGGTATGTCGCGGGTGCCTCCGGTCTGCCGTTCGCGGTGCTGCGCGGTTACGTCGGCACCGATCTGCCGTCGGTCACCGAGACCATCAAGCCGATCACCTGCCCGTTCACCGGTGAGCAGTTGACCGCGGTGCCCGCGATCAACCCGGATGTCACGGTGATTCACGCGCAGCGCGCGGACCGGGCCGGAAATGTGCAGCTGTGGGGCCTGCTCGGCGTGCAGAAGGAAGCCGTGCTCGCGGCTCGACGCAGCATCGTCACCGTCGAAGAGATCGTCGACGAGCTGACGCCGATGCCTGGCGCGATCGTGTTGCCCGCCTGGGCGGTGACCGCGGTCGCCGAGGTTCCCGGCGGCGCGAATCCTTCCTACGCGCACGGGTATTCCGAACGAGACAACGCCTACTACGCGGCCTGGGACGAGATCAGCCGGGATCGAGAACGATTCGCCGATTGGCTCCAGGAGCACGTGTTCGCCGACATCGCAGGGAGCGTGGCATGACCGGGGTGACCTCGGACCAGACGATGACCGTCGCCGCCGCGCGGGCCTTGTGCGGAGGTAAGCGCTGCTTCGTCGGCATCGGATTGCCCTCCACCGCAGCGAATCTGGCACGCACCACGCACGCGGCGGACCTCGTGCTGATCTACGAGTCCGGCACGCTGGGCTCCAAGCCGGGCCGGCTGCCCGCCTCGATCGGCGACGGCATCCTCGCCGAGACCGCCGACGCGGTGATCAGCGTGCCGGAGGTGTTCAACTACTGGTTGCAGCCGGGTCGCATCGATATCGGGTTTCTCGGTGCCGCACAGCTGGATCGATTCGGCAATATCAACACCACCGTCATCGGCGACTACCGCAATCCCAAGGTGCGGCTGCCCGGGGCGGGCGGCGCGCCGGAGATCGCCGCGTCCTGCGGTGAGGTGTTCGTCGTCGTCCGCCAATCGCGCAAATCCTTCGTCGAGCGAGTCGATTTCGTCACTTCGTTCGGGCACGGGCGCGGTGGCGGCGAGCGGGCGCGGCTCGGGCTGCGCGGGGCGGGACCGACGCAGGTGATCACGGATCTGGGCATCATGCGGCCGGATGACAACGGCGAGTTGGTGCTTACCGCGGTGCATCCGGGGGTGACGGTCGAGCAGGTGCGGGCGGCCACCGGTTGGGAGCTGAAAGTCGCTGCCGACCTGGAGATTACCGAGCCGCCGACCGCCGCCGAACTCGCGGCGCTGCACACCTTGCAGGCGGCGTCATGACTGGTGCGTTCCTATACGACGGCGTGCGAACACCTTTCGGTCGCTACGGCGGAGTCCTCGCCGGCGTTCGTCCCGACGACCTTGCCGCCCATGTCCTTCGCGCGTTGGCCGAACGCACACACCTGGATCCATCGACGGTGGACGACGTCATCTTCGGCGCCGCCAACCAGGCCGGTGAGGACAACCGCAACGTCGCGCGGATGGGCGCGCTGCTGGCCGGCTGGCCCACCTCGGTGCCCGGCACGACCGTAAACCGTTTGTGCGGCTCGAGTTTGGACGCAGTCCTGCACGCCTCCCGGTCGATCGAGACCGGCGACGCCGCAGTTGTCGTAGCGGGCGGCGTGGAATCGATGAGCCGCGCACCGTGGGTGATGACCAAGCCGCCCAAAGGATTCCCGGCCGGTGATGCCACGCTGCATTCGACCACCCTCGGTTGGCGCATGGTCAACCCGGCGATGCCCGCGCAGTGGACGGTGTCACTGGGCGAGAGCACCGAGCTGCTCGCCGACCGTTTCGGCATCGATCGCGCCGCCCAGGACGAATTCGCTACGCGCAGCCATCAACTCGCCGCGAAGGCGTGGGACAACGGCTTCTACGACGACCACATCGTTCCCGTTCCCCGCACCGAACTCACTCGTGACGAACCGATGCGACCGGACACGACGGTGGACACCCTCTCCCGGTTGCGACCGTCGTTTCGCGAGCAGGGAACCGTAACCGCGGGCAACGCCTCACCATTGAGCGACGGCGCCGCCGCGCTGCTGCTCGGCGACGAGTCACTCGCCGATCGCATCGGCCGAGCACCACTGGCCCGGATCGCCGGACGCGGCGCGGCAGGCGTCGACCCCGACGAGTTCGGCATCGGACCGGTGCGGGCCGCGCGAATCGCGTTGCAACGAGCCGGAATCGGCTGGGGCGAGATCGGCGTGGTCGAACTGAACGAGGCGTTCGCCGCGCAATCCCTTGCCTGCCTACGCGGTTGGCCCGAGCTGGACCCAGAGCTGGTGAACGTCAACGGCGGCGCACTCGCGCTCGGCCACCCGCTCGGCGCGTCCGGCGCCCGCCTCGTCAACCAGCTGGCCCGCGAAATGCGGCGCCGCGGCAGCCGATGGGGTCTCGCCGCACTGTGCATCGGCGTGGGGCAAGGCCTCGCCGTCGTCTTGGAGGCAACATCATGAACACTCGACCGTGCGCGTCGCCGCACCTGACCGGCTACCGCCGTGACCCGGCCGGAACCCATCCGCCGCTGGACTTCTCGGACTACACCTCCACGGTGCTGCGGCACCCGCGCGAATCGCTGATCCTGTTGCCGCAGCGGCTGACCGAGCTCACCGGCCCGGTGTTCGGTTCGGATCGGCTGGGCCCCAAGGACAACGACCTGACCGCGCAGCACGCCGACGAGCCGATCGGGCAGCGGATCATCGTGCACGGAAGGCTGCTCGACGGCGACGGCAAGCCGATCCCGCACTCGCTGGTCGAGATCTGGCAGGCCAACGCGGGCGGGCGCTACCGGCACGACCGCGATCGCTGGAACTCCGCGCTGGACCCCAACTTCGACGGCGCCGGGCGCACCTACACCGACGCGGCCGGGCGCTACGAGTTCACCACGATCAAGCCCGGCGCATACCCCTGGCGCAACCACCACAACGCGTGGCGGCCCGCGCACATCCACTTCTCGCTGTTCGGGCAGGCCTTCACCCAGCGCCTCGTCACGCAGATGTACTTCCCGGACGATCCGCTGTTCTTCCAGGATCCCGTCTACAACTCGGTGCCCGAGCACGCGCGCGAACGGCTGGTCAGCCGTTTCGATTACCAGCGCAGCGAGCCGGAACAGGCCCTCGCGTTCGAGTTCGACATCGTGCTGCGCGGTCACGACGCGACACCGTTCGAAGACGAGGAGGACGACGATGACTAGCGTGGGCAGCACTCCGTCGCAGACCGTGGGGCCCTATCTGCACATCGGCCTGATCGAGGAGACCGGGCCGTTCGCGGTGCCGTCGGGGACGCCGGGCGCGGTATGGATCCGCGGGCGGGTGTTCGACGGTGCCGGCACGGCCATCGATGACGCGATGGTCGAGACCTGGCAGGCAGATCTTCGTGAATCCGACGGTGGGAGAGCGGGGTTCGCGCGCAGCGATACGCGGCAGGGCGAATTCGCGTTGTACACGGTCGTTCCCGGCCCGGTATGCGACGGCGCGGGCGGGTCGCAGGCGCCGCACCTCGACATGTCGGTGTTCGCCCGCGGGCTGCTGCATCGGCTGGTCACCCGGGTCTATTTCCCCGAGCACGCCGACCGGCATTCGACCGACCCGGTGCTGGCCACGGTGCCACCAGGGCGCCGGGGCACCTTGATCGCAGTCCGCGAGGGCGACGGCTATGTGTTCGACGTGCACCTGCAAGGCGCGGGCGAGACAGTCTTCTTCGATGTCTGAGCGGAAAACGGTCGAGGTCGACTATCTCTTCCACGGACCGGCCGATGGCCCACCCATCGTGCTGAGCGGCTCGCTCGGCAGCGATATGCGGATGTGGGAACCGCAGGTCACCGCGCTCGCTGAAGCGGGCTATCGGGTCGTGCGCTACGACCATCGCGGCCATGGCGGTTCACCGGTGCCATCCGGTCCGTATTCCCTCGCCGATCTCGGCTCCGACGTGCTCGCGCTGCTCGACCGGCTGCAAATCCGCCGGGCCCATTTCGTCGGCCTGTCGCTCGGCGGCATGGTCGGCATGTGGGTCGGCGGGCACGTGCCGGATCGGCTGCGCACTCTGACGCTGTGCTGCACGTCGGCCGAACTCGGCCCGCCCAGCGGCTGGGCCGACCGCGCCACTCTCGTTCGCGCCCAGGGAACCAAAGCTGTCGCCGCGGCGGCCGTGGGGCGCTGGTTCACCCCGCAATGGCGCGCTGCCAACCCTGAACTGACCACCGGCTACGCGGAGATGGTTGCCGCCACGCCCGCCGAGGGCTACGCCGCATGCTGTGCGGCGATCGAGACGATGGATATCGTGACCCACCTGGCCACGATCAGCGCGCCCACATTGGTCATCGCAGGCGCGGATGACCCGGCGACCCCACCGCCGCACGCCGAGCGAATAGTCGAAACGATCCCGCTGGCGCGTCTCGAAATCGTCAGCCCAGCAGCACATCTGGCGAACGTCGAACAACCGGACGCCATCAACGACCTGATTCTCGGCCACCTGAAGGAGAATTCGTGAACGAGCGCGCACAGCAGGGCGACCGGGTCCGGCGCGAGGTCCTCGGCGACGCGCACGTCGACCGCGCCGAAGCCAAGACCACCGAATTCACCCGCCCCTTCCAGGAATACATCACCGAGGCGGTCTGGGGATCGATCTGGACCCGCCCCGGCCTGGACCGGCGCACCCGAAGTTGCATAACCCTCGCCATACTCACCGCCCTCGGCCGGCACGAGGAGATCGCGATGCACGTGCGCGCCGCCATCGGCAACGGCCTGACCACCGAGGAGATCGCCGAAGTCCTGCTGCACACCGGCGCTTACGCCGGCGTGCCTGCCGCGAACGCGGCCTTCGCCATCGGCAGGCAGGTACTCGGCGAACTCGAAGGTCAGGAGGGCTAAGGCAGCGCGATGTATTTGGTTTCGAGGTATTCCTCGATACCCTCGGTGCCCGCCTCGCGACCGAGGCCGGATTCCTTGACGCCGCCGAAAGGGGCGGCGACGTCGGAGATTACGCCGCGGTTCACGCCGACCATGCCGGTCTCGAGCGCCTCCGCGACGCGCAGGGCACGATCGAGGTCTTTGGTGTAAATGTATGCGGCGAGCCCGAATTCGGTGTTGTTGGCGGCGATGATCCCCTCCGTCTCGCCGTCGAAGCCGGTGATCGCGGCGACCGGACCGAACACCTCCTCACGCAGGATGCGCGCGTCGGCGGGGACATCGGCCAGGACGGTCGGCTCGTAGAAATAGCCCTCGCCCGCGATGCTCGCTCCGCCGGTGGTGACGCGCGCGCCCTTCTCCTTCGCGTCGCGCACCAGCTCGGCGACCGTGGTGCGTTGCTTCTCGCTGATCAGCGGCCCGACCTGCACCCCGTCGAGATGCCCTGGACCGATCTTCAGCGCACCCATCCGGTCGGTCAGCTTGGTCGTGAACTCCGCGAGGACCGCATTGTCGACGTGGAATCGGTTCGCCGCCGTACAGGCCTCGCCGGTGTTGCGCATCTTCGCCGCCATCGCGCCGTCGACCGCGGCATCGAGATCGGCATCGGCGAACACGACGAACGGTGCGTTGCCACCCAGCTCCATCGAGGCCCGCAGTACACGCGTAGCCGATTGCGCGAGCAGGATTTTGCCGACACCGGTCGATCCGGTGAAGGTGATCTTGCGCAGCCGGTCATCGGTGAACATGGGATCGGTGAGCGATGCGGCGTCGGCGGTCGGCAGGATCGACAGCACGCCGGGCGGCAGTCCGGCGTCGGCGAAGACCTGACCGAGCAGCAGCATGGTCAGCGGCGTCTCGGCGGCCGGCTTGACCACCATCGTGCAGCCGGCCGCGAGCGCGGGGGCGATCTTGCGGGTGCCCATGGCGAGCGGGAAGTTCCACGGCGTGATGGCCAGCGTCGGCCCGACGGGTTGTTTGGTGACGATGATGCGACCGCTGCCCGACGGCGCGTGCGTGTAGCGGCCGTGTATGCGGACTGCCTCCTCGGCGAACCAGCGCAGGAACTCCGCGCCGTAAGTGACCTCGCCATAGCTCTCGGGCAGCGGCTTACCCATCTCCAAAGTCATCAGCAAGGCGAATTCGTCGCGTAGCGCGATGACCAGTTCCCATGCGCGCCGGAGGATTTCGGCACGCTCACGAGCCGGCGTCGCGGCCCATGCCGCCTGCGCTTCGGCAGCGGCGTCGAGCGCGCGAGCGCCATCGGCCGCCGACGCGTCGGCCACCTCGATCAGCACCTCACCGGTCGCGGGGTTGAACACCGGGAAAGTGCGCCCCGCTGGCACCTGCTTGCCGCCGATCCACAGATCCGTGGGCACAGCGGCGAGCAGTTCGGCCACGTCAGGCATTTTCGACTCCGATCTCGGAAACCGCCGACAGCGTCTTGTTCAGCCGATCGGTCAGCTCATGGATAACTTCCGGCGTGCTGTTCAGCGGGGGAGCCACCAGCACCGAGTTGGTCGGCTGGCCGATGCCCGCCGGGCACAGCACGAGCCCGTTCGCTTTGGCAGCAGCGATGATTCGCTTGTTGGTGTCCGCCGGTTGATCGGGCCTGATGTGCAACGCCCGCATCAATCCGATGCCCGACTGATCCGACAACAGCGTCGGATAGCGGTCGCACAGCCCGGTCAACGTCTCCGCGAGCAGCTCGCCCGTCTTGGCCGCATTGCTCAGCAGCCCTTCTTCTTCGATAACGCTCAGCACCGCGTTCGCCGCCGCACAGGCGAGCGGATTCGCGGACATGGTGTGCCCCAGCGCGATCGGGCCAAGTGGCTCCGCGATCGCCGTGGTGATGGTCTGGGTGACAAAGGTGACCGCCAGACTGGTGTAGCCACCGGTGACGCCCTTGCCCGAGGTCAGAATGTCCGGAGCGATATTGGAATGGTTGCAGGCCCACCACTTTCCGGTGCGCCCGAACCCGGACATGACCTCATCGGCGATCAGCACGATCCCGTTGTCCCTCGTCTCCCGCCGCAGCCACTGCATCGTGTCGATGTCGATCGGCGAGGCGCCCGACGACGCGCCGCCGAGCGGTTCGATGACGATCGCGGCGACCTTGGACGTGCCGACGGCGAGCAACGCCTGCGCCCATTCTTCGTGCGTGGCCCGCCGCCGACCGGGCTTGGGCCGCACCAGAACTCGGTTCGCGCTCGGCCCCAGCAGTGGCTCCACCGACGGATCACGCTTGTTGGGACTGCCGGTGATGGACAGCGCCGCCGCCGTCATCCCGTGATAGCTGGGCTCCTCGGACAGGATGACCGTGCGCTGCGGCTTGCCGCGCCGATGCTGATAGGCGAAGGCCAGTCGCAGCGCGCATTCGTTGGCCTCGGACCCGGAGTTGCTGTACTCGACCGCCGCGGTGTTGGCGGGCGCTATCGATAGCAGCCGCTCGGTGAGCCGCAGCGCCGGCGCGTTCCGGAATTGCGTGCGGTGCACGAAGGTCAGCTGCCCGAGCTGAGTCTCGATGGCTTGCAGGACCTTCGGATGCGAATGCCCGACATTGACGTTGAGGACGCCGGAAGAGCCGTCGAGGTAGTCGTTTCCGTTGCCGTCGTAGATGTAGGGACCCAGCGCCCAGGCGGCGACGGGCAGGGCGGTGCGGCTGGGTGCGGTGGCCGGAAAGGGAATCATGCTGGCTGACGATCCTTTCGAATGAGCACGAGCAGCGCGGCCGCGACCAGGGTCGCGGCCAGGCCGAGGAAGCCGGTCAGGCCGGCGAAGGCGGCGCTGCCGACGGTGAGCGTGCCGAGCAGGGTGGTGCCGATCGCGATGCCCGCGTTCATCATCGAGTTGTTCCAGGCGACGACGGACGCCCGCTGGGTCGGATCGGCCGAGGACAGGTAGGCCTGCTGGCTGGAGTAGAACGCCCCGCCGAACACGCACCACAGCGTCAAAGCCACCAGGGCGAGGATCATGCTGTCCGTACTCAAAGCCACTGCGGCACAGGGCGCGAACGCCGCCGCGGCGACGACGGACACCCACACGCCGCTCACGTTGCGCCGGTGCAGGTGATCGAGGATGGTCCCGGTGCTCAGCGAGCCGATCAACGACCCAGCGCCCACGAGCAGTCCGACGAGACCAAGTGTGTTGAGGCTGAAGCCGAATCGCTGCGCGAAGAGCACACCGACGAAGGTGTACGCGCCGAGGCGACCCGCCTGCAGGAACAGAGTCGCGATGAGCCCCAGGCTGATTCGAGGTTGCGTCCACGGTGCCAGCAGCGCCGTGAAGCCGCGTGACGTTCCGGTCGCCGGGATGTGCTCCAGGCGCAGGTACAGCACGGCCGACACCGCGATCATCAGCACGCCGACGGCCAGGAACGGCCACCGCCAACTGGTCAGCGAGGCCAGGCCCGCGCCGAGCGGCACGCCGAGCACCTGCCCGAGCGAATAGACGCTCGCGCCGAGCGAAATCACCCGTCCGCGCCGGTGCTGCGGCGTCCGTTCGGCGAGATAGGCCCAGATCGCCGGCGCCGCGATCGCCGCACCGAGCCCGGTGATGCCGCGGCCCGCGATCAACATCGGCAGTGAACTCGCCGCCGCACACGCCAGGTTGCCGAGCATGAAGACCAGGGACCCAAGCAGGATCGACCAGCGGCGCGGATACCGGTCGGCGAGGATGCCGAACGGCGGCCCGGCGACGGCGTAGACCAGCACGTACGCGGTGACGATGGTGGCGGAGGCGGCGACCGACGCGTGCAACGACTGGGCGATACCCGGCAGCATCGGTGCCACCAAATACATTTCGGCGCCCATCAGGAAGAACGCGGCGTAGAGAAGTATGTGCTGAGCCCACGGCGTCGGGGGCTCAGCCTCCGCCACCGGATGCAGGCTCCGGGGTGGCTTCGGCGCCGTCTCGATACTCATACCGAAACCTTCTCCAGCGCATCGTGGGTGGCGATCGGGAGGACCGGACGGCGGGGCAGGTTCAGCCGCGACCAGACGGTGTCGATGATCTCGGCGAAGCGGTGCACGGCCGCGGGACTGTGGACCGGCGACGGGTTGATCCGGAGGCGCTCGGTGCCCCGCGCGACGGACGGGAAGTTGATCGGCTGGGCGTATTGCCGGTATTCCTCGAGCAGGATATCGGCCAGTTCTTTGCATTTGTACGGATCACCTACGAGCACGGGAACGATATGACTTTCGGTGGACACCAACGGGATTTCGGCGTCGGTGAGCAGGTCCTGGAGAAGCCGCGCCCGGTGGTGCAGCAGGATCCGCTCGTTGTCGGATTCGCGTAGGTGGCGCACGCTGGCCAGCGCGGCGGCCGCGAGGGCGGGCGGCATGGCGAGGGTGAAGATGAACGCCGGCGCGAAGCTGCGCACCGCGTCCAGGATCGGCGCGGGCCCGGTCAGGTAGCCGCCGAGCGTGCCGTACCCCTTGGCGAAAGTGCCCATCAGCAGGTCGACTTGGTCCGCGCAGCCCATGTGGGCGGCCATGCCGGAGCCTTCCGGGCCGTACATGCCGACCGAGTGCGCCTCGTCGACGTAGACCAGCGCGCCGTGTTTCTTTGCCACGGCACACAATTCGGGCATCGGCGCGACATCGCCGTCCATCGAGTAGATCGATTCGAAGGCAACGATTTTCGGGCGGTCCGGGTCGGTGGCCGAGAGCAGCTCGTCGAGATGGGCCGGATCGTTGTGCCGGAAGATCTGCCGTTCGGCGCGCGAGGCGCGCATGCCGAGGATCATCGACGCGTGGTTCTGCTCGTCGGAGAAGAAGATGGCGCCGGGCAGTTCCTTGCCGAGCACGCCGAGCACGGCGTCGTTCACCGCGTAACCGGTGATGAAGGTCAGGCCCGCTTCCTTGCGATGCAGCTGTGCCACTTCACGTTCCAGCAGGATGTGGGTGTGGTTGTTGCCGGAGATATTGCGCGACCCACCTGCCGCGACACCCGAGCGATTCACCGACCGGTGCATGGCCTCCACCACGGTGGGAAACTGGCCCATGCCGAGGTGATCGTTGCTGCACCACACCGTGATCTCGCGCAGCCCGTCCCGGTGGTGGTGCACCGCGTGCGGGAATCGCCCGGCCAGGCGCTCGATCTCGACGAATGTCCGGTACTGACCCGACGCTCTGATGTCGTCGATTCTGCGCTCGAAAAAGGCCGTGTAGTCGAATGCCATGGGAGTCTCCGTTTTCTCGAAGTGTGTTATCGATTGAGCTGCTGGTCGATGAGATGGTCGGCAAGGGCAGGATTGGTGTCCCACCCGGTGATGGGCGGGTAGGCGTCGGAGTCGGTGATGATGTCGAGGACGGTGGTGGCCGGGTCGACGATCGCCTTCGAAAGTGCTTCGCGCAGTTCCACATCGGTGTGGATGGTGTGCCCGTGCGCGCCGCACGCGGTGGCTATCTGGGCGTGATCGACGTGCCCGAGTTCGACCGCCGAGGTGGGCCTGCCGAACTGGACGATTTCGGCGTGCTTCTGATAGCCGAGGATGGCGTTGTTCAGTACCAGCACAACGACATCCAGGTTCTCCCGGACGGCGGTCTCGATCTCCGCCCAGCAGTGCGCGAAGCCGCCGTCGCCGACCAGGCAGATGACCGGCGCGGACGGCCGGGCCGCCTTCGCGCCGAGCGCCAGCGGCAGCCCCCAGCCGAGGCCGGCCATGCCGCGCGGCAGGAGGAAGCGCTGCCGATGGGTGGTGGCGCGGATGTAGTTGGCCACCCAGATCGAGGAGTAGCTGGCGTCCGCGACCACGATCGCGTCGTCCGGCAGCAGGGTGCTGATCTCGTCGGCCACCCGCTCCGGGCGCAGCGGCCGCGCCGTCGAGCTACGGACGGCCGCGGTCGTGGTCTCGAATTCGGCTCGTGACCTGGCGATCTGTGCGGTGATCGCGGGCCGGTCGGCGCTGCGCCTGCTCAGGTCGAGTTCGCGCAATGCGGCCGCGAGGTCGTCGATGCCGGTCCGGACGTCGCCGACCAGGCGCAGCGACGGGTAGTTGCGGCCGATCTCGGTCGGGTCGATGTCGAGGTGGATGAAGGTGGCATCCCGGGGGAACAGGCTCCAGCCGTCGGTGCCGTTCTCGTTGGTGCGCGACCCGGCGAGCAGGACCGTGTCCACTCCGCTGATCCATTCGCGCATCCCGTGCGAAACTCCGTGCGGCCCCATGTAATTGCCGATCACGCCGACGCTCAGGTCTGCGGTGTCGGTGACGACGCCCTTGCCCATCGGCGTGGTCGCGACCGGCAACGACGCCAGGTCGCTCAGCCGGGCCAGCGCGGCGCCCGCGTCGGAGGAGACCGCGCCGCCACCAGCGACGACGAGCGGCCGCTTGGCCTTGGCCAGCAGTTCGGCCGCGGCGCGGACGCCGGCCTCGGGCGGCCGGATCCGATCGAGCGGGAACACGGTCGGGCCGAGGTGCTCGGGCGTAGGCGGTGCGACCAGTTCGAGGACGTCCTTCGGCAGCATCAGCACCGCGGGACCGGGGCGTCCGCTGGTCGCCGCCCGGAACGCCGCGTCGATATAGTCGTGCACCCGATCCGGGTCGTCGAGGCGATCGAACCATTTGGTGCATCCGGAAAACAGACTCTGGTGATCGATCTCCTGAAACGCGTTTTTGTTGCGGATCGGGCTCGGCACGTCCTGAATGAAGGCGACCACCGGAATGGAGACCTTCGCGGCCTCGGTCAGCGGCGGCACCAGCAGCGTCGCCGCCGGGCCGTTCTGCGCGACCACGACGGAGCAATGCCCGGATATCCGGGCGAATCCGTCGGCCATTGTGCCGCCCGCGTTTTCCGTGCGATAAACGATCTGGCGGATGCCAAGATCCTCGGCCGCCAAAACCAGCAGCGACGGCAGGCTCTGCCCGAAGAATTCGGATATCTGCCTGGCCCGAAGATTCTCGGCTATGGCGGCGGCGACTGTCGGCATCGGGACACCTTCTCGCGGTAGCGGACGTGGACTGGATCGGTAGCTACAGTCTCGGCCCACGAAGATCGCCAGGTCCAATACGTATTTACTTCCCGTTGATAAGAAACTCTTATCTGGCTAGGCTGACCGCGTGGACGACCTACGTCGCGTTCGTTACTTCCTAGCAGTAGCCGAGCACCGACACTTCGGTCGCGCGGCCGAGGCGCTGCACATCACCCAGCCCGCGCTGTCGCAGCAGGTCAAAGCGCTGGAGAAGGAGCTCGGCGTCGAGCTGCTCGCGCGCACCGGGCGTGGCTTCGTCATGACCCCGGCCGGTCTCGCGTTGCAGGCGGGCGCTCAGCAACTGCTCTCGGCCGCCGCCGAGCTGGAGCGGACGGTCCGCGCGCGGGCGTCGGGCACGGCCGGGGAGCTTAAGGTCGCCTTCACTCGATCGGGCTCCGACAGCGATATTTCCCAGCGCATAAGGTCCTTCCGGAAGGAATTTCCGGACATCGATGTGTCGACGATCACGGGCTGGACGTCGTGGAATCTCGACCTACTCGAATCGGGCGAGGTCGACGTCGCATTCGTGCGCGGCAATATCGCCCATCCGCGGGTCCAGACGCACCTGATCGGGCTACAGGAAGCCGCCGTGGTGGTTTCCAAAGGACACCCGCTGGCGGAAAAAGACGCCGTCGACATCGGCGACATCGTCGACGAGCCGATCGTGCTCTGGTCCCGGCAGACCGGACCGGACTTTTACGACGAGCTGGTCAGCCATATCTGGGGTGACGGCGCGCCGAACCTGGTCGCCGAGGAATCCGACGCCGAACAGGTCCTCGACCTGGTGTCGAGCGGCACCGGCATCAGCGTGCTGGACCGAAAACGCGCGACCCGCATCGCGCACGAAAACATCGTCGTCATTCCGTTCGGCACGAACCCGCCGCAGATCGCCATTCAGATCGCCTGGATGCGCGGCTCGGACGCGCCGGCGCTCGCGCACTTCCTCGAATGGTGGCGGCGCGCTTAACCGTGTCTGGTGCGTCGGACGATGGTCGCGCCGCGCACCGTGGTGAGGATCGTGACCACCATGATCGTCAGTAGCTGCATGATGTTCCATGCGACCGGGTCGGGCGTCGCCTCGGCCTCCGCCAAATACGCCGGCTCGGGCGGTATTCGGACGAGCGGCACCTGCGGGGTGATCGGGGTCGGCTCGGGCACCGGTGGTGGCGCCTCGACCGGCGGCGCCTCGAAGACCGGCAGCGCGACCGCCGGCGGGGCGAGCAGTAGCGGCATACCAGGGAACGGCGGCAGGATGTCGCGCGGCCACAGCAGACAGACCAGCCCGCTGCCGGTGGCGGCACTGCCGACCACCACGCTGCCGAGCGCGGACCCGCTCGAGCCGAGCAGACCGTGCGAACTGCCGGTCACGAGGCCGAGCAGAATCAGCGCCCCGCCCACCGCGACACTGCCGGTGCAGGCCGTTCGGACGTCGTCGGAGTCCGGATCAGGCAGTTGGACAGAGCCTTCGAGCCCGAGCTGCGGCGCGGCCGCCTCGTCGGCCGGGGCGGGCGCGGGTTCGCTGGTCGGCCCGAGACCGAGTGGTGTGCCGACACTTCCGCTGCCGACCGTGCCGTTCCCGGCGGACGCGCTGCTCGGGCCGAGGCTCAACTCGTTCCCGGCGAACGCGCTCCCGGTATCGATCTCGGCCGGAGCCGCACTGCCCGTGACGATTTCGCCGATCGGCAGCCAGTCCGGCGGTACCGGGTCGGCGACCGCTACCGCGGACTGACCGGCGAGCAGCACCGCGGCGACGGGCAGCGCCGCCGCGATGACGAGTCCTCTGGTGTGTGCCATGCGCGCACATCCCTATCCGTAATCGATGGTCGGGCAGCGAGATTCGCTAGGTGATGTGCTGGAAACGGGACAGCGCCGAGGTGAAGGCGTCCTTCGGCACGATGTTCCCGCCGGAGAACGGCCGATCGAGGCCGTAGATCGCGACGATCGCCGCGCCGACCACGATGCCGAGCAGCGCGGTCATCAGCAGGCTGCGTTTGGAGACCGCGACACCGGAGAGCACCGCGGTGAACAACAGCAGGATGGTGGTGAACCACAAAGCGGTGTAAAGGAATCCGGGCATGCCGAGGTCGGCGTCCATCGATCGATCGTGGCGCGCCTGGGAGACCGCCTCGAGCGCGGCGATCGCGCTGGCGCGCAGATCGGTGACGTTGTCGTCGGTCGACTGGATCGCCATCACGGTGTCCCGCAACGTATCCAGGGTGTCCTGGGTGGACTGGCTCATCCGCCCTTCGTTGTCCATCTCCGGCCACTCGACCTCGACGACCTGCTCGGTGTAGTCGTGGACCAGCTTCTGGATCTGCTGATGTTCCGGTTCGGGCAGCGAGTGCGCGGTCCAGTAGACGTCGATGAGCGCCTTGGACTCCGAGATGGTGTGGTTGTGCGCGTTGTCGTACTGCTGCCAGCAGATCACCACGACGAAGGCGGCCACGGCCATGAAGAGGGTGTTGATCAGGTCGACCACCAGGGTGCCCGGCGCCTCTTCCTCGTCCTGGCGCCACGATTCCGGCCGCAGCCGGTCGCCGACCACGAAGACGATGACCGCCACGACGCCGACGGCGACGGGCACGAGGATTTGCAGAATGAGCAGACTATCCATGGCGCGGCCTTTCTTAGGTGTTCCTCGAGACGACAACGTCTGCGACGTAGCGCAGTGCTTGGCTGACCGCGGCCGGGATGGGTGCGTCGTCGAGGGCGCGGTTTGCCTGCGCCCATCGGGTGCGGATCATCGCTTCGACGCGGGGTCGTGCGGTGGCGGTGAGGATTTCGCGGCAGGTGTCGGCCTGCCGATGGTCGAGTTCGGGATTGCCGAGCAGGTCGAGCAGTTGCGCGGACTGCGCGGGGGTGGCGTGTTCCAGGGCCAGCGCGACCAGCGCCGTGTGCTTGCCCTCGCGCAGGTCCTCCAGGTCGGACTTGCCGGTGCTCGCCGGATCGCCGTAGACGCCGAGCAGGTCGTCCTGTAGCTGGAAGGCCTCGCCGACCGGCGAGGCGTAAGCGGTGAGTGCCTCGCGCACCCCGCGGTGCGCACCGGCGAGCACCGCGCCGAGCTGAAGCGGGCGCTCGCAGGTGTAGGACGCGGTCTTGTACCGGATGATCTGTAGCGCGCGACCCAGATCGCGGGACGGGCGCGCGGTGGTGATCAGGTCCAGGTACTGGCCGTACATGACGTCCGCGCGCATGCCGTCGAGCACCGTGAGCGCCTCGGTCAGCTGGGTCGCGGTCAGCTGAGCGGTGTGCAGCAGCTCCGCCGACCAGACCATCGTCAGGTCGCCGAGGACGATCGCGGCATGCGCGCCGAACTGATCGGGGTCGCGGCGATCCCGATACCGGTCGGCCAGCGCACGATGCACGGTGGGGTGATCGCGGCGGGTGTAGCTGTTGTCGATGATGTCGTCGTGGATCAGCACGGCGGCGTGGAACAGTTCGAGCGAGGCCGCGGCCCGCACGATTGCCTGCGGGACGGGCATGCCGCCGCCCGCCGCGTGCCAGCCGAGGACACACAGCAGCGGGCGAATCCGCTTGCCGCCGGCCGAAAGAAAGTCGAGCACGGTATCGGTGAGTTCGCCGGGCAACGCCGGTTCGGCGCAGGTGGCCTTGTCGCGCAGGAAGCTTTCGAGCGCGTCGTCCACCCTGGTCCGGATGGCGGCCAGATCCACCGGAGTCGCCGGCTCGGCATGCGCGGTGGTCATGAGATCCCCTCCGCCGGTGCGTCTTCCCGGTCGCTGGTCAGGGTGATGGCCTCGGCCAGCAGCGTTTCGACGATGAGATGCTCGGGCACGGTGCGAATCACCTTGCCGCGGACGAAGATCTGGCCCTTGCCGTTGCCGGAGGAGACCCCGAGATCGGCCTCGCGGGCCTCGCCGGGACCGTTGACCACGCAGCCCATCACCGCGACCCGCAGCGGATGCGGGAACCCCTCGAACGCCGCCTCGACCTGCCCGGCCAGCCGATGAATGTCGACCTGGAGACGGCCGCAGCCGGGGCAGGAGACGATCTCCAGCTTCCGCGGCCGTAGTCCGAGCGATTGCAGGATGTGGCAGCCCGCCTTGACCTGATCGACCGGCGGCGCCGAGATGGACACGCGAATGGTGTCGCCGATCCCCTCGCCGAGCAGGATGGCGAACGCGACCGCCGATTTGACCGTGCCCTGGAACATCGGCCCGGCCTCGGTGACGCCGAGGTGCAGCGGATAGTCACAGCGTTGGGCGAGTAGCCGATTCGCCGCGATCATGGTGCGCGGGTCGTGGTGCTTGACCGCGATCTTGAGGTCGGTGAAGCCGTGCTCTTCGAACAGTGCCGCTTCCCAGAGCGCCGATTCGACCAGCGCCTCCGCGGTGGCGGAGCCGTGTTTGGCGAGCAGGCGTGGGTCGAGCGAGCCCGCGTTGACCCCGACCCGGATCGGAACGCCCGCCGCCGCAGCGGCTTTCGCGATCTCGCCGACGCGGTCGTCGAATTGCTTGATGTTGCCGGGGTTCACTCGCACCGCCGCGCAACCAGCGTCGATCGCGGCGAAGACATAGCGCGGCTGGAAGTGGATGTCGGCGATCACCGGCAGCGGGGAGCGGGCGACGATGGTCGGCAATGCGGCCACGTCCTCGGTCGTCGGCACCGCGACGCGGACGATGTCGCAACCCGCGGCGGTCACCGCGGCGATCTGTTGCAGGGTGCCGTCGATATCGGCGGTGCGGGTGGTGGTCATGGTCTGGACGGAGATCGGTGCGCCGCCGCCGACCGGGACGCCACCGATATCGAGCCTGCGGGTGCGGTGGCGCGGGGGTGCGGTCGGCAGGCCGAGATCACTGCTGGTCATTGCGGCCTCTCTGAATGTTGGCAACGGCCGTGGTCATGGCAGGTGCCGGACGTCGGGCGGCGGGGCGAAGGCGATGTCCTCGACCGCCGTGACGTGTTCGCGAACGGTGACCGGCCCCCAGGCGCGCAGCGCCTCGACGACCGCGTCCACGAGCACCGCCGGCGCGGACGCGCCCGCCGACAGGCCGATGGTGTTCGCCGACTCGATCCACGCTGGGGAGATCGCCGCCGCGTCGTCGATGAGGTAGGCCGGAACACCTTGGCGCTGAGCGACTTCCACCAGGCGCCGGGAGTTGGACGAATTCTCCGAGCCGATCACCAACACCACGTCGCTCCGCCGCGCGACCGCCTCGACCGACTCCTGCCGGTTGGTGCTGGCATAGCAGATGTCGGCGCTGCTCGGCCCGTGCAATTGCGGAAAGCGTTGGCGCAGTGCCTGAATGGTCTCCTCGGCCTCGTCGACCGACAGCGTGGTCTGGGTCAGATAGGCGACCCGGCTCTCGTCGGGAACCTGTAGCGCCGCGGCCTCGTCCGGGCCGTCGATCACCAAGGTCACGTCGGGGGCCTCGCCCGCCGTGCCTTCGACCTCCTCGTGCCCTGCATGACCGATCAGCACGATGGTGTTGCCGCGGGCGGCGAAACGCCGGGCCTCGGCATGCACTTTGGTGACCAGCGGGCAGGTGGCATCGATCACGGTCAGCCCGCGTTCCTTCGCCTGCTCGTGCACGGCGGGGGAGACGCCGTGCGCGGAGAAGACGACGGTCGAACCCGGCGGCACCTCGTCGAGCTCCTCGACGAACACCGCGCCGCGCGCCGCCAGATCGGCGACCACGTGGGTGTTGTGCACGATCTGCTTGCGCACATAGACCGGCTCTTCCCGATCGGGCGCGGCCAGTAATCGTTCGACCGTGTCGATCGCCCGCTCGACGCCGGCGCAGAAAGACCTTGGCGCGGCGAGCAATACGGTCCTCACGCGGCCGCTGGTCATGGCGACACCGTGTGCGACATGTCGACCAGCGAGCGGTGCAGCCCGTCGAGGCGGGCGGCGCCGGTGCCGAGGCCGGTGGGCCGGGTGAAGCACGGCGCCGGGCTGGGCGCCGGAACCTGCTCGGCGGCAACCGCTTCGGGCGGAGCAGACGGCCGATAGCGGTCCTCGAGCTGTGCCTCTTTGTAGCGGCCACACGATTGGTGCCAGTTGACGATTCCCGCCATCCAGTCCTGGAGTTCGACCGCGCGCCGGTCCAGCGAATCGCGCACGTCCTGACCGAGCTCGTATTCCTCGTAGAGGGCGGGCAATTCGCTGCCGACGATCCGTTCGAACTGCTGCATCCGGGCGGTCAGCAGGTCGTTGACGATGGCGACGCCTTCTTCGGAACCGCAGTCGAAGAAGTTCTGCATGACCCGGACCGCGTTGTGGAAGTCGCCTTCGTACTGTGTCTCTTTCTGATACGAGAACAGGTCGTTCACCATGGTGGCGTAGTCGCTTGCGGTGTGCTCCAGGTCCAGGACCGTCTGGGTGCGATAGACGTCCGGCGGGACCAGATGCCCGTGCGAGAACCGGGACAACGCCATGGTGAGATCCGAACCGAAAGTGCGGCGGCGCATTTCGACATAGTCGACCGGATCAGGGATGCGATTGGCGATATCGTTGGCCACCTCCCATTCGCAGCTCTCCAGGAAAGCCACTACGGCCCGGCGGAATTCGCGCTTCTGCTCGTCGTCGAGAATGGCGGTCGTGCGGTGCCAGAGGTCGGCGAGGCCACGTTCCATCCCGTTGGTCGCAGGCGGCACGACCTCGGCCTCCAACGGCATGAACGCGGAGAATCGTTTGCCCTGTAGCTTGGCCGCGACGATGTCCTTGCGCTGGCCGAACACCTGCGGGTAGTAGTCGTCGACGTAGGTGCCCCAGGCGAGCCAGCTCGCCGACAGATCCAATTCGGCGGGCGTGGCATCGGGATCCAAACCGGCTGAGCACAAGGCGAAGTCGAACTCTTCGAGATCCACCGGCCGCCACAGTGCGCGGCCGCCCAGTTCCGGGACCGGGCCGTGGAAGCCCATCTGCTTGCCCCAGGCCATCAGGTTCTCGCGGGCGGTGTCGAGGTGTGGGCTCAACTGCAATTGGTAGGGCAGATAGAAATCCGGCAGCTTCGTCGGACCGACGTCTTCGAAACGCGGACGCAGGAAGCTCTTCGCCCGGCCCGGCCCGAGGGCCTGCGTGGGCGCGAACAAGTACACCGCGGAGCTGCCGAGCCCGACCGGCTTGAACAACCGCGGCAACGGATCGCTCGCCGCCGAACCGCCCTTGTTCATGTACCTGCTCGACCGCATGTGCCATTCGTGGCCGCCGGATTGCCAGTCCTGCAAGCCTTTCGCGTACGCGGCCACCGCGGCCTGATCCTGCGGAGCGACCGCGTACTCGGCGAACAGCATCGGCAGTTCGGTGAGCGCGGTGTGCTCGAACTGTTGCAGGCGCGAGGTCAGCAGATCGTTGACGACCTCGGCGGCGCGCTGGGTCTCATAGCCGAAGAACCGCTCCACCACCAGGATTCCGTTGGCGTTCTCGCCCTCCTGCCGCACCTCGCGCTCATAGGAGAAGATGTCGTTGCGCAGGTGCACGGCGTCGGAGAAGGTGTCGCGCAACACCTCCAGCGGTCGCGTCGCGGCGAGCGCGGCCGGAATCGCCGCGCCGACCGCGTGTTCCACCAGATTCGCCGACCAGGGTGCGCCGCCGACCTTGCGCCGCATCTCGATGTATTCGATCGGATTCGCGATCCGGCCCTCGGTGATATTGGTCAGCTCCCACCGCGACTCCTCCAGCAGCGCAGTGGTTGTCGCGACGAAGCGCTGCCGCCAATCCATCGGCATGGCCGGCACGGTCCGCACCCACAGATCGGCGAGTCCGCGCTCGACCGGATTCGTCGGCTCCGGCATCGGTCCGCCGGCCAGCGGCATGAAGTCGCGCAGGTGTTCCAGATAGGTGCGTGCGCCCTCGGTATCCCTTGTCCGCTTGAACAATTCGAGGAAGTGATCGTCGAAATAGAACACCCATACGTACCAGTCGGTGATGAGCGACAATTCCGCGCTGTCGCAATCAGGGTGGGTGTAGGCGCACAGCAAGCCGTAATCGTGCCTTTCCAGGTCGTCTTCGTCCCAGATGTGGTGACCCTCTTGGGGTTCGAAGAAGCCCATGTCCTCGGCCCAGATCCGGGTGTGCGCGCGGGCGCTGTCCACGTGCGGATTGAGCCGGGCCGGGTACGGCATGTAGAAATCGGGAAGTTCGAAGGGCTGCATGTCATCTCCTTACGGTCGACACTCGCGGCTCAGTGGTTCCGGCGTGAAACCAGGCCGGCCAGCACCATCAGGTCCGCGGCCGCGGCGGGGTCGGCCAGTGCCGCGATCGCCGCGCGCACTCGGTTGTCGGCGAGCTGCTGGGTGTTCTGCCGCCCGCCGGCCGATTCGACCAGCGCCGCGGCGCGCGCGATATCCATCGCTTCCGGATCGCGGCCGTACATGGTCGCCAGCTCGGCGGCGGCCGCGGTGCCGGAACCGAGGGCCGAGACCACCGGTAGCGACATCGTGTGGCGGGCAAGGTCACTCGTCGGTTTGCCGGTGACCTGCGGATCACCCCAGATCCCGATCAGGTCGTCGACGAACTGGAAGGCCATGCCCAGTTCCCGCCCGAACGTGTCCATCGCCGACACGGTGGCCAGGTCCGCCTGCGCGCACACGGCCCCGAGCGCGCACGCACACCCCATCAGCGCGCCGGTCTTGCCCATGGCCATCCGCGCGTACTCCTCGACGTCGACGTGCCCGCCGGACCGGAAGCGGCAATCCTTGTGCTGGCCATGGCACATCTCGATGACCGCCGATTCCAGCCGCGCCACGGCGGCCGTCGCCGTCCGACCGGGCAAGCCGGTCACCAGGATTCGGCCCGCCAGGGCGTGTAGCGCGTCACCGAGCAACATCGCGTCGGGGATGCCCCACACCGCCCACACGGCGGGCCTGCCGCGCCGGACCTGATCGGCGTCCATCACGTCGTCGTGCAGGAGCGTGAAATTGTGCACCAGTTCCACCGCGGCCGCGGCGGCGAGCGCGGCCCGTGGGGTGGCGCCGCACGCGACCGCCGCGCAGACGGTCAACGCCGGCCGCAGCGCTTTGCCGCCCGGCTGCGGCGTCGCGGTGCCCTCAGCATCCCACCAACCGAGGTGGTAGCCGCCCATCAGGCACAGCGGTTCGGGTAATGACGAAACTGCCTCGCGCAGCACCGGATCGCACATTGTGCGGACGCTGGCCAGGATCTCTGTGGCTCGGTGGCTCGTCGCCGCCGAGGTGCTCTCGACCATCAGCACATACACCTTCCCTAGCGGTGTCCGCGGCGCCGGAATCCCGTCGCCGAAGACCTGGGAACGCCGCGGCTGCTTGGGGTTTCGTGGCCGCCGCGGCGTCGAGACATCGAGGTCGCTGAGTGTCCTGGTCAGGCGGTCTGGCGTGCGACGAGGACGTTGTCGAGGATGCCGAGCGCGTCGGGGACGAGGATCGCCGCCGAGTAGTAGCAGCTCACCAGGTACGAGATGATCGACTGGTCGTCGATGCCCTTGAACCGGACGTTGAGGCTCGGCTCGTACTCGTCGGGCAGTCCGGTCTGGTGCAGGCCGATGACGCCCTGATCCTTCTCGCCGAGGCGCATCGCGATGATCGACGTGGTCTGCGTGCCGCTGACCGGAATCTTCCCGCAGGGGAAGATCGGTACTCCCCGCCAGGCCGGCACGCGGTGTCCGTCGACGTCGACCGGGTCGGGGTACAGGCCGCGCTTGCTGCACTCGCGACCGAACGCGGCGATCGCTTTCGGGTGTGCCAGAAAGAGTTTCGTGCTGCGCCGCATGCTGAGCAGCTCGTCCATGTCGTCCGGGGTGGGCGGGCCGGACTCGGTGTAGATGCGCTGCTTCAGGTCACAGTTGTTCAGCAACCCGAAATCGGGGCTGTTGACCAGGTCGTATTCGCGGCGTTCGTAGAGCGCCTCGATGGTCAGCCGCAACTGCTGCTGGGTCTGGTTCATCGGATCGTTGAACAGATCGGCGACGCGGGTGTGCACCCGAAGCACGCTCTGCGCCAAGCTCAGTTCGTATTCGCGCGGGCTGGCGTCGTAGTCGACGAACGTGCCGTCCAACTGGGGTTCACCCTCGTGGCCCGAGGTGATCTGGATGGCGGCCTCGCCCTGCTTGTTCTGTGGTTGCGCGGCGGCGGCCATGGCCTGCGAGAGTTGCTCCCGGAGCGCTGGCGCGTTGTCGAGTACTTCGTCCAGGGCCTGCCGTGGCATGACGAGCGTGGTGGTCTTGGTGACCGCCTTGACCGTGACCGGCCAAATGGCCGAGGGATCGGTGAGGCATTCATCGCCGAAGAAGTTACCGCCGGCCAGCATACCGAGCAGTGTCTGTTCCCCGTATTCACCGGAACCGATCTTCGCCAGTTTTCCGTGCACGATCAGCACGATCTGATTCATCTCGTTACCGAATTCGGCGACCACGGTGCCGGGTTCGATATCGCGCTGTTCGAATCTCTCCGCGAGCGCGCGCAACACTTCCTCGTCGTCGAAGTCGTGCAATGCGCGCAATTCACGCAGTTCCTGGGGGATCACTTTGGCCTGCGAGCCGTCGATGACGAACTCCACCTCGCCGTTGCCCAAGGTGTGGGTAAGTCGGCGGTTCACCCGGTAGACGCCGCCGTTGACCTGTGTCCACGGCAACATCCTGGTCAGCCAGCGCGAGCTGATGCCCTGCATCTGGGGTTCGGATTTGGTGGTGGTCGCCAGTTGGTGAGCGGCCGCGGTACTGAGGCTCTTCCGGCCATTACCGTTGCCATTGGTTTCGGTAGAAACTGGCATTTCGATTGTCATAATTTGATCCTCACCTCGAAATGGTCACCCCGGACGGCCGACGTTGGAATATCCGAATAGGTGATCGTTCAGATTCGATGGTTGTGCACAGCAGGTCGACAGGCGGCATGAAGCCCGCGGAAACAGATCGCTCGAGCGAATGTTGCTATATGACAGTGCATTTCAGACGATGTAGATCTTAAGCCGCGGATCCTGTTGGGCGCAGGGAAAATTGGAATATTAGTCGTTATTATTCGGATGGTTACGACACGTGTTCGATTGGGACACCGCGAGATAACACCTTCGAGCGGTTCGCGAAAGTCCGGACAGATCGCCGATAAGTAGCTATCTTGTGGCCGCGGTGGCGGTGGCTTCCTGATCGGAGCTCGGGCGCTTGTCGGTACCGGGGATTAGCCTCGGGGTATGTGCCGAAACATCACTGCCCTGCGGGGGCTGGAGCCCGCGGCGACGCCGGAGGAGATCCAGGCCGCCGCGCTGCAATACGTACGTAAGGTCGGCGGGTTGTCGAGCATCTCAGCCGCGACTCAGCCCGCGGTCGATGCCGCGGTCGCCGACATCGCCGCGATCACCACCCGTCTGCTCGAGCAACTGCCGGATCGCAAGGTGCCGCCGAAGTCGGTACCGCCGCTGCGCCGGCCCGAGGTGCAGGCGCGGATCCAGGCCAGGGCCCACTCGCACGACTAGTCGTCGGCCTCGGCATCGGTCGCTGTGCGCGGGTGCGTTCGGCGAACGTGCGCCTGCTATCTTGAACGTCGTTCAAGCTGGTAGTTGGAGGAAGTCGTCGTGGACGGTGTCGAGAACTCTCGTCGTTCGAGAGTTGCCTTTTCCGCGCGGGACATCGCGCAGGTAGCGGTCTTCGCCGCGCTGATCGCGGCGATGGGGCTGCCGGGCGCGATCACGGTCGGATTCAGCGGTGTGCCGATCACGGTGCAGACGCTGGGCGTCATCCTGGCCGGCGCGGTGCTCGGTGCGCGCAAGGGGACCGCCGCGGTGCTGGTATTCCTCGCGCTGACCTTGATCGGGTTGCCGCTGCTCTCGGGTGGGCGCACGGGTCTGACCGCGATGGCCGGGCCGAGCGCCGGATACCTCGTCGGCTGGGCGCCTGCCGCACTGGTCATCGGCCTGCTCACCGCCCGGATCCTGCCCAAGTACCCGCTGGTGCTCGGTCTGCTGATCAACGCGCTCGGCGGGATCCTGGTCATCTACCTCTTCGGCACGCTCGGGCTGCTGCTGCGCACCGACCTGGACGTCGCGCACGCGGTCAGCACCAACTTCGCGTTCATTCCGGGCGACTTGGCCAAAGTTGTGGTCGCGACGGTGGTCGCCAAGGGTGTGCACCGCGCGTACCCCGGTCTGATTCGTGCGTAGTCCGGAGCTCGGTGGGTCCGGCGACCAGCCTGCCCTCGAATTCGACGGCCGCGCTTACAGTTACGCGCAGGTGGACCGTGCGATCGACGAGTGGATCGAGCGGGAGACCGCTTCCGTGTACGACGCGTCGGCGCTGTCGGTTCCGGATGCGCTGATCTGCGTGTGCGCGGCGGCTCGGCGGGGTGTGCCGGTGATCGTCGAGAATCCCGAGGCGCGTTCGGCTCGTTCGGACATTCCGGAGTCGGCGTTTCTGCTGGTGACGACCTCGGGGTCGACAGGAAGTCCGCGGCCGTTGGCGCGGACCGCCGCGTCCTGGTACGACAGTTTTCCGGCGTTCACCGCGATCACCGAGGTCGAGGCCACGGACCGGGTGCTCATCACCGGGCCCTTGCACGCGACCATGCATCTGTTCGGTGCGCTGCATGCGTTGTGGCGGGGCGCGTGTGTGACTGATGACCCGACGCGCGCGACAGTCGTGCACGCGGTGCCTGCTGTGCTGCGGGACGTGGTAGACAAGGCGCCGAAGCTGCGGACGGCGATCGTTGCGGGCATTGCCCTGGACGACGGTGCTCGGATGGCGGCCGACGGGGTCTCGATCGTCGAGTACTACGGATCGGCGGAGGTTTCGCTCGTCGCGGCTCGCCGGGTGCCGGAGCCGCTTCGGCTGCTGGACGAGGTCGAGGCCGAAGTTCGCGACGGGCTGCTCTATGTACGGACGCCGTACAGCGTGCTGGGGGCTCCCGAATGGTTCGGCGTCGGTGACCTGACCGAACTCGGCCCGGACCGTGGACTGGTCGTTCGGGGTCGGGGCGAATCCGCGATCAATGTCGGCGGCACCACCGTCGTCGCCGAGGATGTCGAGCGCATTCTCGGCACGCTCGACGGAGTCGCCGCCGTGGCGGTGGTCGGGTCGCCGCATGCGGTGTTCGGTGAGATCGTCACGGCCGCAGTGCAACTCGACGGGGTCGGGCTCGACGCGGTGCGGGCGCAGGCGCGCGGGCTGCTGATGAAAGAGGCGATGCCGCGGCGCTGGGTGCCGCTGTCGACGCTGCCCCGGACCGCCAGCGGGAAGGTGGCTCGAAGGCAGCTGAAAGACTTGCTGGCATGAACTCGGTTCCCGTGCTGGTAGCGCCGCGTCGAACGCCGATCGGCAATGCCGGGCACGGGTTCGCGGACTTGACGACCACCGAGCTGGCCGCGCCGGTGCTGCGCGAGGTGCTGTCGACGTTGCGTGGTGCGGGTATCGATGCCGAGGTGGACGATGTCGTCCTCGGTAACTGCCTGGGGCCGGGTGGGGACCCGGCGCGGAACGCGGCGTTGGCGGCCGGCCTCGGTGTCGAGGTTCCCGGGGTGACGGTGGATCGGCAGTGTGGGTCCGGGCTGGATGCGGTGATGCAGGCGGCGTTGCGCGTGCGCAGTGGGGGAGACGAGTTGATTCTGGCGGGTGGGGTCGAGTCCGCGAGTACCGCGCCTTGGCGGTTCTGGCCGCCGGTCGCGGGGGCCGATCCGGTGCGGTATACACGTGCTCCCTTTGCGCCGCAAGGCTTTCCGGATCCCGACATGGGGGTTGCGGCGGACGATTTGGCGCGGGTTCGGGGGATCAGCAGGGAGCGGCAGGACGCTTATGCGGCACGTTCGCACAATCTTGCCGCGGCTGCGGACTTTTCGGCGGAGATCGTGCCCCTCGGGGATGTGCGTCGCGACGAGCGCATTCGGGCCGGGATGACGGAGGCGCGGCTCGCGCGGTTGCGGCCCAGTTTCGGTGCCGAGGGGACGGCTACGGCGGGTAATTCGTGCGGTATTTCCGACGGAGCGGCGGTGCTCGCGGTGACCAGTGCGTCGCTGGCCGGTGGGCTGCCCGCGTTGCGGGTGCTCGGGTCGGCGGTGGCGGGGTCCGATCCTGCGTACCCGGGGCTCGGACCGGTTCCGGCGATACGGAAGCTGTTGCGGCGCAGCGGAGTCGATGCGGCGGAGTTGGGGATCATCGAGATCACCGAGGCCTTCGCTTCGGTGGTGCTCGCGGTGTCGGACGAGCTCGGGTTGGACGAATCGAAGATCTGCCCGCAGGGTGGGGCGATCGCGATGGGGCATCCCTGGGGTGCGTCGGGAGCTATTTTGCTGGTGCGGTTGGCGAGTCAGATGTTGCGTGCCGGTGGGCCTGCGCTCGGGCTCGCGGCGTGTGCCATCGGCGGTGGGCAGGGAATTGCGATGCTGGTGGAGCGTGTGTCATGAGTGAGATCGTCTTCTCCTCGGTGACGCACAGTTTCGGGGATCGAAAGGTACTGCGCGGCATCGACCTTCGGATCACCGAGCGGCGTGTCGGCATCATCGGGGCGAACGGTTCGGGGAAGTCGACCCTGGCGCGCATGATCAATGGCTTGCTCGCGCCGACGTCGGGCACCGTCACGGTCGATGGCCTCGACGCGGCGCGCAAGGGTGGGCAGGTGCGGCGCAAGGTCGGATTCGTGTTCACCGACCCGGACACCCAGATCGTCATGCCGACGGTCGCCGAGGACCTCGCTTTCTCCTTGCGCAGAACAGGTTTGAGCAAGCAGGAGGTCGCGGAGCGGGTCGAGGAGATGCTGGTCCGGTTCCGGCTGCACGAGCACGGCGACCATCCCTCGCATCTGCTGTCCGGTGGGCAGAAGCAGCTGCTCGCGATCGGCGCGGTGCTCATTCGCAGGCCCGAGGTGATCATCGCGGACGAGCCGACCACCCTGCTGGATCTGCGCAACGCCAGGGTGGTCGCCGACGCGCTGGACGCGATGGATCAGCAGGTGATCGTCGTGACTCATCAGCTCGCGCTGCTGGACAGTTTCGAGCGGGTCATCGTGATCGACGACGGTCTCGTGGCCTTCGACGGAACGCCTGCCGCGGCCGTCCCCGCCTACCGGGAACTGGTCGAATGATCGGGCTGTACCGTCCCGGTGATTCGCTGCTGCACCGAATGCCCGCCGGGGCAAAGCTGTTGCTGCTGATCGGGTCGATCGTGGCGGCGACGGTGTTCGTGCGCAACCCGATCGAGGTCGGCGTTGCCGGTGTGGTGGTGGCCGGGTTGTTCGCGCTGGCCCGCATTCCGGTCAAAGTCGCTGTAGCGCAGTTGCGTCCGATGGTATGGATGCTGCTGATCATCGCCGTGTTCCAGGTGCTGATCACCTCACCGGCGCGGGCCGTCGTCGTCTGCGGTGTGCTGCTGATCTCGGTGGCGCTCGCCGCGCTGGTCACTTTGACCACTCGCGTGACCGACCTGCTCGACACGGTGACGCGCGCGCTCGGTCCGTTGCGCAGGTTCGGTGTGGACCCGGATCGCGTCGGTTTGCTTCTGGCCCTTGCCATCCGGTGTGTTCCCTTGCTGGCCGGAATCGTGCACGATGTCGCAGAGGCGCGACGAGCCCGCGGCCTGCAATGGTCGATGACCGCGCTCGCCACGCCGGTATTGGTACGCGCGCTGCGCACCGCCGACGCGATGGGCGACGCCCTTGCCGCGAGAGGAGTCGACGATGACTGAGCTGCCGTCCGAACGCATCGCCCGTCGCGTCGCCGAATCCCCGGACTCGCCCGCCATCATCTCCGCTCGCGAACGCATCGACTATCGCGAGTTCTGGTCCCGCGTCATCCGCACCGCCGCCGGCCTCGACGGCATGAATCGCGTTGCGGTGCTGCCGACTTCGGACATCGAATCACTGGTCGCCGTCACCGCGGCCATGCACGCCGGCGTCAGCATCGTCCTGCTGCACCGCCATCTCATGCCCGAGCAACTGACCGCCGTCCTCGACCTCTCGAAACCGGGCGCCGTAGTCGCGTCACCCCAACAGCACCGCCGACTGCGGAAGATGGGATACGAGGGAGCAATCCAGACCGCAGCCGATCTGGAATCAGACGGCTCGACATCCCGCGCCGTGCCCGAAACCGAACTACTCGTCGGCATCACCTCCGGCACCACCGGCGACCCGAAACTCTTCGTACGCAACCAGCAATCCTGGGCCACCACCCTCGACCGCTCCGACGCGACCTTCGACATCGGCACCCGCGACCTCGTCTCCACCCCCGGCGTCCTAGACCACACCCACTTCCTCTACGGAGCCCTGCACGCGCTCACCCGAGGCGCGACGGTCGATCTCCGCCCGGTCCTCGAATCCCTCGAAGACGGTGCGACCCACCTGTATTCGGTGCCGACGATCGCCTGGGACATCGTCCGATCAGGCACCGGCCCGTTCCCCGATGTCCGCGAGGTCCTTTCGTCGGCCGCCCGCTGGCCACGCCCGGGAAGACAAGCGCTACAAGAAATCCTGCCGAACGCCTCCCTGGTCCATTTCTACGGCGCCTCCGAGCTGAGCTTCGTCTCCTTCGACCGAGAACTCGGCAACACCAACGAGAACTCGGCAGGCCAACTCTTCGACGGCGTAGACATCGACATCCGAGACGGCCTCGTCTTCGTCCGCAGCGATATGCTCTTCGACGGCTACCTCACCGAACACGGCATCGCCAACGGCCCCACCGACGGCTGGATGTCGGTGGGGGACAGAGGCGAATTACTCGGCAACGAACTACACCTCTTCGGCCGAAGCAGCGAGATGCTCATCCGAGCCGGCCTCAACGTAGAACCCGCCGCCATCGAATCCGCCCTCACCGCAATCCCCGGCATCACCGAAGCCGCCTGCATAGCCGTCCCCGACCCCCGCATGGGCGAGGCCCCCGCCGCAGCGATAGTGGTAGACGAAACCGCCCCGAACATCGACGAGATCTGGCGGTCCCTCCGCACAACCCTGCCCACCCCGAGCATCCCGGTGCAGATCCTCGTGCTCGAGAACCTCCCGCGCACACCACGCGGAAAGCTCGACCGTCCCGCCCTTGCCACCGCACTCGAGCGGGATCGAGGAGATCGACGGCCCTAGTACGCCTGCTTCGACTCAGGACTGTCGTGGCTCTCGGCCACGACCACGACGTCATCTTGTGCGGGGTACCAAAGGTCGTCGAAGCAGTGGGCGAATCGATCGAACCGTAGGCGTACCGCCGTGGCGTCGGCGGGCCAGGCGACGGTTATCCGCGCCGAGCCTCGCCAGGGTTTGAGCCAGCATGGGTGGCACCGCGCCCTCCTCCGCTCTCGACGCATCAGACCGCCCCGAGAGTATCTGGACACTGCTCTCATTGGTACAGATTGACATGAATACAGAAATATCTGTACTGTCCTGGGCATGGCCACCTTGGTGCACAGCGACGCGCTGTCCCGGTTCGGGTACGCGCTGTCGGATTCGACGCGATCGCAGATCTTGCTGGTGTTGCGGACTGCGCCGAGTTATCCGTCCGAGCTTGCTGATCGGATCGGGGTTTCCCGGCAGATCTTGTCGAATCATCTTGCGTGCCTGCGGGGTTGCGGGTTGGTTGTTGCGGTGCCCGAGGGGCGGCGGAGTCGGTATGAGCTGGCGGATCCGCGGATCGGGCGGGCGCTGGACGATTTGGTCGGTCTGGTGCTGGCGGTGGATCCGGCTTGCTGTCCGGACTCCGAGAGCGAGGGGTGTTGCTGATGACCTCGAACCTTGGGATGCCGATTGTCGCGAGCGGGCCGAATGCGGAACGGCGGCAGGTTCTTTCGCGGCGGATTCGGCTGTTCGTGGCGGCGACGATCACCTACAACGTGATCGAGGCGGTGATCGCGTTGACCGAGGGCACGCGAGTGTCGTCGGCGGCACTGATCGGCTTCGGACTCGACTCGGTGATCGAGGTGTCCTCCGCGGCGGCGGTGGCGTGGCAGTTCTCCGGTAAGAATCCGGAAGCGCGCGAACGGGTTACGTTGCGGATCATCGCGTTCTCGTTCTTCGCGCTGGCGCTGTATGTCGCCGTCGACGCGATTCGCTCGTTGCTCGGGCTCGGCGAGGCTCGGCAATCGATAGTCGGGATCGCTTTGGCCGCAGTGAGTTTGGCGATCATGCCGGTGCTCTCGTTCGCGCAACGCCGGGCCGGTCGGGAACTGGGTTCGCGGACGGCGGTCGCGGATTCGAAGCAGACGCTGCTGTGCACCTACCTCTCGGCCGTGCTGCTGGTCGGTCTGCTGCTCAACAGCCTGTTCGGCTGGTCGTGGGCGGACCCGATCGCGGCGCTGGTCATCGCGGTCATCGCGATCAAGGAGGGGCGCAATGCCTGGCGGGGTGACACTTGCTGTGCCACGCCGATCGCGGCAAGCCGGCCCGACGCGACTGGGCACGACTGCGAGTGCTGCTGAGGCGAGCCCGCCCCGTGTTCGCGCGACACGGGGCAGGCGCCTTAAAAGATCAAAGCCCTCCGAGGAGGAGATGCAGAACGCTTCCGACAACATCGATCAAACCGGCGAGCAAACCCATTGTTCTCTCCTTAGATCTCGATCTCGATAGCGAAGAAGGACTTTCCATTCTTCGATTCGGAGCTTACCGATATCGCTATTTCCGCTTGGTTACACATTGTCACGAAGAAGTTTCCGATTAAAAATAACGACCGGTATGTTGTCTTGCGTGAAATACGCTGACACAGAAGAGATTTGGTGGGCTACGCTGGTGGGTTGACTTGTTGCCATTCGTTTGCCAATGGGCGAAATGGTCAACCTGCATGTCGGCATGTAGTCGATCCGAGCTGTCTTTGTCCTGGCTGTATTCGACGCGCCAGGGTTTGCTGGATCTATTCGTAATACGATCGTTCGAAGTCATTTAAAGTTATAGCAATCATGCATGTCATATGGATTTAATAGCAACCGATCGAATCGCCGCCGAACGTCAGCGAGTTCGTCCGGCACGCACGCGGCCGGCACCCCGGACATCGCCCGTTCGAACTCCACGGGCGTGGGCGCTGCGGTATTCGAATCCGACCAGAGGATGATGGGTAATCGTGCCCACAGATCCGAACGCCCCCGATATCAAGCCCCGCAGCCGCGACGTCACCGACGGCCTGGAGAAAACCGCCGCCCGCGGCATGCTGCGCGCGGTCGGCATGGGCGACGACGACTGGGAGAAGCCGCAGATCGGCGTGGCCTCGTCGTGGAACGAGATCACCCCCTGCAACCTCTCACTCGACCGGCTCGCCCGCGCCTCCAAGGACGGCGTGTTCGCCGCCGGTGGCTTCCCGATGCAGTTCGGCACCATCTCGGTGTCCGACGGCATCTCCATGGGCCACGAGGGGATGCACTTCTCGCTGGTGTCGCGCGAGGTGATCGCCGACAGCGTCGAGACGGTCATGCAGGCCGAACGACTCGACGGCTCGGTCCTGCTGGCCGGCTGCGACAAGTCGCTGCCGGGCATGCTGATGGCGGCCGCTCGGCTGAACCTGGCCAGCGTGTTCCTCTACGCCGGTTCGATCCTGCCCGGCATCGCGAAGATGTCCGACGGCAGCGAGCGCGAGGTGACCATCATCGACGCGTTCGAGGCGGTCGGTGCCTGCTCGCGCGGGCTGATGAGCCGGGAGGACGTGGACGCCATCGAACGCGCCATCTGTCCCGGCGAGGGCGCCTGCGGCGGCATGTACACCGCGAACACCATGGCCAGCGCGGCCGAGGCGATGGGCATGTCCCTGCCCGGCAGCGCGGCCCCGCCCGCGACCGACCGCCGTCGCGACGGTTACGCCCGGCACAGCGGCGAAGCGGTGGTGGAACTGCTCCGCCGCGGCATCACCACCTCGGACATCCTGACCAAGGAGGCCTTCGAGAACGCCATCGCCGTCGTGATGGCCTTCGGCGGCTCCACCAATGCCGTGCTGCATCTGCTGGCCATCGCGCACGAGGCGAACGTCGACCTGAAGCTGGCCGATTTCGCGCGGATCGGCCGCCGGGTGCCGCACCTGGCCGACGTGAAACCCTTCGGGCGGCACGTGATGACCGACGTGGACCGGGTCGGCGGCGTCCCGGTGATGATGAAGGCGCTGCTCGATGCCGGTCTGCTGCACGGGGATTGCCTCACCGTGACCGGCCGGACCGTCGCGGAGAACCTCGCCGAGATCGCGCCGCCGGACCCCGACGGCAAGGTCGTGCGGGTGATGACCTCGCCGATCCACCCGACCGGCGGCATCACCATCCTGGAGGGCACGCTCGCGCCCGGCGGCGCCGTGGTCAAGTCGGCCGGCTTCGACTCCGATGTATTCACCGGCACGGCAAGGGTTTTCGATCGCGAGCGAGCGGCGATGGACGCCCTCGAGGACGGCACCATCTCGGCGGGCGACGTGGTTGTCATCCGCTACGAGGGACCGAAGGGCGGCCCGGGCATGCGCGAGATGCTCGCGATCACCGCGGCGATCAAGGGCGCCGGCCTCGGCAAGGACGTCCTGCTGCTCACCGACGGGCGCTTCTCCGGCGGCACCACCGGCCTGTGCGTTGGGCACGTCGCGCCGGAAGCGGTCGACGGCGGCCCGATCGCCTTCGTCCGGGACGGCGATCAGATCCGCCTCGACGTCGGCGCGGGCACCCTCGACGTGCTGATCGAACCTGCGGAACTGGCCCGCCGTGCCGAGGGCTGGGAGCCGCTGCCGCCGCGCTACACCCGCGGTGTGCTGGCCAAGTACGCCAAGCTGGTCGGGTCCGCGTCCTACGGTGCGGTCTGCGGGTAGGCCGTCCCCTCAGCCGCACACCTTCTGATTTCCCGCACTAGGACTTGCCGCACCGACACGCGTGCGGATGTCAAAAGGTGTGCGGCTGATCCAGCTAGCCCCCTCGACTGGCGTCTTTCGGAAACTCATGTGGGCGATAAGACTTTGTGGGTGATCGATGGACAGTCGAGTGTGTCGGTTGAGGGTTTCACTGCCGAGGCAGGGGAGACCTTCGCGTCGTTCGATCCGGCGAGCGGCGCGGTGATCGGCACCTATCCGGTGGACTCCGCGGCCGAGGTCGGCGCGGCGGTCCGGCGGGCCCGCGCGGCGCAGGAGTCGTGGGCCGAGATCGGGTTCGACGAGCGTAAACGGGTGCTGTTGGCGTGGCGGGCGTCGCTGGTCAAGCGGCGCACCGAGTTGACCGACCTGGTACACGCGGAGAACGGAAAATCGCAGGCGGACGCGACGATCGAGGTGATCGTCGCAGTCCAGCACATCGACTGGGCGGCCAAGCACGCGCGAAAGGTGCTCGGCCCGCGCCGGGTTGCGTCCGGTCCGTTCATGGTGAATCAGTCGGCACGGCTGGAGTATCGGCCGCTGGGCGTGATCGGCATTCTCGGCCCGTGGGACTTTCCGGTCTTCGGTCCGGTCGGGACCGCCGCGTACGCGCTCGCGGGCGGAAATACCGTGGTGCTCAAGCACAGTGAGTACACGCCGGGGATCGGGCAGTGGCTGGCCGAGAGCTTCGGTCGCATAGCCGGGGACGATCGGTTGTTCCAGACCGTCACCGGCGCCGATGCGACCGGGGAGGCGTTGTGCCGCTGCGGCGTCGACAAGATCAGTTTCACCGGCTCGCTGACCACCGCGCGAAAAGTGCTGGCCGCCTGCGCCGAAACGCTCACCCCCGTGCTCGTCGACGCCGGCGCCTCGGACGTCCTGGTGGTCGACGAGGACGCCGATCTGGCGGCGGCGGCCGACGCGGCGGTGTGGGGAGCGATGAACAACGCCGGGCAGGTGTGCATCTCGGTGGAGCGCGCGTACGTGCACGAGCGGGTCAACGCCGCGTTCATCGACCAGGTCGTCGCGATCGTCGGGAAGTTGAAAGCCGGTGCGGGACAGCCGATCGGCCCGATCACCATGCCCGAACAGGTGGAGGTCGTCCGCGAGCACATCACCGACGCACTGGAACGCGGCGGCAAGGCGTTGACCGGCGGCCTCGACGGCATCGGCGACCGCTACATCCAGCCGACCATCCTGGTGGACGTCCCGGAAGACGCCCTGGTCGTCCGCGCGGAAACCTTCGGCCCGGTGCTGGTCGTCACCAAGGTCGCCGACATGGACGAGGCGCTGGCCAAATCGAACGCCACCGGCTTCGGTCTCGGCGGGGCGGTCTTCGCCCGTGCTCGCGGCCTGGAACTGGCCCGGCGCATGCGCTCCGGGATGACCTCGGTGAACTCGGTCGTCGCCTACGCCGGCGTCCCCGGGCTCCCGTACGGCGGTGTGGGCAACTCCGGTTTCGGCCGGATCCACGGACCGGACGGGCTACGTGAGTGGACCACCGCCAAAGCGATTACCCGTCAACGTTTTTCGAACCCCGTCCGCACGACGACCTTCACCCGCCGCCCGCTCGACAATCGCCTGCTCGCCGTCGCCGCCCGAATTCTCTACGGGCGTGGTTGACCTTGTCACGAGCGGCGAATTCGAGCAGAGTCGGTCAAATGGATGAGACCACAACCGATTCGACTCCTGTGCGTACGGCGCGCGGCATCGCGGACGCGTATGTCGACGCCCTGGCCGAGCTCGACCCGCTGATCGCGGTCCGGCTCGGACGCAACCTCGACGACGACCGACTCCCCGACCTGTCCCCGGCCGGTATCGAAGCGAAGGCCGTGCGCGCCCGCGCCACCCTCGCCGAACTCGATGCCGCCGAGCCCACCGACGGCTATCCGGAGGTGACCGACCGGCGCTGCGCAAAACTGCTGCGCGAGCGGCTCACCGCTGAGCTGGCCGTGCACGACGCCGGAGAGCATTTCCGGGCGATCCGCAACATCGCCTCCCCGGTGCACGACCTCCGCGAACTGTTCACGCTGCTGCCGACCGATACCGAGGCGCAGTGGCAGGCCATCGGCCGCCGACTGAACCGGGTGCCTGCAGCGCTGGCCCAATACCGATCCACGCTCACCGAGGGAATCGATCGTGCGCTGCTGGCCGGACCTCGGCAAGTCAGCGCGGTGACCAAGCAATTCGAGGAATGGATCGCGGGTGACAATCCGGGCGGCTGGTTCGGCGAATTCGTCGCCCCGGCCCCGGAATCACTGCGCGCCGAACTGGTTTCCGCTGCGGTCAGCGCCAACGCGGCCGTGGCGGAATTGCGCGACTGGCTGCGAGATGTGTACGGCCCGAAGGCAATCGACGCCCCCGATACGGCAGGTCGAGAGCGGTATCAGCGTTGGGTGCGTTATTGGAGCGGCGCCGATCTGGACCTCGATGAGGCCTACACCTGGGCGTGGGAGCAACTGCGCGACGTCGACGCGCAGATGCGGGCCGAGGCGGAAAAGGTGCTGCCGGGCTCGACACCGATACAGGCCATGGAGTGGTTGGAGCAGAAGGGTCCGGCGCTGGACAGCCCGGAGAATGCTCGCCGCTACCTGCAAGATCTGATGGACCGAGCAATCACCGATCTGCAAGGCACCCATTTCGATCTCGCCGAGCCGCTGCTGAAGATCGAGTCGATGATCGCGCCGCCGGGTAGCGCCGCCGCGCCCTACTACAGCGAGCCGTCACTGGACTTCAGCCGTCCAGGCCGCACCTGGCTGCCGGTGCTCGACCCGGCTCGAATTCCGGTGTGGAGTCTGATCACCACCTGGTACCACGAGGGTGTGCCGGGGCATCATCTGCAAATCGCGCAGTGGATTCACCTGGCGGATCAGCTGTCCGTCTATCAGGTCAGCCACGGCTACGTGAGTGCCAACGTGGAGGGCTGGGCGCTGTACGCCGAGCGCCTGATGGACGAACTCGGTTATCTCACCGATCCGGGCCACCGCCTCGGCTACCTCAACGCACAGATGCTGCGGGTACTCCGGGTGATCCTCGATATCGGCCTGCACGTCGGCCTCGACTACCCGGCCGACTCGCCGTTCCGTCCGGGCGAGCGGCTGGAGCCGGACAACGCCAGGGAGTTCTTCGCGCTGTACTGCGGACTGCCCCCGGAACACCTGGACAGCGAGCTGATCCGCTACTTGGGCTGGCCCGGTCAGGCGATCGGCTACAAGCTCGGTGAACGCGCCTGGTTGCGCGGCCGAGCCGCCGCACAGGCTGCGCACGGCGACGCTTTCGATCTGAAGGCGTGGCATATGGCCGCCCTGTCCCAGGGTTCGCTCGGCCTCGACGATCTCGTCGCGGAACTCTCCGCGCTCTGAGAACCCCTCCGCCCCTAGGGATTGCCAACCCTAGGGGCGCGTCGGTAATCGTGATGACCATGCCCGATGGATCCGCCCCTATTGCCGCCGACTTCAGTCGCCGATGACCTGCAATTCGCGGCCGACCTTTGCGAACACCGCCAGTGCTTTGTCGAGGTGGTGGTACTCGTGCACGGCGGTGACCGTGGTGCGGATCATCGCGCGATCGGCGGGCACCGCGGGGGCGAGTACGCAGTTGCCGTAAACGCCTTCGTCCAGGAGGTGTTTGGCGAATCGGAGGCAGCGGAGTTCGTCGCCGATGCGCACCGGGACGATGGTCGTGCGGGATGTTCCGGTGTCGAAGCCCAACTCGGACAGGCCCTTCCGCCAGTACGCGGAGAGTTCGCGGAGCTTGGTCATGCGGGCGGGTTCGGTTTCGAGGATGTCGAGGGCAGCGGCCGCGGCGGCCACCGCCGGTGGCGGTATCGAGGCCGAGAACAGTTGGGCGCGACCGTAATACCGCACCCAGTCCATCAGGTCGTGCGGGCCGGCCAGCCAGCCGCCGACCGAGGCCAGGCTCTTGGAGAAGGTTCCGGTGAGGATGTCCGCGGCGCCGATCAGGCCGAGTTCTTCCTCGACGCCGCGGCCGGTCGCGCCGATCATCCCCAGACCGTGCGCGTCATCGACCGCGAGCGGCACACCGTGGCGGTCGCACACCTCCCGGACCTCGGCCAGGCGAGCGATATCGCCGGACATCGAGTACACGCCGTCGACCATCACCATGGCGGGCTGCCCGCCAAGCTCGGTGCGCAGCCTGCGGTCGAGATCGGCGATGTCGTTGTGCCGGAACTGGATCAGCCGGCAGCCGCCGATGGCGGCGCCGTCGTAGATGGAGGCGTGGCATTCCTCGTCGACCAGCAGCACGGTGCCCTCGCCCATGAAGGCCGACAGGAAGCCGAGATTCGCTTGATAGCCGGTGGTGAACAGCAGTGCGTCGGGTCGGCCGAGGAAGCGCGCGAGTTCGCGTTCGAGTTCGCCGTGCGCGGGCGTGGATCCGTTCATCAACCGGGAACCGGTGACGCTCGGGCCGTCTTTCCACGCGGCGGCCGCTGTCGCCTCGCGGACCCGGGTGTCCGCGGTGAGGCCGAGATAGTTGTTGGAGCCCAGCATGATCAGCTCGCGCCCCGCGTAACGGCAAGTGGCACCGTCGGAGTCGCTGAGGTCCGGGTAGAACGGCAGCAGATCGGCCTCGCGCAATCGGCGGGCGAGGTCGAAATCGCGGGCCTTGGCGAGGACGCCGCCGCTGTTGCGGTGCGCCAGTACGTGCCGGTTGCGGATGGATGCGCCGAGGTCTTGCGGTTCGGGTGCAGGGGTCGGTTCGATCGTCGGCCGGCTCGGAGTCGCGGTGCCGGGCCAGCGGTTTCGCAGGTCGGCGAGATGACGCAGTCCACCGAGCACGCGTGCCTGGTCGACGCCGAAATCGACGAGGCAGGCGATTTCGGCGACGCCCACCGCAGCCAGCTGATCGATCAGCTCGGCGGCACGTTCGGGGGTGCCGAGCAGCGCGCTGGTGTGGAAGTAGCGGGCGAAGGCGTAGTCCAGGACACGATCCTGCTCTGCGTCGCTCAGATTGGCGAGCGGTTCCGCGCCGCGCCGCCACAGGTCGACCGAGTCGCGCAGATAGCTCTTGAACGGTTTCTCCACCACCTGCCGGACCGTCTGCTCGTCCGGGTCGAGGAAGGTGTGCAGCATGAGCGTGACCTGCCCGGTCTGCGGATCGTGGCCATGTGCCGCACGGGCTTTGCGGTACGCCTCGATCTTGGTGCGCAGCTCGTCGATGTCCTGGAACAGCAGCGCCGTCAGCACATTGGCGCCGAGTTCACCGGCCTGCTCGAACCGGCCGATCCCGCCGCTACAGGTGATCCACAGCGGCAGTTCGGGTTGGACCGCCGGCGGAAACGTGCGCACCTCGATCTGCTCGCCCTTGCCGTTCGGCAGGCTGATCGATTCACGCCGCCACAACCGCCGGACCTTGTCCGCGCCGGACAGCATCACCTGCTCGCGGTCGGTGTAATCCGCTGCGGCCAAGACGAAGTCGTCCGGATTCCAGCCCGTCGCGAACGCGATGTCGACGCGACCACCGGACAGGTTGTCGATGACCGACCAATCCTCGGCGACGCGCACCGGATCATGCAGCGGCAGCACGACACTGCCCGCTCGAATGCGTATCCGCTCGGTTGTGCGCGCCAGGACACCGCCGAGCACCGCCGGGTTCGGGAACAATCCGCCGAACCGGTGAAAATGCCGCTCGGGCAGCCAGACCGCGTGGAAGTCGTGCTTGTCGGCGAATTCGGCGCAGTCGAGGAACAGGCCGTAGCGGTTCGGGTTGTCCGGCTCCGCATCGCTGGCGAAGAAGAACAGGCTGAAATCGACCGGGGCAGTGGATGTTCCGACAGGGACCGCCTTCGAACTCTGCTGTCTCGAAACCTTGCTGTGCCCAGCGATATCGGCCGCCAAGTCGACCATCGTGAGCCCCTCGAACAGCCTCTCGGCCGAGACCGAGTAGCCGAACTCGCGCTCGACGTAGACACCGAACTCGCTGGCCTTCACCGAATCCAAACCGAGCGTGGTCATCGGCTTCTCGACGTCCAGGGTCGCGGGCTCGACACCCGTCTGGCTCGCCAGCCAGTAGGTGAGCCGATCGAGCACCGAAGGAGTTGCGGATTCGGCGTTCTCGGACAGGAACATGTCTCTGGCCTTCAACCGCTGCACCTTGCCGCTGGTCGTCCGCGGCAACTGGCCGGGGGAGAGGAACCCGACGCGGTGCGTGTCGAGCCCGTACGACTGCGAGATCGTTTGCCGGATAGAGGTTTCCAGCTCATCGAGCGACACATCCAACTTGCTCGCGTCGACTTCCAGCAGCACCGCGAGCGCCTCGGTCCCGTCGACATCGCACCCGACCGCCGCGCACCGCCCCCGCCGCAACGCCGGATGCTGCGTCTCGATGGACCACTCGATGTCCTGCGGCGCGATATTGCGCCCCCGGATGATGATCAGCTCCTTCACCCGCCCGGTCACGAAAAGCTCGTCGCCGCGCAGGAATCCGAGATCGCCCGTGCGCAGATAGGTCACCGGATCGCCGGGCAGCTCGGCGTGGAACGTCTCCTCGGTCTCGTCCGGCTTGCCCCAATATCCACCGGCGACACTCGGCCCGGTCAACCAGATCTCGCCGATCTCGCCGTTGTCCAGCCGGGTATGCCCCGCCAGATCCACGATGATCGCGCTACCGCCCGACACCACGCCGCAGCTGACCACATCCCGCCCGGACATCTGCGTCGACCGCACGCCCGCACCACGCGCGGTCACGCTGACGAACAACGTCGATTCCGCCAATCCGTAACCAGGAATCATGCTGCTCGGCCGGAACCCAGCCGGCCCGAAGTGGTCGGAAAAGCGTTGCAGCGCCCGCAGATTGATCGGCTCGGCGGCGACGAACGCGACCTCCCACCGGCTCAGATCCAAGGTCGCGGCAGCATCGGGCGACACCCGCCGGACGCTGTAGTCGTAGCAGACATTCGGCCCACCACTCGTCGTCCCGCCGTGTTCGGCGATGGCCCGCAACCACGTGAGCGGATCCCGGATGAACGCCTCCGGCGACATCAACACCACCGGAAAGCCCGCATACAGCGGCTCCAGCAACCCACCGATCAGGCCCATGTCATGGTGCGCGGGCAACCAAATGACGCCCTTGCTCTCCGGCGTATGCCCGAACGCGTCCTCGATGACGCCGAGATTGTGCGTCAGATTCGACTGACTCACCATCACCCCGCGCGGCGCGCGCGTAGATCCGGACGTGTACTGCAAGAACGCAACTCCGTCGGGATCCGTCGCCAGCGGCTCGCACGCCTGCCCCGTCGGTTCATCACTGCTGAGCCAGGCCAGCCGAGCCAACGGCGGATACTCCGCACTCGCGCCCCGCAACTGCGCCACCGCCGCCCGCGGCGCCAGAATCGCCGACGCCGCACAGTCCAACGCCAATGCCGCGAACGCCGACATATCCGAAAAAGCCGCCCCGGGTTGATGATTGGCCACCGGCACCGGAATCCGACCCGCGATCATGCACCCGAAGAACGACGTCAGAAAATCCGGCCCGAACACCGAGGGAACCAACACCCGATCGCCAGGCGCGCCGACACTGCCCACCTTCGCCGCGATATCGGCCGCCGCCGCATACACCTCGCGATAGCTGAGCGTCGTTTCCCCACCGTCATCGGACAGATACGTATAAGCCGCTCGGTCCGGCGTTTCCGCCGCCCGGTCGCCCAGAATCCGCACCAGCGTCGTCCCACGTGCTCCGGCCACAGCGTCTCCAACCCCGCAACCGTGGGCATAGGCGGCGCACCGGCTAGCGGAGCACAGATCTCACGATCACTCGACTCGACTCAGCATTCACGACCAGTGAACGTGCCCGCCCGCACCCCGACAAGCCCACAGAATATCGGGCACCAGCGCTCAGGCTTCCTCGCGGCGGATCGGGGTGACCGGGGCCAGGTTCGGCTGATCGGCGCCGCGGAGCAGGGTGTGCAGTTCGGTGACGAGGTGGCCGGCGATGTCGTCGATGTCGGGGACCAGTTCGCGGCAGCCGAGCAGGCCGAAGTGCAGGCGGCCGCCGGAGCTGCTGACGGTGATGTTGAGGCCCTGGCCGTCCATCACGACCGAAAGCGGGTAGTTGGCAACCATTTTCGCGCCGGCGAGATAGACGTCGACGTTCGGTCCGGGGACGTTGGAGATGACGAGGTTGAAGGGTGGGATGCGATGCGGGAGGCCCATGGCGAAGGCGACGCGGGCCGCGCGGGCGACCAGTGCCGGGGGAGCGAAGTCGGTGACATTCTCGATGAGCCCCGGCGGGATCGCTGCCTGCTGGGCCTTGGCGATCTTCGTTGCCCGATGCACGGCGGTGAGCCGCGCGATGGGATCGTCGAGGTGCGTGGGCAGGGAGGCCAGCATCGCCGAGACCTTGTTGCCGAGTGCCGATTTGCTGCCTTCGTCGCGCACCGAGACCGGGATCATCGAGACCAGCGGCACCGCGGGCAGCGCGTCGTGATCGATCAGCCACCGCCGCAACGCCCCGGCGGACATCGCCATCACCACATCGTTGACCGACATGCCGAAGGCGTTCTTCACCGTCTTCACCTCGGCGAGATCGACACTGCGGAAGGCGAACCGGCGGTGCGGGGTGATCTCCCGGTTGAACGGCGTCTTCGGCGCGAGCCCGACCGCGCTGGCGATCACCGCGCCGTCGTCGTGTTCGCGGCCGAGAATCGCACCGACATAGGGCGTTACGTAACTGCCGACGAGCGGCAACGAGCGGCCGAGATCCCCGGCGATCCGCGCGGCCTGTAACGGGCTGCTCGCCAACGACACCGCGGCCCGCGCGAGCATCGATCGTTTGCTCGGCTTCGGCTCCGCCGGGAAAGTCGTTGCGGGAAGCACCCTTCGGCCCTCCGGCGTGAGATCGAGCAGGATCGTCATCAGCTCGGCGCCCGAAACCCCGTCGATCGCCGCGTGATGCATCTTGGTGTACACCGCGAGCCGCCCCTCGGCGAGCCCGGAGATGAGATACGCCTCCCACAGCGGCCTGCGCCGATCCAGCGGCCGCGCGTGCAACCGGCTGACCTGTTCGGTCAGCTGCGCGTCCGAACCCGGTGCGGGCAGCGAGATCTCGCGCACGTGGTATTCGATGTCGAAGTTCTCGTCATCCATCCAATACGGCTGATCGAGCCCGAGCGGGACATATCTCAGCCGTTGATGCAGCAATGGAATCAACGGCACCCGCTCGCTGAGCAGCCCGGTCAGCGCGGCCAGGTCGAGCACGGTGGGCGATTCGCTCGGATCGACCACGCACAACCCGCCGACGTGCCCGGTGGAGTTGTGCGTCTCGAGCGACAAGAACGCGGCGTCGAGGCCGGAGAGCTGCTTCATCGTTGATCCTCTGTTGCTGCTGAGGATCTGAGCATCGCACCTCCGGTCCGCGCAGTCTCCGAAACGAACTCCTTGGTCGGGAGGCGGCGCGAACCGGGGTCGTCTAGTGCGCGATCCGGTCGTCGAGCGGGACCGGTTCGGCCGCCACGTGCTGCGGGCGGGTCGGGGCGAACCAGGTCAGATAGAACGTCGTCGCCAGCGCGGCGAGCAAGCCGAGCAGGCCGACGCCGGACACGAGCGGATGGTCGGCGATCGTCTGCGCGAGGTAGCGAACGGACAGCAAGGTGGTCGCGAAGGTGACGACGCCAAGGGCGACCACGCGGATGCGGTAGTGATCCCAGCCGCGGTCCGGATCGCGCAGCGCGGATTCCACGGTCAGGCACAAGGCCGCGCCCGCGATCAGATCGACGCCGTAGTGCGCGCCGAGACCGAGCGTCGCGATCAGGGTGCAGACCAGCCAGAACGCGCCACCCACCCGCAGCCACAGCGGCCCGCGGCGGGAGTGGATGAACAGCGACAACGCCCACGCGGTGTGCAGCGACGGCATGCAGTTGCGCGGGGTTATGCCGTCGAACGGCATCGGGTCGAGGGAGAACGGCAGCGGCGGAACGATATTCGGCCAGACATCGGCGATCTCCAGGCCGTGCCCCTGCGGCCCGAAGGCGAGCACCGGCCCGACGACCGGGAAGACCACGTACCAGAGCGGGCCGATCAGACCGAGCGCCAGAAACGTGCGCACCAGATGGTGTCGCGGCCACGGACCGGTGGTCACCCCGCGCAGCTGCCACACGGCGACCACGATGGCCGCGACCGGCAGCTCGAAATACACCCAGCGCACCACGCCCAGCGGCACCGGCCCGGCGATGTCCAGGACGTGCCCGACGAACCAGGACGGATTGCCGAGCGCGTGATCGGCCAGCTGCGCGTACGGATCGAGGACCTTCGGGCAGGCCCACGCGGTGATATCCAGCCAGATCTCGCCGACCTTCGTCGCGAGGATCAGCAGCGCACCGAAAGTGATGGCGCGCAGCGCCGTTCGACGGCGCTCGCCGGACCAGCGCCACGCGGCGATCACCGCGAGCGCGGTGAGCACGATGGTCGGGCCGTTGCCGACGGTGAACAACCTGCCCTCGATCGCCCGGATCACCACGAAGACCACATCGATCGCGATGGCCGCGGCGAGCGCGGTGATCCGGACGCGGGTGGTCAGGCCGACGAGCGCGAGCAGGAAGCCGGCCCACGAGGTGGTCGCGGACTTGGGCCTGCCGACGTAATCGCGAACCAGGCTGGTCAGCGGGCCGAGCGCGTGGATGTGCGCGGCGATGAGTTCGCCCGCGACGAGCACGAGCACCGCGGCGGCGAGGCCGGCCCAGATCGCCGCCGGTCGGACGCGACGTTCCTGGAGCCGCTCAGCACCCGTTTGTTCGGCGGGTGGGGGCGGACTTCCCGGTGCGTCGTGAATAAGCATTCGGACATCGTAAACACGATGTGAACACGACCATGCGGCCCGGTGAACCCGCGCCGCTCGGATGCACGTGCAACCCTCTCGGCCTCATAGCATCAGGACCAGCGCGGAGATGAGGCCGAGCGTCGCTGTCGCGGTGGCGCCGACCGAGTTGATGATCACTACCGCGGCGGTGGCGAACACGTGCGGCAGAGACTCGAGCCGGGCTGTCGTTCTCGCAGTCATGGCCCCCGTGCTACCCGGCGATATCGGGCTCAAACGGGACAACCGCAGGGCAAGCCGTGGCTTGCCCTGCGGTTGCCGGAATTGTCAGGCTTTGTCTTGTGCGGAGGAACGGGCGGGGTTCGCCTGCTTCTCCGCCTTCGGATCGAGCTCGTTCTGCTTGGCCTGCACGCCCGCTTCGATGCGGTCGCCGAGACCCTTGTCGACATTGCGCCAGTATTCGAACGCCCGGCTCAGGACCGGCGGCGTCACACCGTTGAGCAGATGCCCGACGATGTTGTCGACCAACCGATCTCGCGCCGCGTCGTCGAGCACGTCGCGGACCATCGTCGTGGCCTGGCTCCAGTCGTCGTCCTCGGCCCGCAATGTGTAAGCGGTGCGGACCATTTCACCGTCGGTGTGCCAGCCCACCGGCGGCCCGGACACCGAGGGATCCGCGTGCGGCCCGCCCTTCGAGTTGGGCACGTACACCGGGTCGCCCGGATTGTGGTGGCGCATCGCGCCGTCCTTCGAGTAGGACCGCGCGGTGGTCGCGTGCGCCGAATTGACCGGCAGCTCTTTGTAATTGACGCCGATCCGGTAGCGGTGCGCGTCCGGGTAGGAGAACCAGCGGCCGAGCAGCATCTTGTCCGGGCTCGGGCCGGTGCCGGGCACCGCGTTGCTCGGTTCGAACGCGGACTGCTCGATCTCGGTGTGGTAGTCGGCGGGGTTGCGATTCAAGGTCATCTTGCCGACCTCGATGAGCGGATAGTCGCCGTGCGGCCACACCTTGGTGAGGTCGAAGGGGTTGTAGCGGTAGGTCTTCGCGTCGTCGAACGGCATGATCTGCATGTGCAGCGTCCAGGTCGGGAAGTTGCCGCCGTCGATCGCCTCCCACAGGTCGCGGGTGTGGTAATCGGTGTCCATCGAGGCCATCTGGTCACCCTCGTCCTGGGTGAAGAACTCGATGCCCTGGTCGGTCTTGAAGTGGTATTTGACCCAGAATCGTTCGCCCGCGGCGTTGTACCAGAGGTAGGTGTGGCTGGAATAGCCGTTCATGTGCCGCCAGGTGCGCGGAATGCCGCGATCACCCATCAGCCAGGTCACCTGGTGCGCGGATTCCGGTGACAGCGTCCAGAAGTCCCACTGCATGTCGTGATCGCGCAGGTTGTTGTCGGCGCGGCGTTTCTGCGAGCGGATGAAGTCCTGGAACTTCATCGGATCGCGGACGAAGAACACCGGGGTGTTGTTGCCGACCATGTCGAAGTTGCCCTGCTCGGTATAGAACTTCAGCGCGAACCCGCGCGGATCGCGCCAGGTGTCCGGGCTGCCACGCTCGCCCGCCACGGTCGAGAACCGGGCGAGCAGCTCCGTCTTCTTGCCGGGTTGGAAGACATCGGCCCTGGTGTAGGCGCTGACATCGTGGGTCACCTCGAAGGTGCCGAACGCGCCGCCGCCCTTGGCGTGCGGCTGGCGCTCGGGCACCCGCTCGCGGTTGAATGCCGCCATCTTCTCGATCAGATACGCGTCATTGAGCAGAATCGGGCCGTCGGGGCCTACCGTCAGCGAATGTTCGTCACTGGGCACCGGGATTCCGGCGTCATCGGTGGTGTAGTTCGGATCAGACATGTCTCTCCTCTTCTACCAGCGGTAAGGAGCGCCCTGCGGCGAGCCGGTCGGAATGCGCCGACGACGGCGGGTGGCTGTGCCCGTCCGTCTCGGTTATCCGGTCGACTTCCCAGGTGCCTGAAGGTCAAACGTATCGCGTGGCGCTGGTTCCGTGGCTGAAACGGTCGATGGCCTGCCCGATCGCCGGCCCGATGTGATCCGCGTATGACTATCCTGACCTGGTTCAAGGCTTGATGATCAAGGTGGGTAGATATGCGGAGTAGGGACATTGAGCTGGCGGCTCGATGGTGGCAGTGGGCCATGGCGATTCCCACCGCCAGGAATCCGGTCAGCGATGAGACCGGGAAGTTCGCGGCCGAGGGGCAGCCTGCCGACGTCTGGTTCCTGGCCGGGACGTTCGGCGGCAAGGTCACCCGGAAGTGTTCCGTGCCGCACGGGCGGTCGATCTTCTTCCCGGCCTTCAATATCCTCCAGCGGGCCTCGCTGTTCGGCCGGCGCGTGCCGGAGGTGCCCACGGCGAGCGGGCACGCGGAGCTGAACGGCGTCACCTTGCCGCTGCGCGAGGTCGCCAACCGCAGCCCGTTTCTCATCGACGCGGATCCGGACGGTCCGTTCGGACCACCCGGGCGCTACCGGGCCAATGCCTGGGGCCTGTGGTGCAGCCTGGACGAGCTCAGCCGCGGCGACTACATCCTCACCCTCGGCGGCGAGTACGAGCCCGGCGGTTTCTGGACCGAGGTCACCTACGACCTCGAGGTCGTGTGAGGTAGTCGCCGGTTTCGTGGCCCGCCACCGGGTATCCGGAGCGCAGGAGGTACGACATGCCTGCACACCTGGAGCCCGCGGACGACGCCGTCGACCGGCGCCGGATCACGTTCGAGGCGGACGGTCCCGCGCTCGTCGAGGGTCCGGTCGAGTTGGTGCGCCCGGACGGGTCCGTGGTGTGTTCGGACCGGTTCCTCGTCGCGCTGTGTATGTGCCGGCGCAGCAAGAACTTTCCGCTATGCGACACCAGTCATCGGAAGCGGTCCCGGCGTACGGATTGAGTCCAGCAACGAGCTGTCGCCCAGCCGCCAGCTGCCGAGCACGTGGTCGGTGAACCGGTCCTCCAGCAGGTTCGTCACCTGGATGCCGAAGACGACCGACTCGGTGAGCGCGGGTTCGCGGGCGAGCAGACCGCCGATGACGTCGTGCCGCATGACCTGTTCGTGCACGGCGTCGGCCTCGACGTGTTCGGTGTAGAACAGCCGGCATTCGGGCGGGGCGCCGAGCTTGTCGAGCGCGGCCACCATGCGGCGCGCGGCCGGTGACGAGGTGATCTCCGCGGTGGCCAACTGACCGACCAGGGCGCCGCGCAGATCACGGTGTAAACCGAACAGCGACATCATGTTCACCAGGGCGAGCATCGGCGCGGGCACCACGTCGAGGTAGTGCAGATAACCGTCGTCCAAGCCGGCGGCGGCGAGCAGTTCGGCGTACAGGCGCGCGTGTACTCGTTCACCGCGGCCGCCGCCGAACTCGTCGTATTCGACCGCGACCAGCGACGCCTTCTCCTGCCCGAACAGGCGCGGAATCACCCAGGCGTGCGGATCGCCTTCTTTGTGGTGATAGATCGAGCGCTGCACGAAGTACTCGCGCAGGTGCCACCACTCGCCTTCGTCGTGCAGGTACCGCGCGATGTCGTTCGGTTCGAGCGGCTCGATCAGCAACTCCGCCAACGTGTGCGCGATGTCGTCGCCGCCCTTGACGTCGCTGTGCAGGGCGCGGCGGAACGCCAGCTCCAGATTTCCGCGGAACCGGAGCAGTTCCGGATCCCACTCCCAGCCGGGGTGGACCGCTTCGAAGCCGTGGTAGTGCAGTTCATAGCAGGTGTGCAGAGCGAGTTGCAGGTCGTCGCCGTACGGATCGGCGGAACCTGTCTCGGGAAACCGGGTCCGGGTGGACGGTGCCGTCCGCAGGATGTCGGTGACCGCGGCGGACAGCTCGCCGCGGGGTCGCGGGAGGACGATCGAGGATCCGGTCGTGACGGGCGGTGCGCTGGATGGGGTCATTGGTGATCACGCTCCCTTCCGTCGCCGCATACCCAGTGCCCGGGCAGCCAATCCACGGTGCGGTGCTGTTCACAGCGACACTCCGGGTCGGCGTCTTACCTGCTCACACCCGTCGCACGAGGACGCCCGCGGCTTCGAGCGCGGCGGTGTCGTCGGGCGCGGCCGACTCGTCGGTGACGATCGCGTGCAGGGCGGCGGCCGGCGCGACGAAAGCGAGTGCGGTATGGGAGAGTTTCGCGGCCTCGGTGACGACGATGACCCGGCGGGACGCGGCGATCGCGGCGCGTTTGACGGCGGCATCGTCGAGGTCGTAGGCGGTGAGCCCCTCGGTGGCGTCGAGTCCGCAGCAGCCGAGGATCGCGGTGTCGAAACGCAGTGCGGCCAGCGAGGCGAGGGTCAATGGCCCGGTCAGTGCGAGTTCGCCGCGGCGAGGTGTGCCGCCGGGGACGAGCAGGGTCAGCTGCGGTGCGCCGGTGAGGACGTTCACCGCGTGCAGAGACAGGGGGAGCACGGTCAGGCGGCGATGTTCGAGGACGCGGGCCACCTCGAGGCAGGTGGTGCCGCTGTCCAGGACGACCGACTCGCCGTCGGCGATCAGCGCGGCGACCTCGATGGCGATGCGGCGCTTGGTTTCCAGTCCCTCGCCGGCCCGCAGTGCGAAGGGTGGTTCGTCGCCGCGCAGCAGGAGGGTGCGCGCGCCGCCGCGATAACGCTCGAGGACGCCCTGACCGGCCAGGGTTTCGAGGTCGCGGCGGATGGTCATCTCCGAGGCGCCGGTGCGTTCGGCCAGTTCGGCTACGCCGATCTCGCCCGCTTCGCGGACGGCATCGGTGATCTGCTTCAGTCGGTCTGCGCTCGCCACACCCGCAATGGAACATCCTTCATGTTCGAAAGTCAATGTTTCGAACAGCAATCCTGTCCGTTATGTTCGTAAGCATGCAGGGATCATTGCGGGCCGCTCGGCTGGCCACGTTCGTCTTCTTCGCGTTGAACGGCTTTCTGATCGGGATGTGGGTCGTCCACATTCCGGTGGTCGAGCGACGGGCCGGGATCGGTCACCCGGCGCTCGGGTGGTTGTTGCTGCTGCTCGGCGCGGGTGCGTTCGTCGGCATGCGGTTGGTGGGGCCGCTCGCGGATCGGTTCGGTGCGCGCATCGTGGTGCCGATCAGTGCGGCGTTGTGTGCGGCCGCGGTGGTTCTGCCTGGCCTGTCCGCGAACATCTGGGCGTTGGGTGTGTCGCTGCTCGTGCTCGGGTTCGGCAACGGGTGCCTGGACGTTGCGATGAATGCGCATGCGGTGCAGGTCGAACATGGTTATCAGCGGTCGGTCATGTCCGCGTTCCATGCCACCTATTCGCTCGGCGGTGTCCTTGCCGCGCTGGTCGGCGCTCGCACGCTCAGCTGGGGTTGGAGCCCGGCGGCCGCGCTCGGTATGGCGGCGTTGCTCGGTCTCGTCTGCGCAGTGGTTGCCGGGCCTGCGTTGCTGCGACCCGAAAGTCCGAGCCTCACTGAGGGTTTCGAGACTTCAGTGCGGCGGACGACGCCGCGGCGGATCTGGTTGCTGGCCGGTCTCGCACTGCTGCTGATGTTGTGTGAGGGTGTGGCGAACGACTGGAGTGCGCTGCATCTGCGTGATGTGCTCGACGCGCCGGCCGCCACGGCAGCCTTGGCGTACGGCGCTTTTGCCACCGCGATGACCGTCGGCAGGCTGCTCGCCGACCGCGTTGCAACCCGCTTCGGGCCGGTGGCGATCCTCCGCTACGGAGCCGGGGTGGCGGCGCTCGGATTGATGATCGCCGCGCTGTCACCGTGGATTCCGTTGGCGCTGTTCGGCTGGACCGTGTTCGGCGCCGGGTTGTCCGGCTGTGTCCCGCAATTGTTCAGTGCCGCAGGGCATGCGGATCGAAATGCCGCGGGCGCCAACGTCGCTCGGGTCGCCGGGCTTGGTTACCTCGGTGTGCTCGCCGGGCCCGCCATCATCGGGCCGCTGACCCACCTCGCTCCGCTGAATGTCGTCCTGCTGCTGCCGGTCGCGTTCTGCGTGGTCGCCGCCGGCGCGGCCAACGTGCTACGCCCCCAGCCTGCTTCGGCGATGTCGACCCCGCAATCGGACTCTGCCGATGACCGTGGTGCGCTACGGTCGTGACCATCGCTGTTATCTGTTACGTGTGGTGACTGATTCTCGCTCGGCCACAACGACCGTCCATGCCGTCGCCACTGGACCGTGAAGGGCTGATTCCCATGGGCAACAACGACACCGACCTCACCGGGAAACGAATCGTCATCACCGGCGCCACCAATGGCATCGGCAAGGAGATCGCGCGGGCGCTGATCCGCCGCGGCGCGAATCTGACGCTGGTGGCGCGCAACGAGTCCAAGGCGGCGGCCACCGCCGAAGAACTCCATCGGGAGCAGGGAGCGACGAGCGTTCCCGACATCGTCACCGGCGACCTCGCCGATCTGGCGTCGGTCCGCCGCGCGGGCGAGGAGATCCGCACTCGCTACCCCAGCATCGACGTGCTCATCAACAACGCGGGCATCCACGCACTGTTCTCCCGCACGACCGTGGACGGTTTCGAATCCATGGCCGCGACAAACCATCTCGGCCCGTTCCTGCTGACCAACCTGCTGCTGGACCAGCTCATCGCGGCCGCGCCGTCCCGGATCGTCATCACCGCCTCCGAGGCTCATCGCAACGGCGGCCGCCCGGACCTCGACCACTTCGCCGAGCCCCGTACCTTCGGCCCGGTGGGTTCCTTCCGCAGTTACGGGCAGTCGAAACTGCTGAACATCCTGTTCACCCAGGAACTCGCCCGCCGACTCGACGGCACCGGCGTCACCGTGAACTGCTTCTGCCCCGGCGCCAATGCCACCGGCCTCATCAGCGACGCCCGCCTCTTCGCCGTGCCCATGAAGGCGTTGGCGCGCACGCGAATCATCAGGCGACCGGAAGTGGGTGCGCGGGCAGGCATCGATCTGACCATCGACCCGAAGCTGGAAACCACTACCGGCCAGTTCGTCACCTCGACGCCCGGCTTGAATCTGCTGCCACCCGTGGCCATTCGCCGCGACACCGACTATCAAGAACGCCTCTGGCTGCGCAGCGCCGAATTGGTCGGCCTGTAACCCGTCAGGCGGCCAGCAGCGCGCGGGCGTTGCGCACTTCCGGTATCCCGATTGCCTTGGCGGCCAAGAGGAATGCCGCGACCCCGATCAGCGTCCCGGCGGCGAGTGTGACGAGGTGCGCTATCCCTGGGTCGGGGACGGCATGGCGGGTGACCACCATGATCGCCAAGCAAGCCCACCCCGCGGTGGCGCTCGCCCAGATGACGCGCGTGAATGTCACCGCGACGTCGGAGAATCCGAGCAGCCCATAGCGTTGGCGCAGCAGCACATACCCCATGATCGCGCCGACCACGTAGGACAGCGAGCCCGCGACGCTGAGCATCACCACGACGGCGTGGTCGGGAAAGACGTTGACGGAGAACACGACCACCGCGACCTTGGTGGCCACCATCGCAACGTTGATGATCGTCGGCGTACGGGTGTTGTTGTTCGCGTAGAAGACTCGCATCTGCAACATGACCAGCGCGAATGGCGCAAGACCGAATGCTGACAATGCGATGGCCGTGCCGATCAACCCGGCCGCCTGCGCATCGACGCGACCGGTGAATACCACGGCGGCCAGCACCGGCCCGAGTAGACCCATGGCCATGGTCATCGGAACGAGCGCGACGGTCAAATACCGTGCGCCCCGGCCGAGATCGGCGATCACGGCATCCTGATCACCTGCTGCTGCCGACCGGGAAATGCGCGGCATCAACACCGTCAACAGCGACGCCGCGAGGATGCCGTACGGCACTTGGAACAGCAGGTCGGCATAGGTGTAGATGGATACGCCGTTGTGGGAGAACGCGACCCGCATCGTCACCGCGACGCCCACCTGGCTGATCGCGGCATACGCCAGAATCCAGCCGAGCACCGGCAGGCCCGCGCGCACCGGACGCCAGGTATACGGCACCGGCCGTACCCGCCACTTCCACTGGAACCCATTGCGGTGCAACGCGAAAATCACCCACACGGCCTGCCCGACGATCCCCATCGTGGTGCCGATCCCGATCGTGAGCACCTGCGCGGCCGTCATCGAGGCGGGCGTCAGCGTGATCGGATCGGGCAGCAGCGCGAAGATTCCGCATGTCGACAACACGATCACGTTGTTGACCACCGGCGCCCAGGCGGCCGCGGCGAAGCTGTCGCGAACATTGAGCACGGCCGTCAGCAAGACCGTCACGCCGTAGAAGAAGATCTCCGGCAGCAGCAGATACGCGAACCAGGTGGTCAGCTGCCGCTGATCGGAATCGCCCACGAAAACCCGCACGATCAGCGGCGCGCACAGCACGGTGACCACCGTGACCACGCCCAGGCCGAGCACGGCCGCCACCAGCACCCGCTGAGTGAATTCCCGCGAGTGCTTGCGTCCGTGCCGCCGTGCCCGGGTCAGCAGCGGCACCACGGCACTGGCGAACACGCTGCCGAGCAGCAGTTCGTAGACCATGTTCGGCAAGTTGTTCGCGCCGGTATAGGCATCGCCCACCGCGGCGGTCCCGAGCAGCGCGGCGAGCACGATCGTCCGGGTGAACCCGGTCAGCCTGCTCACCACACCGGCGAGTGCGACATGACCACCGGCCCGGGCGAGCGCACCTTTCGACGGCCGTGGTTGAACCCCCTTCAACCGCGGCGCTTCCGGAGCCCTCGACATCGTCCGCAGCGGCAACGGCTGCGTGGGTAAATTGCCGTAGTCGGTCATAGTCCTCACTCGCGTCAGCGGGTGGCAGCCCGGATGCCGGCCCCCTCAACAGCTCCCGCCATGATGCCAGCGCCGTTCCGAATCCTGTTCCGGCAGCACGATAACAGCTCGGTATGGTGGTAAAACGCTTGGTGTGCAACATGATTGGGAAGATGCAGGGTCGACGGCGATCGGGTCCGAACGGACCGCGCGAGTGTCGGTTAGCTCACATACTGGGATATTTCGTAGGGATTGCCACCGATCCGTGACATGGTAGTCCAGTGAGATCAAGCTTATCGACGTGATTCGTTTGGCTCATCTACAGAAAAGAAGAAGTAAAAGTAATGGCTCAAGGCAGTGTGAAGTGGTTCAACAGCGAAAAGGGCTTCGGCTTTATCGCACAAGATGGTGGCGGCGCTGACGTGTTCGTTCACTACTCCGCCGTGTCCGGCTCGGGATTCAAGTCCCTTGAAGAAGGACAGCGCGTGGAGTTCGAGGTCGGACAGGGACAGAAGGGGCCGCAGGCCCAGGACGTCCGCGCTATCTGATCGACATAGCGTGAAAGAGCCCCGCACCCTTTGGGTGCGGGGCTTTTGCGTTGGGTCGAACCGTCAGTTGCCTTGTGCGGCAGCGGAGATCGGCTGCCACTTCCGCCACAGCTCCAGCCGCGACTCGTAGTCCCTGGTGGCAATCGCGAGCGGTGCCTCGCCGAGGAAGATGCGCAACGGGGGCTCGTCCGCGTCGACCACGGCCAGGATCGCGTCGCTGGTAGCGGCCGGATCACCACTGCGTACCAACGCGCGCTGTGCCGACCTGGCTTCCCGGGCGGGGTCGTAAGCCGGGTTCGGGGTGGCGTGCTTGGACGACGGGCCCGCCCAGTCGGTGCCGAACCCGCCGGGCTCGATCAGCGTCACGTGCACGCCGAACGGCGCCACTTCCTGTGCGAGCGACTGCGAGAAACCCTCCAGCGCCCACTTCGACGCGTGGTACGCGCCCAGGTTCAGGAAGGCGGAGATGCCGCCGATGCTGGAGACCTGGATGATGTGGCCGCTGCCCTGCTCGCGCAGGATCGGGACCGCCGCCTGGGTGACCCACAGGGCGCCGAACACATTGGTCTCGAACTGCGCCCGCAGCTCTTCCTCGGTGAGCTCCTCGATCATGCCGAACTGCCCGTAGCCGGCATTGTTGACGACCACGTCGAGCCGCCCGAAGCGGTCGGCCGTCTGCTGCACGGCGGCGAAGTCGCCCGCCCGATCGGTGACGTCCAGCCGGATCGGCTGGAAAGTATCGGGGTACTTGGCGACCAGGTCGTCGAGCGTACTCAGGTCGCGTGCGGTGCCTGCGACACTGTCGCCGCGTTCCAGGGCGGCGAGTGCCCATTCGCGGCCGAATCCTCGGGAAACGCCGGTGATGAACCAAACTTTGCTCATGCCTCCACGGTAGCTACCTGGAGTGCACTCCAAGCAAGGGTCGCGGCGCGCGATTTCTCGCTGTGTGAGCCAGTCCACTCGATTTTCCTCCGCGTCGCCCTACGCGCCGGTATCGTCTGCGAATCTGAGGCAAAGCCTCTGCTCGGAACCGCTTTTTCCTGCCGAGGAGGTCGCAATGCGGCGCATCTCTCTCCGCCCGCTGTGGCGTCACGTGCAGCGTGGCCTGATCCTGTGCGGTGCGTGCACCGGTGGATCGGCCCGCTGCTACATCGAGTGGGCGCGGGCCAATCCCGTCGACCCGCCGAAGCAGGAATGCTGGGACTGGTCGGTGCCCCAGCAATGGTACGAGGCGGCACATCGGCACTGATGTAGGCATTCGGGGCGTGCGACCGGCCCGCTCTGCTGGAAGAATCTCCTTGTCGCGGTGACTGTCTCGCGCGCGAGAGGGGTCTCTATGAGTGATCCGGCCGACCTACCTGCCACCGTCATGCGGGCGGGTTACCGCGATCGGACGTTGTCTCCGGTCGAGGTCATCGACGCGGTGCTGGCGCGGATCGAGCGGTGGGAGCCGCATATCAACGCCCTGTACGCCGGTTATGCCGAGCAGGCGCGGGCGGAAGCGGTCGCCAGTGCGGATCGCTGGCAGCGCGGGGAACCGGCGGGTCCACTCGACGGGATCCCGCTCACGCTCAAGGAGAACATCGTCACCGCGGGCTGTCCGACGCCGTTCGGCACCGCCGGATCGGACCTTACGCCGGCGGCAGCGAACAGTCCGACCGCCGATCGGGTGCACGAGGCGGCCGGCATTCTGGTCGGCAAGACCACGATGCCCGACTACGGGATGTCGTCGAGCGGTCAGTCCAGCATTCACGGCGTCACGCGGAATCCGTGGAATCTCGCGCTCAATCCGGGAGGTTCGAGTTCGGGTGCGGCCGCGGCGGCTGCCGCCGGATACGGGCCGATCCACTACGGCACCGATATCGGCGGGTCGATCCGGTTGCCCGCGGGTTGGTGCGGCGTGGTCGGGTTCAAGCCGAGCTTCGGTCTGATCCCGGTGGTTCCGCCCTACCTCGGCCGCACGATCGGGCCGCTGACCAGGACGGTCGCGGATGCCGCGCTCGCGACGTCGGCCGCGGCGATACCGGACAGGCGCGATCACACCGCCGGCCCAGAGCTCGCCACCGATTGGGCCGCGGCTTCCAGACCACTCGCGCTCTCCGGTCTTCGGATCGGTCTGATGACGGACGCGGGCGCCGGATTTCCGGTGGAGCCCGCGGTGAGTGCCGCGGTCGGCGCGGTCGCCGAACTGCTGCAATCCCTGGGCGCCCACGTCGAGAAGGTCGAGCCGATCATGACCGACGACATGCTCGCCGGGCTGAACGACTTCTGGTGCATGCGGCAGTGGTCGGAGATCCGCGGACTGCCCGCGGCCCGCAAAGAAAAGATCGCACCCTTCATCCACGACTGGACCGCCGACGCCGAAAACCTGACCGGGGCGGCGGTTTTCGCCGGCTACTCGCAATTCGACACCATGGCCTTCGCCGCCGACCGCAGGCTCGACACCGTCGACTTCCTCATCACCCCGACCTCCCCGGTCACCACCTGGCCGGTCGAGCAGATCGTCCCCGACAACGATCCGACACTCCCGTTCAAGCACGTCTGCTTCACCATCCCGTTCAACCCCGCCGGCCACCCGGCGGTCTCGATGAACTGCGGCCGGGTCGCCGACGGCACCGCCATCGGCGTCCAGTTCGTCGGCCGCCGCTTCGACGATGTCCGGCTGCTACAACTCGCCGCGGCCTTCGAGGAGGCGCGCCCGGCACAGGCACCGTGGCCGAGCGCGCCGCCGGTCAGCCCGTGACGCTCGGCTGGCCGTTCTCGATGTGGCCGCGGAAGTGGCGCTGGTAGGTGGGGTCGATGTCGACGGTGAGGGAGAGGTCGTACCAGCCCTTGCCGTAGCTGAGGGCGTTCCAGGTGTCGGTGGTGGTCTTGCCGGGGGCGATCTTGAAGGTCCAGGGGCCGTCGGTGCGGTAGCTGTTGGCCTTGACCGTGACGACGGCAGGGGCGGTGCCCTTGTTCGTCATCGTCAGTTGCAGTTTGTTGTCCGCGGAGTACGCGGCAGTTACCTCGAGCGGGGAGGTCGAGGTTCCGTTCATCCGCCAGAGGAAGCGATTGGGGCCGTGAATGGCGATGCCGTATTTCTTGTCGGGATAGCTCTGGACGTTCCAGGTGTCGCTGATCGTGGCACCGGATTTCACGTCGTAGCGCCACGGGCCGTCGGTGCGGCCGTCTGCCCGATATGCGGCTAATTGGATATCGGCGGCGCCGGTGTTGCGGAATGTAGTGGTCAGCGCGCCGCTGGCGAGGAGGGTCGCGTTGGCGACCGGGGCGTAGGGCAGGGCGCGGGCGGGCCGGGTGCCCGATTCCTGCTCCGGCGGGTGCTGGCTGCCGATGGCCGGGGGAGCGGGCTTCGGCAGCTTGCTCTGGGTGGCATCGGCTTGTGCGCGAAGGGCATTGGCGTCGGGCAGCATCGGCACGGTGGTGTTGGGCTTGACGAAATCGAAGCAGCCGGTGAGGTCGCCGCAGATGGAGCGGCGCCAGGCCGAGATGTTGGGTTCGTTGACGCCGGTCCACTTCTCCAGGAAGCGGATAACCGAAGTGTGGTCGTGCACTTGGGAGTTGACCCAGCCGCCGCGGCTCCACGGGGAGATCACCAGCATGGGGACGCGCGGGCCGAGGCCGATGGGCTGACCGTTGACGTATTCGCCCGGTGTGCCGGGTGGCGCCATCGGCGGGGGAACATGGTCGAAGAAGCCGTCGTTCTCGTCGAAGTTGATCAGCAGGGCGGTCGAGTTCCACAGATTCTGGTTGCCCCACAACGCTTTCAGCACGGCCTGGGTGTAGGCGGCGCCGTCGACGGGGCGGGCGGCGGGGTGCTCGGAGTATCCGTAGGGGGCGACGACCCAGGAGACCTGGGGGAGGCGGCCGCCGGAACAGTCGGCGATGAAGTCGGCGAGGACGTGGTCCACCTGCTTGCCCTGACCCGAGTCCGGCTTCCAGTTCTGTGCGCCGAATACCTTTGCTCGCGAAGCCAGTTCGGTGTTCTTCGGATCGTGGTAGGCGTCGAAGAGCCAGAGCGGGTTGTCGCCGTAGTCGCCGACGAAGGGATGGCCACCGTCGTCGCCCACCTCGTCGTTGGCGTAGACCTTCCAGCTGATGCCCTTGTCCTGCAAGCGTTCCGGATAGGTGGTCCACCGGTAGACCGGCTTGTAGTCGGCCGGGTTGCTGATCGCCGGACCGCCGAATTGTCCCGCGGGGTCGATGGTTCCGGTCCAGTGATAAAGCCGGTTAGGGGTGGTCGGGCCGAGGACGGAGCAGTAGTAGTGGTCGCAGACGGTGAACGCGTCGGCGAGGGCGCGATGAAACGGAATGTCCGCGTCGGTGAAGTAGCTCATGGCCATCTCGCCTTTCGCCGCGGTCCAGCCGTCGCTCCAGCCGCCGCGGACCGCGCGATGCTGATCGTCCCAGCCGTGCGGCAGATCGCCGAGGTCCTGACCGTCGACCACCTTGGTGTCGACGTGGAACGGCAGCAGGTAGCCGCCGTCGGATCGGCCCGGATCCGGTTGATAGTAGACATTTCGGCCATCGGCCTTCGTCACGACCGAGGCGTCGGCGAGCCCGCGCACGCCGCGCATCGTGCCGAAATAGTGGTCGAACGAGCGATTCTCCTGCATCAGGATCACCACGTGCTCGACATCGCCGAGGGTCCCCTTGCGGCTGGGCGCCGCGAGGGACTCGGCCATCCCGGCGGGCAATATTTGCAGGCCGCCGCCCAATGCGGCCGCGCCGAGCGCCCCACCGATGAATCGTCGCCTTGGAAAACCCGAACCTATGTGGGGCACAGCATTCCTCTCGATACGACATGAACTGACGTGCAGAGTAAAGAATGTTCGCTTGCTATAACCATCAACGATGTTTTCGGCCGGAGGCAACTGGGCAATGAACAAGCTGTAACTGGGACCCGAATGGGCGGGTACTACGCGGGTTTGGGCAAACATCCCGTTAATTGCCGACGGACGGCAGAAGAATTGATCAGCGCGGTAGTGGCTCCGCCGGCACACCAGCCCTCGACTGACGTAGCCGCCAGGCACTGACCTGCAACACCGTTCCCCAGTCGGAAACTCGGATCCGCATCGCGGAGTCGGGCAAATGGAACGCTCCATGATGTGCCGAGGCCATCTGGCTCGGCACCTCATGGAGCGTCGGTTCCGCACCGCGACCAGCGCGGAGATTCGGTCTAACGCGGCAGCATCAGCCGCGGGACAGGTAGGGATCGGCGAGTTTGGCGAATTCGTCCAGTTTGCGCAGGGTTTCCGATTCGGGGCGGGTGGGCAGGGTGAGGGAGACCCGGCCTACGCCGGCTTCGGCGTAGGCCTCGAGCAGAGCCGGGTCGGGTTGGGCGCCCAGGACGGTGATCGGAAGGTCGTTGCCTTCGAGCAGGGCCAGTTGGGCGGGAATCTCGGTGGGGTCGGACACGGCGAGGGGGACCCAGCCGACGCCGTGGCGGATCGCCCGCTTGGCGGCGGAGTCGCCGCCGCCGATGAAGATCGGCGGGTGTGGCTGCTGGACGGGCTTGGGCCAGGAGTAGATGGGGTCGAAATCGACGAAGCGGCCGTGGTATTCGGCGAGGTCCTTGGTCCAGATCTCGCGGATGGCCTCGAGCTGCTCGTCGACCAGTGCGCCGCGGGTGCGCGGGTCGGTGCCGTGGTTGGCCATTTCTTCCCGGTTCCAGCCGATGCCGACGCCGAAGACGAAGCGGCCGTTCGAGATTCGGTCCAGCGTGGCGATCTGCTTGGCGGTGTGGATGAGGTCGCGCTGAACCAGCAGCGTGACCCCGGAGGCGAGGATCAAGCGCTCGGTCACCGCCGCGACGGCTGCCAGGGTGACGAACGGATCCTCCACCCGGAAGTACATTCGCGGCAGGTCACCGCCGCCCGGATAGGCGGTCTCGCGGCTCGCGGGTATGTGCGAATGCTCAGCGAGGAAAAGGGATTCGAATCCCCGCTCTTCCAACGCCGGGCCAAGCTTCGGACCACTGATTCCCTCGTCTGTGACGAAGGTATTGACACCGATCTCCATGCGCAGACCAACCGAGGACCGGCCGCCGGATATTCCGCGCTACCTCATTCGCCGAGCGATCGGGAACGGAAGAACTGCATCGCGGCCTGCAAGATGCTGCCGAGATCGTTCACCCCGCGTACTTCGAGTTGGACGTCGAGGTCGCTGCTGTTCTTCTTGTTGATCTTGCGCACCGCGATCCGGGGGCGCAGGATCGCCGCCGCGGTGGCGATGGCGAGGATGTCCATCGCGGTGTCCGGGTTGAGCGGCAGGGTGGTACCGGCGGCCACCGTCGCGACGGCCGCTTCGATGACCGGGGCCGTCTCGGGGACGCCCAGCGCCAGCGCGACCACGAGTTCCCTTGTGTCAGGGGTTGTCTCGGTGGAGTCAACCGCGGTGGCAGCTATCAGTTCGTCCAGGAACGCTTGATCGAGGCCGACTTTGACGTCGATCTCGTCCTGCGTGATCGCGGGTTCGGGATCCTCGTCGAAGCGGCTCAGCAAGTGTTGCAGGACTTGGCGAACCTGCTCGTCGTCGAGTTCGCGCAGCGTGGTGGCCAGTGCGGCACCGTCGGTCATATCAGACCCCCGTGAGCTTGAATGCTGCCCAATGGTACATGTGCCGCAAGGCGTTTTCGCCGTCCGCGGCCCGGTACATGTCGCGTTGGGCCTGGGTGAACGCCTGATCCTTGGGCAGGCCGTCGACCAGCCAGGAGGTGTAGAAGCGGGTGATCAGTTCGGTGGAGGAGTGCAGATCCACGTCCCATTGCGGCGCGAGCACGCTGTCCGCGCCGCCGAGCAGTCCGGCGCGGACCGGTCCCCACTGGTCGTCGCCCGCCGAGAGCACCACCCGGCCCATCGAGCAGGCGTGAAAGGTGATGTGCCCGGCGGAGATCGGCTCGGTGAGCAGATCGCGGCCGGTGAGCAGGCTGCGTCCGGTGCCGATGCTGCCGGGAGACAGCGCGAGCCCGGAATCCATGGCCGCGGCGCCGTCGCGGTACCAGCCGTGGGACAGCACGTGCAGCACGTCCGTCTGCCCGAGGACGGACCGTACCTCGCCTGGCGTTGCGTCGTGGCCACGGACCTGGTCGATGTCGAGGCCGGCCGAGTGCAGCGTGTCGACGATGCGGCGGTGGCTGTCGCCGAACAGGGTGTCTTCGGCCGGGTCGCGGCCCGCGGTCACGACGGCGGCCCGGCCGGGTTCGAAGGGGCGGCGGGTGGCTCGGCGGAACAGGTCGGCCGCGACGCCCAGGCTGGGGACGTAGGTGAGGGCGGGGTTGCGGCCGGTGTCCCACAGCGGCGGGAGCAACAGAGCATGGATGGGGATGTTGTGCCAGGCGGCATGCGGCGCGATCAGGATCTGCGGGGCGTCACGCACGAGCGGAATCAGTTGCTGGATGAACCAACCCAGGTCTCGGACGGGTTGCAGCAGCCGGTCGTCGAGGTCGAACGGGTTGGCCGGGTCGATGCGGCCGTACAGCCCGGTGCCGGAGAACCCGGCTTGCAGGGCGAGCGCGGCCCGGTTGAGCGAGCGCAACGGCATGTCGATGCGGAAGCCGAGGGTGCGGTCCGGAGTGACGCACTGGATGTAGGTGCGGTCGCGAGCCGCGTAGAACGAGACCAGCGCTGCGCCTTTCCGTAGATGCTTGCGCAGCTCGGCGGTGCGTAGTTCGGGGAACGCCTCGGCGACTTCGGGGATCGTCAAAATGGCTGGAGAACTTGGGTTTTCATCCGGGGCATCCGGTCTGGCGATGAGTCTTTCGTCGATGCCCTCCTCGATCGAGTCGTGCACGGGGCGGTACCCGATGATGCCTTCGGCGTCGGTGCTCAACCCCTGACGTACATCTCGGCGGAACCAGCGGGACTTGGCGCTCTCGACGGCCATCATGCAGATCCGGAACAGCTCGTCGAGTTCCGGATCCGGTCCGGCGGCTTCGCGCCACTCGTACCAGCGCCGATACAACCGGCCGAGGGTATCGATATCGAGCCAGCCGACATGCCGGTCGCCCGGTCGGGGCAGCCGGACCTGGCCCTGGTCGGCGGCGAGCTGATTCTGATGCGCGGCCAATGCCCACTCGAACGCTTCGGCCGGCTCGCCCCGACGCGCCACCCGGTCGCTGAGCAAGGTGAGATACACGCAGCGACGATCGATGGCGCTGATCTCGTGCTGCTCGTCCAACGTACGGTCGTATCGGTCGTGCCAGGCGGGGTCCTGGTCGGCGAGCTTGCACAGCGCCATCAGCCGAAACACCAACGCGCTCTGCGTCAGTGGTCCGTGCGGTCGCAATGCGGGATCGTCGAGCAGCTCGGTCAGCCCGTCGGCGGCCGCCTCGTGCTCGCCGGCCAGATCGCGCAGCCGCCAGGTGTAGACGGCGATGGCCGATCGGGCCCACGCGCTGGCCTCGACGCTCTCCGCGGCCACCAGGGTTCTGGCTTGCTCGAGATGCTCAGCGGCCCGGCGCAGCAGTTGCGCGGCGACCGGCTCGAACGGTGCTCGGTACAGCTCCTCGGCCTCGTGATCGGCCATCAGATTGAGCGTGGTGGTGACGAAGTCCAGGTGCAGATCGCGCTCCAGCAGCGGCCGCTCGAACGGCTCTTCGAGGCTGAAGGCTTCCGCGTAGTACTCGAGTGCCGTGTCGCGCTGCGTCATCGCCTCGGCGGCAATTGCCGCGTAGCGCAACAGGAAACGATAGGTATCCGCGTCGCCGAACTGCTTGGCGACCGGCAGGGAGCTGGTCGCCGCCCACTCAGCGAGATCGTAAAGGCCACCGTGATAGAGGGTTTCGCAGATGGCGAGCGCGCCGGAGGTCGACCAGCGCGCGGCGTCGGCGGTGTCCGGGCGGTACAGGTGGCGATGCAACGAGAACATGCGAAAGGCGTCACGTCGCTTGCTCTGCTGGGCGAACTCGATCGCCTCGCGGAGGTAGGATTCCGCCGATTCCTGTTGCATCACATCCCAATTCGCCGCCTGCCAGGCGCGCCATTCGGCACTGGGCGGGAAGAATTCGACGGAGCCCACCGACCACGGTTCGTCCGGGTCGCGGCGGCAGTTCACTTGATTGCCGTAGTCGTTGTCGGGGGCTATCCAGCGATAGTTCAGCCCGTCGGCGCGGAAGGTGGTCGCGACGGTGAGGACGGCCGTGGCGAATTCGGACGGGGCGAGATCGGTCGGTTCGTGGGAGGCAAGGGGTTCAGGGTATTCCGGCCATTCGAATGCGGGGACCGGTGGTTCCACGATCCAGTGGCTGCCGATGCGGGCGGAGGGTGCCAAAGTTTGGTAGAACAACGTCCTGGCCAGCAGGTCGTTGATCGCCACCGGGTGCTCGTCGGTGGTGGTGGCGATGGCCATGCGGCGGGTCTGCCCGGAGAAATGGCCGGTGAGGACGTAGGCCACGGCGATCGACCATGGGACGCGGTAGGGGCCGCGGACCTCCACCGGTGTTCCGGTGGCGTGCAGCGCGTCCGCGGCCAGGTCGATGCCGTCCTCGGGTGGCAGGTAGGGGGCGACGAGGAATTCGTCATCGAGTCCCTCGGCGGCGATGACCAGTAGCACCTCGGTGTCCTGATCGGGGTCGGCCTCGCTCCATACAGTCTTGAAGAACGACTTCTCGTCCGGCTCGACGAGACCGGCCGCGCGCTCGTCGGGGGCGATGACTACCAGCCTGCGAGTGCGGCGCAGCGAGGTCGCGGTGAGCACGATGGCTTGCCGGTTGTCGCCGGGCAGCGATACCGCGGGTTCGCGTTGGAGATCGGTGGGGGTGGCGCGCAGCAGCGCGGCTCTTTCCTGCGCCGCGGCCAGGACGAAACCGGGGCGGCCGTCGTTACCGCGTTGGGCGACAGCGGCTTCGGCGATCGAGACGGCGACGATGATGTCGTCGCTGTCGCCTTTCCAGTCGAATCTGGTGACGAGGGTGAAGGCCAGCTCGGTCATCGCGTCGAGGGCGATCGCGTCTTCGTTGATGGCGGCCTGGTCGAGGGTGGTCAGCGCGCGTTCCAAATCGGCTGCGTCCCTGGTGATCTCGGTTGCTCGGCCGAACCAGGCCAGGCCGAGCCGGTAGAGCGCGGCGGTGTCGATCGGGTGGCGTTGCTTGATCATCTGGTCCACGGCGGCCGCCGGGTCGGTGTTGTCTCGCTGTGCTTGTAGGTGCACCGCGCGGTCCAGCGCGTGAGCGTCGCCGGATTCGGCTGCCTCGGTGATCGCTCGGGTTACCCGGCGTTCGGCGAACATTCAGGACCGTCCGGAGGGATGTTCGAGTGCTGCGGTGAGCTGCTCGAGTGATTGCTGTATTGCGTTTCGCCGCCGGTAGTCATCGGGGCCGTCGTCGAGAACCTTTCGGTACCAAGCGATTGCGCTATCGCGATTGCCGCGGTGTTCCTCGATTGCGCCGAATGCCGCCCAGATCTCCACCTGATAGGGGTTGTCGGCGGAGGTGAGGGCGACGTGGCCTGCCGCTGCCGCCTCGTCGAGGTCGGCCGCGGTGCCTCGTGCGGTGAGCAGCACCATCAGTTGGGCCGCGTGCAATGGGCTCATCGCGGGGCCTGCGGCGGGGGTGGCAGACCGGCGGCCGGCGTCGATGGCCTCGTCCAAATACGTTGTGTCGCCGGTGGTCTGCCAGCGCGACCACAGTGCGATGGACAGGTTGTGCAGGCAACCGGCCAGCGGCGGGTCGGATCGGCCCGCCGCTGTGACGGCCGCACGGTTCAGCGTGATCGACCTGTCGAGATCGTCCGGGTTGTCCAGGGCGGCATAGCGTTCCCAGAGGATCAGGCCGAGCCGCGAGAGCAAGACCGCCCGCCCTGGGTGCGTTGGCGCCATCAGTGCCAGGCCCTGTTCGGCCGCTTCGACGGCAAGCCGGAAGTCGTCGGCGTCGCCCATTGCTTGGCGGCGTAGATCCAGCGCGATGGCCAGTTCCGACAGCAGCTCGGGGCGATCCGGGTGGTCGGTCGGCAAGGTGACCAACATGGTTCGCAGCAGGAGTACCGCGACTTCGCCTTGGTCGGCGCCAACAGCCATGATCGCGGTTGCCTCGGCGACCAGCTCGGCGGGTGACAGCACGGCGGGGCTCAGTTCGACGAAAACGTCCTCGATCTCGGCGATCCGACCCCACAGCGCCTCCGGCACGGTAAAGCGATCGGCCCGGTACACCTTGGTGAACAGGCAGATCGCTGCCGTCAGGTCGGCGCCGTCGCGGTGCTGGAGGTTGGTGAGGTGACGTTTCCAGTACAGCCGGCCGGCAGCGGTCAGTGCGGCGATCGCGTCGTCCGGATGTGTTCTGGCGTAATCGAGTAGGTCGGCGGCCGCGCGAATCGTCTCCTGGTCGAAAAGTATTGCGGCATCGCCGGTTTCTTCTACTTCGGCCAGCCCGGATCGGACCGTGGCGAGTGCCTGCTGGTAACTCTGCGGATCCATCGCACTCCCCGGAACTTCGCGGACCTTGTTCAGCGTAAGTCCGAGCGGGAATCAGCGCAGCTGCACGACGTGATCGATGGCGAATTGCCGTAACCGTTCCCGGGCGGCGGTCGGTGCCGCGCCGTGGGCTCGGGCGGCGAGGCCGGCGAGTTCGTCGACCGTTCGGGTGCCGTCGCAGAGGTCGAGCAGGTCACGGGTCGCGGGGGTCAGGCGGAAGATCCGGCCTTTGAGGCTCGGGCGTTTGTGGAACGCGCACAGCCAGGGTTCGCCGTGGACGTACTTGCCGCGGGTTGTCAGGGAATCCATGGCGAGCGTGAATTCGTCTATTCGGAGCAACGAGCTGCGGGTCGGACACAATCGGCCGAAATCGGGGTTGCGTCGTGCGCTCGCTGAGCGGGCGAAGGCCGGGTGGACTGCGTCGTGGTCCGCGTCGACCGCCAGCCACAGGCGGTGTTGCTCGAAGCGGATGATTTCGCGGACGGTGTCCAGTGGGAGGTCGAGGGCTGTGTCCTTGTCGACGGATTCGGCAAGTAGCGCCGCGAAGTCCTGCACGCTCGCGGGAGCGTGCCGGTGTAGGAGTTTCTCTACTCGGCCGTTGAGGATCGCCAAGGTCTGCGGCATGTTCTTGCGCAGCAACGGAAGTACCGCGTCGGCGGTCGGTTGTAGTGGTCTGCCGTTGATGACGGCGTCGAACATCGTTTCGTATGCTGCGCCGAGTTCGTCGTTGTCCGCCAATGGAATCCGTTCGGCGCTCTGTCGTCCGAATTCGACTGCGGCTACCGGGTCCGCGATCACTTCCGCGAGCACCGTGGCCAGCCCGTCGATATCGCGAGGGTCTTCGACGACCTGGGCGTTGTCGCGCAGCTCCGGCCAATAAGGCTGGGTGCGAACCACTTCCGCGGACAGCACCGCGCAGGTTCCACTGCTGAGCAGTTCCATCGGCAGTCCGGGACGGTGTACCTCGACCGGGAAATCCCGTTCCAAGCCGCACACCGCCGTGCAGGCCCGCAGTATCTCGGGAACGCGCCAATGCGGCAGGAAGGGGAGCGTCCACGTCACGTCGGTGAGGCCGAGTTCGGCTACCGCGGTGAGGAAGCGCCGGCGCTCGGTGCCGCCCGACATCACCACGAAGTTGAATCGCATGCCGCGCCGGCGCAATCGGGAGAGCGCCTGGATCAGGTCGTACGAGCCCTTGGTGACACCGAGCTTGCCGTAGACGCCGATCGTGGCTACCTGGGGATCGAGGGGTGCGGTATTGCGCACCCACGGGGAGTCGCTCAGCCGCGCGACGAGCGCCGACAGATCGGCGACCGGGCCATCGGGCGTGAACTCCGGTGGCAGTGAAGCCTTTGGGATGGGCGCGATTCGATGGAGTGGAATCCCCAAACCGGTCAGATTCCGGTCGCCGACAACAAGATCCGCGCGCCGCAGGACTTCCCGGTAGGCCTGGCCCAACTCCGGGTGATCGAGCAGTCGCGTCCGATCGCTGCCCGCGTGCTGGACAACGTGCGGAATACCGGTCCAGGACGCGGCCAGATGGGCGCTCAACCCATAGGGCTCCAAGTAGGCCGAGAACACGAGATCCGCGCCGTGCAGCCGGATTTCCTCGGTGGCCAGCGCGGCGAGCTTGGTCGCGAACGGATTGGCGGCAGGGATGTACGCCCGTGCACGCTCCCACCGGCCGGTCGAGATCACCCGAACCGCACCGCCATTGGGAAACGTCGCCTCGAGTCGCTGGAAGTCGCTGTCGTCGAGCTGGATTCGATAGTCGTCCTCGACCTCGTCGGCATTGGTCACCACGTCCACCTGGTGCCCGCGTTCGGCCAGCGACCGCGCCATCCAGTAGCAGTGCGCGCTCACCCCGCCCTGGATCGGCGGGTACTTCATCACCGCGCAAATGCGCATCAGCCCACCCGGTTTCCGTCGAGCAGCCGTTCCTGCCGCGCGAACCGCACCACCGGCTCGGCCGCGGGCGGATACGGTGCGCCGGACCGCAGGACGCGATAAGCCTGCTCGCCCAGGCGATAACAGGCCAGGGCGGAGCGTCCGGCCACCTTGACCAACGCGATGCGAATCGGCGTCGCCGTGACGTCACGGGGGAGTTCGCCGGTGCGCATCCAGTCGTTGTGCTGGGCAACCACATCGGTGTCGAATTCGGCGAGCCGCACGTGCGCGCCGAGGTGCGAGCCATCGTTCGTCGCGTGCTCGGCCGCGAGCGTGGCTGCCGGGTCGTACAACAACTCCAAACGCAGCACCTCGTACCTGGCCAGGTCGGCCATGTGCTGCCGCCCGCTGGTCACCAGGTAGTCGAGAAACCTGGTCCCCTCGGCCAATACGCGCTTGTGGTTCTGCTGACCCTCGACGTGCACCGGCGGATAGCGCCGGATGAAGTCACCGAGCAGCTCGTGCTGATGCGGGGCCGCGGACAGGGTGGCGGGCAGGCAGCGGGCGAGCATGTCCAGCCGCTTGTTGGTCACCGACCGCACGTTGAGGTCGAGCTGCTGACGATCGGCGGCGACCAGCAGCGCCAGCTCGGCCGGGGTGAGCCCGAATCGAGCGGCCAGTTCGGCCGGCCGCTCGTCCAACAGGATTCGGGCGTCGTCGGCGGTGAGCAGCTCCGCCAGCGCCCGCTGGAAACCGCTGCCGGTCATCGGCGCACCGCCGCCCCGATCGTCTCCCTGGCCCGGCGCAGGTCCGCGGTGAGTTCGTCGAAGTCGTCCGGAAACTCTTGGTCGCGTTCGAGGATGACGCAGCGCAAGGCCGGCGTCCGGTCGGACACGAACTCCAGCAGCTCCCACACCTCCGCGGGCACCGGAGCCGAATGCGAGTCCAGCAGTGTGCCTTCCGACCAGTAACCGCCGGCCAGGTGCATCTGCACCACCCGTTCGAGCGGGATCGAGTTCAGGAACTCGATCGGGTCGTACCCGTGGTTGGTCGCGTTGACGAAGACGTTCGTGAGGTCGAGCAGCAGTCCGCAGCCGGCCTTTTCGACCACGTGGGTGATGAACCCGGCCTCGGACAACTCGGCCGGGAAATCGAGGTGATAGGTGATGTTCTCCAGCAGGAACGGTGTGCCGACGTGCTCCTGCACCTGCCTGGCCTTGGCTGCGATGTCGTCGGCCAGCTCCCGCGTGCGCATCAGCGGCGTCAACTGACCGATCGAGACGCCGCCGGCCCGGGTGAACGAGAGATGGTCGCTGCACCACGGTGCGTCGACCCGCGCCACCAGCTGGGCGAGATCATCGAGATAGGTGGTGTCGAGCGGTCCCTCGGTGCCGATCGACATCTCGATTCCGTGCGGTACCAACGCGAACTGGTCGCGGAGCTGTTCGAGGGGGCCGCCCACCGGCGTATCGAGAAAGTTCTCGGTGATGATCTCCAGGCAGTCGATCGGTTCCTGGTTCGCCATGATCGCGGCGTCCAGTTCCCGGCGATATCCGAGACCTACCCCGAGGGCAGGCAGGCGGCCGAGGTCGAAATCAGGCATAGCACATGCAGCAGCCACCGCAGCTGCAGCAGGGGAGCACGCCCATGATGCGGTTCTCGGTGGCGCCCTCGTCCTCCGCCAGCTCCACGCGCTCGAAGAGATAGGGATCCATCAGCTCTACTGCGACCGACATTGTTCTCACCTTTCATCGGGTACCGAGCAGCCAGCATGGGCCGGTCGGCGGCCGTCGGACAGGGAGCACGGACCCGGGTGTGCCGGGAATCTTTCCCGGATCGCTGGGAAGGGCGCGGGCGCGCGGGTTCGGTCAGCGGTCCGACATCTTCCCATCCGGCCCAGGTCAGAGCAGTCTCGAGCGGACAGCGCGGGGAACCGGGCTGATATCCAGGACTGGGCCAGGGGGTTGATCACTGTGCTGTCGAAGGCCGCTCCCCAGCGGCGAACGTTCGGGCCGGAGCTTTCGGTCATCGACGGCATCGGTGCGACGTTGACCGGAACGCGGCCGTTGACCGTGGTGCTCGCCGACGACCACGCGGTGGTCCGGGCGGGTTTGCGGTCGCTGCTCGGTTCGGTCGACTGGATCGAGGTCGTCGCGGAGACCACCGCGGACGGTGCGTTGCGCGAGGCGGTGCTGAGCCGGCCGGATGTGCTGATCCTCGGGCAGTGGCGGCATCCCGAAAGCGATGCGGTCCTCGGCGAATTGGCGCGGTCCGCGCCGGGGGTCGCGGTATTGGTGTTCAGCGTCGGCGAGGACGACGAGTCGGTGTTCGCCGCGATCCGGGCCGGCGCGGGCGGCTGCCTGCGCGATGCGGCCGACCGCGACGACCTCCTGCGCGCGATCTGCGCGGTGTCGGCGGGGTGGGTCGTATTGAGTCCACACATCGGCAGCAGGCTCGCCGCCATGCTGGCCGACCCCGCTCGGCATGCCCGTCCGTTTCCGGATCTGACGACCAGGGAATTCGATGTACTCACCCATGTCGCCGCCGGGTTATCGAATGCGGCTATCGCCGCCGAACTTCACTTGGCGCCGAAAACGATCAGTAACTATCTGTCCCGCATCTTTACCAAACTGGGTGTCGCCGATCGCGCCAACGCGATCGTGCGCGCACGAGACGCGGGCATCGGATGAGTACTGGGCGGTCGGCTGTGAGTGTCGGTTGTTCGACCGACAACAGGCTTCCCGGTACGTATTTCGGTGTATGGTTCAACTACTTTCATCGGGTCCCGAAGCGCGGCTCGCTGCGTATTGGTGCCGTCTCTGGAGTTGTGCATACCGATGAGTAGCGATAAGACCGATTTGCGCTCGTCGCGCAAACGTACGGAATACGGGCCGATATCTGCCGCGCCCAGCGTCGGTGGTGGGTCGGGCAAACTGGAACCGGATCTGGTGTGGCAGTGGGTGAAGTCGATGACCGCCAGTCGGGTGACCGCCCAGCGGCTCGGCGGAGAATTCCCGACGGTGTCCCCGAATGTAATCCAGGCGGCCGTCGCGCAGGCTCGCGCCGAACTGCACCCGCTGCTCGCCGACTCGCTCACCGAAATGACCGAATTGCTTGCGCGCGAACGAATTCGGCGAATCACCCGATCGATGAACGGCCGGCTCGGATGAGAAAGCCGCGGGCTCGGCAGGGCAGCACCAGGTCTGCGCGGCCGAGCCCGACTCGGCGTTTCGGGTGGACCTACATGCTCGCCTTCTTGTAGGCGTCCACGACCTCGGCCGAAATCCGCCCGCGGCTCGACACATCAATACCCTTCTGGCGTGCCCATTCACGGATGACACCGGTCTGCTCCCGCCCGGCCGCCGGCTGCGAGCGCGTGCTCGTACCCCGCGGTGCGCGTCCGACCTTGCGGGCCGTCGCGGTCCACTCCGCGAAAATGCCGCGGAGTTGCTTGGCGTTCAGTGCCGACAGATCCATCTCGTAGGCTACGCCATCCAAGGTGAAGTGCACTGTTTCTTCGGCCTGAGACTTGCCGTCGTAGTCGTCGACCAGTGTCACAACGACCTTGCGTGCCATGGAGTTTCCCCTTCGTAGATGCTCGAATGTGTAGAAGCGACAATCGTAGACCTACGGAATGACGCGTGGACTTCGCGGTATCCGTGTTTGAACAATCCGAACTGGATGAGAAGCTGATCTGTGCTCGAAACTTCGATGACCGATGCCGTTCGCAGGCACGATCCCGCGGTGCGCGGGTTCGCCAGCGACAACCATGCCGGGGTGCACCCGGAGGTGCTGGCGGCGCTCGCGCTGGCCAACGGCGGGCACCAGATCGCCTACGGCGGCGACGAGTACACCGCGCACCTGCAACAGGTGTTCGCGCGGCATTTCGGCGAGCGGGCCACCGCGTATCCGGTATTCAACGGCACCGGCGCGAATGTCGTTTCGCTGCAAGCGCTGCTGCCCCGGTGGGGTGCGGTGATCGCGGCCGAGTCGGCGCACATCACCATGGACGAGTGCGGTGCGCCGGAGAAGCTGGCCGGGATAAAGATTCTCACCGTCCCTACTCCGGACGGCAAATTGACCCCGGAGTTGATCGATCGGCAGGCCTACGGGTGGGGCGATGAGCATCGCGCGCAGCCGCTGGCCGTGTCGATCACGCAGAGCACCGAACTCGGCACGCTGTACACCGCCGAGGAAGTGCGCGCGATCTGCGACCACGCGCACGAGCGCGGCATGCTCGTGCATGTCGACGGCTCCCGGCTGGCCAACGCGGCCGCCTCGCTCGGTGTGCCGATGCGCGAGATCACCACCGAGGTGGGGGTGGATGTGCTGTCGTTCGGTGGCACCAAAAATGGTCTGCTGCTTGGCGAATGCGTTGTCGTGCTGAATCCCGAGGCGGTGACGGACCTGGTCTATCTGCGTAAGATGTCGATGCAGCTGGCCTCGAAGATGCGGTTCGTCTCGGTGCAGTTCGAGGCGCTGCTCGGCGGGGACCTGTGGTTGCGCAGTGCCGCGCACGCCAACGCGATGGCGACGCGGCTCGAAGCGGCGGTGCGCGGAATCGACGGTGTGCGGGTGGTGCGTCCCGTGCAGGCGAACGCGGTTTTCGCGATTCTGCCGCTGGAGGTGACCGAGCGATTGCAGCAGCGTTATCGGTTCTACCTGTGGGATCCGCACACCGGCGAAGTCCGCTGGATGTGTGCGTTCGACACCACCGAGGACGATATCGATGGGTTCGCCGAGGCGATTGCCGAGGAGATGCGCAAGGCCTGATCCGCTAGCCGCGGGTGGGCGCCACGTCTGCCGGAGTCGTGCGTCGTTGTGCGCGGCTGGGGCGCGGAATCAGCGCGCCGGCCGCGAATGCGCCGGGGCCGAGAATGGCGATGAGGAAGAACGCCCAGCAGAACATCACCGCGGCTTCGCCGCCATTCTGGATCGGCAGGATGCCGGTCTTCAAATGCACGAACAGGAACGCGTAAGCCATCGAGCCCGAGCAGAGCAGCGCGGCGATCCTGGTGCCGAGGCCGAGGGTGACCAAACCGCCCGCGACCAGCTGAATCGCCGACGCCCACCAGCTCGGCCAGCTGGCGAACTCGGCGACATGACCGCTGTGCGGCGCGACCGGCCAGGCGAACAGGCCGGACATGCCGTGAATGGTGAACGAGAGTCCGACGAGAATGCGGAACAGGCCGAGCACAATCGCACCGGGACTGCCCGGGGCGGGACCGGCGTTCGCTTCGGAAGACAGCAGATGCATGACACGACCTCGAATCCGTAGTTTTTCGGATGATCGGAAGCGCCACCCGTATCTGTCACTACGATCCGCAGGCGCGAATTGTTCAGCAACTGGCGACGTCGACTATGCGACGCCGTGTCCTCCCCACTTGATTCGCCGGTATCCGAAGCGGCGGAGTGCCTGGTCGAAAAGCCTTCGGCAGCGGCGCAGTCGGCCGCTACAGTCGGAAGCTGTGCTACGCCCTGACCTACCGATCGAGACCGAGCGACTAATCCTGCGCACCGCGACCGCCGCGGACCTGGATGACATGTACGCGTACAAATCACAACCGGATGTGTGCCGCTATCTGCCCTATGAGCCCATGTCGCGCGACCAGGTCGCCGAGCGGCTCGCCGGGGTGTGGGCGCGAACCGAGCTGACCGAGGTGGATCAGGGGCTCAACCTGAGCGTCGAGGACAAGGCGACCGGGCGGTTGCTCGGCGATGTGGTGTTGTTCTGGCGGGATGCCGAAAGTCGTAGCGGTGAAATAGGTTACGTGTTCTCGCCGTCCGTCGCGGGGCGCGGGTACGCCACCGAGGCGGCGCGTGCGCTGTTGCGGCTGGGGTTCGAACAGCTTTCGCTGCATCGGATCATTGCGCGCATCGATGCGCGCAATGATGCGTCCGCCCGCGTGCTGAGCCGGCTCGGGATGCGCCGTGAGGCAGTGCATCTGGAGGATATGTGGTTCAAGAACGAGTGGAGCGACACCGTGATCTACGCGATGCTGGAGGACGAATGGCGTAGTCGCAGCGCCACACTCGGGGAATCGGCGAATCTCGGCGCCGGCCGTCCCTGAGTCGGCATTGGTTCGTGCGGTTCGTCAGCGGGGGAGTTGGTGGTAGAGCCGGACGAGTTCTTCGGCGGTGGTGCGCGCCGCGGCGCAACCGTTGGCGGCCTCGATCGAGATGACCTCGGTGCTCCACGCGTCGCTCATCGGGTTGTAGCGATCGGGGCCGGGTTCGGCCGGTTGGGAAGTGGTCGAGACGTCGAGCGTGCAGGAGTTCGGGGCGCGCAAGGCATTGGACCCGGGGCTTTCGAGGGCCGATAGACCGCCGACTGTGCTTTCCTGCTCGGCGCTGCCCACTCGAGCGGTGAAGCTGCGATTGGTGAATTGGTATCGGATGGTCTGCAACGTCGAGTCGTCGCCGCTGTCCAGCCGGAAGGTGCAAGCCCACGGATTCACGGTGTTCTGATAGGACGATTCCAGCGGAGGTTGGTCGATCGATGCCAGCGCCGGGTGACGGCCCTGACCGACCCGGCCGAGCACGGCACACGGATCGAGGGTGGCGAGGCGGGAGTTGATGTGTGCGCGTGCGGAGGCCGTCCGTAGTGCGCGCTCGGATCGGTGTGGAACGGCTGATCGAGCGATGTCCTGCACCACCGTGCACTCGATCTTGCCGTCGGCGATCACCATGATGCTCAGCCGGTCGGAGACGGGCACGTTCGCTCCGCACCTGGCTTGGGGTGGGTTCGGTGAGTAGGCGATTTCGTCGAGCGGGGTGCCGATGCCGCGGAACGTGCTGACGTGGATCGATCCGAGGAGATCACCATCAGGTGACTTGAAAGATGCTACGCAATTGTTGAAGTCGAAGAGCGCGCCGACGTAGGCGGGTGTCCCGATCCGGTGGAGCGCGGCATTGTCGAGGTAGGCGCACGGATCCAGCGGGCGCAGGGTATCTCGATAGGCGATCGTCGCCTGGTCTTGCGCCGAAAGGGATTTCGGATACGCGATCCGCTCGACCGGCGAGGTCGCCTCCGGGTTCGGCGACGCACACGACGAAATGGTGACCAGCAATGCCACCGCGACGATCAATTTCCGCACCGCGCGGATGCTACGGCGTTTCCGCCGTAGCGGTCCGGTTCGTTCGTCATCGATCGGTCATCGCCAGATCATGAATCCACGGTCGGGAACGTCCCTACGGGAGCTTCAGCCGGCCAGGAGCAGTCCCACCGGAACGAGCCTTCCGACGGATTATCGGGGACGATCTACGCTTGGATAACCTCGATGCGGACCATCGCGCCCAGGGAGTCGCAGCTGGCCCAGGATTGATTCTGGCCGTATTGGATCGGGCCGTATTTCCAGTAGGTGAAGGGGACGGGCCAGGCGACGCAGGTGAGTTTCGCTTGATGCCAGGTGGGCAGCTCGCAATTGACCATTCCGCCGGTGTTGAAGACGTTGTAGACGTGACAGTTGGCTTCCGGCACCGGGACGTCGGCCTGGGCCACGCCACCGCCTGCGAGCACTGCGGATGCCGCTGCGGTGGCCACGACGGCGCCGGCGGCAATTCGCTTCGCTGAGAACATTTCGAACCTCCTGAATTGGTGTTGCCTGAAACATCGCATACGGGTCGCGCTTGTTACGAGGAAATATTCGTAACTTGGTCTGTGGGCCATTGACGGCTAAGAATGCACTTGGGTGATGGCCAGGATTGCGACATGTCGTGGCATGCGACGTAACAAAGGTTCTATGAATAACGATATCGCGATTCGGCAGGCGTGCGCGCTGTCTAATGGCGGCCTCTCCGAACAATGAATCTCGCAGTGTTCGCTACACCGCAGGCACCTGCCGGTGTGGCGGCTGGTCCGGACCATGCCCGGGCCGAACATGGCGCTCGACACCACCGTGCCTAACCGCCGATGTCGGTGCTCGACCATATGGTTGGACGTATGACCGACATAGCTCCACTTGCCGCGTCCTCACGGGCCACCTTCGGCGATCCAGGCGTCCACGCCGTCGTTCGATCAGGGCGCACCGTGCACGCGGTCAGCCTCGGGCAATGGGTCGGCGACGAAGAAGTACCGGAACTGCTGTGTCACACCGGTGTGGCCGGCTGGTCACCCGCGGCGCTGGAACCGACCCGCGAAGCCGTCACCTGCGCGCGATGCTTGCGCAGAACCGGGAGGCAAAGCCTCGCCTCGCAACAGCTTCCGCTGTTCGGCGAGGTGGATATCGCCGATGACGACGGAAAGCTACCGGTCTCGGAGTAGGGGCGCGATCGGGCTCTGCTCGAGCTCGCGCAACAGGTGGGCGACGTCATCGCAGACGAAGGCAGCACCCTCGTCTTCGAGTTCGGCCCGCGAGATTCCGCCGCTGAGCACCCCGACGGTCGGCACGCCGACGGCGGCGCAGGCGCGGACGTCCCACACCGTGTCGCCGACGAAGACCGCTCGCTCCGGTGGGACGCCGGCTCGATCCAGCGCGATCTGCACGATGGTTGGATCGGGTTTGGCGGTGTCGACGTCTTCGCCACCGGTCACCGCGTAGAGCACGGATTCGCTGTCGAGCAGTTTGCGCAGGACGGACAACTCGTCCGGCGGCGCGGACGTCGCGAGCACGACGCGCAGGCCACGGTCGTGCAGGGCGGCCAGCGCCTCCTGGGCGCCCGGCAGCAAGGTCAGCTCGTCGGCGCTGTCCAGGTAGAAGCGGGAATGCAGGTCGTCGGCCCGCTCGGCGGCGGCATCGTCGAGGTCACCGGCGAGGGTCTCGATCAGGGTGTCGCCGTCCATGCCGATCGCGCGGTGGATACGCCAGCTCGGCACGATGGCCCCTGCCTCGCGAAATGCCCGATGCCAAGCTCGGGCATGCAGGTAGTTGGAGTCGACGAGGGTGCCGTCGATGTCGAACAGGACCGCCGCAGGCTCGGGCAACGAGAACTCCTCAGCTCGGGGCCGTTGTGGTGCCGGCCTGTCCACGATCTACCCCGGAAACTCCAGTCGAACCGTTCGGCCGGTTGGTGTGTTTCGGTTCGCGCCATGAATAGCTCTGTCCAATGAATTGCGGGCACCTGAGCACGCAACGCTCGGATCTCGTGCCGCGATTAGCCCAGCATGATCACTCGTAAACTCATGGCCGGCGGATTGCTCTGCGCCGCCTCGCTTTTCCTCGCCGCCCCGGCCGCCCAAGCGGATACGGGCAGCTCGTCGCTCGGTGCGCTGATCAATGTGGGCTGCCTCCTGCAATCGCTGTCCGCCGAGTCGCCGACCGCAGACTGCAAACCGCCGCAGATTCCGGTCGCCGGAATCCAAAACCAGGCCCCCGCCGCCCGCTGAGTCGCGGAACCGATTTGGAACCGCATCGGCGCAATCGGAGTCCGCCGCCGGCCGCAACGGCAGCCTGGCAATCGGTCGAAGTTGGTAACGAGATCGCTTGGCGCAGGTCATGATTGGTTGATGACAGCTGAGGGCACTCTGATCTCCGAAGAAGAGTTCGTGGCGGCCGTGACCAGCGCCGGTTATCCGACCCCGACGACTTCTCAGTACCAGGGCATGTGCGCCGCAGCCCCCGCCGGGGACGTCTCGAGCCGGAAGGATCTTGCCCAGTTCCTGGCCCAGATCCTGTGGGAATCAGACGGTCTCAGGAGCAAGGAAGAGTATCTGGCCGCGAACGACCCGGCGGCAGTGGCGACCGCATACGCCGGCCCGGACGACAACGGCAAGGTCTTCTACGGCCGCGGCTATATCCAACTCGCCTGGGCGGACAACTACCGGGCGGCGTCGCAGGACATCTTCGGTGACGACCGTCTGTATCGCACGCCCGAGGTGGTCGCCGAGGACGAGTACACGGCTTGGGCGGTGTCGTTCTGGTACTGGCGCGCGCGTGTCGCCATCGCCGCGGGCTACGGGGAGGGATTCGGTTTCACCACGAAGGCGATCAACGGCGCGCTCGAATGCTCCGGCGACAGCACCAAGGCGGAGCGGCGATACAAGACGTACACCAAAGTGGCCGCCGCGCTGGGCGAGACTCCGCTCGGGCCGGAAGGCTGTTACTCCTAGACCGCTCAGTCGAGGCAGAACTCGTTGCCTTCGATGTCCTGCATGACCAGGCACGACTCGTTGACTTCGTCGGCGCGCAGTAGTTGTACGCGTACGGCGCCGAGAGGGGCCAGTCGGGCGCATTCGGCTTCTAGGGCGGCTACGCGCTCTTCGCCTACGAGCCCGGTGCCGACCCGCACGTCGAGGTGCACCCGATTCTTGACGACCTTGTCTTCGGGAACGGGCTGGAAGTAGAGCCGCGGGCCGACGCCGGAGGGGTCGACAGCTGACGAACCTTGCTGCTCGTACCCCAATACCGCGCACCAGAACTGAGCGACGCGCTCAGGTTCCGCGCAATCGAACGTTACCTGGATCTGTCTGACCGCTGCCATCGGTCCACAATAGAGCGCCGGATGTTTCGTTGTCGTGCGACTTTCCGCGCGGCACGAGGAAGGCGGCGAGCACGGTGGCGATCGCGATGACGAAGCAGGCGATGGTGTACCAGAGGTTGCCGACGGGGTCGCCGTTGGGCGTGTGGCCATCGGTGGCGTTGAAGTAGTCGGGTAGCGCGGTGACCCAGAGCACGGCCATGACGGCCAGGTAGACCACCGCGTACCACTGGACCAGCGGGTTGCGGTATCCGTCGGTGGTCTTGGCGCGCAACTGGCGGTACAACACCACTGCGGCGACCACCGAGAGCGCGAAAAGCTCTGCCGCGTAGAGGAATCCGCGAACGGAATCGCTACCCATGCCGAAAATCGTGGCCGGCAGCGGCAGCACGAAGGTGCCGACCGAGGCGAGTAGCCCGATCACTATCGTGCGCCACACCAGTTGCAGCCCAGTGAATTTCGTTCCCGCCTCGACGTGCCGCCCGACGAAGTACCGCACGCACAGCGCCAGCGACATCGGCCACAACGCGGCGAAGACGACGACGCTGGGCAGCGGCACGGAATCGAACATCGGCTGATTGATCGGATTGTCCACCGACCACTCCCACCAGCGCAGTTGCGGCCCGATCTGATCGAAGATCTCGTAGAACGCGTGGTGCACGAAGCCGACGCACGCCGCGCCGAGCAGGAGGCCTTGCCGCTGGAAAATGCCGAGCATGCGCACGAGTTCGTAGGCCATCGTCGCCATCAGCGGATAGATCGCGACGATGTAGAGCGGGAGTCTGCCCCACAGGAAGTCCACGGTGAATACGTTGTGCGCGAACATCGTATCGACCTGCTCGGCGATCCCGAACGCGGACGGAAAGTACAGCGGCGGTTCGATCACGAACAGATAGGCGGTCGCGCCGAACCACAGCACCAGGTTGGTCGGGTCACCGTGCCTGCGCAGCCGCACAATCGCGTAGATCAGGGCGAGCACCGAGCCGAGCACGATGGTCACCTCGAGGACCGGCAGCGTCCAGTTCTCCAGCGCGGCCGGATTACGGAACTCGACGAGCCCGCCAGCTTCGCCACACGAAAAGCCCAGTCGCGCCGCGAGATCGGCGAAGGTCGGCGTGCACAATTCGCTCATCGGTTCGCCGCCACGCTCTGATCCGCGGTGTACCAGCGCGTGCAGTCGTAACCCGCGGCGTACCGCTCGAACCACCGGCCCGCCAGCTCGGGCAACTTCTCGTGCGTCGGATCATGTTTGGGCAGCTGGCTGCGGACGACGCCGGCCAGCGCATCGAGCTGCTCGCGACGCGAGAGCCCATCGAACGCGCGCGGCATCGGACCCTTGCTCAGATACGGCGCGACGGCTCGCAGCACTCGCTGCTTGGCCCGGTGGGTGGCGAACATGGACAGCGAGTCGACCTGCCGATCGGCAAGCGGGACATGCAGATTGAACCCGGTGCACGCGATCCGGATCACCTTCATCACATGCGCGAAGATCGACGGCGCCATGCGCATCCGGTAAAGCTCGTTCCCGACAACGGAATTGAAGATGATGAGCGCGGAACTCCGGTGCTCGACCTCCTCGACGAATGCCAGATGAACAGGGACGCGACCCGGTCGTCACCCGGCCGGAACAGCGTCGCCTCGTTGTCGAGCATCAACTTGAACACCGGCGTGAAGGTGGCCTCCAGATCCGCGGTGTAGGCGAGGCGGTACTCGCGCGAGGTCGCCTCGGTGAGCAGATCGAACTCGCCGATCACGGCGTCGAGCGTGTTCTGTAGTCCCGGATACTGTTTGATCAGCGCCTTGACGTGCTGGCGATGCGCGGTCGAATGGTGCCCCTCCTGGCGCATGAACGCGACCGCCTCCTGCGCCACCTCCGGATCGGTGAGCACCGGCTTGAGCTGCATGATCAGCTTCACGATCATTTTCTCGAAGCCGACCGCCAGGAACGACACCGCGTTGGACATGCTCGACCACGCCGGGTTCTGCGGGTTCCACAGGAACGGGACATCGGCGTCCTCGAAGCCGAAATCCATCTTTCGGGGCTGCAAATTGGTCACGGTGGGGTTACCTCGCGTCGGTGAGTGGTCGTCCATGTGCTGTGCGGGAGAAGCACATTGAAGGTCACCATACACATGCGCGTCAATGTGTATGATTGCTTTCGTGAGGTCGCCCGGACACCGTCATGGCACTGGTATCGTCCGGTCGGTGGCGCGCAGACGCGGGTGGGGCGGGAGTCCGCCGAGGGACGACGAGGAGGCGCATCGGCGCATCGTCGCCGCCGCGGTCGAGTTGATCGGGCAGACCGGCAAGGCGATCAGCATCGCCGACGTCGCGGACGCGCTGGGCGTCATCCGCCAGACCGTCTACCGCTACTTTCCGAGTTCCGAGTCGCTGATGGCGGCGGCCGCGATCGCCTCGGTCGACGGATTCCTCGATCGCTTGACCGCGCACGTGGCGGGTCTCGCCGATCCGGCCGAGGCGATGATCGAGGGGGTGGTCTACACCCTCACCGAGGTGCGCCGCACCCCGCACCTGGGCATCCTGCTGTCCAGCTCGTACTCGAACGTCGACCCCGACAGCCTCACCTCGGCGCAGGCCAAAGCCTTCGGCATGACGATGATCCATCGCTTCGACGTCGACTGGGAACGCCACGGTTACGACGAACCGGCCCTCGGCGAACTGGTCGAATACGTGCTCCGAACCATGCACTCCTTCTTCGTCTCCCCGGGTAACCCGCCACGCACCGACGACGAACTCCGCGCCTACCTGCGCCGCTGGCTGGGCACCGCGATCGCGGCCCAGGGATAAGCAGGCTCTAGGCGGAGTCGGTCGAGGCTCGGGGGACCAGGGTGGGCTGGAAGGAGATGTGTTCGGTGGGGGCGCCTTCGGCGGCGGCGGTCAGCAGGTCTATGGCCGAGGAGCCGATGAGGGCGCTGGGTTGGCGGATCGAGGAGAGCGGGACGATGGTCGATTCGGCGAAGTCGATGTCGTCGTAGCCGATCAGTGCGATGTCCTCGGGGACGCGCACGCCGTGCATGGTCAGTGCTTGCAGGACGCCGATGGCCAGGAGGTCGTTGGCGCAGAAGATCGCCTCCGGGCGGTCGCCGGGGGCGGCGATCTGCTCCCCGGCTTTGCGGCCGGCCAGAACTGTCGGCGCGGCCGTGTCGATCACGGCCAGAGTCGCGCCTGGACAGTCCTGAACGGCCGCGCGCGCTCCGGTCAGTCGGTCGGCGACCTGATGCAACGAGAGCGGCCCGCCGACGAAGGCGATGCGGCGACGTCCGGTGCCGCACAGGTGCTCCACCGCCAGCCGCCCGCCCGCCTTGTCGTCGACGGCGACCGAGGAGAACGGGGTGCCGTGTCCGTCGCGATCGACCAGGACCACCGGCACGCCCCGGCTGTGCAGGGCGCGCAGCCGGTCCAGGTCGTCGCCGGAGGGGGAGATCAGCAAGCCGAAAACGCGTTGCTCGTCGAAGGTTTCGAGGTAGAGGCGCTCACGCTCGTGATCGTCGTCGGTGGAGCCCAGCAGCACGACCAGGTTGTTGTCCGCGGCACGCTGTTCGGCCGCGCGGGCGATGTCGGAGAAGAACGGGTTGCCGATGTCCAGGACGACCAGTCCGACGCAGCGTGAGCGCCCGGCGCGCAACTGGCGGGCGGCGTCGTTGCGCACGAAACCCAACTGCTCGATCGCGGTGTGCACGCGTTCGACGGTGGCCGGGGCGACCTTCTCCGGCGCGTTGAGGACGTTGGAGACGGTGCCGACCGAGACCCCTGCGGTCGCGGCGACCTCCTTCATGCTCACCACCGGCGACCAGGCCTCCTCGTGTGCTTCGCGGCCCGGGCACGAGATGTGCGTGGGGACTCAGCTCCGATCTTGTCCGGGGACCGGCCGGGGAGCAAGTCTGACCAGCTGGGTGACGTGTCGCGGGGTCAGCTCGTCCAGACTGCCGACGCCGAGCAAGCGCATAGTGCGTTCGATCTGTTCGGACAGGATCGTGATCGCGCGGTCCACACCGGCCTCGCCGCCGGCCATCAGCCCGTACAGGTAAGCGCGACCGACGAGGGTGAAGCGGGCGCCGAGGGCGATCGAGGCGACGACGTCCGCACCGGACATGATGCCGGTGTCGAGCATGATCTCGGTATCGCGGCCCAGTTCGGCGGCGACCGACGGCAACAGATGGAACGGAACCGGCGCTCGATCCAGTTGCCGCCCACCATGATTGGACAGCACGATGCCGTCCGCCCCGACCTCGACCACCGCACGCGCGTCGGCGAGCGTCTGCACGCCCTTGACGACCAGCTTGCCCGGCCACTGGTCGCGGATCCAGGCGAGATCGGCGAAGGTCACCGTCGGGTCGAACATGCTGTCCAGCAACTCGGCGACCGTGCCCGACCAGCGGTCCAGCGAGGCGAACGCCAGGGGCTCGGTGGTGAGGAAGTCGAACCACCAGCGCGGGCGGGGGAGCGCGTTCAGCACGGTCGCCGGGGTCAGGGCCGGTGGGATCGTCATGCCGTTGCGCTTGTCCCGCAGGCGCGCACCGGCGACCGGCACGTCCACAGTGACCAGCAGCGTGTCGTACCCCGCCGCGGCGGCGCGCTCCACCAGCGCCATCGACCGGTCGCGATCCTTCCACATGTAGAGCTGAAACCAGTTGCGGCCGTGCGGGTTCGCGGCCGCAACGTCCTCGATGGACGCGGTGCCCATGGTGGACAGGCAGAACGGGATCCCGGCGCGGGCGGCCGCGCGGGCGCCGGCGTATTCGCCTTCGGTCTGCATCATCCGGGTGAAGCCGGTCGGTGCGATGCCGAACGGCAGCGACACCGGTCCGCCGAGCACCTGCCGGTCGGTGCTGACCTTGGACACATCGCGCAGGATCGCGGGCTGGAATTCGATGTCGCGGAACGCCTGTCGCGCGCGGGCGAGCGACAGTTCGGCCTCGGCCGCGCCGTCGGTGTAGTCGAATGCGGCTCGGGGAGTGCGGCGTTCGGCGATCGTCCGCAGGTCCTCGATGGTCAGCGCGCGGTCAAGGCGGCGCTGCCTGGCGTCGAGTTGTGGCTGCTTGAACCGCAGCAGCGGCGCGAGGTCGCGGGGTTTGGGGAATTGCCGTTTCATCAGCCTGCCTTCCTGGTCGAGGTGTCGCGGCGCGGGGTGTAGCGGCGCGGGGCGAAGGCGGCGGCCACCGCGGTCCGCAACTCCGCCAGGTCGCCGGTCAGCAGCCCGTGCGTTCGCGCTTGAATCAGTATGTTGCCTATCGCGGTCGCCTCCACCGGACCGGCGATCACCGGCAGCCCGGTGCGGTCGGCGGTAAGCTGGCACAGCAGCCGGTTCTGTGCACCGCCGCCGACCAGGTGCACGGTGCGCACCTCGGTTCCCGACAGCGTCGCGGCGGTGTGCACGGCGGAGGCGAAGGCCGCGGCGAGGCTTTCCACGATGGCGCGCACCAGGTCCACGCGGGTGCTGGGGGCCGGAAGGTCGTGTTCGGTGTACCAGTTCACGATGCGGGCGGGGATGTCCCCGGGAGTCAGGAATCGAGGGTCGTCGACGTCGAAGATCGCGACGGGGGCCGGGCGGGTGGCGGCCTGTTCGAGCAGTCGGGTCAGGTCGACGTCGGCGTCGTCGCGCTGCCACCGGCGGACCGATTCGTTCAGCAGCCACAGGCCCATCACGTTGTGCAGGAACCGGATTCGCCCCTCGGCACCGGTCTCGTTGGTGAAGTTCGCCGCCCAGCTCGCCGCGTTGATCACCGGGTCGGCCAGCTCGACGCCGACGAGTCCCCAGGTGCCGCAGGAGATGTAGGCCGCCGATTCCGGGTTCATCGGCACGGCTACGACGGCGGATGCTGTGTCGTGCGAGGCGACCGCGGTGATCTGTGTCGAGGGACTCAGGCTCAATGGTGCTGCCACGGTTGGCAATACGGATCCCAGGGGTGTTCCCGGGTCGACCAGGTCGGGGAACAGGTTCGGGCGGAGTCCGAGGCGGGTGTGTAGTTCGGTGTCCCAGTTGCCGTTCGGCGCGAGGAGGCCGGTAGTGGAGGCGTTGGTGCGTTCGGCGGCGAGAGTGCCGGTGAGCCAATAGCCGATCAGGTCCGGGATCAGCAGGGCATGCTCGGCGATGTCGAGGTCGCCGCCGAGTCGGTCGGCCGCCAGTTGGTAGAGGGTGGTGAACGGCAGGAACTGTAAACCGTTGCGCGCATGCAGTTCCGACGGCTCGATCGCCGCGTGTACCGCGTCGACACCGGCGCTGGTACGAGTGTCGCGGTAGTGATGCGGAAGTCCCAGGAGTCGTCCGCCGCGCAGCAACCCGTAGTCCACTGCCCAGGAATCTATTCCGACACCCAACAGCGCAGGGGCTTGGCGCGCGGCTTCGGCGAGTCCGGTGCACACCTGCGCGTACAAACCCGCGATATCCCAATGCAGACCCGCGCTGCGCCCGTTCCAGATCTGGACCGGTTCGTTGGCGAACCGCGCGACCTGCCGGAGCTCGAGCCGCCCAGGTCCGACGGTGCCGAGCATGACGCGCCCGCTGGTGCCCCCGAGGTCCACCGCCGCGACCTGCCCGGTGCTCATCGCAGGAAGGCCGCGGCCACGCCCGCATCCACCGGTACGTGCAGGCCGGTGGTGTGGGAGAAGTCGTTGCTGCACAACGCGAACGCCGCGTTGGCGATGTGCTCGGGCAGCACCTCGCGCTTGAGCAGCGTGCGCTGGGCGTAGAACTGCCCGAGGTCGGCCTCGTCGACGCCGTAGACGGCGGCGCGTTGCGCGCCCCAGCCGCCGGCGAAGATCCCCGATCCGCGCACGACTCCGTCGGGGTTGATGCCGTTGACCTTGATGCCGTGCTCGCCGAGTTCGGCCGCGAGCAGCCGAACCTGGTGTGCCTGATCGGCTTTCGTCGCGGAGTAGGCGACGTTGTTCGGACCGGCCACGACCGAGTTCTTCGACGAGATGTAGAGGATGTCCCCGCCGAGGCGTTGGGCGATCAGCGCCTTCGCCGCGGCCTTCGACACCAGGAACGAGCCGCGCGCCATCACGTTGTGTTGCAGATCCCAGTCCTCGACCGTGGTGTCCAGCAGCGACTTCGACAGGGACAGACCGGCATTGTTGACCACGAGGTCGATCCCGCCGAACGCGAGCACACACGCGTCGACCGCCGCCCGCACCTGCGTTTCGTCGGTCACGTCCGCGCGGACCCCGATCGCCACATCGGCGGAACCGATCTCGGCGGCCACCGCGACCGCCTTGTCCCCGTCCAGGTCCGCGACCACCACGCACGCGCCTTCGGCCGCCAGCCGTCGCGCGACCGCCTTCCCGATACCCGAGGCCGCGCCGGTGACCAGCGCGATCCGCGTGGCCAGCGGCTTGGGCGCGGGCATCCGGGCCAGCTTCGCCTCCTCCAGCAGCCAGTACTCGATCCGGAACTTCTCCGACTCCTCGATCGGGGCGTACCGGGAGATGGCTTCCGCGCCGCGCATCACGTTGATCGCGTTCAGGTAGAACTCACCCGCCACCCGGGCGGTCTGCTTGTCCTTGCCGTAGCTGAACATGCCGACGCCCGGAACCAGCACGATCGCCGGGTCCGCGCCGCGCATCGCGGGGGAGGATGGGGTGGCGTGGCGCTGGTAGTAGGCCGCGTAGTCCGCGCGGTAGGACTCGTGCAGCTCGGTGAGCCGGGCCCGGATCTGTTCGAGGCCGGCGTCCGCGGGCAGATCCAGCACCAGCGGCTTGACCTTGGTGCGCAGAAAGTGATCCGGGCAGCTGGTGCCCAGGGCCGCCAACCGCGGATGTTCGCTGTGGGACAGGAATTCCAGCACCGCGTCGCTGTCGATGAAGTGCCCGACCTGTGTCTTGTCGGTGGAGACCAGACCACGGACGAACGGTGCGAGCGCGGCCGCCCTGGCCCGGCGCTCTGCCTCCGGCAGCGGCCCGTAGCCCGGTATCGGAGTGCCGAAAGGTGCTGTGCGGCCGTTGCTTCGGATGAACCGCTCGATGGTGTCGATGATCTCCAGCGAATGCGCCTCGGCCTCGTCGGAGGTGTCGCCCCACGCGGTGATCCCGTGCCCGCCCAGAATGGTGCCGATCGCCTGCGGGTGCTGCCTGCGGATCTCCGCGATGTCCAGGCCGAGCTGAAAACCCGGTCGCCGCCAGGGAATCCAGATCACCCGGTCACCGAAGATCTTGCGGGTCAGCTCCGCGCCGTCGGCGGCGGTGGCCAGCGCGATCCCGGAATCGGGGTGCAGATGGTCCACGTGCGCGGCCTCGACGAGACCGTGCATCGCGGTGTCGATCGACGGCGCCGCCCCGCCGCGGCCGTGCAGGGTGTAATCCAGGGCGGCGACCATCTCGTCCTCGCGGTCTACGCCCGGATACACCTGCGCCAGCGCACGCAGCCGATCCAGGCGCAGCACCGCCAGCCCCTGCTCGGTCAGCGTGCCCAGGTCGCCGCCGGAACCCTTGACCCACATCAGGTCCACCTCGATGCCCGTGACCGGGTCGAGGTCGGTCCCCTTGGCGGAGGTGTTGCCGCCGGCGTAATTGGTGTTCTTGGGGTTGGCCCCGAGTCGGTTCGACCGGGCGATCAATGCGGTGATCGTGGGATGGGACATGATGGGCTGCTTCCTCATTTCACGTAGCGACCGGGTTCGGAGTGTCGGGTCCTCAAGCGCCCCAACCGGATTGGTTGCCGTCGGCGCGCGCGGTCTCGATCTGCCGCTGGTATCCCGAGTGGGCGAACGCCGCCATCGGATCCTCGGGCAGGCCGTGCTCGGCCCGCCACTGCGCGAGCCGCGGGCGCACGTCGGTGTAGAAGGCATCCATGAACACGCCGTTGGCGGCCAGGACGTCACCGGCGTCCTGTGCCCGGGCGAGGGCATCGAGATCTACCAGCGCGGCGCGGGCGGTCATCTCCTGCACGTTCAGCACCGAGCGGATCTGGCCGGGGATCTTCGCCTCGACGTTGTGGCACTGGTCCAGCATCAACGCCACTCCCGAGCCTGCATCGAGCCCGCCCCCGCGCAGGACCTCGAACAGGATCCGGAACAGCTGGAACGGGTCGGCGGCCCCGACGATGAGGTCGTCGTCGGCGTAGAAGCGCGAATTGAAGTCGAACGAGCCGAGTTTCCCCAACCGCAGCAGCTGGGCGACGATGAACTCGATATTGGTGCCCGGTGCGTGATGGCCGGTGTCCAGGCACACCATCGCCCGCTCGCCCAGCGCGCTGGTGTGCGCGAACGCGGTACCCCAGTCCGGGACGTCGGTCATGTAGGTGGCGGGCTCGAAGAACTTGTACTCCAGCACCAGCCGCTGCTCCGCGCCGACGTGCTGATAGATGCTCGCCAGCGACTCGGCGAGCCGGTCCTGCCGTCCCCGAATGTCGCCCTGCCCAGGGTAATTCGTGCCGTCGGCGAGCCAGATCTTCAGATCCGCGGAACCGGTCTCGGTCATCACCTCGAGGCACCGCAGGTGATGGTCGATGGCCTTCTGGCGCACCTTCTTGTCCAGATGGGTGAGGCTGCCGAACTTGTAGTCCTCGTCCTGGAAGGTGTTGGAGTTGACGGTGCCCAACCCGACCCCGAGGTCCTCGGCGTACCCGCGCAGGATCCGGTAGTCCGCGACCGTGTCCCACGGAATGTGCAGTGCCACAGTCGGTGCCAGCCCGGTGAGGCGGTGCACGGTGGCCGCGTCGGCGATCTTCTCCTCGATGGTGCGTGGGGTGCCGGGCGTGCCGAACACCTTGAATCTGGTGCCGGAGTTGCCGAAAGCCCAGGAGGGCAACTCGATCCTGAGGTTGTCCAGCACGGTGTCGAATTCGCTCATCAGTGAACTCCCAGTTGCTTGTCGGGTACGACCGGGACCGCGTCCGGTGCGGCGAGACGGCCGTAGCGTTCGATCTCGATCTCCTGCAACGTTTTTCCCTGGGTGCGCGGCGCGCACACCGCGCCGATCGCCAGGGCGACGGTCAACAGCCCGACCAGCAGCAGGCCGACCGCGGTGAGGCCGGTCGCGGCGAGCATGGTCGGGAAGAAGTAACTGAGCAGGCCGGTGGCCGAGCGCACCACCAGGAACATGAAGCCCTGGGCGCTGGCGCGATAGGAGGTGGCGAACAACTCGCTGGTCCACAGGCTGTAGAAGGCTTGGGCGCCGATACCGCTGGACACACCCCACAGCACCGCGAACACCAACAGCGTCGGCATTCCGGCGTCGGTGAAGAAGACCAGCACGCACCAGGCCAGCACGCCCAGGGCGGCGCCGATCACGTACAGCAGGCGCTGTGAGACGCGGTCCGCGTACGCCATGAACCCGAAGTAGGTGGCCGCGACCGTGCATCCCCATACCAGCACCTGCAACAGATTCTGCTGGACCGCGCTGTGCACGCCGGCGCTGTCGTACACCCGCGGCATGAAGATGCCCGCCTGTCCGGCGACGGTGTTCCAGAAGCCGTAGATGCCCATCAGCACCAGCAGCGCGGTGATATTGATCCGTCGCGAGAACAGGCCGCGCAACCCGGCTCCGCCGACGGAAGTGGTTGCCGTGGTGTTCGATTCGTCCTTCCAGATCTGGGATTCGGCGAGTCCCTGCCGAATCCACCACACCACCGCCGCGACGAAGAACAGGTGCAGGAAGACCAGCCGCGACCCGGTCAAGCCCAGTGGCGCGAGCGCCGCGGCCAAGGCGAACCCGATCAGCGGGCCGATCGACCAGGCCAATTGGGCGGTGCCGACGTGCCGGGCGCGTTCGGTCATCGGAGCCTGCTCGGCGATGTAGGTCCACGACGCGGGCACACCGGCACCCACCGCCAGGCCGGTGATCACGAACGCGGCCAACAGCATCGGGAAGCTGACCGCGCACGCCGCCAGCAGGACTCCGGCCAGGTAGACGAGCAGGTCGTAGGTGTAGATCGCCTTGCGGCCGAAGCGATCACACAGCGGGCCGCCGATTCCGGCGCCGACCGCGGCCCCGAATGCGTTGGCGCTCAACGCCGCCAGCAGTCCGACCGCGAAATTGCTGATGCCGAAGGCGTCCTGCCAGAAGGTCAGGCTGGTCGCGATCGCGATGATCGATCCGGCTTCGATGTAATTGGACATCGCGACGGAGATCGTCGCTTTCCACCCGGTGGTGGACCGTGCGCCTACCTTCATGGTTTTCCTCATCGATCAAGAGCGTCCCCGACCCGATCCGGCGCTGATCCCAGCCGGAAGCAGACGTGTCTACGAGTGGTGGACATCGGTAGCGTCACTGATTGAAACGTTTCAATCAGTGACTGCCATCACTGTAGGGGGACGGTGTGATCGAGTCAACGGGGTGCTGCGTGGTCGAAGTGGCGCGCTGATCGCCGGGGCTCGGGGTTGATGCGGTCGGCCGCGCCTTCAGTCGGCGTCGGCCGAATGTCGGCGGCGGGTGAAGGTTCCGTGGAAGCCCCACGGGATGTGGTGCTCTAGCCATGCGGTGGCCAGTGGGCCGCGCTCGAGGTCGCGGGCGTCGAGGACGACCAGCTGTGAACGGTGTTCGGCCAGGTCATGATTGAGTGCCAGCAGCCAGCCGTCGTCCTCGGCGGCGTCCGGGGTGCGGGGCACGAACAGGGGTTCGCCCACCGAGCCCGCGGTGAAGTCGCAGCTTGTCTCGGTACCGGTTCGATGGTCGAGCTTGATGATCGAGTCGTATACCGTTGCGCCCGCGCTTTTGCCAGAGAGGTAGCTGTAGCGGTGTCGGCGAGTGGAGCGGCGCCAGTCGTACTGCGGGAACTCGACCGAGCGGTCGGTGAGTTCGCGTTCGATTACCGTGCCGCCCTGGGTGATTCGGTACTGCATCAAACGGGATTCCGGGAATTGCGGGCTCTCGGGCGAGCCCGGGTTCACCGCGTTGGTCAGTCTGCGCACCTCGTTCCATCTGGTGTCGAAGCGGACCAGCTCGACCACGACATCGTTGCCGTCGTCGTAGGCGTTGGTCAGGTGGAAATGCAGCAGCGCCTCATGTTCGACGATGCGCGGTTTCCCACCGGCCTTGGGCACCAACAGGAATCGGGTGCCCTTGGACTTCTTGAATTGCAGTGAGTCGATGAACGAGTGGGTGGCGAGCGCGACCTTGGGGATGTCGGGGATCAGCGGATCGAGCGCGAACACCAGATAGCGCTGGGTGAGCGCGAAGTCGTGATTCCACGCGAGATCGAGCATCGGAACCGTCGCGAGCCGGTGCAGCGTGCCGGCACGGTCCACCTTGTAGGTGCGGATGCGCGGGGTCGGCAACAGGTCCAGGCCGAAGTTGTACATCTCACCGGTCACCGGGTCCCACTTCGGATGCGCGGAGAACGCGCCGAGGAAGCCGAGCTTGCCGTCGAAATCGAAGGGACCCAATGTATCCAGGGTATCCGGGGCGATTCGATGCGGGTTGCCCAGTTCCCACAGCGCCAGCAGGCCGCCGTCGTAGTTGACGATGTTGGTGTTCGCCACGTTGGCGGGTAGTCGCCCGATATTGGCCACCGGACCGCCCGAAATCTGGGTGCCGACACCGCGATAGCGGATGCGGTCGCTGCGTTGGCCGTGCTCGAAATGCCGGGTGCGGACATACCGGTTGCGGTAGTGCACCGAGGTGCCGTCGAGGACGAACCGCGACACCATGCCGTCACCGTCGAAGATGCTGTGCAGCAACGTGCGACCGACCTGATGCCTGCCCGGCCCGATCCGGTACAGCGTGCCGGTCAGTTCCTTCGGCAGCGTGCCGTCGATCTGCGCGACGCGGTAGTCGCGTTCGTCCAGCAGCGGCTCGTAGATCCGCTGATAGGGGTTTCCGACCGGGGTGGTGACGTCGTTGACCGTCATGATTCTCCTTTGAATCGGAATTCTGGTGACGTTCGTCATCCAATCTACGGTTGGGCCTAAAGTGGTGTCAATGACCAGGGCAGAAGTTGTGCGACCCTACGGCGGCATCAGCGCCGAGGACCGGCGGGCCGATCGCCGGGCGCGTCTGCTCGCGGCCGGCCGTCAGGCTTGGGCCGAATCCGGGCCTGCGGGAGTGAAAGTGCGCGGCGTCTGCGCGCTGTCCGGGCTGAACGACCGCTACTTCTACGAGCAGTTCGCCAATCGCGAGGCGCTGTTGCTCGCCATCGCCGACGACGTCCGGGACCAGCTTCTCGCCGCGATGGTTGCCGCCGGACTGTCCCGCGACGGTGATGCCGCGGAGAAACTTCAAGCGGCGTTGCAAGCCTTCCTCGACACCGTCGCCAACGACCCGCACATCCTGCGCATCGTCACCAGCGACACCGCGGGCGTTCCCGGATTGGCCGAACGACGGCACGACGTCCTCACCATGATCGCCGACCTCGTCGTCCAGCACGCCCCCGAAGTGCTCGACGCCGAACAACCACCAGATCAGCTTCGCCGCGCGGCCATGTTCGTCACCGGCGGGGTCAACCAGCTCATCGAAGGCTGGCTCGACGGCACCATCACCATGACCACCACCGAACTCGCCGCCGAATGCACCCGCATGTGCCTCAGCGTCCTGTCGCCGAACTTCTGATTCGGCAGCCAGCACTCCTGACGGTCGCTCTGGTCCGAATCTGCATACGGCAGAATCCAATTCATGAGCACATCGACTGACGGATCGTCCGTTCGGATCGGCGGTCTCGTTCCGCTGACGCGGCCCGGTTGGGTCGAGGCGGGCCGTCATTTGCTGGCTGGACTGGAGTTGGGTGTTCGAGAGATCAATGAAGCCGGTGGGATCGGTGGGCGGGCACTCGCGTTGGTGGTCCGAGATACGGCGGCTGATCCTGAGCGGGCCGCTGCGGCGGTGACGGAGTTGGCTGAATCGGGTGTGGTTGCCATCGCGGGGGAGTATCACAGCGTTGTTGCGCGCGCTGCTGCTACCAGGGCGGATGCCCTCGGTTTGCCGTTCCTCTGCTCGTCGGCGGTGCTCGATTCGCTCACCGAACAGCCGACGGAATGGGTTGCGCGCCTTGCCCCGGCGCAGTCGCGCGGCTGGCAGACCTATGCGGACTTTCTCCTCGGCGCGGGGCACACGCGTATTGCCGTGGCGGCGGCGCCGAGTGTCTACTGGGCGGCCGGGGTGGGCATTCTGCGGGACTATCTCGCGCCGCGCGGCGGCACGGTCATCGAGTTGCGCGCGCTCGATCCCGCGGACGTCTGCGACGAACTCGTCGACAATCACGCGACCGTCCTCCTGCTGCTGGTCGGCACCCCGGAGCCGGCCGTGCCGCTCGTGCAGGTCGTACGCCGCGATCCGCGCCTCGCCGACCTCCTGATCGGTGCTCCGGCCGGACAACCGGAGTTCGCCGAATGGTCGAGGTTGCTGGGTGACGACGGCGCCGCGATCCCGTTCCTGCGCTACCTGCCCGAGCGCCTCACCCCGCTGGGTGCCCGAGTAGAGACAGCTTTGCGCGAGCGGCTGACCGAAGCCCCCTCCTTCGTCGCCTTCGAGGGCTACGACACGATCGCCGTCCTCGCCGACCTGCTGCGCGCGCACGGCGTGGACCGGGGGCGGATCGCCGAATCCTGGTGCCGCGTCGCGGTCGAAGGCACGCGCGGGCAGATCCAGTTCTCCCGCACGCCGGATATCGGTGTGTGGCAATGGGTTTGGCCGCCGGTCCAAGTCGTCGACCGAGATCCGTCGGACCCCGGTAGGTTCCGGATCCTGCATTCCCGCTGACGCCGTATATCTGTGGCGCAGCGGGAATTTCGGCGCTGTTTCAGGCAGAGATGTCGAACAGGGTCAGCGCTCGACTGGCACGTTGCTCGGCGCGTTCGCGCATCGCGCAGGTCGGTCCGATGCCCTGGGTGACTGATTCCGCCGACAGCAGCCAGCCGTGACAGCGCCGGCAATGCGCGACGAGTCTGGCCTCGGGTTTGTTGTCGGTCTCGGCCATCTCGCTCTCCTCCGGCCGTGGGTCGATATGTCGTCAGCCTGACACAGGGGTACGACACTCCCGTTTCAGTTGACGGGTCCGAGGATGATCGGATCGGTTCGTAGCGGTCGGGTACAGCGGGGATTGTTCCGCGAGAGTTGAGGTCGAAGGGAGGCCGCATGATCTCGGCACTGAATCAGCTTGTCGACCTCGTCGACGCGCACCTCACCGAGGAGCTCGACATCAGTGGGTTGGCGAAGACGCTCGGTACGACGGAATACCATCTGCGACGGATGTTTTCGTCGCTGGCGGGGATGCCGCTGTCGGAGTATGTGCGGCGGCGGCGGATGACGGTCGCGGCCGCGGATGTGGTTCGCGGCGAGGACGATTTGCTGAGCATCGCGGTGCGGCACGGTTACGGATCGAGCGAGGCGTTCGGTCGCGCGTTCCGGGCGGTGCACGGCGCTGGGCCCAGCGAGGTTCGCCGGGACGGCGGCCCCCTTCGCACACAACCGCAACTCAGGTTTCGCCTGACTGTCGAAGGGAGCATTCCTATGGACACCCGCATTATCGATCGATCCGCGTTCCGGCTGGTCGGACACGCGGCTCGGGTTCCGCTCATCCATCAGGGCGTCAATCCGCATATCGAGCAGCACATCGCCGCGCTGCCGCAGGAGGAGCATCTGCGGCTGAAGGCACTCGGGGATGCCGAGCCCGCGGGACTGCTGCAAGTCTGTGACGACCTCGATCCGGACAGCACCGAGGGCAGTGAACTGACGTACCTGCACGGAGTCGCGGTCTCGCCGGACACCGCGGTCGCCGACGACCTCGACGCCATCGAGGTCCCGACCGGCACCTGGGCGGTCTTCCGTACTGCCGGAGAGTATCCGCAGGCCTTGCAACAGACGTGGGCCGCGACCGCGACCGACTGGTTCCCGTCCAATCCGTGGCGGTTGCGGAGGGGGCCCTCGATCGTCGCGGTGCTCGACCGCGCGGACGACTTCAGCACCGCGACCTGCGAGCTGTGGTTGCCTGTCGAACCGGCCTGACCAACGGGTAGACGACTGCCTGGTCACCACGTGTGACCAGGCAGAACGTCATGTCAGCGGACGTGTCAGCTCGGGGTCAGGTCGGTATCAGCCGGGCTGGCGACAGTACTCCTGTGAACAGCACAGCATTGGTCGCCTCCGGGCTGCGGACGGCATACGCGGACAACCCGATCCTCGGCGACTCGGTGCTGCGCGCGGAATGGTTCGCCCGCGTGGGGCGGTTTCTGCGCGGGGATCACGCGTTCGCGCAGTTGATCCGCTTCGCCCTGGTCGGCGGGGCCAGCAACCTCGCCTATGTGCTGCTGTTCCTGGTCATGAACGGGATGGGCACGATGGTCGCGAATATCGCCGGCTCGATCGTGAGCACGGTGATCGCGAACGAACTGCACCGGCAGCTCACCTTCCAAGCCGCCGGACGGGTCGACTGGTTCACCGCGCAGTGGGAAGGCGGCGGGCTGGCTCTGGTCGGCTTGCTGATCAGCACGGCGGCGCTGGCCGGGCTCGAATTCTGGGCGCCAGGACTCGGTGCGCTGGCGCAGACGGGTGCGGTGATCATCATCATGGCGGCGGTCGGCGGCATTCGGTTCGTGGTGCTGCGCGGTTTCGTCTTTTGACCTACGTCACCGGGCGACCCATCCGGGTTGCTGTCGGATCCGAATATCGGGAGGTGCGGAGGATCTTCCGCGGGCAGAGGTGGGGCATTGCCCCTGGTTCCGGGAGGATCGGGAATGTCGGACAGGGTTTCTCGGCGGCGATTGTTGAGTACGGCTTTGGCTGCCGGTGCTGTCGCTTCGGGGGCGGTCGCGAGTGCCTGTGCGCCGGCCTCGACCGAGAGCATCGGCGGTTCCGGCGACCGTAGTGAGTTGCTTGCGCGGGAGTTGTTGGGGGTCGACGAGAATGGCGCCGACCTGACGCTGGCCTATTTGAAGATCCTCATCGACAGCGGTTTGCCCGCTACGGATCGGCGTAAGAAGGTCATTGTGGTCGGGGCGGGCCCGGCCGGGTTGAGTGCCGCCGGCCTGCTTGCCGACGCGGGGCATGAGGTTACGGTGTTGGAGGCCAACGGAAATCGCACTGGTGGGCGGGTCAAGACGTTCCGGGGAGTCTTTTCCGATCCCGCACTGCATGCCGAGGCCGGGGCGATGCGGTTGTCCAGTGTGCATCCGATGGTGTTGGCGTTGGCGGACAAGCTCGGTGTGCCGCGGAGGCCGTTCTACAACTCCGATGTGCTTGCCGAGACCGCGACGCCTCCCACTCCGGCGGTGTTCTACCGGTCGTTCACCGGCGAGGAATGGTCCAACGGGCCTGAGACGCACTATGTTCCGCCGCCTTCGGCCGGGCGCAGTCTGATCAAGGTCAACGGAATGACCGTGACCCGTGGGGAATACGCGGCGAACCCGGGCGCGGTGCACGCGGGTTTCGGTTGCGAGTTGCGTGAATCCAGCGGTGCGGTCATGGATAGCGTGCTGCGCCAAGCCACGGCGCTGTCCGGGCAGCCGATCGAGCGGCAAGTCGAGGGCTGGACCCGGTTGCTGAGCAAGTACGAAAACCATTCCCTGCGTGGATATCTCATCGACCAGGGGTGGACGAAGGAACGAATCGAGGCCGTCGGCACGCTCGAGAACATGACCGCGCGGATGCGGCACAGCGTCGTCTTCCCGCTCGTCGACCACACGCTGATCCCGTCCGATGCCACCTATTGGGAGTTGGCGGGTGGCATGGCGTCGCTCACCGATGCGCTGGCTCAGCGGATCGGGCCGTCGATCCTGATGGGTAAGCGGATGATTCGGCTGGAACAGACCGAGCACGGGGTGCGGGTCTGGACGACCGCGGAGACCGGGGACGAGAGTTCCGACGGTAGTCCGATCGATCCGGTCGAGTCGTTCGAGGCCGACTACGCGATCGTGGCGATTCCGCTGACCGCGGCCCGGTTCTGCGCTTTCGAGCCGCCGCTGTCTTATGACAAGCGATGGGCGATCATCGAAATGCACCATGATGCGGCGACAAAAGTGTTGCTGGAGTTCAGAAGCCGGTTCTGGGAGCAGGGCGAGAACGGGTTTCGCGGCGGGCGCTGCACCGTCGATCTGCCGAGCCGGTCCATGTATTTCCCGTCGCATGTCGAGGGTTCGGACGGTGGTGTGGTGCTGGCTTCCTACACCCTCGCCGAGGATGCGATGCGGTGGGATTCACTCACCGAGGGTGAGCGGGTGCATTTCGCGTTGGCGGGGATGCGTGAGTTGTTCGGTCCGCGGGTCGATGCCGAATTCACCGGAGTCGGGATCACCCAGAGTTGGGTGCGCGCACGGTATGCGCTCGGCGAGGCTGCCATGCCGACGCCAGGCCAGTTGCACGATCATCATCTCGCGACCCGGGCGGTCGAGGGGCGGGTGCATTTCGCCGGCGACCACACCAGTCTCAATACCGCTTGGATCGAGGGTGCGCTGGAAAGCGGAGTTCGCTCGGCGCTCGAGGTTCACCGGCGCTGATTCCCGCTTCCACAGCGGGAAGCGGGAATTCGCATCGACTATCGGGGCTGCTGGAAAAGGCAGAAGGCCTCGGACGATGCCGCCGCGGAACCGGTGCCGCCGGTCTGGCAGGGACGGTTGGCGTCCTTGGTCTCGAGGTACAGCACGTAGTTGTAGTCGCCGGTCGCCGAATTCGGCGAAGTGGCACTGCACCGGTAACCGATCACCTCACCGTGCAACTGCGCCTTACCGGCGCTTTCGCACGCCGCCCGGGTCGAGTAGGACCCACCGTCGATCGTGCGAGCCCCCGCCGCGCCCACAGCGAGCCCGGTGATGGCAATACCGGCCAAGGCCAGGGTGATAACGCGCTTCAAACGAATTTCCCTCCGTTCCAACCTGTTCGGCGACCTACGCGCCTACTGAGCCGAACGGTATCAATGGATCTCCGCGAATCACAAGGCGAGGAATTCCCGAGCTATCACTACGCATTAACCAAAGTGCGCCAAGCGAATTGAGTCTTTCGCCGGTGGGTTCGCACGCGTACCGAATACTCAGAAATTGGGGTCAGCTGGAGCGTTCTACGCGGGTGAGCCATTCGGTGAGGAGGGCGCGGAGGAGGGCTGGTTGTTCGTGGGGGAGGGCGTGGCCTGCGTCGTCGATTACGGCTAGGGAGGCGTGGGGGTAGTGGTTGGCTTGGTCGGTGGCGGCGGCGTAGCCGACTGTGGAGTCGAGTCGGCCGGCGATGATGATGGTCGGGGCGGAGTAGGCAGGGGCGGCATTGGTTGTGAGGGACCATTTTTCGCCGATCCGGTCGAGTGCTTCGTGGTCGAAGAGTTCGGCTCCCGGGACTACGTAGCGTTCGTATCGTTCGAGCATTTCTGGGGTTTGGATGACGAAGTAGCCGCGGAATTCGTCGTCGCCGATGTCGCCCGATCCGACGACTACGCGGTGTTCGGGGATGTCGCGTGATTCCGACAGCAGCGGGCAGATGAGCGCTAGGCCGGCTACTTGTGCGGGACGTTTCGCGGCCATTCCTTGGGCGAAGTACGCGCCCGCCGAGTGGCCGATCAGCAGCGGTGCGGACCCGGCGCTGACCTCGTCGGCGAATCCGAGCAGGGTGTCGACGACATCGTCGGCGCTGCGCAGGGTTTCGGGGGCGGGTGTCCGGCCCATTCCGGGGAGGTCCGGATAGATCCGTCGAAACCCCTCCGTGCCGTCGAAGGCCTGCTCGAAGCAAGCCTCGGTTTCGCGGTGGTCGACGCCGGCGCCGTGCAATATCAGAACAGGTCGGCCGGTCCCGTGCTCCACATAGTGGACCGGCACCTCGCCCACTCGAATCTCCATTTCCGCAAGCTACCGTGTTGAAGGTATTTGCTGCCAACGGAGTTTCCGTTGCCACCAAATATGGGGTATCGAGTGAGCTACGCCACCGACGACGTGCGCTAGTTCATCCCGGTGATGAATTCGCCGAACAAACGGTTCGCCGAACCGGACTCGAACAGGCGCTTGAAGTCGGCTCGGGCGATCTGGTGGCGGAACTCTCCCTGATAGGAAACGTCTCCGGCGTTGTGTACCAGCTCGGTCCACCAGGCCGCGAACGCTTGATAGTTCCACACGTGATCGAGGCAGGTCGACGAGTAACTCTCGAGCGGGCTCGAATCGTGATCGTTGGCCTGGTAATGGACTATGGCCTTGGTGAGTACCTCGGCGTCGTGCAGGGCGAGGTGCATTCCTTTCGCACTCATCGGCGGGACGATGTGCGCGGCGTCGCCGAGCAGATACAACCGGCCGTAACTCATCGGGCTGTACACCACGCTGCGCAGCGGCACCAGTTGGGTATTGACGATCCGGCCCTTGTCCGCGACAGGTTCACCGAAGCGGGTTTCGAGCTCGGCCCAGATTTTCTCGTCGGTCCACTGTGTCGCGGAAGTGTCGAGCGGGCATTGCAAATAGAAGCGACTCGCGTGCGGGCCGCGAGCGAATTGGCCCGCGAATCCGCGCGAATGTAGCGACATCATGGACTGATGATTGGGCGCGACCTCGGCCAAGATGGTCAGCCACGCGTAGCCGTATTCATGGGCGTATCGGGTCAGGGTCTCGGCCGGGATGGCGGCCCTGCTGACGCCACGGTCACCGTCGCAACCGGTGATGAACTCGCAGGTGAGCGTCCTGCTCGTGCCGGCGCTGTCGCGATAGTGCACGCGTGGATGTTCGTCGGCGATGTGCACCGAGGAGACGTCGGCCTCGAAGCGAAGGTCGCCGCCGTCGCTGATGAAAACGTCGATGAGGTTCCGCACGAGGACCTGCTGCGGGCAGAAACGTCCGTCCGCGTAATCGTCCGAGGCGAATTCGAGCGGACGCGTCTCGCCGTCGATCCGGAAATTCATCACCAGTTGCAGTGGTGCCCCGCCGAGTACCCGATCTTCGAGCCCCCATTCGCGGAACATACGTACTCCGCGAGTGTCGACGACTCCGGCACGCTGTCGCTGTTCGACATAATCGCGGCTGCGCTTTTCCACGATGACGCAATCGATTCCGCTGCGCAGCAGGAAGTTTCCGAGCGTCAGTCCGGAGACTCCCGCTCCGATGATCACTACGGTGGTGTTCTCGTCCGTTATGGACATTATCGGGTGCTCCTTTGGTGGCTCTATTCGAAAATCAGCCGTGGGGCGAAAGTCCTTGAACTCGAGGAATTCACCGAGGCGGAATACCAATACGGTATGCGCGGCCGAACCTGCTCACCACCGGCATCCTGTCACTCGATACCGGAAACCCGCCAAGTTCTAGCGCGCCCGCTGAAGGTCGCTCTGGTAGCGGCCGGGAGTCTGTCCGACGATGGCGGTGAACGCCTCGATGAAGCTGGTCGGATTGGACCAGCCGCAGGCCAGCGCGGTGCTGGTGACCGACCTGCCGTCGAGCAGATGCACCAGAGCGTGCTGGATGCGCAGCAGCGTTCGCCACTGATGGAAGCTCATGCTGAGCTCGGCCTGGAACAGGCGGCTGAGCGTGCGTTCGCTGGCGCCGGCCGCACGTCCCAACTCGGACAGCGTGGCGGTGTTGCCCGGGTCGGCGTGCAGCAGATCGGTGACGGCGCGCAGCCGGTCATCGCGCGGCTCGGGAAGATAGACGAGCTGTTCGGGTATGTCGGTCAATTCGTCTATCACGATGTGGCGCAACCGTTCCCGGGCGCCGGGCTGGAACGGGCGATCGGTGGTGAGGGCGACCAGCGCTTCCCGCAGCAGGGCAGTCACCGCGAAGACCGTCGGCTGATCCGGCAGCCTGCCGCACAGTTCGCGGGGCAGATTGAGGATGCGGATCTCGGTTTCCCCGTAGGCGCGGTGGCTGTGCGCGAAACCGGGTGGCGTCCAGGTGAGGCGGTCCGCCGGCGAGACCCAGGTGCCGAGTTCGGTCGTGGTGGCGAGCACGCCGGTGGACGGATAGAGCAGTTGTCCCTGGCGGTGCCGGTGCACGGCGACATGCGTGCCGTGATCCATCCATCCGCGCTTCGTCGAGGTGAAGTCGAGCTCTGGAGGTATCCGGCGGGTTTCTGGCATCTCGCGCCATGTTACCGGAATTGCGTTCGCCTTAGAAAGGTCAGACGACAGTTATTGCTGCGGAGGTCCATCCGGCTGGGGCGAATCGGAGTCGCCGGAATCCGTGCTGGGTCCGATCCTGCGCGGCCTGGCCCGGCGTCGGATGCCGGCGGCCGGAGCATCGTCACGTGCTCGTTTGCGCCGTACCGCGCCGAGATCGATGACGCTTCCATCCTGTTCGCCGCTGTCCGGATCGGGCACCTGGCCGGGATCGGCCGTCCACCATCCGGTGTCGCGCTGGAGTTCCGATCGCAGCACGGGCCTGGTCGGCGGCGCTTCGTGGATGGCGTCGCCTTCCGTGCGCCAGGTTTTGCGCGGACGTTCGCCGGGTTCTTCGGTCATGCGCCGCGGGCTACGCGGCAGCCGGGTGAGTTTCGCTGCGCTCTGATCCGCCTCGGGGGAACCGGCCTCGGCGGCCTTCAGGCCTTCAAGCCGCCGACGTAACCGTTCCACCGCATCGAATCTGTTCCCGCCGGATCCCGGCACTATCGCGTCACTCACGTCCGCATTCTCCCTCAGGACGTTTACACGTGCGCCGTCGCCCACGTGACGAGTCAACGATAACCGGCGAGATCAGCGTCATACAGCCCGGCCTGCCGGGGACGGCCCGCGCCGTCAGGTGACGATGTCGGCGAGCCGGGTGATGTCGTCGAGGTCCGAGTAGGGTCGCTCAGCGCGAAGTAGGTGAGGGCGACGAGTCTCGGGCCTCCCTCGCGGTCTGCTTCCCGCCAGGCTCGACGCGCCGCTTCGAAACTCGGTGCCGTCATGGCGATCGGCAGCGAACCGCCGATGTACCCCTCGCCCCAGCGCACCATGCGGTTCAGCGTGGCCGTCATGTCACCCACTTGGTTCGGAAGCGCGATGCCGATCTGCACGTTTATTCGTTTCTGCGGTCGAGGCGAGGAAATCAGGGGTTTTCCTGAAGCGAGCGCTCGTACGATCGGCTCAAGTCCGGCGCATGAATGCCATGGTGTAGTAGACGTTCTGGATGTTCCGTTCGAGCACGGTGACCAGCTCCCAGCCCTGTGATTCGAGCAGCTCGATACCGTTGACCAGATGGACCACCGGTTCGAAGATCGCGCGCTGATAGCCGTCGGCACCGAAGACGAAACCGCCGGTCTGTGGCGAACTCAGGACCAGGTTGCGGCGTGGATAGGACCGCAGGTCCACCACGCCGTTCAATACGGCGATCACGTCGAAAACGGGTCCGGGTGCGGGAGCGTTCACGTCCCCATCGTCGCGCATGCCCGGCCCGCTCGGCACAATCGGGCTTGCGTCTCCCTCTAGGGGAGGCTGGAGGGTTGGGGAATGGACGACGACACGCTCTTGACGATCGGGGCTCTGGCCGAACGGACCGGGTTGACGGTCAAAACGATTCGGTTCTACGCCGACAAAGGGATTGTGCCGCCGACCGAGTACAGCCCCGGCGGGTACCGGCTCTACGACGCCGACGCCGCAGCACGATTGGAACTGGTACGCACACTGCGCGAATTGGGCATCGACCTGCCCACGGTGGCGCGGGTGCTGGCGCACGAGACGTCGGTGACCGCCGTCGCCACGGCACATGCCGACGCCCTCGACGTGCAGATCCGGATCCTGCGCACGCGGCGCGCGGTACTGCGAGCGGTAGCCGAACGGGGTTCCCAGCGAACGGAAATGGACCTCATGCACAACCTGATGCGCATGTCGGAGGCCGAACGGCACCGGCTGATCAACGATTTCGCCGACGCGGCGTATGGCGGCGTGGACGCGAACCCGGCCATGGTGGAGCTGGTGCGGACCAGCATGCCCGAGCTGCCGGACGATCCGACGACCGAGCAGATCACGGCGTGGATGGAACTCGTGGAGTTGGTGCAGGACAACGACTTCCGCGAGGCGGTGCGGGCGATGGCCGAGTATCAGGCGCGGGAACGGGCCGATGGTGATACCACCGGATTGCATCACGAGCTGACCGAAGCCGTTCGCGCCGAAGTCGGCAAGGCGCTCACTGACGGGGTCGAGCCCGAATCCGATACGGCCGCTGCGGTTGTCGACGCACTGACTGCTCGTTACGCCGATACGTTCGGAAAGCCCGACGACCCGCGATTGCGGCGCTGGCTGCTCGAGCGGCTCGACGTCGCCAATGATCCTCGTGTGGAACGCTATTGGCGTCTGGTCTCGGCGATCAACGGCTGGCCTGAAACGCCTGATCTGGCACCGGTATTCACCTGGCTCACCGCAGCACTTCGCGCCCATCCGGGTGACTGAATCGCGCGGCACCCGCTCGGAGGACGCTGTAAGCCGCGGAACGTGCTGAACCCGGCCGCGTCGGGGAATCCACACCGGGCGGCCGAGGAACATCTCGTAGTGGAGATCATCGGGTCCTGGGCGGAGGGTGACCGCGCCGTCGAGTCGGGTCCTGGATGCCGAGCGTTGCCTGGCACCCGCGCGCGTGCCCGGCGCTTGGCCGAACCTATGGCGCGAGGAGATCCGAGGGCTGGAGGCAACGTCCCTCAGGATCTACCGTGGATGTACGGAATATCCAGGTATGAGGGGGATTTCATGGATCTCGGTTTTCACATCTCCGATTTCGAAATCGACGGCGGCACCGCTGCGATCGCCGGCGAACTTGCCCGGATCGGTGTCGCGGCGGAGGCGTCGGGGGCGACCTGGTTGTCGTTCATGGACCATTACTTCCAGATCGCGCTGACCGGTTTTCCGACGGAATCGGCCATGCTGGAGGGATATACGACGCTCGGATATCTGGCGGCGCACACCTCGACGATCGGTCTCGGCTTGCTCGTCACCGGTGTGACCTACCGGCATCCCGGGCTGCTCGCCAAAATCGTGGCCACCCTTGATGTGTTGTCCGGCGGGCGGGCAATGCTCGGCGTCGGTGCGGCGTGGTTCGAGCGTGAGCATCGCGGGCTCGGTGTTCCCTTCCCGTCGGTCGCGGAACGGTTCGAGCGGTTGCTCATCGCCGGTGGCGGCGAACGCAAAACGCTACGACTGGTCGCACAGTACGGCGACGCGTGCAACCTCGTCGGTTCGTCGCCCGCGGACGTCGGGCACAAGCTCGACGTCCTGCGGCGGCATTGTGATGATGTCGGACGGGATTTCGACGAGATCCGCACGACCATCGTCGCCAGCAATCCGCGGCCGACGCCGGACACGTGCGATGAATTCGTGCGTGGGATGGAGGATTACGCGAAGCTCGGGGTGCACGAGGTTCTGGTCATCCCGATTGGCGGTGCGCCAGCCGCATGGATCGACGGAATGGCACCGTCCGTGCCGCGGCTCGCCGAACTGGGGTAATGCCCATCGTTGCGCGGATAGGTATCGGATTCGATCGCTATGCCGCGCATCGCGTTTCGGCCACGGCCGACTGTCTCTCGTGGCGTTCTGCGAGTAGTGCCCCCTGCGTCGAACCCCCGATTGCGGGTTCTTGCGGGAGAGGTTGGGTTAGGGGGCGGGGGCGATTCGGGTGTTGCGGACGTGCTCGTAGACAACGGAAGTGCGGACGTCGGCGACTTCCGGGCGTTCGGTGAGTTTGTCGATGACGAAGGCGTAGAGGCTGTCGTTGTCGGGGACGGCGACGTGGATGAGGAAATCCTCGGCACCGGTGGTGACGAAGACGCCGAGGGTGTCGGGCAGGCTGCACACCCACTTGCGGAAGCCTTCGATCATGGTCCGGGAGGGTGGTCTGATCCGGACTGCGATCAGTGCCTGCACCGGGCGGCCGATGGCGGGTAGGTCCACATCGATCAGCGCGCCGCGGATCACCCCGCGCCGGCTCAGTCCGCGGGTGCGTTCGAGTGCGGTGGTGGGGGAGACGCCGACCGCGGCGGCGATGTCGCGGTTGGTGCGCCGTGCATCCGACTGCAATTCCCGCAGGATCGCCTTATCAAGTTCGTCCATATCCACCGAAACACTCCTTGTGCCGTACTAAATACGGAAATGATTGCAGCATATTGAACCACTGCGTACCTTCCATCCAATCAGCCGTATGAAGTTGGGATGGTGTGGCAAATGCCGGAGCAAGCGAAAGTGGCGGTGGGTTTCGCGCCAGAGGAGGTCAGGATCGATGAACCGACTCGTGCGGCCCGCCTGAAGTGGGTGGTGATCGTGGACGCGGATCTGCCGCCGGGGCGGGCGATCAACGCGGCGGTGTGTGTCGCGGCGGCGACCGGCGCGGCGGTCGCCGGTTTGCTCGGCCCGGACGGGAAGGACGGGGCCGGCGAGGTCCATCCCGGTTTGCCCTGGGCGGGGTGCGCGATCTTGGCCGCCGGGAGTGCAGAACTCCGCGCGCTGCGCGATCGAGCTGCCGCTGGTGACGGCACGTTCGTCGTCGACATGCCGAGCCAGGCCCAGCACACCCGCGTGTACGGCGAATACCTGGACGCGCTCGCCGACACCGAACACGACGACATGGCGTACTACGCGGTGGGGATCATCGGCCCGCGTAACCGCATCGACAAACTCGTCAAGAAGCTTCCGCTGGCCGCATAGATCGCCCGCCGCCACACCGACCTGCCGATCCTCGTCGCACGTGTCGGTGGGTATCGGTACCGTCTGGTCTTGTGGAAACAGGGGAACGTATCCAAGAGCTCGCGGAGCGCATCGTGGCGCTGCGCGACGCCTATTACCAGGGCTCGCCGTTGGTCGCCGACGCGGACTACGACGCGATCGAGGACGAGCTGCGCGGTTTGATCGAGGCGCATCCGGATCTTGCGCCGGATCCGAATCCGCTCGAGCAGGTCGGTGCCCCTGCGGTGCTGCACGCGCCGATCCGGCATGCGCGGCCGATGTTGTCGCTGGAGAAGGCGACCAAGCCGGAGCAGGTCGAGGCGTTCTTCAATCGCTTCCCGGGGCAGTCGGTGGTGGTGATGCCGAAGCTCGACGGTTTGTCCCTGTCTTTGGTTTTCGAGGATGGACGGCTGGTGCGGGCCGTGACCCGTGGTGACGGCACCACCGGCGACGACGTGACCATGCTGGTTCGCGCGCTGGTCGACGGCGTTCCGGAGCGGATCGATGTCCGGGGGCGGGTGGAGGTGCGTGGTGAGGCGGTGATGCTGCGTTCGACCTTCGTCGCCTACAACACGGCGCACCCGGACAAGCCGCTGATCAATCCGCGCAACGCCGCGGCGGGCACGCTGCGGGCGAAGGATCCGGCGACGGTCGCCGAGCGCCGGTTGCAGTTCTACGGCTTCGACCTGGATACGTCGGACGGCGGCGCCGCGGTCGACCTCGGGGAGGGGCTGCGAGCGCTGGGTGTCGCCGGCGCGCAGATGCGGATCTGCGCCGACGCCGAACAGGCGCAGGCGGCGATCACCGCGATCGAGCAGGGCCGCAACGATCTGGACTACGACCTCGACGGCGCGGTGCTGCGCCTCGCTGACCGAGATGCGTACGCGGCGGCCGGAACTCGGTCGAACTCCCCGCGCGGCGCGCTGGCGTTCAAGTTCGCCGCCGAAGAGAAGACCACGCTGCTGCGGGAGGTGATCTGGGACGTCGGCAAGACCGGCAAGATCGTGCCGGTCGCCTGGCTGGAGCCGGTGTTCGTCGGCGGCACCACGGTGACGAAGGCGACGCTGGCCAATCAAGAGGTGATCAAGGCTCGCGACATCAAGGTCGGCGACACCGTGCTGGTGCGCCGCGCCGGCGACGTGATCCCGTTCGTGGCAGGCGTGCTCGATGCCGCCAAACGTACGGGCGAGGAGCGCGAGATCGTGTCGCCCACCGTCTGTCCGTCGTGTGAGCAGCCGGTGACCGAGCAGGGCAATAGTCGAGAACTGTTCTGCACCAACGTTTCCTGCCCCGCGCAGACGGTGCGCAGGCTGATCCACTGGGCGTCACGATCGGCGGCCGATATCGACGCCATCGGTGGAGTCTGGATCGAACGCCTTGCTGAGGCAGGCATTCTGGAGAGCCCGTCGGACTTCTACACGCTGACCAAGGAACGCCTGCTCGAGTTCGACCGCATCGGTGAGGTCTCCGCCGCGCGCATGATCGAGTCGATCGATGCGAGCCGCCAGGTCGGCCTGCGTCGGGCTTTGATCGGCCTGGCGATCCCGATGGCTTCCGACGGAACCGCTGCTCGCCTGGCCCGCGCCGGATTCGGCTCCCTCGAAGAGGTCGCCGACGCGGGGGAGGAGCGGCTCGTCGCGGTCGACGATATCGGCGCGAAGGTCGCCGCCTCCCTGACCGCGCACCTCACTCGCCTGCGCCCGGAACTGGAGCGACTGCGCGCGGCGGGCGTCTCCCTGGACGTGCGCGCCGAAGACCTGCCGCCGGTCGTCGCAGCCGGCGCACCCCTGGCCGGCAAGACGGTGGTGATCACGGGCGCGATCAGCGACCCACGCTCTGGTGAGAAGGTAGCCCGCCCGACCTTCCAACGCTTGTGCGAAAAGGCAGGCGCGACAGCGGCTTCCTCGGTCTCAGCGAACACCGACATGCTGATCACCGGCGCCGGAGTCGGCGACAGCAAGCTGACCAAGGCGGAGAAACTCGGCGTCGAGGTCGTCGACCAAGGCGAAATCTGGACCCTGCTGATCGCCGCCAACATCGTCTGAACCCGCCGTGCCCGGCCGTCCGCGCAATGCGACCGCCGGGCCGCTGGTGGTTACCCGGTCGTGAGTTCGTTCGCTTTGCTCGGTCGTGAGTCTGATCGCCTTGCTCGGTTGCGAGTTCGTTCGCTTTGCCCGGTCGTGAGTCTGATCGCCCTGGTCGGTCGCGAGTCCGTTCGCCTTGCCCAGTTGCGAGTCCGATCGCCCTGCTCAGTTGCGGACGTTCGCCCGCCCGTTGCGCCATACGACAGCCTGGCCGCACATTGCCGCCCTCATGTCCCCGTGATTTCGGCGCCAGCCCAGAGCGGCGCCTCGCAGTGTCGAGATCCGCGCACTCTCTCGGGATCCGCACTGGCTCTAGGGCCCTATTTCGAGTGCAGATCCCGAGTGAGGGTGCGGATTTCATCGACAGGAGCCGCTCCTGCTGTCCGGCAGGTACTCGGCCTGAACGAGCACACCACGGTCATCCCTGTGCGAGAAGCCTGGGGGACAACCGTTCACGAGGAGGGGGTGAGCGCGATCCGGCCGAATACCTCACCTGCTTCGACCTTCTGGTGTGCCAGAACCGCCTCCTCCAACGGCAGCACCTCGTGCACCACCGCTTCCAACTCACCACGACCAGCCGCAGCGAACACTTCAGCGGTCCCCGCACGTTGATCGGCCACAGGCACAGTGTCGGCACTGAAGGTGATGAACGACAGGGACTTCCGGAACGCCGCGATCATCGGCATCGCGAAGTCCGGCGCCGGGAACCCCGCCATCGCACCGACCACCACCATCCGTCCGTTCGGCACGAGCTTGGTGAAGAATGAGGGCAGGTCCGCGCCGGCCACGATATCGAAGACGATGTCGTAACCCGCCGGAGCGTCCGCGTCCCCAGCGCCGACGCGGTCGAGCACGTGCGTCGCGCCGAGCTTGCGCAGCCGATCCCCACGTTCGGCCGACGACGTCGTCACCGCCACCGCCGAAGCACCACCGCGAACCGCGAGCTGCACCGCCATGACGCCGATCCCACCGGCCGCGCCGCGCACCAGCACCGACTCGCCGCCGGTGAAATGACCGTGGCGCAAAGCGAAATGGGCCACCATGCCGGAACTGCCGAGCGTCACCGCGTCGACGCCCGACAGGCCCTCCGGCAGCGGAACGAGCGCCGTGTCCGCGACGACGGCTTGCTCGGCATAACCACCGGTCCCGTCGGTCAACGCCCACACCCGCTGACCGACCCACGCGGTATCGACACCATCACCGACCGCGGTCACGAGGCCCGCGACCTCGCTGCCGAGGATGTGACCGGCGGTCTCGCCGTAAGCGGCCAGTGTGCCGTTGCGCCGCAGCACATCCACACCGCCGACCCCGATCGCCTCCGTGGTGATCAGCACCTGCCCGGCGGCGGGCTTCGGTACGGGAAGGTCGACGACCGTGAGAACCTCAGGGCCGCCGAACGTTTGGACCTGTACTGCCTTCACTGATATCTCCGTTTTCTGTTCGATCGAAGCCGACCATCGGACCGTAACGGACGCCCCCGTCCGTTTAGCTAAAGTGAGAGCGGTGACCCCTCGTTTGTCTCACACCCTGCGCTCCGACGCCCAGGACAACCGCGAACGCATCCTCGACGCGGCCCGCGCGGTCTTCCTGGCCGACGGACTGGACGTGCCGATGCGGGCGATCGCCCGCCGCGCCGAGGTCGGTCCCGCCACCCTCTACCGGCATTTCCCGACCAAGGAGCTGCTGGTCACCGAAGCGTTCACCGACCAGATGCGGGCCTGCCAAGTCATCGTGAACGAGGGGCTCGCTGACCCGGATCCGTGGCACGGCTTCTGCGTCGCGATCGAGCAGCTCTGTGCGATGCAAGCCCAGGACAAGGGTTTCAGCGCGGCGTTCATGTCCACCTTTCCGGACGCGATCGATTTCGCGACGATCCGCACGTCGTCGTTTACCGGCGCCGCCGAGCTGATCCGCCGCGCCAAGGGCACCGGCCGCCTGCGCGCCGACGTCGTGCTGGACGACCTCATCCTCACGATCATGGCCAACAGTGGCATTCAAGCGGCGACTCCGGCGGCCCGCCTCGCGGCCTCTCGGCGGTTCGCCGCGTTGATGATCCAGGCATTCCGAGCCGCACCCGAGTCCTCGCCCCTGCCGCCGGTACCCCGGTTGATGCCGTTTACCTGGCCGGATCGCTGATGAGATGGTGGTAGGCGGTGTCGAGCGGGATGTCGACCGCGTACCAGGCCGCGGGGCGCTCGTTGTCGTGCGGACACCAGGCCGCCGCGATGCACAGCCGAGCCACCTGCGTGGTGTTGAGGCCGGGCAGGTGCCAGCCGATCCGGGCCGGATCGCTATAGCGCACACCGTATTCGGCGGTTTCGTCGTCGCTGGTCGGCAGCAGACGTGCCCAGCTGGTCGGCATCAACCGTCCGTCAGCGGCCTGCAGGGAGAGCAGTTCGGAATCCGGCCCGCCGATCGAGACCATGAAGTCCTCGTTCTCGATGCTCACCGCCGCGAGGCATTCGCCGGAGTCGCGGCCGCCGAACGCATTGCCGGGGATGTCGGTCAGCTCGGCCGAGATCACCAGCCGCGGCAGCTTGGCACGCGACTGGACCTGCCAGATTCCGGCCCACACCGGGACCGGCGCGCCGCCGTCCCAGGCCGGCACGTCGATGCTGCCGATCAACAGATCTACCGCCGCGTCGCGATGCCGCCACTGGTGCAGGTGCGAGCCGTTCGGCAAGCGCCACAAGGTATCCGGTTCGGTCGCTAGCACGTCGGATCCGAGGGTGACGGAGAAGCCGATCGTGCCGAGGGGTGTGTCGATCACAGCTGGGCGACGGTCTGCCTGGGCCAGGTGGTCGGTAGGGAGCATGCGCCCATCATGCAGGGTTGCCTTCGCCGGGAAATGACAGACCGGACTCTCCGCTGCCGAAGCTTCGCATTTCGGCCGTATCGGATGTTCTGAGCCCCAACAAGTCTGGTCTGCCAACTCGTTGGCGTCCCGCTCGGCCGGTCGGCAGGATGGCAATCATGACTGCCATTCCCGAGAAGTCTGCCGAAACCGTGGAAAACGACTACGACAGCTTCGGCGAGGGGTACACAGCCGAGACCGAAACCAACCTGATCAACGGCTACTACGCGCGCCCCGCGATCGTGAACCTGGCCGGAGAGGTGGCCGGCCGGCGGATCCTCGACGCGGGCTGCGGTTCCGGCCCCATCTTCGCGGCGCTGCGCGACCGGGGCGCCATCGTGACCGGTTTCGACGCCAGCACCAAGATGGTGGAGCTGGCCCGACAGCGACTCGGTGCCGACGCAGCCCTGCATGTTGCCGAGATCGGCAGCCCACTGCCATTTCCCGACGCCGAATTCGACGACGTCATCGCATCCCTGGTCCTGCACTACCTGGAGGACTGGACCGCGCCGCTGACCGAGCTGCGCCGCGTCCTGAAACCCGGCGGCCGACTGATCATCTCCGTCAATCACCCCTTCATCTACAAGCTGATCTACCCCGACGCCGACTACTTCGCGACCACCAAGCACTCCGAGGAATACACCTTCAACGGTCAGCAAGCCGTCCTCACCTACTGGCACCGCCCCCTCCACGCGATGACCGACGCCTTCAACGCAACCGGCTTCCGCACCGCCGTCATCAGCGAACCGCCCCCGGCACCAGGCGCCCGCGAACTCTTCCCCGACATGGTCAGCAAGTCGTCTTCCGGAGCGTTCCTGAGCTTCCTGTTCTTCGTCCTGGAGGCCGTTCAAGGACGCTGAAGCGATTGCGCCACAAGTACTACCGGCCGTAGTATTGAAGTGAGCTGTAGGGGAGGGCGTACATGGAAACCATCACTGTCGAACGAATCATTGCGGCACCGGTCGGGGAGGTCTTCGGGTGGCTTGCTGACGCGCGGAACTATCCGCGTGCGACGTGGGTTGTTTTGCGTCAAAAGTTGGCTACGCCAGGCGAAGACGCGCCTTATGGGCGTGGTGCGGTTCGGCAGTTGGTGTGGGTGGTGGGTGGTTTCGGGAGCGGATCACCTCGTATGACCCGCCATATGAGTTCGGGTATCTGGTCGAGCGGAGTTTTCCGCCGTCGCGTCACGAGGGTGGGAAGTTGACGTTCACCGAGGTGTCCGGCGGGACGCGGGTGATGTGGACGACGACCGCGGAGGTGCGGCTTCCGTTCGCGGCGGCCATTACTCGTGCTGTGGTCAGGCCCGGGGTGACTTACATCTTCGGGAAGGTGCTGGATGCTGCTGCCGCCGAATTGACGAAGTCGTAAGTGCGGATTACTCGGGGTCGTGCGCGGCTTAGCCGCCGTCACGAAGCGCGAACTGTGGAACATCGCCGTGGGCGCGGTCGGATCGAAACCCACGTCGAGCAGGGTAGCGGGCCAGTCGTCGCGCAGGTCCACCGCGACCGCACGCCGATCCGCCGACGGCTGCGCGTCGTTGTCGGTGAGCACCTGACGCTTGAATTCGAGCACCTTCGGCTGATCCAGCTCGAACACGACCGTGCCCGCCGGCCACGGCAGATGGCGATCCTACGTGCGCGGACCGAACTTCGCCCGTCTGGAACTACCAGGCCGCTACGACAGTGATCGTTCCGGTTCGGGTGCCAATGAGACTGCCGGTCGAGTGAGCATGGCGATGCCGTGCAGGATGGCCCAGATCGGCACCGGGAATGCCGCGAGGCGCTCCCACAACCCGAACATCTCCGTCCCGCCGACCTTGGCCAACGTCGCGACGAAACTGGCAATGGCGATGACCCCCAACGCGATTCCGATCCGCCCCAGGACCGGCGTCCGGCCGTCGGCGATCATCGCGACCGCGGTGAGCACGACCGCCACCGCGCCGCCCGCGATAGCGACGAACGCGCCGATGGTGTGCGGCGCGATCCTGGTGTCCTCCGGATTGAAACCGACCATCACCAGCCCGATTCCAGCCGCGGCATACAGCGCGAATCCCGCGCGCGCCGGCCAACTTCGCCCGAAGATCCGCGCCGCCAGAAGCGCGCCTGCGGTCAGGCACAACCCGCTGAGAATCCAGGAAATATTCGCGAGGGCATGCCACGGCGAACACACCCAGGTATCAACGTGTTCGCTCTGAAAACAGGTTTCGGCCCCCAGATCGCTGATCGCATTGCGCGTCCAACTGTATGGCGTGGTCCACCGCGATTGGACCACGAACAACACGACGAAATACTGCACGGTCGATACCCACGCCAGACCGGCAATCGAAGCGATCCGTGAATTACTCACCGTTTCCTTCCTCGAAGACAGCACGGGCAGGCGGCCACCACCGAGTGGAGTCACCGCAGGTCGGGGCACTGTAGCGGCAATGACAACACTCTGAAGCGGGTCAATTCCGCTTCAGGCTACCGACGCTGAGCGAACCTTTCACCGGAGTGTGGACCTCGTTCTCCACCTCGCGGACATATTCGACAGGATCTTTGTCCACGGGCTGCACCCCGGCATAATTCCGCGCTTCGAAAGCGGCGAACTCGACGGCCAGCCGATGGCGGCGCGGCAGCCCGGCCAGGCGGCGGAAATCGGTGAGACCCTCGCGTTCCTCCTCGGCCATGTGATCGCTGTTGGCCAGGTTCGCGGCCGCGACGGCGGCATACCAGTCGTCGGTGCCGACCTGATGACGCGCCACTTCGGCGATCGCGTCGCGGATCTCGTTGTGGTCGTGGATGGCGTCGAGGGTCTCGTCCTCCACCGTGCCCTTGCGCCGCGCCGCGATCCCTATCTGGAGCAGTGCGGGGTAGAAGATTTCCTCTTCCGCGAGCGCGTGCAGCTCGAGGAAGGACGCCAGCCTGCCCCAGATCGCCGACAGCACTTCGGTTTCGGCGCGATCGATCTGCTCGATGATCGCGAACAGGCGGCGCTGCTCATGATGGTCATCGAGAATCAGCTCGGCAATGTCCATAATTCCTCCCTGAGGTTCTTCAGGTCAGTTCTGAACGGTGGGGCAGGCTGGTTGTTCGGTCGCCGACCTCGAGGAATCGACGATAGCGCACCGGTATGAGTTGCCGGTTCCGCGAGTTGTCGTAATGCGTGTTCGGAGCCCGGTTCGGCCTGGTAGATCCACAGTTGCAGCCCGGGATGGTCAGGGAGGGTCAGCACGTGCTGGTGGAGTGTGAGGCGGCCTGCGGTCGGATGGTGAAAGTGCTTGACCGCGCTGCCTTTTCGGTGGATATCGTGGCGGGCCCAGAGCCGGCGGAACTTGTCGCTGCGCAGTGACAGTTCGCCGATCAGTTCGATCATCTGCGGCGGGTGCGGTTGCGGTCCGGCGGCGGCCCGGAGCGTCGCGACGGTGCATCGGGCGAGTTGGTCGGGGTCTTCGACGAAGTGGGTTATTTCGTCGTCGAGGAAGGCCATTCGGGCCAGGTTGTCTCGTAACAGTAGTCCCTCATAGAGGGCATCTGCGGGCTGGTTGCGGGCGGTGACGTCCAGCCATGGGGTGACGAGCATCGCGGGGGTGGTGATCTGGTGTAGCAGGTCGGCGAGTGTGTCCCCGAGATGCTGATCCACCCGCGCCGCGGGTGTGCTGGGAGCCGTCAGGGAACGCAGATAGGTGTGTGCGTCGTAGTCGAGTTGCAGTACTCGGGCCAACGCGTCCAAGACCTGCGTCGAGGGCTGCTTCTCGCGGCCTTGTTCCAGGTGAATGTAGTAATCGGTGCTGATGTCGGCGAGCATCGCGAGTTCCTCCCGGCGTAGGCCAGGTACCTGCCGTGCCGCACCGGGGACGAGTCCGACCTGCTCCGGGCGCACGAGCGCGCGCCGCGCTCGCAGGAATTCGGCCAAGGGACCCGGTTTCGTCACCACCGTGTCCAGATTACGGTCGCGGGCAGTTTCGGGGTGGGTGCGTCAGCACTACCCCGGGCGTGCGGATCACTCCTACCGTCGGCCACCGAGAGACGGCGCGGGCCGTCGCGAAGGGAGATCGATGTTCGTGGTGACCGGAGCGACCGGACGTACGGGGCGCGTGGTGGTCGAGGAACTACTGCGAGCGGGCTGCACCGTGCGCGCGATCGGACGCAATCGTGCAGGCTTGGCGTCGCTGGAAGCTATTGGCGCGCAGGCATTTACTGCCGAGCCGACCGACCGCGCGGCACTCGCCGAAGCCTTCGACGGCGCTGAGGGCATCTATGTGATGGTCCAACCGAACTACATTCCGGACAGCCCGAACTTCCTGGCGCACCAACGCGCCATCGTCGACGCGATGACCGCGGCACTCGCGACCGCCGGAGTCTGGCGGGTGGTGACCCTGAGTAGTTGGGGCGCGGACAAACCCGCCGGTACCGGACCGGTCGCCGGACTGCACTACCTCGAACAGCGGATCAACACGCTCGACGCCGTGGTGACGCACCTGCGGGCCGGATACTTCATGGAGAACCTGCTCGGCCAGATCGAGAACATCCGCACCGGAGTCGTCGCCGCGCCGTTCGATCCCGACATCGCGATGCCGTTCATCAATACGGCCGACGTCGGCCGCGCCGCCGCGCACAGCCTGCTCACCCAGACCGCCGCCTCGGACCTGCGCGAACTGCACGGTGAACGTGATCTGAGCATGGTCGAAGTCACCGAGGTCGTCGGCAGGCTCGCAGATCTCCCCGGACTGCGCTACGAGCAACAGTCGATCGGCGAATTCGCCGCAGCTCAGCGCCGCGCTGGAGTCTCCCCGAACGTGACCGGCCTCATGGTCGAGGTCGCCCACGCGATCAACTCGCGGCACACCGCGACGCTACAACCACGTTCAGCACGCACGACCACCCCGACCAGTATCGAAGCGTTCGTCGCCGAAATGCTTGTGCCGCAACTGCATACGGAACTCGCCGCAGGTCGGCGATGGGAACCCGGAGCGGCCAATGCATAGGTGTGGTCCTTGACCGCCTTTGCGTGAGCCGGACGCCGAGAGCCTGCGCAGATCGCTCCGAACGCCTTGTGACCAGGACCTCCGGGTCCATGCAAGCGCGGTGTACGTGTCATGACAGCGCCCGATGTGAACCTGAGGACGTGCCTCAGGAAGTACCAGAAGGAGCCATCATGTCCACTCCGAATTCGAACAGGCAATGTTCACCCGCACTGCCACCCCCACCGACGGCACCGAATTCATCGAACACCTCTTCGGCGACAACCCACCCCAAGAGCTACTCGACCTGTTCGCCCCCTTCTCTGGTGTGACCAAGGTGACAGAACGTGGTTGAGCGGGAGGTTCTGGGGTAGAGCTGGTTAATGAGGACCCGCCTGCGTCGCCGGGAACCCGACACCGATCGATCGGTGGATTTCTCAGGGGAAAGGAACGAACGCAATGACAGATACCCTCGTCGATCTCACCCCCGATGGTCAGGTCGCGCGGCCCGCTGCCCGGCTACAGCCGGCCAGGAACGGTAGAGTTTCGAGTGCCGGAAGTGTTTGGCGTGACGCCAAAACCGTTCTGGTGACCCGAGTTACCGGCCCACGGCAGTTGACCGCGGTGCCGCGACTGGTCATTCCCATCGGCGACACCCAGCTTGCCTTCCGTGTGTCGTCGCAGTCCGACGAAGCCAAGGAGTTGGCGCGCGACGGACGGGTGCTCGTTCAGCCCGGCGACCGGCGCGGCAACCCAGCGCTCGGCTCGCATCAGCGGCAAGGCCAAGCCCAGTTGGTGACCGCGGGATCGCTGCTGCCCCATGTGGAGTCGGAGATCGCCGCGAAGTACCGATGGCGAATTCCCGTGGCGCGCTTCGCTCATCGCCTCGGCCACGGCGATGCGCCCTACGCGGATATCGTCGTTCTCGTGACTGTGGCCGAGCCGAGCCCGACACCCATGTTGCCGCGCTGATCCGACCGCGCGTACCTGGATAGCCCTGTCAGCTGGGACGGGTGGCGCGGTAGTAGGTGACTCGGCCGACGAGGCGATGAGGTTGGGACGCCACCACTTCGCAGGTGAAGCCCGCTGCGCGGAGGAGCCGCGGGATGGTGTCGCCGACGTTGTCGGGGATCACGCGCTCCAGCAGCCTCCGCTGCGCCCCGAAGCCGCCGCCCTTGATCAACGCGCCGCCCACGTCGAGCAGGTGTAGCTGGCCGCCGGGGCGTAGTACTCGCCATGTCTCGGCGGCGGTCGCTGCCTTCACGCCGGTGTCCAGGTGGTGCAGCATCAACGCCGAAAGAACCCGGTCGAATTCGCCGTCGGCGTACGGCAACTCCTGGGAGTAGCCGATCTCGAAGCGAATCCCGTTCAACTCCTCAGCTTTTCGCTGTGCACGGGCCAGCGCGCGTGGGTCGGGATCGGAGCCGATGATGTCGGCGCCGGGGCGGGCACGCTTGGCCTTGATGGTGAGATTGCCGGTACCGCAACCGATTTCCAGCACGCGGTGATCATCGCGGAGGTCGGCCTGGGTGACGAGCCGGTCGTGCATTTCGGGGTGCCGAACAGTCGTGAGATCAAATCGAAACTCGGCAGCGCCGCGTGCAGGCCCGCGGCGGGCAGGTAGTCGTGTCGTTCGGGGGCGGCATCTGGAGGATATTCGGTCATAACTCTCATGATCAAGCCGAGTTCGCCAACATAATTGGCAGATTATCGGCGAAAGTAGGACTATCTTCGGTGCCATGCCCGAGGCTTCCCGCCCGGTCCGGTACCAGGCCGGCGTTCCGGTACACGGCTACCGGACCGACCCGGCGAGCTTGCCCGTGTCGGTGTGGCGGCTGGCAGCCCACGAGCTGGCGGGCGACATCGGCCCGCACATTCACGACTTCCCGGCGCTGTTGTATCTGCACCGGACCGGCGAGGTCTACGTGGTCGCCATCGGCCATGTGGTCGACCGCACCACGGTGTCCACGGTCGACGAGGCATTCGCGGTGTTCTTCGACCCCGCGGCATTGGGCGACGACGGACGGGGACCGTGGCCCGCCTGGTGCGCACACCCGCTGTTGTTCCCGTTCGTTCACGGCACCGCTGGTGGAGTACTGCGACTGCGGGTGCCCGAAGATCGTCGCGGTCTGTGGCTGGACACGATCACGGCGATCGACAACGAATCGACACATCGCCAGATCGGCCATCGGCAAGCGGCGCAAGCACATCTGACGGTCCTGCTCATCGATGTCGCGCGCTTGGCCGGCGACGTTGTCGGGGACCTGCGCCGCAGCAACGAGCCCATGCTCGCCGCGGTCTTCGACATCATCGAACAGCGCTACGCCCAATCCCTGTCGCTGCGCGACGTCGCCCGCGCGGTCAGCATGACACCCGGACACTTGACCACCGTGGTGCGCCGTCGAACCGGGCGCACCGTCCAGGACTGGATCACCGAACGCCGCATGGCCGAGGCCCGCGCCCTACTCGCCGACCCCGACCTGCCCATCGCCGAGATCGCTCGTCGCATCGGAATGCCCGATCCCGGCTACTTCGCGCGCCTGTTCCGCCGCAACCACGGCATGGCGCCGCGACGCTGGCGCAGCCAACTCTGAGCGAGGCTCGGGTGTGTCGGACTGACCGCCCGGCCCGGTGCAACCATCATGGGGGCATGGCGAATGACGAGATCCCCGACCTGACGGACGCCGAAATCGGGGCTACCCTGCGCCCCATCTACGCACCGACGCGTGAACGCGCCCGCATGGCAGAGATCGCCGAACGCCTGCGCCATACCACCGACCCGGACGAGCTCGCCGAACGCAATCGCGCCGGCACCCGCCTGGCCGAGCTGGACCGCCAGATCTGCATCATGTCGCGGGATGCCCTCGACCGAATCGGACTGTGGCACGCGGCCGGAATGATCGATGCGGCGCTCGAAGCAGCCGACCAGGAACAGAACGACGCCGACGAGGTGCTGCCAGGCTCCGACTGAATCTGCCGCTCGGTCGCCGGATGTGCCGAGCCGTTCCGATCTCGCCCTGAGCCGACTCGAACGTCCCGCGCGGCCGCGGCTCGTGTCACATTTCTGGCCGCGCGGCGGTCATGGCGGTATGGCAATTGCGCACACCTGGCCCGGATGGGTCGCGACCGGCTTCCTTTGGTTCCTCGCCCTCGAGTTCATGATGGGGGCGGTGACCAAATTCTGGCCTGGGCCAACGTTTTTCGGGCCCGCGTACGCGATCAAGTTCGCAGACTGGGGCTGGCCCAGCTGGTTCCGGTTCGTCGTCGGCGGCATCGAGGGAGTTTGTGCTCTGCTGCTGGCGATTCCGTATCATGAGGCGCGATTCCTCGGTGCCATAGCGCTCATTCTGGTGCTGATCGGTGCCGTGGTCACCCACGTGATCAACCACCACGGGGTCAAGGAAAGTGTCGCGGCTCCAGTGCATCTGGTCGTCATGGTTGTAGTAGCTCTCGCCACCTGGCCGGCGCAGTGGACGGACGTGCTTCGGCCTGGGTCGTGGTCCTAGCCGAATGTCATTGCGGGTGAATAGGATTCCCCCACCGTTTTCGATGCGGGCCGATCGCCGGGCGGGCGCAATCCCCAGTTCTCCGGGCACGAATCCCCAATGGATCTCCGGGTAGGGTCAGGTGCACTGTGATTCTTTGCCGGGGGAAAGGCGAATTCGCGAATGAATACTTTCAGAGGCTTGTCGATGATATCGATGGCATTGGTGGTTGTTGGATCGCTCTGTGGAGCGGGCCCGGTCGGCGCCGACGTGGGGCAGTCTCCGGAAAGCCCGCAGGCACAAGAGATTCCGCACGTCGAGGGGTCGAGTCAGACCCGCGTATCGGCACCTGAGCCCGGAGCCGCCCCTGCGTATACCCAGGACGGCGTGGACTGGTACCCCGCCCAGTGTGCCGCCCGCTGGTACGGCAGCGAGCTGAAAGCGGGTTGGATGGATTGGTGCTACCAATGGGGAGAAGCCAAGTATCCGGGGCAGGGCGCGCATTTCTTTGTCATCAAGCACTATGCGACGTGCGGAAATGACAGGTCCGATTTTATGGTCATCAAATGCCGGATCGGGATGGGGAATTTTCGGCCGAGTGCGTTCTGGCAGGACTGGTCGCCGAGGGGCGACATCACTGCCTCCGCGTGTCCTTCGTCGGTCTCGTTGTCCGTCGCGGTCGGCCCGGTCAGTGTAGGCGGCTCCTTCAACGCCTGCGAGAAGCTGAAGATGGCCAAATCCAATCCGGCGGTGGGCTATTCGCTGACGTGGGAGGGTGCTGTGCATCGTGGCGATTTTCGGGAAGTCTCCTACATGATCTCGCTGGGAAGCCAGGCGGCCGGGATGGGCATGGATGTCGACAAGTACATCTACGAAATCGTGGACCGCTGACTCCGGCCGCCGAGCGCGCCGGCACGAGATGCGCCAGGTTCGTGGACGCCTGATTGTGCGTGGCGGATCTCTCGTTCGTAGGGCGTGGCGGTTTGCGCTGCGCCCTTTCCGAAGCCGGTTGTCCTGAGGTCGTCGTCGCCTGGGATGCTGTAGGTTACGTGCCGCAGGAGGGCGTGACCGCGTTCGAGCCCGGAACGACGGTCGGCGCACAGTTGCGGACGGTGGCGCAGCACCACGGAGCGCGGAGTATCGAGCGGGCTTGCGCCGCAGCGCATTACCCGGCCTACGCCCTGGATCTGTTGCCGCAGCAGAATTCCGGTGGCCAGATTCAACGCGCCGCCCTTGCCGCGGCCTTGCTGCCTGCACCGCCCATCCTCATCGCCGATGGACCTACCAATTCTCTCGATCAGGAAACCGCCTATGCGGTTTGGAAATCGTTGCGCGCCATGCACGAAGGACGGATCCGGGCCGCGGGCTCGACCGCGCAACTGTCCGAGTCGGCAGATGGTTACGTTCGAACATTGCTCGAGTCCAGCTCGAAGATCTGAATACCGCTCGGTCATAACATGATCCGGCAACACCCGGCAACCCCTGAATAGCACGGGCACGCGCGGGCACAATAGCTGCGCGTGAAGCCTTGCGGAACCCAACACCAGGTGTAAAAATCTATTGGATCCTGGATCCAATTTACAAATCGGTTGGTATGCAGGGCAATCCGACCACCCCCGTCCCGACGTTGAACACTGCGTTGAGGCGTGACCGAAGGGGGGAACCTGTGGACATCGACGCTTTTCTGTCCGAACCAGGCCGTAGTGACGCCGTCAACGACGTTCGAAAGTTGATCGACCAGCTCGACATTCAGTACATCTACGTGCAATTCGTCTCGGTCACCGGCCGCGTCGTCGGCAAAGGCATGCCTGCCGCCCGCTGGGAAGATCTGGCGACCCGCGGCGTCCAGATGGTGTACGGAGCGGTGGCCAATGTCGCCACCGACCGGCGCGGCCGCTACCTCGGCTACGGCCCCGAGGCCTCGGAGCTGATCGCGATACCGGAGCCGGAGACGTTCGCCCAACTACCCTGGGACGGCCGGGTCGCGCGGGTCTTCGCCCGGCTGTTCCGCAATCGGGAGGAAGCCGAAAATCCCGGCGCCGCACTGTCTTCGGACTGCCGCGGCAACCTGGCCCGGCAGCACGCGGCGTTCGCCGAGCGGCACGACATGCGGCTGCGGGTCGGCACCGAACCCGAGATGATGTGGCTGCGCCGCAACGCCGACAACGAGCTGGTCGGCGTATCCAAACCGTACTGCTACCACGTGGATCAGCTCGAGGAACTGCGCGACATCAGCCTGCGCGTGCTGACCTACGGCCGGGCACTGGGATTGGACATGATCCAGGGCGACCACGAGGACGCACCGGGCCAGCTCGAGCTGAATTTCCGGTTCGACGACCCGCTGCGCAATGCCGACCGGCTGATCACCTATCGGCAGATCTGCCGTCAGGTGGCCCGCGAATTCGGCGTGATCGCGTGCTTCATGACCAAGCCGTTCGCTGGTCTGTCGGCGTCGGGTTGCCATCACAACCTGTCGCTCTGGCGCGGTGGCGACGACGAGACGGTTCCGATGGAAACCGAGACCACCTTGCCCGGCGTGCGGCGCTACCGTACCGGCGGCGTGAATCTGCTGACCGGCGACCGATCGACGGGCGCGAATCCGTTGCAGCTCAACGATATCGGTCAACGCATGGTCGGCGGGGTGGTCACCCATCTGCCCGCGCTGACCGCGCTCGCCGCCTCGACGGTGCATTCCTACCGCCGCCTGTGGGACACCGGCTTCTGGGCGCCGCTGACCGCGGGCTGGGGTTTTCAGAATCGGACGTGCGCGGTCCGGGTATCGGCGCCCGACCGGGTCGAATATCGCACGGCCGATTCGATGGTGAACCCCTACCTGATGGCCGCGGGCCTGCTCGCCGCGATGGACGACGGCCTGGCCAACAACCTGGATCCGGGCCCGCCGTCGAGCGCCAACAGCTACGACAGCACGCCGGACCCGCAACCCACCCTGCCGATGAATCTCGGTGCGGCACTGACGGCATTGGACCGGGACGAGGTGCTGCGCGCGGCGCTGCCCGGCGACATGTACCGGGTCTACACCGCGCAGAAACTCGACGAATGGGAACGATTTCTGGCCACGACCAGCGAGTGGGATTTCGACTTCTATCTCGACTACGTGTCGTGACCTGTCCGCTCGGTATCGACACCGAGTGGCGAACATAGAAGAGGATTACGATGACGCCTTCAATTCGAACCGAACTCTTCGGTACGTTGCCCGTCGACCGCTTCCGCGACGATCCGGTGGTGATGCTCCCCGGCCGGTCGACGGCGGATCTCCCGCCGGATATCGTCGCCGGATTGTCGGAGCTGACCGTGGATTTCGATGATCTGGCCGACGACCGCTGGCTGCAAACGGAATATTCCTTCCGGAAACGCCGGTTCAGTCTTTTCTCGGTGGACACCGTCGAGCGCCGGATCGAGCAGCTGGAGCACCGGGCCTTCTATCAGGAGGAGAAGGTCAATCCGTATGCGGGCGGATTCGAGCGGAAATTCGAGCCGCTGGCCGAGCGAACGACGGAGAACCCCTTCCTGCATCAGCTGATGTGGGATGTCCTCGCGGTACTTCCGCCGGAGCGGGTGAGTGCGTCCCGGCACTGGGAGATCGGGGTGCATCTGATCCGGATCGTGGCGCTGCCGGACAAGCCGGGATATCCGGCGCCGGAGGGCATGCACCACGACGGGCACGCCTTTACCTCGATTTCACTGATCAATCGGGTCGATGTCGCGGGTGGGCGCAGCCTGTTCGCCGATCTGGATCGCGTGGTGTATCGCAAGCTCGAATTGGAGACGCCGATCGACACGGTGGTGTTCGAGGATCCGCGCTGCCTGCACGACGTGACCCCGGTGACCGTGGCCGGCGACGCCGCCTTCGCCAGTCGCGACGTCTGTGGCTTCTCGCTGAACCCGCTGCCGATCGAATCCCGCACCGCCCGGCTGGCCGCCGCCGAGCAGGCCCGATGACCGAAATGGCCACCGCCCCTACACCACAGCTGCGGGCGGCGGGGACCCATCTGCTCGTCGATCTCATCGGGGCGAGCCGCCTCGACGACCCCGCGCTGACCGAGCGGGTGCTGCGCGAATGCGTCCGGGCAACGAATGCCACGCTGCTGTATGTCTACGTGCATCATTTCGGTGGCGCGGGCGGCGTGACGGGGATCGCGGTGCTCGCGGAATCGCATATCAGCATTCACAGCTGGCCGGAGCACGACTTCGCCGCGGTGGACATCTTCACCTGCGGCAGCACCGACCCGGAAATAGCGATCCCGGTGCTCGAAGCCAACTTTCGGCCGAAACGGGTCACCGTGCAATGGTTGAAACGTGGTCGTTCGGCGTTCACGGCCGACGGCCGGTACTCGAAGGAGAAATCATGACAGAGACCGGAAGTCGCCGCGAAATCATGCGACATGTGTACGTGGACATCTGGATCGGTGAACTCTGGAACAAGGGCGACCCGGCGGGTAGCCGCATTCTGTCGGAGAACTTCTTCGACCATCGGCCCATCGACGACTTCCCGAATACGAAAGACGGACACGTCGCCATGGCGATCGACTGGCACCAAGCCTTTCCCGACCTCACCTTCGATATCGAGGAAGTGCTCGTCGACGGCGACAAACTCGTTGCCCGATACAACTCTTCGGGAACACACACCGGTGTGCTGTCCGGAATTGCCGCGACCGGGCGTCCGGTGTCGCTGTCCGGGATCGACATCATGCGATTCGACGCGGACAACCGGCTTGCGGAGTGGTGGCACAACGAGGACATGTTCGGTCTGATGCAGCAAATAACGGAGTAGCACATGGAGCAGCGCCGATACTTCGAACAGCTCGACGCCATCGATCCACTGCGGGATATCCGGGCGCAGTTCGATTTGCCCGACGACCGCGTATTCTTCAACGGAAATTCGCTGGGGCCGCAACCGCGCGAGACCGCGCAGCGGCTCGACGAGGCCATGCGGCGGTGGCGCGACGATATGAACGCAGGCTGGTGGGACCACCAGTGGTTGCGGCTGCCGACGCTGACCGGCGATCGGATCGGCGGCATCCTCGGCGCGGCTCCCGGCCAGGTCGTGGTTGGCGAGTCCACCTCGGTCAACCTGTTCAAATTGCTGTGTGGCGCTATGGAATTGCAGTCCGCGAGCAAGCGGTCGGTGATCCTCACCGACCTCGGCAACTTCCCGAGCGATCTCTACATCGCCGATGGTGTCACCCGCTACGTCCACCGGCAGGCGACCGTGCGCCGGGTGCCCGTCGACGAGATCATCGATGAGATCGACTCGGACGTCGCGGTGGTGACGCTCAGTCACGTCGATTACCGCACCGCACAACTGCTTCCGATGCGCCGGATCAACGAGCGGGCACACGAGGCCGGAGCGCTTGTGCTGTGGGATCTTTCGCACAGTGCGGGCGTCGTGCCGCTTGAATTGGACGCCGCCGGTACCGATCTGGCGGTCGGGTGCGGTTACAAATACCTCAACGGCGGACCCGGTGCGCCTGGGTACATGTACGTCGCCCACCGGCTGCTGCCGCGCTTCGAACAGCCCGTCACCGGCTGGCTGGGGCATACCCGGCCGTTCGACTTCACCGCAGGCTATCAACCGGATCCGGGCATCGCTCGACTGACCACCGGCTGCCCGCCGCTGCTCAGCCTGCTCGCCTTGGACGAAGGCGTCACGCTCACCGCCCGAGCCGATCCCGCGGCGGTACGCGCCAAATCGGTGGCGCTCAGCGAGGAGTTCATCGCTTTGGCCGGCGCCCGGCTGGCCCGCTACGGTGTCGAGGTGACCGGACCCGTCGACAGCGCGCAGCGCGGTAGCCATGTGTCCTTGCACAGCGAATCGGCCGAGCGCCTGGCGAAAGGCCTGGCGGCTCGCGGTTTTCATCTCGAACTACGCCCGCCGGACCTGCTGCGTTTCGGGCTGGCGCCGCTCTACATCCGGCACGTCGAGGTGTTCGACTGCGTCGCCGCGATGGAACAACTGCTAGCCGAGGAGACCGCCGACACCGGCCGGCACGCCCCGCAGAAGTGACGGTGCCGCCGGAGCGGATTCGAACGGCCGAGCCGCCGACAGTTGCGACCCTCCCCGGTTCGCGGCGACGCTGGCTGGCGCTCGCGGTCGTCCTGACCGGGCAGTTCATGGCGTCGATGGACACCACCGTCGGCAATATCGCCGCGCCCTCGATTCAGCAGGACTTGCGGATCGAGCCGGGCACCGCCGCGCTGGCGGTCGCGGCCTACACGCTGATGTACGCGAGCCTGCTGATCACCGGCGCGCGACTGGGGTCCGATCGCGGCCGGCGACGGCTGTTCCTGATCGGGATCACGGTGTTCACGGTCAGCTCCATCGCGATCGGCTCGGCGCCCAACGCGATCGTGCTGATCGGTGCCCGCGCCGTCCAGGGTGCCGGCGCGGCGATGGCTGTCCCGCAGGCGATTTCGTTCATCCAGGCGGATTTCACCGGTACCGCGCGGACGCGGGCGCTGGCCGCCTACGGTGCGATGATTTCCTTCGGCGCCACTGCCGGACTTGCCTTGGGCGGCGCGCTGATCAGCCTCGACCTCTTCGGGCTCGGCTGGCGGATCGTGTTTTTGATCAATCTGCCGGTGGGCATCGCCGTGCTGCTCGGTGCCGCCCGGCTGCTGCCCGAGATCGCGGTCTCCCCACGGCAACTCGACCTGGCCGGAGTCGGGCTGCTGACCGTCGGCGCCGCCTCGATCACCGGCGCGCTCGCGCTCGGCCCGGACACCGGGTGGACCTGGCTGGGCTGGGCGGTCGCGGCGCTGGGTATCGCGGTGCTCGTGGTGTTCGTCGCCTGGCAGCGAATGCAATTGCGGCGTAATGGTTCACCGTTGCTCAACCTGCGCATCATGGCGGTGCCCGGTATGCGGCCGGGGCTGATCGCCTTGCTGCTGTCGGGGACGACGTACACCGGGGTGCTGTTCTGTGTGGCCGCCGATCTCCAGGACCATCATGGGCACAGCGCCGCGGCGGCGGGAATCGCGCTGGTGCCCTTCGCGATCGGGTTCGGCGTCGGCTCGGCGCCAGGATCGCTGGTGCCACACCGGCGACACCTCACCCTCACGATCGCGGGTCTCGGGGTGCTCGGTGGCAGCCTGATCCTGCTCGGCGCGATCGAGCACGGCGACGGCCTGCACACCGCATCGGCCGTAATGCTGCTGGCGGCGGCCGGTTTCGGCTATGGCGCCTGCTTCACGCCGTTGCTCGGATTGACCGTGGCGCACGTTCGCCCGGACCAGGTGCCGGATGCGACAGGGATCGCCACCACGACGTTCCAATTCAGTTTCGTCCTCGGCGTCGCGGTCTTCGGCAGCCTCTACACCTCCACGTCCCTCGCGCACGCGCTCGCAATAATGGGCGCGCTCGCGTGCGCCGCGATCGTCCCGGCCGCAATGATTCGCCCCGCAAATAACTTTGGGAGACAAACGAACAACGCATGACGATGCGGAAATGTTGCCCGCTCGGGCCGGGAGTGTTAGAAAATAACTGGATCATGGATCCACATGCGGCGAACACTCCAGCATAGGTAGGCGGCACCGTTCGGATGAGCGCACGACACAGACCGATCATGGCTGCGCTGGGGCACATTTCCGTACCGCAGACGCATTCCCGGTCGATTATCGAGTCGACTCTCGCGGAAGCAATACTGAATGGAACCATTCGGCCGGGAACGCCGTTGCGCCAAGAGGAGCTCGCCGAGGTTTTCGGGGTGAGTCGTATGCCGGTGCGCGAGGCCTTGATTCAGCTGGAGGGAAAAGGGCTCGTCCGGTTGCAGGCGGGCAAGGGTGCCGTCGCGATGCACATCGACCCCGCCGACCTCATGGAAACATATGACGTCCGGCTCATCATCGAACCCGCCGCGCTGCGCTTATCGATCCCGCATCTCACCGAGACCGATATCACGGAAATCCGCAGCCACGTCCGCGATATGGAATCGGAAACCGATGCGCCCACCGTGGGACGCCTGAATACCGAGTTCCACATGGCGCTCTGCCGGCGAGCCACCAACTATCGATTGCTGAAGCTGGTGCGCGCGGCGCTGGAAGAGGAGGAGCAGATCATCCGGCTCCATCTGACCGCGCTCGGGGCCGACGCGCTCGGTCAGCCCGATCATCGCGCGCTCGCCGACGCGGCCGCGGCCCGAGATGCGGTGGCGGCGACCGATATTCTGCATCGCCACATCACCGCGGCCGCGGCCACGCTGCGGGACTACCTGAGCGTGCGCGAGAGTGCTGTGCCGGTAGCCCTTTCGAACAAATAGTCGGCTGGCGGCATGGGGATCAGTTCTCCAGCGCGTCGAGCACCATGGTCGTCAGGACCTTTGCCGCCGTTCCGAGTTCCCGGTCCCGTGGTGCGGCCAGGCACATGCGCCAGGTGAGGCCGCTGCTCGCGGTGAGGGCAACGGATCGGATCGTCGAGTCCGCCCGGGCGTAGGCCTCCGGCAGGATCGCGATGCCGAGCCCCTGACGCACGTAGTCGGCGACGACGCTGCCATCGCCCAATTCGATGGAGACACTCCTGGTCAGGTCCGCTGCGGCGAAGGCACGGTCGACCACGGCCCGGCTGCCGAAACCCTGCGCCAGGTCGGCGAACGTCTCGCCCTCCAGTTCTTCCAGTCGCGCGGAACGTTTTTCGGCGAGCGGGTGGGTGGCCGGGACGAGCAGCCGCATCGGGAAGGACCGCAGTTCGGTCAGCCGGAGCTTGCGGGCGAATGGGCCGGGATCGGAAAGGATCGCCAGGTCCAGTTCTCCGGCGACGACCGCGGCGGCGAGTTCTTGTGAGCCGCCGGCGCGGTGGCTCAACCGCAGCCGCACCTCGGGGTGTTCCGCGTGCATTCGGCCGAGTACCGCGGGCAGGTCGAGCCAGGGCACCGACGCCATCAGCCCGAGTCGGATTTCGCCGCCGATCGTGCCCCGGACGCCGTCGATCGCATCGATCGTCTCGCGCACGCTGTCCAGGATCGTCCGGGCCCGGGGGAGGAGGACGGTCCCAGCTTCGGTCAGTGCGACTTCACGGGAGGTGCGCCGGAGGATCTCGGTGCGGAGTTCGCGTTCGAGCGTCTTGATCGCCGCGGAGACCGCCGACTGCACCACGTGCAGCCGGGCGGCCGCCCTGGTGAAACTGCGTTCTTCGGCGACGGCGACGAAGTACTCGAGATGCCTTAGCTCCATCGGTCAACTATCTCAAAAAGTGATAGCTAGCAGAAGAATGAATCGTTGGACGTGAACGTTCGCGGACTCGACCATGGAATCGGCGGGGCCAGTCGGACCGCCGCGATTCCGCAGAAAAGAGTGCAACGCGATGACGACTGTGTCCCTCGACCACCGGGAGAAGTCCGCCGGACAGCCGGACTCCGGCCGGCACAACACCGGCTTCTGGTTGGTGACCGTGGCCTTCTGTGCGGCGATGGCGTTCTCGACGGTGCCGACGCCGCTGTATCCGCTTTACGCGCGGCAACTCGGGTTGTCTGCGTTGACGCTCACCATCGTCTTCGCCGTGTACGGCGTCGGCGTGATCGTCAGTTTGTGCATGGTCGGGCACGTGTCGGACTGGATCGGCCGGCGGCGGGTGCTCACCCTCGCGCTCTCGATGGAGGTGCTGGCCGCGGTGGTGTTCGTCCTGCCGCCGCAGTTGCCGCTGCTGATCGCCGGGCGGCTGATCACCGGGTTGGGTGTCGGTGCGATCACCGCGACGGCTACCGCGTATCTGCACGAGCTGCACGTGCTGGCTCGGCCGCGGGACGGTGCGAAACGATTCGAAATCGCTTCTCCGGCAGCGAATATCGGGGGACTCGGGGTGGGTGCGTTGGTGGCGGGCGTGCTCGCGGAGTGGGCTCCGTGGCCGTTGCGGACGTCGTATGTGGCGTTCGCGGTGTTCATGGTTCTGGTGATCGCGGTGTTGATCCGGTTCGTTCCGGAGACCGTGTCCGTGCCGCGGTCGCTGCGACCCGCTTACCGTCCGCAGCGCGTGTCGGTCGTCGGCTCCAAGCTCGGCTGGGCGGTTGCGGCGGGCAGTACCTTCGCGGCGTTCGGGGCGTTCGGTCTATTCGCCTCGCTTGCACCGGTTTTCCTTGCCGAGACGTTGGGGCAGTCGTCGCGGCTGTTGGCCGGTGGGGTGGTGTTTCTGGTGTTCGCCAGTGCGCCCGTCGCCCAGCATGCGGCCATGGCGTTGCCGGTGTTGACCCGGCTCGTGGCGGGATTGCTCGGTGCCATCGTCGGGCTTGGCGCGTTGGTTGCCGCCATGCTGGCGGGCAATCTGGTGCTGTTCCTGGTCGCCGGCGTGGTGAGCGGTGCCGGAGCCGGTGTCCTGATCCAATCCGCGGTTGCCCGCACCGTGCGTGCGGCTGCCGCGGCGAATCGGGGTGAGGCGGTGGCCGGACTATTCCTGATCGGCAATGCCGGGTTGATCATCCCGGTGGTCGGGATGGGCATCGCCACCCAATTCGTCGACACCCGGATCGCGATGGCAGGTTTCGCGGGTGTGCTCATCGCCCTGCTGATCTGTCTCGCCGTGGGGACTCGTGGAATGCGCGGCGCCGCAGCATGATTACGGGACTCTCCGGCGGCATCTACCGGATGGCAGACCTCGAACTGACCCGGATGGTTACGGCGCAATGCAACTCGCCGACCTCGACACGATCGGTGTTGGGGCGGAACATCTTTGATCGAATGTTCTGAGTTCAACGCGCCGCCCCGGCCGGCCGGTACCGGCGAGTTGCCGGTACCGATCGCGGTCGGGGCGGTTGTGCATCAAGCGATCTGACGCTTCGGCCCTACCTCAGGTGCCGAGCGAAGAACCGGTTCGCTTCCTCGCCGGCGAACGCTGGAACGCCGGTGTGCCCACCCATGTTGGCGTGCAACGTCTTCTCCTTGGAACCGAAGGCGTCGAACAGATCCAGGGCCATTTGCCGGTCGTTTCCTTCGTCGTCCCACTGCAACAGGACATGCAGCGGAATGGTGACCTGCCGGGCCTCCTCGAACGTGCTGCGCGGAACGTAACTTCCGGCGAACAGCACGGCGGCCGAGATACGTGGCTCGACCACCGCCAGCCGGACGCCGATGGAGATCACCCCGCCCGAGAACCCGACCGGCCCGCCGATCTCGGGCAGCGCGAGGAGCGCGTCCAGAGTGGCCCGCCATTCCGGGACCGCCTGTTCGACCAGTGGGTGGATGAGCCGGTCGACGATCTCGTCGGTGACCGGCTCCCCGGCCCCGATTGCCCGGCGCAGGTCGGCGCGGGCCTGCTCGGCCTCGGCGGACTTGGGTCGGTCACCGCTCCAGGGGAGTTCGATGGTGGCCGAGGCGTAGCCCTCCGCCGCGGCCTGCCGGGCCCGGCCTGCCAGTCGGGGATACATCTTGTCCAGTCCGCCGGGATGGCCGATCAGGATCAGCGGAGCCGGCTCGGACACGGATCCGGGCGTCCACAGGATGCCGGGAACCTCGCCGAGGGTGAATGCGCGCTCGACAACGCCGTCATCGAGAAGCTGTTCGGAAGTGAATTGCATGGTCGTGCCTTTCGGGAATGCGCTCGAACGGCGCTCCCGGACGACCTATCGCCCTACCGTGGCCCCAGCGGGGAGCACCCATGTCAATACTGCGTTCACAGGTACCACCTCCTCGCTCTCCAGCCCGGTCCCCAGAAAACTAGCAGCGCGCGCCGCAGTCCGCCAACGGATTTAACGAGGGCCCGCTCCGGTGCTCGCCACCCGCTGTGGAATGGGCTTTGTCCTTAGATCTGAATCCTGTTGACCGCCATGACGAAATCCGGTCCGGACAGCACTCCGGCATCCGGTTGCGGGACCGAACCCGTTGGCGCGAACGATGGCTTGGGCATCGGCCCGAGGCGATTTGTTCGGTGTGAGCTGCGACACGTATGGTGCCTGTCATGTCCAAGCAACATAAGTTCGCCATGTCCGTGGTGGCTGCTGTGACCACAGTCGTTGCGGCCCTGACGGTTCTGGCGCCATCGGCCTCTGCTGACAGCCAGCACGGGGAGTTGATCCGGGTGCCGCTGCCGGAGGAGTACATGGATACCCCTAACCACAAGTTCAACATCCAGAAGGAATTCAAACTACAGGAAGCCTTCTGCACTTCGGAGAATTTCGGGCAGGACGTGCTGGACGCACTCGATCGCGCGTACCGCGGCGCGATGCCGGTGTACTTCGGCACCGAGGAGGAGTTCGCCGACCCCATCAGTGATGTCCGCAGGCAGATCCTCGGCACTGACGAGCTGACGAACGATTCGCGAAAAGCCTTGTGTGCGAAGGGCGTAGCGGACAAGTATTACGAAGCTCTGCGCAAACGAATCGTCGAAGTAGGCGTGTTTCCGATCGAGGACGTCCGCGATGCCCGCGGTGACAAGCGGGAGCGGCAGATTCACTACCTTTGGAAACTTCGAACGGGTGAATTTCGGGATCTCCTGTCGAAGTGGCTCGATCCTTCCTTCACCATCTGACGAATCGCCGCAGCTGAATGAGCCCGCGCTCGGAACGGCATCGCGGGTTCGTTCGGTGGTAGCGCCTGATGCCGGGCGAGCGGACATCCTTGCACGACCAATCCTGCACTTCTGCAACGGAATCGACGGTTGAGTATCTACTTGTGCTCGAGGCGGTGGGTCAATCCGTCGAGGATGAGGTTCAGGCCTGCTTCGAAGGCTGACTCGTGGTCGATCTTCGGGATGTCGGGTGCGGGTTCGTCGAGTCCGGTGTCGGCTTGCTCTTCCAGCACGGAGCCGACGGTGAACCGGCTGGCGGTCAGCATGGCGATCTGTGCTTCTTGTTCGGGTAGGCCGGATTCGAGTAGGAACGCCATCTTCTGGAACAGCTGGTCGAGGCCTGCTCCGTCTGGCCGGCTGCCGGAGTGCAGCCGGGCGCCGTCGCGTCGCAGCAGCAGTGTGCGGCGGAAGCTGCGGGTGTTCTCGAGGAACCACTCGCGCCAGTCGTCGCCGGGTGTCGGGAGGGGTGCTGCCGCGTGGGGGGCCATCGCGGCCTCGGCCATGGCGCTGAGCAGGTCTTCCTTCTTGCGGAAGTGCCAGTAGAGCGAGGGTTGTTCGACGCCGAGGCGTTTGGCCAGCTGTCGGGTGCTGACGGCGTCGAGCCCGACCTCGTCGAGTAGATCGAGCGCTTTGGCGATGACGGTGTCCCGGTTGAGCTTGGCCATATTGACAATCTATCAGTGATAGGTGATTGTTGATATTGCCTATCACTGATAGATTGGACTGAGGACATGGCATCTGATTCGAAATCCCTGGAAATCCTCATCTGCGGCGGCGGGGTCGCCGGGCAGGCGCTGGCCTACTGGCTCGTGCGCGGCGGTCACCGGGTGGTCGTCGTCGAACGCTTCCCGGCGCTGCGCGCCACGGGTGCGCAGGTCGACCTGCGCGGGCAGGGCATCGAGGCGGTCGAGCGGATGGGTCTGCTCGACGCGGTCAAGAGCAAGCTGGTGGACGAGGCCGGCGTCGCGTTCGTGAACGGTCGGGGTCAGCCGCGCGGCACGATCATGGCCAACACCTCCGGCCAGGGCCGGCAGACGCTGACCTCGGAGTACGAGATCATGCGTGGCGACCTGGTGCGCCTGCTGCACGATGTGACGAAGGACGACGTGGACTACGTCTTCGACAAGAGCGTCGAGCGGTTCGAGCGGGTCGGCGAACGAATCGTCGCCCACTTCTCCGACGGTACGTCCGGCGAATACGATCTGCTGGTCGGCGCGGACGGGCAAGGTTCGCGCATTCGCCGGGCCATCCTGCCCTACGGTTCGCCGGATCCGTACTGGCCGGTGGGCATCCACATGGCCTACTGGTTCGTGCCGCGCATCGCCTCCGACAGCAACATCCGCGACACCTACCACGCTCCGCGCGGCCGAATGATCATGCGCCGCAGCCACAATCCGACCGAGACCCAGGTCTACTTCATGCTGCGCGAAACCTCCGCGGAGGTCTCGGCCATCCACCGCGCGCCGGTCGAACAGCAGAAGTTGTTCTGGGCCGAGCGTTTTCGCGACGCAGGCTGGCAGGTCGACCGATTCCTCGACGGTATGCGGACGACCGAGGCCTTCTACTCCCAGGAGGCTTTGCAGGTCCGCACGGACACCTGGTCCAAGGGACGCGTCGTGCTGGTCGGCGACGCCGCGCACTGCGCCTCGCCCTACAGCGGCATGGGCATTTCCGGTGCTCTGGTCGGCGCCTACGTCCTGGCCGGCGAAATCAACCGCAACCCAGGTGATTTGCCCGCCGCCCTGGCCAATTACGACACCACCCTGCGCCCGTTCGTCGACGAGATCCAGGCCACCGTGAAACCGCGCCTCCTACGCCTGGGCATGCCCACCCACCAACTCGGCATCGATCTGTTCCACACGCTGACCGCCACGGCCTGCTACCTCCGCATCCCCGAAATCCTGGCGAAGCGTTCGAAAGAAGACCGCGGCGGCGACTGGCAGATCCCGGAGTACCCGGAATTCGCCGAAGCCCACTGAGCTGAAACGGATTACGGCTTCCGCTGCTCGCGCAGCGAGATCCGATTGCCATCCGGGTCGGTCGCCTCGATCCGGACCCCGAACGGATAGTCCTCGGGTTCGGCCCCCTCGAAGGTGACGCCACGCTTGCGCAAGACCTCGAAATCCTTGCGCAGATCATCGGATTCGAGGATGAGTGGCCCGGGCACGACGCGCCCATCCAACTCGGCCGGCTGTCCCGCGGCCGCCGCGTGCGACCACAGAATGATCTCCACCGCGCTGTTGGGTACCCCGACGGCAAGGAACCGCCCGTCGGGCCCCGAAAAATCGATCCGCTGCTCCAGGCCGAGCGCCTCGGTATAGAACCGCAACGCACGATCCTGATCGGTGACATACACCGTCACGTACATGATGTTGGTCAGCATCCCGTTCTCCACTCCAGTCAAAGGTGTGACGACCGTTCGTATTCGGCCGTCACACCTATGACGAGCGCCGGCGGGAGAAGCTAACCGGACTCAGAGGGAGGTGCGGGAGATTTCGAGCCACTTCTGGGCGTCTGCGCCGATTGCGGTGAGGCTGGTTTTGGCCAGAGGGCGGCGTTGGGTGACGCGGAGGCAGAAGTCGAGGGCGCTGCCTTGGACTCGTTGGTCGGCATCTTCCGGGCCCCAGGCCCAGGGTTCGCCGTCGGGGCCGGTCAGTTCGACGCGGAACGGCTCTGCCGGAGTGGGTAGTTCGGCGGCGTAGAAGGACAACTCCCGGCCGAGGATGCCCAAGTAGGCGATGTGGCGGAGGCGGCTCGTGGGGCGGCGCGAGACTCCGACGGCGTCGAAGATGTCCTGCCCGTGCGCCCAGGTTTCCAGCAGTCGAAGGGGCACCATGAGCGCCGCGGTCAGCTCCGAGTCGTACCACGGAAACGCTTGGCCCGGTGCGAGATCGCGCAGCGCCGCCGCCACCTCGATTCGACCGGCACGCCACTGTTCGAGCAGTTCCGCGCGCGGTTTCGCCGCGCCCGCGGCGGCGTCGAGATCCCGGTATCGGGGACCTTCGGTCTCCGCGTGCTTCAGTACGGCGTCGAACGCGTCCGGAGTACGGATCGCGATGAGCACGTTCTCGTCGGCCGAGGCGAGATGGGCGATCTGGTGCGCGATCGTCCATCCCACCGCCGGCGTGTCCTTGGACCAGTCGGCCTGCGCCGATACCAGCGCGTCGAGTTCGTATCCCTCGGACACCAAGTCGGGCAGAGCAACCTCTAGCTCGACACCGGACATGTCGAAGCCGTAGTCCAACATCCAGTACACCTTCACACGCGTCGACAGCGATGGGCTGGTCCGCCCAGCTCCCGAGCCTATGACCGCCGGCTAGGGCCGGCAAACACGCTGACCTGCGGGGTTACGGAAAACTGACACTCGCTCAACCACCCAGCGCCAGCTGGACGAACGCCTGCAGCGCGTGGTCGATGGGGTGCGGCTGCGGTCGCTGCGTGGCATCGATCCGATTCCACCGTTGCAGGTTCACCGCGACCGACATCTGCCGCCTGCCGTCCGCACTGGTCATGGACATCGCACCGCCACCCCAGACGGACCCGTCATGCCCCCAGTACACACCGTGCCCCTGCACCGTCAGCTTGTGCAGCCCGAGACCGTATTCGATGGTCTTTCCCTCGAACGAGATCACCGGGACCGTGCGCTGCATCTCGGAAAGCGCTGAGCGGCTGATGATTTCACCGGCCAGCAGCAGGCCGAAGAAGCGGTTCAGGTCCGTGACGGTCGAAATCAGCGACGCCGCCGGCCCCACCCAGGACATGTCGAAAACGCTGAAATCACGTGGCGGATCGAACATGCCGAACCACGCCTCGTAGTGCATCGAGTGCGGTCCGTCGAGATCCGGTCCGGTGGGCAGCTCGGTGTCGCGCAGCCCGGCCCGCTCGATGACGTTGCGGGTGATGCAGTCCTCCGCGGACGTGCCGGTCACCAACTCCAGAAGTTGGCACAGGAGAAGGTAATTGGTGTTCGAATACACGCCGGGGGAGCCACCGGGGTTGCCGGTGGCGGCCGCCGCGACGCCCAATTCGATCAGCTCGGTCGGATGAAACTTGGTGAACCTGTTGTCCGCCAAGCTCTTCGGCGTCGTTTTCGCCACGTTCGGGAACGCCGCGAGCGACGGATAGGCATACGGAAGGTATTCGGCGAGCCCACTGGTGTGGTTGATCAACATCCGCACTGTGATCGCCGCGCCCCGGTCACCGGGAACGAGTTGCGGCAGGTAATGGCCGATCGGTGTATCGAGCGCGATCTCACCGTTGTCGACCTGCTGCAACACGGCGGCAGCAGTGAACGTCTTTGTGACGCTGCCGACCCTATGCCGCATATCCACCGTCACAGGCCGCCCGGTCGCCAAGTCGGCGAGTCCGGCTGCGCCACGCCAGATTTCATCGCCGTCCCGCACTTCGGCGAAGGCCCCGGGCATGCCCGCGTGCTGAAGGTTCTCCAGCGCGGTCTGTAGTTTCGCGGGATCAAGGGTATCGGTCACGGCGGGTGTCCTCTCACTGTCGACGGGTGCCCGTTCGCACCCGAAGTGACACCACTATCGACCGGCGGCACCCGCCCGGTATTGGAAAAATTTCCCCCACGCCCGGTACCGATGCTGGGCGATCGTCGGCAGGTAATGCGCGGTCAGCGCCCCTGGCGCACGGTCGGCGAAGATCGTCACATCCCGGCTCAGATGTGCCTGATCGGTGTACCCGCAGTCCGCCGCGACGTCGGCGGCGGCCCGTCCCGCCAGCAGACCGTCGACCGCGGACCGGAACCGAACCAGCATCGCCGCCCGCTTCGGCGCCAAACCGATCTGCGACTCGAACCGGGTCAGCAACCGCTTGTGACTCCACCCGACGGTTTCGGCGAGCGCGCCGATCCGCACCTGACCACCCGAGCTCAGTATCCGATCCCAACCGGTGAGCACCTCCGGATCGGGCACCCGAATCGGCCGGTCACATTGCGCCAGAAACGATTTCGTCACCGCGAAACGCTCGTCCCAGTTCTGGGCGTCCGCGAGCCGCTCCCGCAGCCGCCGAGCCCGCGCGCCCCACAGATCCTCCAGATCGACCGCGCCTCGCCCCAAATCGGTTGGGGCGATACCTAATAGCGAATACGCCTGAATCGGCGACAACCGAACCTCGATGCACTCCGCCTGCTCACCACGCAGACGCATCGCCTCGACCGGAAGCCCGACCGCAAACCCGCCGAGCGTCCGCCGCCCGGACGCATCGTCGACGACCAGCCCACGCCCGCCGAACTCGATCAGCACGGTGATCGCCGCGGTCCCGGCCACCCGGAGATCCACCCCGGCCCCGCCCGTATCGCGGTACCCGATCATCGCCCCACCCAGCGGCGTGGCCACGGCCGGACCCGCGAAATCCCACTCCGCGTCGCGCCCGATATGCACAGCTCCCACCCGTTCAGGCTACGTAACCGGAAGAGCACCGCACAGGCGCATTTGCCCCGCGCGCGAGCTGTTCGGAAACCCATACCGGGGACGCCCCGACTGTGACCTGTCCCGCATATGGCGATCGAGTACCCGTTCCGGTGTCCACACCGCTTAACGTCGCCAAGGCACGACAGTTGGAGGGAAGGTGGCGGCGAGCGTGGTTGAAACCCAGGCGAAGCTCGATGAATTGGTCAAGATCCTGGCGATCGCTACGGAACCGGCAGGTGAGGCCGGTATTGCCAAGCGGGAGAAGAAGGGCATCCCGAGTGTCCGCGAGCGCGTGCACATGCTGCTCGACCCAGGGACGTTCATCGAGACCAGTGCGCTGGCCCGTCAGCCCGATACGAAGGACGCCCTCTACGGCGATGGACTGGTCACCGGCCGCGGATTGATCGCCGGTCGTCCGGTGGTGGTGATCGCCCACGACCAGACCGTGTACGGCGGGTCGGTCGGCATCACGTCCGCGCGCAAGTTCATGCGGGCGCTGCAACTCGCGTTCGACAACGCCTGCCCGGTCGTCACGATCAACGATTCCGGCGGCGCGCGCATCCAGGACGCGGTCGGCTCGATCGCGTCGTTCGGTGACATCTCCCGGGTGCTGGAGAAGCTGTCCGGCTATGTGCCGCAGGTGTCGATCATCCTCGGCAAGTGCGCCGCGGGTTCGGTGTACGGGCCGATCAACACCGACGTGCTGATCGGCACCAAGGATTCCTACATGTTCGTCACCGGCCCGGAGGTGATCAAGGCCGTCAACGGCGAGGACATCTCCGCAGAGGCGCTCGGCGGTGCTGAGGTGCAGGCCAAGCGCGGCACCCTGCACCACGTGGCCGACACAGAGCAGGAAGCCTACGACTGGGCCCGCCGGTACCTGAGCTACATGCCGACCAGCTGCCTCGAACAGCCGACGGTCGTGAATCCCGGTCTGGAGCCGGAGATCACCGCCAGCGATCGGGAGCTGGAGAAGATCGTCCCGGATTCCGATCGCACCGGGTACGACATGCACGAGATCCTGCTGCGGATCTTCGACGACGGTGAGTTCCACGAGGTTCGCGAGGCGATGGCGCCGAACCTGATCACCGGATTCGCCCGCGTCGACGGTTATCCGGTCGGCGTGATCGCCAATCAGCCTTTGGTTCTTGGTGGTTCGATCGACGCGAACTGCTCGGACAAGTCGACCTACTTCATCCGGCTCTGCGACGCGTTCAACATTCCGCTGGTGTTCGTCGTCGACACCCCGGGCGTGCTGCCGGGGCTCGAGCAGGAAGCCAACGGCGTGATCATCCGCGGCGGCCGGGTCCCGCGCGCGATCATCGAGGCCACCGTGCCGATCATCAACCTCGTGGTGCGCAAGTCCTACGGCGGCGCTTACGGCATGATGGCGGCCCGTCAGGTGGGCGCCGACATCAGCTTCGCCTGGCCGACCGCCCGGATCGCGGTGATCGGCGCCGAGAGCGCGGTCGACCTGATCGGCAAGCGGCAGCTGGCGGCGGTGCCGGCCGAGCAGCGGGCGGCCGCGCGCGAGTTCATGGTCAACCACTACAACGAGACCATCGCCACCCCGTGGATCGCGGCCGAGCGCGGCTACATCGACGCCGTCATCGAACCCGCGCGCACCCGCTTGGAGATCCGGCACGCGCTGCGCCTGCTGCGCGACAAGCCGCCGGTGAAGCCGGAGTTCAATCCGCGTAAGCACCCCGTGTACCCGATGTAAGTGCGGGTTCGACCGCGCCAGGCGCCACCACCTGGCGCGGTCTGTCCTACTCGACCTCGCTGCCGGCGTGCTTGGGCAAGAAGAACATCAAGCCCCACATCACCGCGAAGACGCCGCCGGCCCACCAGAGCACGCCGGTGAACGCCTCGCGGTTGGCCGCGCCGTCGAGTGACCCGCCGGTCGCGGAGAAGAACACGAGCCCGGTCAGGGCAACGCCGAAGGCGGCACCCAGCTGTAAGGCGGTGTTGAACAGGCCCGAGGCCGAACCGGCGTTCTCGTGCGGCACCTTCGCCAGCGTCAGATCGGCAATCGGCCCGCCGATCAGGCCCAGACCGAACCCGAGCAGCAGAACAGGCGCCGCCATCGCGAGCAGGGTCAGGTCGGATCGCCCGCCGCTGATCTGGAGCCCATAGGCCGTCATCGAGGCGAGGGCGATCAGGGCTCCGGTCTGGGGCAGCCGCCGCGCGAAGCGCCCGGCCGTCTTGGTCGCGGTCATCGCACCGGCCAGTTCGCCGACAGAGAGCAGCACGAACGCCATGGCTGCCAGCAGCGGGCTCATGCCGAGACCGCGTTGCAGGTACAGCGTCCAGGTCAGGAAGAACAGGCCGCACAGCAGGCCCACCATCAGCTGCGCGGACAAACCGCCGGAGAACTGCTTGCCCTTGAACAGCGACAGCGCCACCAGCGGGGCATCGTCCCGATGGCGTTGCTGATGACGCAGGAATACGCCGAGCACGAGCAGGCCGCCGCCGAACATGGCGAAACTCCACAGCGGCCAGCCATGAGCTTGGCCTTCGGTGAGCGGGAACACGATCAGCACCATCGCGAGCGCGGACAGCAGCACGCCCGCCAGGTCGAGACGGTCGGCCTTCGCCGCGGTCGACTCGGTGATGAACGTGCGCCCGAGGAGGATCACGGCGAGCCCGACAGGCACGTTGATCAGGAAGATCGGCCGCCAGGACAGTCCGAACAAGTCGGCCTCGGTGAGCACGCCGCCCAGAACCGGACCCAACACGTTGGCCATCGCCAGGACCGCACCGAAGAGGCCGAAGGCCCTGCTGCGGTTCGCGCCGTCGAAAGTGACGTGAAAGGTAGCCAGGACCTGCGGGATCATCACCGCGGCGGCACCGCCTTGCAGCACGCGGGCGGCGATCAGCATGCCGGGGTCGGCCGCGAGGCCGCACAGCAGCGAGGCGAGGGTGAATCCGACGGTGCCGAGCAGGAAGACCTTGCGCCGGCCGTAGAGGTCGCCGAGCCGGCCGCCGGTGATCAGCCCGAGCGCGAAGGTCAGCGCGTAGCCCGCGGTCAGCCACTGCAACGCGGCCGGCCCAGCGCCGAGCGACCGTTGCAGGGTGGGCAGGGCGGTGAGGACGACCGAATCGTCCAGGATGTTCATGAGTTCGCCGGTCAGCAAGACCGCGAGGGCGATCTTGGCGGCCGTCGTCATCTGTGATGACGGATGAGCCGACGGCTCAGGGGTTCGCTCGGACTCGTCGTCGAGCGCGCGGGAATTCACGGTAGGACTCCTGATTCGGAAATCGGGAAGCTCGCCGTCGCCGCACCGGGCCGGAAACACGAAACCCGGGGCAGCTGGCAGAGCCGCACCCGGGAAAGGACAGATGGGTGACGCAACTCAGGCCTATGCGACGTCCGTTCCCATGCACGTTGAACGTGGGGAATGCAGACGACTACACGACCTGGGAGATACGTCACCACCTCGAATCCACTACCGAAGGAACAGGGAGCCCGAGCCGCCGAAGGATCTTCGGGGCGGGGACTCGACCACGATACGGCACTCTCCGACCTGCGCGCACGCGGATATATGCAGGTCCGCGACCATGACGTCGGGCGTGATCCGAAAGCTGCGGAGCCGCACCGTCTTCCGATCCGGGCACCGGCGGATTACGGTACAACCGTGCAGATCGCCATCGTGCTCTACCCGCGAATGACCGCTCTCGACGCGATCGGGCGGATGAAGTGCTGACGAGATGACGAATCGTTGGGTGGGCGTGACGATCGACTGCGTCGACGTGGAGCGGGTCGCGGACTTCTGGAGCGCGCTGCTCGATCGGCCGCGTGGACCGTCCCGGCCAGGATGGGTCTACCTCGGCGACCGTGATGACCCGCAGCCCCGTTTGGTGTTCCAGCCCGTGACCGACCCGAAGCGCGGCAAAGTGCGCCTGCACCTGGACATCGCGGTCGACGACATCGATGACGGCATCGCCCAGGTCGTGTCCCTCGGCGGTCGGCCCACCGGCGAACGGCACGATTACGACCAGGGCGTGGTCGTCGTGATGGCCGACCCCGAGGAGCACGAATTCTGCCTGGTCCAGTACTACTGAGCGAGCTTATTCGGTTGCCGGAGCTGTAGTTTCGTGGACCAGCCGCCACAGGTATCCATGGTCCGCACTGAGCAGGATCGCGGTGACCAGACGGCGGCTGCGGACATCACCCTGGCGGTTCTCCGCGGTGAAACGCACGGTGAGAATGGTGCCGCTCTGCGCGACCTCTTCGATGTCGCTGATCTCGATGGTGAACCCCGGCTGCGCATTTCGCGCCGACCACACACCCGCCAGCAGCGTGTCCCGGTCGATGACCTGCCCGACCGTGGTGACCGAGGAGAAATCGTCGTGCAGCGCGTTGGCGAACCGGTCGAACACCTTGGGCGGCGCGTTCGAACCCATCCACTCGGCCAGGTCCGAGTGCAGGGCCTCGATCACGTCGGCGAGGTCGGGGAATTCAGGCATAGCGGCAATCTCGGTCTCGGTCGGCGTAATCGGCCCGTGCTGAAGATCATATCCAGCGTGCGGTGCACCAATAGGATCGTCGAGATGGTGGGAGACGAAAAACCTGAAAGTGGCATGACCAATCGACGTTCGGTCATCGTCGGATCCGCGGCGGCAGTCGCGGGAATCGGGATCGGGGTGGCGGGCGCGAAGGTCACCGAGTCGGATTCGGACACGTCGACCGTGTCGGGTTCGTTCACGGTGGTCGATCGGCGCGGCAAACAGCGGTTCCGGCTGGGCACGGAGAAGCCGCCGATCATCCTGGGCGGCAAGACGTATCCGGCGGCGGAGCGGGGCGGTCCGGACGGCTCGTACCTGATCTTCAACGACGAGAACGGCGACGAGAAGGGCGGCATCATCGCCGCCAGCAGCGGAGCGCTGGTCTCGCTCGACTACCCCAACGGCGACGCCATCCACTTGCAGACCATGTGGCAGGACAAGATGGGCGGCGCGGCGCTGACCATGACCCATATCGGGGATCCGACAACGCCGCTCGACGAGGCGAAACATCCTCCGGGCGTGCAACTTTACGCCGACACCGAGAACGGAACGGGCCTGAATTTATGTGATACGCAGGGTCTCCCGCGAATTCAGCTGCGCGTCGCGATGGACGGCACACCCTCCATTGCGATCCTCGATGAAAACGGCGTGGTCGTCAAGCAATTGTGAACGCGAGTGGGATTGCCACCGGCGGGCCGAGCCGATGGCAATCCCACTCCACCCCAGATATCAAGCAGTGCAGTTCTTTTGGGCGTCGGTGCGCACTTTGCGTCCGGTGAACTCCTCGAGAATCGAGATGTTCTCCGGTGCGTAGTTCTTCTCGGTGATCTTGTCGGCGTTGGGCCCGCCGAGTTTGCCGGAGTACGGTGCGGACTTCTCCAACCAGTAAGCGGTGCGCAGGAATTGGGTCAGCACCCAGTCGCGCAGCTTCGGCTCGTTCTTGATCTTCGCCCAGTAGTCGGGGTGCTTGTCCTTGGCCACGCGCAAGTACAGCAGCAGATACCGGAGGTTGGTCGCGGCGATATCCCGGGAATTGCTGGCGCCGATGCCCTTGATGTACTCCTGCACCACGGTGACCGCGGGCAAACCCATCAGTCCGGCGTTCAATTCCGCTGTCACGCCTTGCAAGTGGTAGTCACCCTGCTGCTTGTCCCGCAGATAGATGCCGTCCATGTCGTCGCTGAGCTTGTCCTTGATCAACGGCAGGATTTCCTTGCGCGGGAAACCGGCGTACAGCGGGATGTTCGTCATCTGCTGGCCGGCATTGATCCAGGACGCGGTGTACTTGTCCCACTCGGTGCGCGACCCGTCCAGGTCCCACATGTGGGTTTCCTCGTGAATCGCCACCATCATCGACTCGGCGAACGCCTCGAAACTGCTCGTCTCCACGAACTGATTCCAGTACTGATCCTTGGCCTGCGCGATCGCCAGTTTCTGCCCGCTCGGCCAACGCCGCTGGTACATGGCCTGTAGGGTCGGCATCCAGTTCGACCGGGTGAACCGCGCCTTCAGGTCGCTGATGTCGGCCTGTGGGGTGGAGGGTTCTTCGTAGCAGAACGGCGCGGCCGCAACCGGATCCGCAGCCTGGACCTCGGGTGCCGCCACCGCCACCGAGCCCGGTCCGATCGACAGGACTAAGCACGCGGTGACTATGGGTAATAGACGTTTACGGTTCATGAGAATCTCGCTCGGGTGTGCAGGGGTAGGGCGGGTGCTGGACAGTTGGACGAACCCGATACCGCGGCGCTGTGCACTTTGACAATTGCTCGCCGAGATCTGTTGCGCGAGAGGCTGTCCCAGCGAACAGCCGCGAGGTACGCCGCCATTTCTGAACAACTGTTTGAATAGTGACATGAAAGACATCACCCAGATCTCCCCAGTGGAAGTGGGGAGAATTGCGAGAATTTACAATTGAATTATCCAGCCCCGCCGGCAGACTCGGCGAACGCGAGATTGCATTAGCCCAATCCCGAACTCCGCCAGCGCATACCGCGTGCTGCGCTACGGTGGCTTGGTGAATCTCAGGGAGCAGGGCTCTGTGTTGGATCAACGGCCACTGACCGGCTGGAGCCGGACGGCGTCCACGGTCGCCCGGGTGTTGTCCACGCCGGATATCGACACGGTCGCGAAGAGCGTGCGCGAGGCAGGCCCGCGCGGCGTCATCGCGCGCGGACTCGGCCGCAGCTACGGCGATCCGGCGCAGAACGGCGGTGGTCTCGTCGTCGATATCACGGTGTTCGACCGCGTGTACAGCATCGATCCGGACAGTGGCGTGGTCGACGTCGACGCGGGCGTCAGCCTCGACGCGCTGATGCGCGCCGTATTGCCGTCCGGCCTGTGGGTTCCGGTGCTGCCGGGCACCCGGCAGGTGACGGTCGGCGGGGCGATCGCCTCCGATATCCACGGCAAGAACCACCATTCGCACGGCAGTTTCGGCAACCACGTGCTGTCGATGGACCTGCTGACCGCCGACGGTTCGGTGCGCACGATCACCCCGGAAGGCGTTGACGCGGAACTGTTCTGGGCCACGGTCGGCGGAATGGGCTTGACCGGCATCATCGTTCGGGCCCGGGTGCGGATGAAGCACACCGAGACCGCGTATTTCCTCGTGGACAACGATCGCACCGACAACCTCGACGCGACGATGGAGCTGCTGACCGGCGGTTCCGACGAGGGCTACGAGTACTCGATGTCGGTGCCCGATACGATCAGCACCGGCGCGAAGGTCGGCCGCGCGGCGTTCAGCCGAGGCTCACTGGCCAAGCTCGACCAACTGCCGGTCAAATTGCGCCGGGATCCGCTGAAATTCGATGCGCCGCAACTGTTCACCGTGCCGGACATCTTCCCGAACGGGATGGTCAACAACCTCACCTCCCGGATCGCCGCCGAAGCCGCCTACCGCGTGTACCCGCAGCAGGCGCGTGGCCGGATCCAGAACCTGACGCAGTTCTATCACCCGCTGGATCTGCTGGGGGAGTGGAACCGCGCCTACGGCCGCCGCGGCTTCATGCAGTACCAGTTCTCGATGCCGTTCGGCGCCGAAGACCAGCTCGCCGACACGGTGCGCGCGATCGCCCACTCCGGGCACCGATCGTTCCTCAACGTGTTCAAGCGCATGGGCCCGGGCAACCAGGCGCCGCTGTCCTGGCCGCACCCCGGTTTCATGCTCAGCCTGGACTTCCCGCTCAAATCCGGCCTCGGCGAGTTCTGCGCGGACCTCGATCGACGCGTCCTGGCCGCCGGCGGACGCCTCTATTTCGCGAAGGATTCGCGCACGACCCCGGAAATGGTCCGGGCGATGTACCCACGTCTCGACGAGTGGCGCCGGATCCGCGATATCGCCGACCCGGAGCGGGTTTTCGTCTCCGACCTGGCCCGTCGCCTCCGTCTGGTCAGCGACGAGCCGGTCGTCGGTCGTCGGTCGGGTTACTAACGCCCGGAACCGCTTTCGGGGAATTCACGGATGAAGCAGAGCGGGCAGATCGGGTCGAACGGTGCCGTGATCGGTTCAACAGATCCTCCACGTTGATGAGATGAGCCGTGACGGTAGCAAGCTGGGCGGCCCAGGTCATGCCCCGAATTCCGGACCGGCGTCAGACGAGTGAGTGCTCTTCGACCGGTGCGCTCAGGTTTGTTCCGTTGAGATCCAGGTACAGCGAACGTTCGGTGATGGACAGCGTCGCGGTGTTACGGCGGTCGATCGCGGCGACCGCGGCATCGATGAAGTCGCGATCGAAGCTGTAGAGCGGAATCTCCTCGGCCCGGTGAATGCGCTTGCCGGCCAGCTGCGCCAGCACCTTCGCCGGGTCGCGATGGGTGTAGATGGCGGCCCGCCCGGCCAGCTTGCTGCCGCGGTGCAGCCGCTCGGCGTCGGGTGCACCGACCTCGATCCAGGCCGTGAGCCGTCCGGTCATGTCCCGGACCAGCACCGCGGGCTCATCGGTGGAGGAGACCCCGCCCTCGCTGAACACGATGCCTTCCTGATACTCCAGGCAGTACGCGAGCAGCCGGGTGATCATGAACTCGGCGGTCTCGGACGGGTGGCGCGCGACCCGCAACTCCAGATCTTGGTAGACCTCGCGATCGACGTCGGCCAGCTGGACGGCGAAGTTGTGCAGTGTTGCGGGAAGGGCCATAAGACCAGGAGCTTAGGTGACTCCCGCTGGCCGCCGTGCCGCGCGACCTCGGTCAGGGGATCAACCGGGTGTCCGGATGCCGCGGATTGTTCCCATCGAACAGGTCGGTGCCGATCTGCTTCAGGTGCAGATCGAAGAACGCCGCGATGTAGTCCTGCTGCGCGTCCACCGACCGAGCCGGATGAATCGTGCCGACCTGCTGCTCGCGCAGCTCCGGCGTCAGCAGGCTGGCACACTGCGGCACCGCGACCTGGAGATCGGTGAAGCTCAGGTGCGCCGCGCCGTCGAAGTGCAGGTCCCGCTTCCACCCCGGCTGATTGGCCCAGAACTGACCCCAGCTCGGGTCGAAATCGTCCACGTGCGAATGCTCGAACTTGCGCCCCGTCTGCGGATTCATGCCGTCCGCGCCGACCAGCATGAACGGCCGATCCACCCCGTGCTGGGCGATCTCGCCGGGCTTGCCGACGCTCATGCCACCGTCGAGGTTGATCCCCGCGCCGATGCGCCGATCGCGATACATCGTCTCGCCGGCCGCGTAGCCGCCCAGCGAATGACCGAACATGCCGATCTTCGACATGTCCAGCGCACCCGCCAACCCCGCTGGGAGCGTGCGTTTTTCGGCGTCCGGATTCTCACCGCGTTGCAGCCGGTCGAGCTGGTCCAGCACGAACTGGGTGTCCGCGACGCGGGTATCGACCGCGGTCGCGAGGAACGCGGGGTCCGGCTTCGCATCGCTGGTGACGATTCGCCCACCGGGAAACTCGACCGCCTGCGCGTCGTAGGTATGGGAGATGGACACGACCACATAGCCGTGACTGGCCAGATCGTCGGTGCGCACCGAATTGAGCTCACGCTCCACCCCGAAGCCGTGCGAGAACAGCACGACCGGCCAGGCGCCGCCGGTACGGTCCACTTCGACGGAGGTGCTCGCCAGGCGTTTGGTGCCGCCCCAGTCGATGGTGCCTGGCGCCAGCCCCTGCTCGGGATCCGCGGTCGCGATCCGATCGATCGCGGCCGCCATGCCCGGCGACATCCAGGCGGCGCGTTCCCCGGTGCGCTGCGCGGGGTAGGTCACGGTGACCATCAGCTCCCGCTTGTCGGCCGGATGCCAGGGATCCTGGCGCGAATCCACCAGGTGCAGGTCCGTTGTCCCGACCGGATAGCGCCCGCTCAGCGGCGGCAGGGTGATCTTCGCCGCGGTGGCGATCGGCTCGGTCTTGTCCTGCCCGCACGCGGTGAGCAGGACGGTCGCGGCCATAGCGGCGGTCAGCGCCAGCGCGCAGCTGCGCAATGTGAACACTTCGGTGGTCCTCCTCGACGTTCGGCTCGGCGTCATCATGGCAAAACTCGCCTTACCTGCGCGTCACCCCGGCGGAGGAGTCGATGTACCCCGAGATGCGTAGGGGAGTACCCCCAGAGGACCAAGCCGCCGTGGACTCGTCCCCCTAGACTGTCGATCGAGAGGAAAGGACACCTGATGAAGCGAAACCTGAACTGCCCCTGCGGAGAAGCCATCGTCGGCACCGATGAGGACGATCTTGTGCAGAAGACGCAGGCCCACCTGGCCGAGAACCATCCGGGTCACGACTACTCGCGCGACGAGATCTTGTTCATCGCTTACTGATTCGGTGATCGGTTCAGCTCCGGCCAGAGCACCTGATCCGGCTGGCACAGGCTGGCTGATCGGGTGCTTGGCACCGGGCCGGTGCCGGGGGTGAAGACCCACTGGGAGATCGGCCCGGCCGCCTTCCAGCGCAGCGCGCCCGACGCATCCGAGATCACCTCGTAGACCGACTCATTGCCGCCGACGAGCTGGGTGCCGACGCAGTAGTCGTTGTATTCGGTGCCGGGTTGTTGTGCGCCCGCACTGAAGTTTCCGGTCGGCGCCGTGGTGGCGCCGGGGTTCGCGACGGTGCTCGAACCACGGGCGTCCGCGCCCCGGATCCAGCGCGGTGCGCCGAGTTGATCTGTTGCACAGGTGAATGCGCGGCCGCCGGCCGTGACCGCCGTGCCCTGTGCGTAACCCGTTCCCGCCCAGAGGCACTCGCCGGCCGGTGCGGCGCTCGCGCTGCCCGCCGCCGCGCCGACCAGTCCCGCGGCGGCCACCGCGGCCGCGGCGAGGGCCAGCCCGCCGCGCCACCGGGTGGAACGCCCGGAGGCGTCGTGAGCAGCTGATTCGCGTTCGTTGTCGATCATGTCTCGACCATAGAAATCGGTTGCCCGACTGAGCATCACGCCGCAGCGCTATTTGCCGTCGGTACCGCAGTGCTAGGGGTGATTCCGCATCGGATGGGGCTCGGACTCCGGGTGGCGAAGGGGCGCTCACGGTGTCCGATTCGGCCAGTGATGTGTTGTGTCACAAGGACGCCGACGCTGTGCTGTGCGGTTGCACGGCCGGAATCCGGCGCGACCTCGGCGATCGACCCACTGACAAGTTTTCGGCCGCGCCGATCACATATCGCCGAAACATGCTCTGCTGTATGGTCTCTCGGAGGGTGAGCTAACCCGGAGGATTTCGTCCGTCGCCCTGCTCGGTGGGAGGTCCGATGATAGGATGGGTCGGAACTGAGGGATGTTCGGGCAGATGAGTTCCTCGGCTGAAATCGTTGAGAACAAGGCGGGCTCCGCCTTGTTCGTCGTGTGCGAGAGGGGACTTGGACACGTACTCCCAATTGGTGTGCCTGAGGCACGTGGTGTAGGTCGAACGGTTATTCCTTCGGTTAGGAATACCGTCGGTTTGTTGTGTCCTGATTCGAATTGTTCGGGATTTCATTTGTTGCCATCGTGGCGACCGGTCGGTCGTCGCGCTTCGAGACTTGATCACGCCATATATGTTGGCCTACAAGCACGTCCGGCATCGCCTTCGGGGCCGGCGTCGAAGTCCAACTCTTAAGCGTATCCGCGCTGCTGCCTGTTTCGGGCTGGAACTGGTAGGTTCCGAAATGTTTCCGAAAGGTGACGCGTTTGATCTCGGGGTTAACACCATTCACAAATAACGCCACGAATCACGCTGGCGATCCGCAGATTGCGAATGCAGGGGGCTTTCGACACCGTATCGTTGCCGGAACTCTGCCAATGTGAAATATTGCTGTCCGCGCTAGTTAGTCACTGCTGACCCGGCACAGCGCCGTGCCTACCGCATCGATTCGTCCCGCTTGTTGTGGTGGTTCGGATCGGTACTGGCAGCGGGGCGAAGTGTGCTACGGAATGATCTCGGCTTCGACGCAGGAGTACCGCCGTGAGTGAACACAGGTTGAACGTGGACGACGATGCGAGAGTCGGAGTTGCCGACGTAGTCATCGAGATTCCTATCGAGTCGATAGACATCAGCGGCGCGCTGCGCGTGCGAGCTGAGGACTCGGCGCATACGCAGGTGCTAGCGACGACGGAGGCGGAACTGCCGCCGATCCTGGTGCATCGAGAAACCATGCGGCTGATCGACGGCGTGCACCGTCTGAAGGCCGCGAAATTGAAGGGGGACACCGTCATCCGGGCGCAATTCTTCGACGGCACCGAGGAAGAGGCGTTCGTGCTCGCGGTGCAGGCCAACATCGCGCACGGCCTGCCGCTGTCGATTCTCGACCGCAAAGCCGCCTCGCTGCGCATCATGCGGATGTATCCGCTGTGGTCGGATCGCAAGGTCGCCGAAGTCGCCGGGCTGGATCACAAGACGGTCGGCGCGGTGCGCAGGCAGTCGTCTGGGGATGTTCCCCAGACGAGGCACCGACTAGGGCGCGACGGCCGGATGCGCCGCGTGCGTCGTCCGGACGTCGAACACCAGCGCCGGAAAAAGCCCTGTGACGGCAGCGACGGAGCGCCGCTCGCACCCGATCCGGCGCCGCCCGAACGGGTTTGCCCCTCCTCGGTCTTACAGAGCCTGCGGCGCGATCCCTCGCTGCGGCTCACCGAGACCGGACGAACGGTGCTGCGCTGGCTCGACGCCAGTCCGCGGACACCCACGCAGTCGCTCGATCTGGCCGACCGCATCCCGGAACACTGTCTGAATCTCGTGCTGGATATGGCCAGGCAGAACGCGGCGAACTGGCAGGACTTCGCGACCCGAATCGGCGATCGGCTGCACAGTAAATGAACGACGGATTTTACCTCGGGAGACGGTGCGTGACTTGCGAATCAAATTAATTTGCAGGTCGCGCACCGACGAACCTTCGGTACCGCGATTCACCTCGCCGACGCTTCCGAGCGTCGGCGTTTTTTCGCACCGGGTGCGGACCGTGTGCCGCGGGACGGGTGGATCGCGGCACCGAGGGTCCGCCGGCGGACACCGTCGCGGGCGGTGTCCGAGTGGCGTCGGTACGGCTCGGCGGCCGCATAATTCGTCGCACTTGCGCCGAAAGCCCGGTTGTCCGAGCGCAACTGCGGGACACTTCGCCGGATTAGCGCTACGGGCGAATTAATTAACCCGTGATACGAACTCCCCAGTAACTCCCCAGTCGAAAATATCGCCCGCGGTGTGTTTCTACTTGGATATGAAACACCCACATCGAAGGGCGGCTCGCTTCACCGCTACCGCGGTGTTCGTTTTAGCGGCAACGGCTTTCACGACCAGCTCCGCTGCCCTCGCCCAGCCAACGACAACCACACCGCCGGCAACCCCTTCGACGTCGTCGCCGACCACCACGCCGACCGATCCCTCGACCACCACGTCGACCGATCCCACGACGTTGTCGCCGACCACCTCGCCGACCGACACCTCGCCGACCACCACGTCTACCGATCCGTCGACGAGCACCTATCCGTCGACCGAACCGACGACCTCGGCACCGACCACACCTCCGTCGCCGACCACGTCGACGACCACCACCCCGCCGACCGCGACGACCGTCGTTCCGACGTCGCCCACCACGCCGGGCATTTTCCAGCTTCCGACCCTGCCGAAGAATCCGTTCACCGATCCCGACGGGATCGTCGCGCAGGTCATCTTCAAGAACCCGCTGCCGAAGCCGTCGGGCACCCCGTCCGAGGCCCCAGCGATCGCGCAGGCGCAAGCGCAGACCGTCCAGCAGGCATTGGCCGCCGAGTCGGCCGGCAGCCTCGTGGTGGACAAGGCGTTCCAGGCCGGCCAGGGGGCCACCGTCCGGCTGCGGCAGCAGATCGACTCGGTGCCGGTCTTCGGCGCGACGGTCGCGCAATCGCTGGCCGCGGACGGCTCGCTCACCTCGGCCAGTGGCGCACTGTCGCAAAAGGTTCAGGGCAAGTACCCGGCCGGGGTGAGCACGCCGCCCGCCGCGGTCGCCGCCACCGCGTTGCGCGCGCTCGCCACCGAAACCAAGCAGTCGCGGGACAAGCTCGCGGTCGGCGCGACGGTCGCCATGTGGTACGACCCCAAGCTGGCCGCCAGGAGCTCCGCCGCAAGCGTGGCGGTACCGGCGTACAAGGTCACGGTCAAAAGCCAAGGTGCGCAAGGTAAGCAGCCCGTGCAGTGGGTCGTGTTCGTGGACGCCAACAACGCCGGACGCGTGCTGGACGGCTGGCGCGAATCCGAGCATCCCGAGCGCGACGTATGCGAGGCCGGTCGGACACCGGCCGACCCCGACGGCAGGCCGGAAACACTGGCGTCGCGCTGCCGTCGCTGAAACGTGTGCCGCGCAGCGGCGCACCGCTTTACCGGGATCGGACGGCGCTGGTGCGCCGTCCGAATTCCGGAGCAGTACCTGCGGAATGCCGAGTTGGCATTGCCCGCAGTCGATGACAGATCCGTTCGGGCTTCGACACGTGCGCGCGACCCAGCTCGGTCCCGGATCGCCTACCACAGAGGTTGTGCACCATGCGAATTCAGAAATGGTCTGACAGAGGCAATCCGATTCCCGTCGCGCTCAGAGCCCGGCCGGTCGCGGTGTCCGCGTTGGCGCTAGCGTTGAGCCTCACGGCCGGCGTGGCCGCGGTGGCTGCCGCGCCGCCGGATTCGCCGAACGGGGCGGCGGCCAGCGCGGCCGATCCGACGCCGGGCTCCGACGGACTAGGCGATCCGTATTACCCGAAGGACGGCAACGGCGGTTACGACGCGACCCACTACGACGTCGCGATCGATTACAACCCGCCAACGCACAACCTCAAGGGCAAGGCCACCATCACGGCCAATGCCACGCAGAACCTTTCGGCGTTCAACCTCGACTACGCCGGTCCCGCGGTCAGTGCCGTGGCCGTCAACGGTCAGGCCGCCACGTTCCGCAAGACCGGCGAGCACGAACTCGTGGTGACGCCGAAAGCGGCGCTGCCGCAGGGGCAATCGTTCACTGTCGTGGTCGACTACGCGGGCACGCTGCCCAACAGCAACGGTAACGGCTGGACCTACTCGCCGTCCGGCGGCGCCTTCGCCGCGGGCGAACCGCATTCCGCGACAACGTGGTACCCGCTCAACGACACCCCGCTGGACAAGGTCACGTTCACCGTGAAGGCCACCGTGCCGACCGGCTGGGACGTGGCGTCGAACGGAGTGCGCGCCTCGGACGTGCCCGCCGGTACGGGCAAGCACACCGTCACCTGGGAGGCCAAGGATCCGATCATCGGGTATCTGACGACGATCGCGATCGACAAGTTCACCCGGCTGAATCAGCGGGCCGGGAATACGCCGCTGGAGAGTTTCTTCGCACCGGGCGGAGCGCAGCAGAAGAAGGAACTGGAAAAGAAGCTGCCGGGCGTGATCGCGTTCGAAGAGGGGCTGTACGGTCCCTATCCGCTCGAGGCCGGCGGCGGCATCTACGTGGACACCAACCTGCAATTCTCGCTCGAAACGCAGACCCGGCCCATCTACGCGCCGTGGACGGACCTCAACACGCTGATCCACGAGAACGCGCATCAGTGGTGGGGTGATTCGGTCTCGGTCAAGGACTGGCGCGATGTCTGCCTGAACGAATGCTTCGCCAGCTACACCGCCGACATCCTGTACCCGGAGCGGGTCAATCATCAGAATGCCGATCAGATCTATCGCCGGGCACTGTCCAGCGCCGATCAGCAAGGCGTCTGGTCGACACCGCTCTACGATCCCGGCAAGGGCAACGAATTCACCGTGGTCTACAGCCGCGGCCCGCTGTTCCTGCACGCCCTGCGTCGCTACATCGGTGATGATGTCTTCTTCGCCGCCGTCAAGGATTTCGCGCAGGGGCACAAGGGTGGAAACGCGTCGATTCCGGAGTTCCGGCAGTTCGTGCAGTCCCGCACCAGCAAGAATCTGACCGGTTTCTTCGATGCCTGGCTGAACGGACGCAAGCGCCCCGCGAGCGAGTACCTGTACCCCGGCAGCCTCAGCAACCAGGGTCTCCAGGAAGCTCCTGAGGCGCCGGGAGCCGAGCCGTGGCCGTTCGGTCGCGGAGATCGGAAATGACGTCCGTCTCCACGAAATCGGAGTTATCGCAGCGAATCAGGACCTTCGTCGCCGCGGCAGCCATTGCTCCGTTCATAGTGGCTGTTCTCCATGCGGTACCGGATTCGGATGCCCGCGGGCACGTCTCCTCGCCGCACAGTCGGCTGGCGAAATGCGCGCAGGTAGATCCGGAAGCGTTTGCGGGACAGCGCAATTGCAGTTCCGATCGCTGGGCCTACCCTGGTAATGGCACAGCCACTCCGGCGGGCACCAAGGGTGTGTTCAAGAAGAAGCCTTCGTACGTAGAGGCTTGACGATATCCCCTGGGCCGCTGCGCAATTCGCGCAGCGGCCCAGCGTCGTGTCCGTACCTCGCCGAGAAGCGCCGCCGATCCCCTCCGCCTGCGGCGCTCCGGACACCACGTCAGGTTCGAACCAGCGCGTCGTCGCGCAGGTGCGGGCCTGCCGGTGCGCTGCCATCATCACCGGCGGTGCGGGTGGGTGGCTTGGACGAATCTGCTGTTGTCGGGACATGGCGGTTGGTCGGGCGAACACGTCGGGGTTGACCTTCGGGCTACCGTGGGGGTGGCATCTCGACCGTTCCACCCATGTTGGAGGCTTCTTGCGCACCCTCGCTCGCGTACTGCTCGTGCTGCTGGTTCTCGCCGGTGGGACGGCCTCGATGGTGCCGGTGGCGCTCGCTGAGCCCAACGTGCCGCCGGTGATCATCGATGGGACCACCATGGAGAAGATCGACGCGGGACTGGCGGTGCGCAATGGTGCGCCGGCCGGGCAGAGCAAGGGGGAGTTGCTCGAGTTGGTGTCGCGGCAGTTTCTCGGCACGCCCTATGGCGCCAATATGCTGATCGGTTCCGCGACGCAGCGCGAACAGCTCGTCGTCGACTTCCGCCGGGTGGATTGCTTCACCTATCTCGATTACGTCGAAGCGCTCAGTCGATCGGCCGACCGGGATCAGTTCCTCGCGAACCTGGTCGAAACGCGCTACACCGGTGGGCGGGTCGATTTCCTCCAGCGCAAGCACTTCTTCAGCGACTGGGTGAGCACGCCGAGAATTGCCGCCACCGACGTCACCGGTGCGGTGAGTACCGGCGCGATCACCGTCGCCAAGCGGCTGAATGCGAAGGATGACGGCGGAACGTACCTGCCCGGGCTGCCGGTCGTCGATCGCAACATCACCTACATTCCCAGCGCCGCCGTGAACGACAGCGTCATCGGCGGACTTCGCACGGGCGACTACATCGGTGCGTACACCGACGAGCCCGGGCTGGACGTCACCCACGTCGGAATCTTCGTCATGGCCCCGAGCGGACCGGTCTTCCGCAACGCGTCCTCGCTCGCCGCGAACAACAAAGTCGTCGACTCACCCTTCTCCGACTACGTCCAGTCGGTCCCCGGCATCGTGGTCTACCGCCCGCAGTAGTCGCTCGATGAGTTTCCGCGGCTCGCCAGACCAGGACAAGGTCCGCCCGGCGCTGCTCGTCGTCATCCGAGGCAACTCCGCGTCGGGGAAGTCGACCGTCGCGACAGCGGTGCAGCGTCGCTTCGGGCGCGGTGAATGCGCGGTCGTCGCCCAAGACACCGTGCGCCGCCAGATGTTGCGGGAATTCGACGAGCCCGGCGCATTCAACATTCGATTGATCGATGCCATTTGGACCATCGAGGAGACCATCGATCGGATCCACGGGGACATCGCAAGTTGTCAGTGAGGCGAGTTGCATGAGGTCGTAATTCGTTGTGCTGTGCCAGAATCCACGGATGCGTACGGCCGTGATTCGTCTATTGTGCGCCGAACTGGTTCGGTAGTCGGCAAGTTCGTGCGCTACGGATCTGGGGTGGGGTCTTCGGGGGCTTGCTGTTCCAGCTCTGTGCGGGCTCGGCGGGCGCTGTAGAAGGCGGTGATTGCGGCGAGGCCGGCGAGGACTGCGCCGACGGAGAGGTAGCTGGTCAGGGCGCCTGGGATTTTGAAGGACAGGCGGGCCAAGGCGAGGCCGGCGGCGATCATGATGAGGACGGTTATTTCGAGGATTCGAACGTACTGGGGCGTCGGGGGTTGGCGCATCCAGGTCCTCCTTGTGGGTTGAGCTGCGAGTTCCTGGGTCTGTGAAGGGACGGGGGATGTAGCTGATGGGTAGCTTACAATTGAAAGATAGCAACGGTCGATGAATCTGACAAGATGAATTACCGAATTAGGTGCGTGGTGAAGTGGGGGCGAGATGGCTCAGTTGGCTGCGAGAGTCCGCTGTAGGAAAGTGGTCAATGCTGCTGTTGTCTCGGCGGGACGCTCGAGATTGGGCAGGTGCGCTACTCCGAGAAGTTCCAGGTGGTGGGCGTTCGGGAGCAAGGCGGGGAGTTCGGCGGCGAAGTGGCGGAAGTCTGGCAGGTCTAGTTCGCCGGAGACGGCAAGTGTTGGTGCGGTGATCGCGGACAGGTCGAATTCGGTTTTGGTTCGGCCAGGAGCCTCGGCGGCGGCCAGTTGAAGGCCGAAGGCGCGGCGCTGCATTTGCCGCACGGCCGCTCGCGTTTTCGCGTCCGCGGCCTGACCGAGCCAAGTGTTTACGTTGAGTTCCACTGCCCCCTCGATATCGCCGGCCTCCAGGAGGGCGTCCTCGCGTGCGTCGAACGCGTGTAAGGCGGCGCTGGGATTGTGTTGGGGCGCAGCGGAGCACAGTAATGCCAGGGCAGTGGTGCGTTGCGGCCAGCGGGCGGCGAATTCCAAGGCAACTTTTCCGCCGTAGGAGGAGGCGATGAATGCGGCCTGCCTGATGTCGAGAACGTCCAAGAGCCCCAGGACATCTTCGGCATCGTTGTACAGATGAGTTGGCACCGGAGCATCGCCGAAACCGCGGAAGTCACAGCGCACCGACCGATATCCGGCATCGATGAGGGCGAACCACTGCGGATCCCACATCCGCCGATCACACACCCCCGCATGCAGCAGAACTACCGGTGGACCGTCGCCTGCCACATCGTGGGGGAGAGTCATCACTCGGACGCTAGCTGGCACCGGTTGCCCGCGCATTCGAATATCGCGGCGGTTGTTTTCGCATGGCGCGAAATTTCCGACGCGCTCGGTAGTCTCACCCGATGACTGACCCAGTGACCGGCGATGCGCCCAGCCCCATCCGCACGGAACGGGGACTGGAGCGGCTGATCTTCTTCAGCGATGCCGTGGTGGCCATCGCGATCACCTTGATCGTGTTGCCGCTGGTCGACAGTGCTCGAGAGGTCGCGGACACATCGACGTCGAAGTTCTTGTCCGACAACAGCTATGGGCTCATCGCGGCCGGAGTCAGCTTTGTCGTGATCAGCTCATTCTGGCGAGAACACCATCGCCTGTTCGAGCGCGCGACCGGCTACACACCCCTGCTCGTGCGCCTCAACATGCTCTGGCTACTCTGCATCGTCGCGTTGCCGCTCGCGACAATCCTCGACGTCTACTCCCATCGAGGCGACCGCGTCGCCATCGGCATCTACCTGGGAACGATGATCGCCGCGATGACCCTCAGCCGATTGTCGGAATTGGTGCTCTATCGAGCAAACCTCCTGGCAGACGCGCATCAGGTGACGACCATCGACATCGCGGTCCACTGGATCTCGGTAGTAACGGTATGTCTCGCCCTGCTCATCGCGCTAGCGGTCCCGTACGTCGGACTGTGGTCATTGCTGCTGTGGATCGCCGTGGGGCCAGTCGAGGGCGTAGTGAAGCGGCAGTGGAAAGCCCGCCAAACCACCTGAGCCGCAGTCAAAGCCCAAACGCCGCGGGCCGTGATCGCCCACGGGACACGGTTGAGGGGAAGCGCGAGTAGAGGCTCCATCACGTCCCGTTGGGTACGGAGTGGTCGCGGTTGCTGCGGATGTGACGGTGTCGCCGGCAGGGAGATTTCCGGGCGCTGGTGCCAGCGGGAGGTTGATCGATCCAGCTGTGCCGCAGTGAGTGCCCGAACGGGTGGGGCTCTGATCGTCAGAGGGGCATGGTTGAGGCGGAATGCGAGTGGAGGCGCCGCCATGCCCTGTTGGGCGTGGAGTCGTGCCAGGTGCGGTGCTGTTCGCCGGAGGGGTAGCTCTAGGGAGCGGGTGGGACTGGGGGCCGGGTGGTGGTGGGGGCCGGCTGGGCTGGAACGGGTTTCGTGGTGGGGGCGGCTGGTTTCTGTTGGGGTGCGGGGGCTGCGGGTGGTTGTTTGGGGGCTGGTGCTGGTTCGGCAGGTTTGGGGGTGGGGGCGGCTGGTGCGGCGGGCTGCGGCTTGGGAGCTGGTGCGGCCGGCTGATTGGGGGTGGGGGTTGGTGCAGCCGGTTGTGGCTTTGGTGCTGGTGCGGCGGGAGCTGGTGCGGCTGGCTGGTTCGGAGCCGGAGCCGGAGCCGGAGCCGGAGCCGGTGCGGCGGGAGGTGGTGTGGCTGGTTGTTTGGATGCGGGGGTGGTTGGGACTGGTGTGGTCGGTTGCTGTTTGGGGGCCGGAGCCGGGGTGGTTGGGGGTGGGGCGGCTGGTTGCTGGGTGGTGGGTGAGGTTTGGTTGGGTTTGGGGGCTGGTGGTTTCGGCGTTGTTGTGGGGGTGGTCGGGGTCGGTGGTTTGGGTGCTGTTGTGGCGGTAGGTTGTTGGGCCGGCTTCTGCTCAGTTGTTGTGGGGACGGGCGCTATCGGCGGTTGGTTGGGCTGCGCCTGTGTTGATGGGGTGGGTGTGGGCCGGACCGGTGTTGGTGTGGTGGTTGGGGGCGTGGTGGGCGGAGGGGTGGTTGAGCTGGGTTGTGGTGTCGTCGTGGGGGTTCGAGTGGTTGTGGTCGGAATTGGTGTGGTTGGCGGGATGGTTGGGACCGTGGGGATGGTGGGGGTCGGGGGTGGGCAGAAGACGCCGCAGGGGATCGGTGCTCGGCCGGGGATGTTGATCATCACGTGGATCTTGAGTTCCAGTGTGCCCGTGGGGCGTTGTGGATCCGTGGTGGTGGGCGCGTCCGTTGTGGGTAGCGGGTCGACGGTCGAGTCGGGTGCGGGGGCGTCCGGCGGGGCGGCGGGATCTCCGGGTGCGGAGGGGTCGGCGATCGTGGCCGTCTCGCCGACGCTCATGCTCGAACCCGCACCGTCCGGCATGCCGCCGCTGGGGGTGCTGTCCGGAATGGGGGCGAGTTCACCTTGTTGCGGTGCGCCGCCGGTCTTGTACGCGTTGGACCAGCTGAGCACCTTCGACGCGTAGTCGAGCGAATTGTTGTAGCGCAGCACGGCGCGTATCTCTTGCTTCGGATCGCGCATGTCGAGATTGCCGGAGCACAGGTACTTGCCGGCGCCGAGCACGGCGTCGTAGATGTTGTTCGGGTCGGTCTTGCGGTCGCCGTTGCCATCCGCGGCGTACAACGTCCATGTACCGGGCAGGAACTGCATCGGGCCGACGGCGCGCACGTAGTTGCCGTCGGCGGCCTTGATGATCTCGTTGCCGGGCAAGGTGCCGTCCAGCGCCGGACCGTAGATGATGCCGCGGGTGGTCCCGTCGGCGTCGGTGCGCCCGTTACCCGCGTGGTTGGACTCGATCTTCCCGATGCCGGCCAGCAGGTGCCACGGCATCCCGCAATTCGGCGTCGACGCCTGTAAGGACAGCTCGGCATTGCGATAAGCGGCGAGCGCGACCTCCGGAATGCCCCGAGTCGGCACATTGGGCAACCCGACATCGTGCAGTGGGACGGTCGGGTCCGGCCCCGGATCGCTCGGCGGATCTGCTTGCAGCCGTAGCGATTCGCTGGAAGTCGGCACCACGGTGACCGATTGATCGGCCACTTGATCATTGGGCGTGATCGCAGACGCCAGGACCCCATCGGGCACGTGTTTACTCGCGACCGAACCGGAAATCAACAATCCGGCGAATACGAGCGCGGATGCGGTAATAGGACCGGAGATTCGCATCGGCACACCAAATCCTTCATCGACGTCGACGGCGAACTGCACGGTATCGCCACGTTTTTCGATATCGCGCCGACGAACTGTCCACCGCGACATCTATTTCTCACCGATCGACCGCCGATGGGCGCGCGGGCGAGCGTGAGACCTGTTGTACGAGTGGATGTCACAGCACAACGACCAACCACCAGCCGTCAAGTTCCGAACAACCGGCGCAAGCATGACACGAGAGAACCCGCTCGAGATCCCCAGTAGAAGTGGGGAATTCGAGAAGTTCATGTCCGGTCCAGGAGCGAGTGATCGGTAAATAACCGCATATCCCCAGTTGAGAAGGTCCCCACTCATATCTTGCACGCTGATCCATACTTCTGGATGCCCCCTAAAGTTGTACCGGAGGTACGCTATGCGAAAGTTTCTATACCCCTTGGCATTCGGCGCCGCCGTGGCTTTGACCACGCTGGTGTTACCGGGCCAATCCGGTTACGCCGCCGATAACCCGCAAACAACCGAGCGCGGTGTCACCGATATCGTGCCGGTTCCCGTGGAAGCCAAGGCCGATCCCGGCGCGAACTTCAAACTGACCGCCGCCACGGTGATTCGCGCCGAACACCAGGCGAAAGACGTCGGGGAATACCTCGGCGGGCTGCTCCGGCCCGCCACGGGCTTCCCGCTGCCGGTGGTGGATCGATACGACCTGGCCAAGCCGGGCATCACCCTGGAGCTCGGCGACGCGGGTAACCGGGTCGGCGATCAGGGCTACCAGCTCACCGTGGCCAAGTCCGGGGTCACCCTGAAGGCCAACACCACCGACGGATTGTTCGGCGGTGTGCAGTCGCTGCGCCAGCTGTTCCCGGCGGCGATCAACAAAACCTCAGTGCAGAAACAAGATTGGCTTGTCTCGGGCGGCAAGGTAGTCGACTACCCGCGCTTCAAGCAGCGCAGCGCGATGCTCGACGTGGCCCGCCACTTCTTCAAGCCCGACCAGGTCAAGCGCTATATCGACCAGATCGCGCAGTACAAGGTGAACACCCTGCACCTGCACCTCACCGACGATCAGGGCTGGCGCATCGAGATCAAGAGCTGGCCGAAGCTGGCCGAGATCGGCGGCCTGACCGCGGTCGGCGGTGACCCGGGTGGCTACTACACCCAGGAGCAGTACAAAGACATCGTCAAATACGCTGCGTCCCGGCATATTACGATCGTTCCCGAGGTCGATATGCCCGGCCACACCAATGCCGCGCAGGCGTCGTACGGCGAATTGAATTGCGACGGAAAGCCCGTGCCGCCGCGCACGGACATCGAGGTCGGCTACAGCTCGCTGTGCATCGGCAGCCCGATCACCTACAAGTTCGTCGAGGACGTCATTCGCGAACTGTCGGCGATCACCCCCGGCAAGTACATCAATATCGGTGGCGACGAGGCGCATTCGACCTCGCCGGCCGACTACAAGACCTTCTACCAGAAGGTGACGCCGATGCTGGCCACCTACGACAAGAAGGCGACCGGCTGGCACAACATCGTCGTGACCAACCCGCCCACGTCGGCCGTCCCGCAGTACTGGGACACCGCCAACACCAATGCCGATGTGGTGGCCGCGGCCAAGCGCGGCAACAAGATCCTGATGTCGCCGGCCAACAAGGCGTACCTGGATATGCAGTACAACAAGGATTCACCGCTCGGCCTGCACTGGGCCGGCTACGTCGAGGTGCAGGACTCCTACAACTGGGATCCGGCCACCTTCCTGCAGGGCGTGACGGAGAACCAGCTGGCCGGCGTCGAGGCGCCGCTGTGGTCGGAGACCCTGCGGACCAGCGCCGATATCGAATACATGGCCTTCCCTCGGCTCGCGGGGATCGCCGAGATCGGCTGGTCGCCGCAGGCGACGCACAACTGGGACAGGTATCGGGCGCGGCTGGCCAAGCAGGGCCCGATCTGGACCGCGCAGGGCATCAATTTCTATCGCTCACCGCAGGTGGACTGGAAATAGCTGACGCTGCGCAATAATCCGGAGGTCACTTCGGAAATCGAATAACCATCGCAAGTTCGGTGTGTCCGAATTACAGGATCGTCCCCCATGCGATCCGGAAGGAGTCCGAGGTGTCGCCTTACAGAAAAACTCTGATCGCTTCATTCGCGCTACTGACCGGGCTGGGGGCGTTTCTCACCCCGGCGACTGCCGTGGCCCAACCCGAGGCCGCGGCGGTCGACACCGACGGTGACGGATTGTCCGACGTGTGGGAAACGAACGGATACGACGCCAACGGCGACGGCAAGATCGACGTCGATCTGCCCAAGATGGGCGCGAATCCGAAGCACAAGGACCTGTTCGTCGAGATGGACTACATGAACGGGCGACTGCCGACCGCCGCGGCGCTCGACCGGGTCGTCGGGGTATTCGCCGATTCCCCGGTGACCAACCCGGACGGCCGCAACGGGATCACCATCCATCTGGACGCGGGCAACGCCAGAGGCGCCAAATATGATCTCGGCGGCGGCAATCAGGTGCCCTACGACAGCAACCTGTCGCCGGTGGACGATCAGGTCGCGGCGATCAAGCGAACCAACTTCGCCTCGGCCCGTTCACGCATTTTCCACTACATGATCTGGGCGGACTCCTACGACAACGGATGCAGCAGCGGCATTTCGCTGGGCATTCCGGCGGACACCTTCATCGTCGCGCTCGGCCCGCAGTGCAACTGGAATCCGGGCGACAATGGCAATGTCGGCACGTTCATCCACGAACTGGGGCACAACCTCGGCCTGAAGCACGGTGGCACCGACCACGTCAACTACAAGCCGAACTACCTGAGCGTGATGAACTACAGCTTCCAGTTCGGCGGTGTCCCGAAGGTGGACGGCACGGCGAACTTCGGTTACTCGAGCGTGAATCCTCCTGCCCTGAACGAGAATTCGTTGCAGGAGCGGCAGGGGCTCGGGGCCGTGGCCGCAGGGTGGCGGACGGAGTACTTCTGCCCGGACAACACCCGCAGGCGCACCACCGGATCGGCCGATCAGCCGATCGACTGGAACTGCAACGGCTCCATCCAGACCGGCACGGTGCGGACCAGTGTCAACAACGACCGGAACTACAACACCCTGCAAGCCCAGAACAATTGGGCCTCAGTGGTATTCGACGGGGGCAACGTCGGACCGGTCGGTGTCGAATCCCGGCAGCTGCCGGAACGGTCTCCGGAGGAGATGACCAAGGCGGAATTCGACCGGCTGCAATCCAGCCTGCACGAATAACGTTCGACGCCTGAACGATTCCCGGCGGCGCACCCTCCACGAGAGGGCGCACCGCCGGGATTCGTTGTGCCGGAACGAAATCTACCGGTTGACCGTCTCCTGATCGCGATTCTTCGCGAACATGGCGATCACCGCGGTCAGCACCGCGCCGACCACGCCGCCGCCGGCCACCTGGCCGATGACCTGCCCGAGATCCAGGCCCGAGCCGGTCGCCGCCTGGATGATCGCGCCGGTGACACCGCCGCCGACCGCGCCCGCCGCGCTATTTCCGACCAGGCCGAAGCCCTTGCCCGCACCGGCCATGTTCCCGCCGACCAGTCCACCTAGTACGCCCAATAGCCATTCCATTGTCGTTCCTTTCGAGTGGTCGTCAGTTGTCTAGCCGCGGGTGCGCGGTGCGTCGCGATGCATGTCGTGCGCGCCCGCGACCGTCGCGGAACCGCGCTGCGCGGCAGCGGCCGAGGCGGCGGTGGCGTCACCGCGCGGCGGCACGACGCCCTGCCGATTACCCGTCGTGGTCGCCGACGTGCGGGTGGTCGGCGTGACCGGCCCCCGGGTCGAGTGGGTCGGGCCCGACCGGCGACGGCCGATCATCGCGAGCAACCCGCCGACGACGGCCGTGATGGCCAAGCCGATCGGGATGCCCCACCACCGGTTGATGCCCGAACCGCTGGAATCGTCGGTGGCCTCGTTGTCCGGGTTCGGCACCGGATTCGGCACCGCGACATCATGCGCGTTCGCCCGGAACCCCGGCAGGGTCGCGGCTAGCTCTGGCGGCATGGTCGCCAGTCCCTCGCTGTCGGACCACTTGATCTCGGTGCCCGCCGGGCCCTCGAAGTTCGCGGTCGCGACACCGTTGTCGACGGTCATGTCCGAGCGTGGGTAACCGAAAGGCCCGGTGATTCCGCCACTTTCACGCCACGCGTCGAGCACCTTGCCCTTGATCGTCCAGGCGCCCAGCTCCGGCTTCCAGTAGATCGCGGCACCGCCGGACTCGGAGAAGTCGTTGAAGCGGCCGACGCCGTCGCCCGCGCCGGTCTCGTCGTTGGTGGGGAAGCGCAGCGGTCCGCTCGGCCCGCCGAGCGACTTGTACTTCACCAGAATCTCGCCGTACACCGCCTTCGCCCCGGTATCCGGCGAGAAGTAGATGACGCCGCCCTGGTAGGCGCGTTCGGCACCGCCGGCCACCTCGGTGGCCGGGCCGAGCGGGGCACCGAGGAACGATCCGGCCCCGCCGAATTCGTTGTAGTGCGCGTCGATCGCATTGGTGGCCTCCGCGGACGGATCCGCCACCGCGGCCGGCGCCGTGGCCAGTAGCCCGGAGGCGAGTAGAGCCACCGCGTTGACCGCGAGGGTTGTGCGACGGCGGGTCTTTCCTCGATGGATATCCAACAGTTCAGGCATGATCTCCTCGATTCGTCAGTGCGATGCGCGAGCCGCAAAAGATGAGGTCGCGCTCGAGTACAGGCGCGGTCGATCAGCTACAGGCGGGCAATTCCCCGGTTTCCGCAAGATCAAACACGGATTCTCCTGGAAATCCGCAGTCGGCAGCTGTGAAAGTGGGGAATCTGTGATCGGCTGCCGGTAGATCAGCTATTTACGAGCCGACGCAGCGTCTGTCGGACGTTCAGTGGATACCCCGCCCGCCGCACGGGGGTGAGCATTGCAGGATGGTCAGACCACGCAAGGATGCGAACTCCTTCTTTTGTTTCGGGACGCAACGTTCCCCTGATCGGGTTGCCGCGAGTCCGCCCGCGCAGATCTCGAATTCCGCACGGGGAGCGTGACTTTCGATGGATATCGTGGTCGTGCTGGTCACGCTGGCGATCGGTGCGATCGTGATCTGGGGCGCGATCAGCGTCTGGACCGAGGACACCCACAAGCGCAACCACCCGGACCGCACGCCGTGCGGGTTTCGTGGTGACGATGACGAGAGCGGCCGATAGGGATGGATGTCGTCATCGGACTGCTCATCGCGTGGTCGCTGGGTAAGGCTCGCCGAGTAGGCATGCGGGTCAACGGTCTCACCGATCAGGCGCTGGATCTCGCGGTCGATCGCGTGTGGAACGTGGTCGCCGCGAAGCTCGGGACCGACCAGACGCTCGCCCGGTTGATCGCCGAAGGGCGCACCGGGGTGGTCTCGCCGGAAACCCGCGCCGACGCCGAACGCACGCTCGGCGCGGCCGCGGATTCCGATCCGATGTTCGCCGCGGCGCTGGTAGAGGCGGCGGCCGGGCCCGGGGGCGCACCACCCGTGCTGAGCACGCAGCAGTTCGCCGGAGTCTCGTTCGGCTCGATCGACTCCGGTGGCGGCTCGGTCGATATCAGGAACGAAAGCAAGATCGTCAACTATGCCCGGCAGCATCCGGCGATCGCAGTGATCGCGGTGGTCGTCGTAGTGATTCTGGCGGGGTTGCTGGTCGGGCAGCTCGCCGGAAAGGGGCCGCCCACGGCTGCTGAGCCGGCGACCGGCGACGTGACGACGGCCGTTGCCCCGAGCCCCGAACCCGCGCCGAAGGCCAACCCGCGCGTCGACGCCTCGGCCATGGTCGGCACCTGGTCGGCCTCGGACGGAACGGGCACGAAGACATTCAACGGCAGCGGCGGCTCCTGCGACGGCCTCTACTACCACCAGGGCAAACCCCTCGACATCGGCGGCCCGTCGACCTGCGTGCTCTCCGGCAAACCCGACGCCACCGGCCGCTACACCCTCGTGGTCACCCAGAGCGTCAACCGCGCCAGCTACAAAGTCGAGTTCACCAGCGCCGACCACGCCCTCGTCTACGATTCCGCCGGGACCCGGCTCTACGAGCTCGAAAGGTTCTGACCTGGGTGATGCCTTGACGGCGAGGAATCCGGCAGCCGCGACTGAAGGTCTGCTAAATTGGCGTTACCGGCGGTACCGGGTTCATTGAACCTCGAACGGCCGGGCGGTACCAAACATCGTCGTTGGGAGTTGCCGTGACCAGAGCGGGCACCGTGGCCGCGTTCGACCGCACGACCCGCCGGGTCAGCACCATCGAGCGGTTGCTCGCGGATGCGATCGCGTTGGTCGGCGGCTTCTCCACCCAATCACCGATCTACGACGTGCTGCCCAGCTCGCTGGTCGACGCGGACTTCGTGCCGGCCGCCGAGCTGAATGTGCGACTGTTCTTCCGGTTCTGGCTGGACGGCAACCAGCCGACCGAGGACGACACCCGCCCGCTGGTCGACCGCGCCGTGTCGCTGCTGCACGACGGGATGCCGCTGGACGAGGTGCTGGGCAACTATCGGGCCGGCGTCGATTTCCTCTGGTCCCAGCTGCCGAGCACGGCATCGCCGGCCGCCCGGGCGGCGCTCGCCGAGATCGGCAGGCCACTCTCGGAATACCTGTCCCTCATGACCGCCCGCATCGCGATGGCCTGTGTCGAAGATGCCCGACGCCGGCCGTCGGACGAGCTCGAACGCCGGCGCGGGATCGTCGACGCCCTGCTGGCCGGGCGGGATCCGGGCGATTGGCTCGACGATCCGGCGGTGCCGGTCGCGGACGCGTTCGTGGTCGCGGTGATCCGCCCAGGAGACCCCGGCCCCGGCACGCTGACCGATCTGCGACACCGGATCCACGACCTCCCGGGCGCCTTCCTGCGCCGCGATATTCGTGGCTGGACGGCCCTGATCCCGATCGATTCGGGCGACGACAGCACGGCGGTCATCGAGAATCTGTCGAGCCGTCTGGCACCCGGAATCGGCACGGGCGCAGCGCCTTTGCTGTGGATCGGGGTATCGCCCGCAGCGACCCGCGCGGCCATCCCGGCGTCCTTCGCGGAGGCGCGGGTCGTCGCCGAACTCGGCCGCTGCCTGTCCCGCAACGAGGTGATCTGCCGTCGGCAGGACCTGCGGCTGGAGTACGCGGTGGCGGTCGACGGATCGGTGCGCAAGGAGCTGGCCTCGGTGCTGGAGCCGCTCGCGGATCAACCGGTGCTGGCGGAGACGCTCGGCGTGTTCTTCGCGAACGAGTGCAACCAGAACGCCGCGGCACGCCTGCTGTTCGTGCACCGCAACACCATCACCTATCGACTGACCCGGATCGCCGAACTCACCGGATACGACCCGCAGCGCCCGACGGAGGCGATGACCTTGTCGGCCGCGCGGACCGCACAACTACTGGAAGAGAAGGCGTTTTCGGCCTGATTCGCGCTCGTGCGGCCGAATTCTATGGATGTGCACAACTGTCCGGGACAGGAGTCTGTCTGTTTGTCGATAGCGAGCGGGTCGGGCGCGGGGTGTACTGACACCAGCTCGGTCGTCGCATGACGCCGATCACAGTTGACGAGATGAGGGTGCATGTTCGGGGAGCGATTCACCTGGGCGGCGGTGCCACTGACGGCACTCTGCCTGGCCGTGTCCAGCGCCGGTATCGCGGCCGGCGATCCGTATCCGGCGTTCCCTCCGGATCAGAATCAGTTGCCGCAGTTGCCCGCCGAGCCGCAGATCTACGACCTGCTGCCCATCCCGGTGCCCGCGGAGGATCCGTGGTACGCCGACCCGGACGATCTGGCGTCCTACGCGCCGGGGCAGATCATTCGATCGCGCACTGTGCAGACCCGGATCCTCGGCATCCCGTTCCCGGTCGACACCAAGCAACTGTTGTTCCGCAGCAACGACATTCACGACAATCCGATCGCCACCGCGACCTCGGTGATCACTCCGGGCATTCCCTGGACCGGCGGCCCGCGGCCCGTGGTCTCGTTCCAGGAGGCGATCGATTCGACCAACTCCGCGTGCAACCCGTCCTATACGTTGCAGGTCGGCACCATGAAGGAAGCCGCGCTGGCGGTGGGCTGGCTGGCGCAGGGCTTCGCGATCAACGTGCCCGACTTCGACGGTAAGTTCAACACTTTCAACACCTTCGACGAGGGCAAGATGGTGTTGGACAGTCTGCGCGCCATGAAAAATGATGCGTCGCTGGGACTTACGGATTCCGGGATCGGCATGTACGGCTACTCCGGTGGCGGTTCGGGGTCGATCCGCGCGGCCGAGATGCGCGAAAGTTACGCTCCCGACGTCAGATTGCTCGGCACCGCAATCGGTGGGACGCCCGGCGACCTGCGCTTGCAGGCGCGGTATGCGACCCAGCAACAACCGGGGCTCACCGGGATCAGCAACTTCACCATGTGGCTCGGTTTCGCCGGGTTGTCGCGCGAGTTCCCCGAGCAGTTCGATGCGACGAAGCTGCTGACCAAGGAGGGGCAGGCGATTCTGGCGGATATGCAGAGCCGCTGCGTCTACACCGTGGCGCTGTCCGGCATGTACCGGCCGATCAGCGACTATTTCAATCCCGGTATGACGTTGGAGAACGCGCCGGGCGTCATGCAGGTGTTGCAGGAACAGAGCCTGGGGCAGCACATTCCGGACAGCCCGATCTTCTGGTTCCACGGGATCTGGGACGAGCTGATCCCCGCGTCCGTGGTCTTGCCCGCGGTGAACGACTATTGGAACCGGGGCGCGGACCTGCGGTTCTACACGATGCCGCTGCCTGAGCACGTGGTCAACGCGGGAGCGGGATGGCCGCCCGCGGTGGCTTGGATCAGCGCGGTACTGCGCGGGCTGTCGCCGGGGCCGCGATTCAAGGCCGATTTCCAGTTGCCCGGTTAGCCTGCACCGGATTTTCGGGGCTCGCGCTCGGACTCGGCGGCCGCTTAGCATCACCTGGTCAATCCGTGGCAAAACGGTACGAACTTGGTGAGGACGATCCGTGTTTTCGTGGCAACGCACTATCCGACTGGGCGCGACGGCCGGCGTCATGATGGCGGTCGTCGCGGGCTGCTCGACTGAACCCGCGACGGTTGCCGGGCCGGCGTCGGCTGCCGCTGCGGCGGCTCCCACCGCCGTCACGCGGCTGGCCGCGGAGCAGGACGCGGTCCTGGGTCCGGTCGGTTACGACGGAATCGACCTGGGCATGACCGTGGCGCAGGCCAGGAACACCGGGAAGATCGCCGAGATCAAGGGCCCGGACGAAGATCTCGGCTGCCGGTCGTTCACCACCCGCGCCGGATGGAGCGGCTATATCAACGAAGGCAAAGTCGTCTCGATCATTCCGCAGAACGTCCCGCGCACTCCGGAGGGGATCACCGCGGGTTCGACGGCCGCCGACGTCCGCGCGACCTATCCGGACCTCAAGCTCGGGGTGAACTGGAGTTCGGCGACAGTGCTCGGTCATCCGGCAAACCGCTACGGATTCATGGGAATTCGTCAGAGTGACTCCGCGGCACCGCAGGCGGTCACGTCACTGTTGCTGTTCTCCGCCGACACGAATGTCTGCCATAACTAACGCCTCGGCACACTGCATTCGGTAGGCAACCCGGTCGCCTACTGCTGTGCCGATCCGACACCGATTCCGCAGGGGACCGGTGCCTTGTGTTCCGGGTCTAATGCGTTGAGCACCAACTGGATTGCGACCGGATCGGAGGTCATTGCCATGTGCTCGGAAAAGTCCCCGGGGCAGACGTCCTGCAAGGTGATGTTGTCGACGTCTGGGCCGTTGAGGAATCCGGTGGTGTACGGCGTCGCGAATTCGTCGTATTTGGAGGCGATTACGGTGTAGCTGACGCCGGGTCGGGTTTCGCCGCCGCTGTTGAGCTGCGTGATGAAGTCCGAGGTCGGCAGTTGTTCGGTGCAGGACGGGCACACCAGGTCGGTCGCCGGTGGCACCAGGGTGATCGGCACGCCGACCAAACCCCAAGTGGTGCCGTGATTGTCGGGCGCGAGGCCGATGAGGGTGTGCACCTTCGGAGCGCCGCCGAGGTTCTTCAGGTAGTACCTCGGCAGCAGGCCGCCTTGGGAATGACCGACGATATCGACCTGCTGCGCACCGGTTGTCGCGAGCACGCGGTCGATGAAGTCCGAAATCTCTTGCGCGGATGCGCGCATCGGGCCGACGCCGGACACTGTGCCGCCCAGGCCGCGGCCGAAGTCGAGCGCGTAGACGCAGTAGCCGGCCGCGACCAGCCTCGGTGACATGGCGAACCAGTTGTCCAGGCGGTTCTCGAAGGTGCCGTGAGCCAGGACAATCGGCCGCGGGTGCGCGGCATTCGGTTGGCAGGACCAGTTGTTCGCGCTGGGCGGGGGCGGCACGACGTCCACGTCGGCGCCGGCCGTGGTGGTCGACAGCAAGGTGAGCGCTAACGCGCTCAGTCCGGCCGCATAGATTTTGAAACCGCGCACAAAAGCTCCTCATATCCGGTTCGCCGGTGGAGGGTGGCCGCCGGCCGAGTCGGGTTCTTGCTGGTAGCGCGGTGCCGAGCCTAGCTCGAGCCGCGTTGACCAGCATCTTGTGCGTCGGGAGCTGCGTCACACCGGCTATGGCGGCAGCTGTTCCGCGAATTCCTGGCAGTCGCTAGAATGGCGTTCGACGGAATTCCGGACACTTTCCTCCGCTTTCCCCAGTTGAAATCCGAGACCCGCGCCGTGCCATTCGATGTAGAATGCCGGATTTTGCACAATTCCCATTGTCGATACCTCGAAAACCGGCCAGTCGGAATTACTTTACACACCAGAAATAACGTCGCGACACGCATTCAATCGGCCGCTAGCATCGTGATCCGGTAGGTCCAGTCACGGTGACCGAATGTGTTGTTTCCGTGCGGTAGTTCAACGGGGTGTATGCGGTAATGCCACAAAAGGACCGGGTTCAGCAGCGGTGTCGAGCGTCGAGACCACCGGTTGGCGGTTTCAAACGGGAACTTTCGCCCGAGGTCAAGGAAGCCGTCAAAGATATTCACAACAGCAGGGACAACTGGCACGGTCCGCTCGACCTGTTCGTCGACTGGCTGGTCATCGTCGGTGTGGCCGTCGCCGTCGTGAGCTGCGACTATCAACCTGTCGTGTACGTGCTCGGCGTGCTCGTCGTGGGCGGTAGGCAGCGCGCGCTGCGTAGCCTGATGCACGAGGCCAGTCATCTGAAGCTGACTCGGCATGGGCCGCTCAACAAGTGGCTTGGTCGAGTCTTCATCGCCTGGCCGGTTTTCTCCGGGCTGTCGTCGTACACCTGCGCGCATTGCGAACACCATCGTCACCTGTGGGACGATCGCCGTGATCCGAAATTGCTCGGCTATATGCGCCTCGGATTGGTGAATCCGCGTGACATGAAACAATTCGTCCGCCGGCACTTGATCAAGCCGCTATTGCTGGCGCACGTGCCATTTCAGGTGACCGCGGATCTTATCGGGCGGGACGAGGACCGTAAGGAGACCCGCCTTCGGATTCTCTTCCTGGTGATTGTGTCCGCAGGTTTTGTACTGACCGGTTTCGGTCTCGACTTCCTGCTCCTCTGGGTGGTGCCGTATGCCACCTTCTATCAAGTGCTGCGGTACTGGAGCGATATCGCCGATCACGCCGGTCTGCGCTCAGACAATCCTTGGCAGGCGACGCGCAGTTGGGATGCGTCCTGGCTGGTTCGCCAATTTCTCGCACCGCACAATTCCAACTGGCACCTGGCCCATCACCTGTACCCGGCGGTGCCGCACTACCGAATCCACCGCCTGCATCAGACCTTGCAGGCGGCACCGTCCTATCAGCAGGCGCACCACTGCGATGGCTTCTTGTTCACCCGCGGTCAATGTCATCCCTCGGTGGTCCAGGACGTGCTCCGGCCGGAGCGGTTGGCGGAGATCCGATCCCGTCACCCAGACGCCTGTGAACATCGCGGCACGGTGCTGTCCGACTGCGCCCAGAGCTGCCCGGTGACCGCGCTGCGTCCGGTCGAAGCGAGCGAAATCGAATGAGCCTCAGCGTAATCCGGGGCACCGAGCAGCGTTCCGGCGTCTGGTCCGGCGGCCTGCTCGCCCTGGGCTCCAGCGTGGCGGTCGGTTCCGCGATCGCCGCGACGACGGCACTGACCACGTTTCCCATCATGACCGGGCAAGCGGTCAGATACGGCATCGCCGCGGCGCTCATGTTCCTGTGGTTCCGGCGGCAGCTTCCCCGGGTCACGAGGCCGCAACTCGTCCGAATCGGCGTGCTGGGCGCGACCGGCCTGGCCGGCTTCAACATCTGCCTGGTGCTGGCCCTGCAACGGGTCGACGCGGGGGTGGTCGGCGCGGTCGTCGGTGCGGTGCCGGTGGTGCTGGCCATGTTCGGCCCGCTCATGGCCCGCCGCTCGCCGTCGGTGCGAGCGGTGGTCGCCGCCGGAATCGTGACGACCGGCGCGATCGTCGTGCAATGGTCCGGTTCCGCCGACGACCCGGTCGGACTGCTGCTCGCTGCCGGTGCGCTCGCCGGTGAATGCGCGTTCTCCCTCGTTGCCATCCCGCTCGTGCGCGAGATCGGCGCGAAGGCCACCGCCACCTACGCCGCGACGGCAGGCGCGGTCCTCTGCGGAATCGTCGCGCTGGTGATCGACCTGCCGACCTTGCGCCTGCCCACGCTGTCGGAATCGGCGGCAATCGGCTACCTGGCCGTCGTCGCCTCGGCGGGCGCGTTCCTCCTCTGGTACGCGGCGCTGGACCGAATCCCCGTCGAGACCGCCGGCGCGTTCGCCGGTGTGGTGCCCGTCTGCGCGTTGCTCACCGGAATGGCGCTCGGCGTCTCGGAAGGTTCGTTCGTGCGTTTCGTGGGAGCCGGAATCGTCGGAGTCGGGGTGGTGATCGCCGCCCGCGGACCGCGGCAGCCCAAGCCGCACGGATCAGAAACTGCGTGATGCCCCGAAACGCGCTCGCCCGCCCCGCTCGCCACCTGATACGACATTCCTATGGGAACTGACTCCGATGCACTGGCCGTGATGATCGCTGAACGATCCTGTGAGCGCCTGATCATCGAGTTCGTCCGGCGGCTCGATCTCGGCGAACCCTCCACTGTCGCAGAGCTGTTCACCCCGGACGGGGTATGGGAATGGCCTGCGGGCGATCGCCGGGTGCAAGGGCGCGAGGCGCTGGGCGACTACTTCGGCTCTCGACCGGCCGACCGGCTCTCTCGCCGCCTCTGCACGAACATCCTCGTTACCGTCACCTCTCCGGAAACAGCCACCGCCACAACCTATTTCACTACCTACCGCACTGATGGCCACTCCGACGGAATGATCCCACCGCAGGCCCCGGTCAACGTCGGTCATTACGAAGACACCTTCCGCAAAGTTGACCAGACCTGGCTACTGGCCAAGCGGACCACCCACATTGCCTACGGCGGACCGACGGAACGACTCACGACGCCCGGCCCGACGCCATCGCACCACTGAACCTGGCCCACGTGGTGATCTATTGCCCAACAGGCGATCTCGGCCGCGATTGATCGATGCTGTGACTAACCACCGTTGAGCCAGCGTTGTTTCAAGGCGAGGTGGTTGTCCCACCAAGCGCGAACAACCGCGGGGTCCGATCCAGAGGGCGGTGGTGGGGACTCGCCGGGGAACAACCAATCCCCGTTCGGTGCAACGACGGTGGTGGAAGTCGGCGGGAGGGTTGGTTCAGGGGAGATCGAGGAGGCCGGCGGTGGCGGGTCGACTCGATCGGTGGTGGTGCGGGTCGGTGGTCTGGTAACCGGCGGCACCCACGTGGGTTCGTCCGGTTCGTCGGCGATCGGTGGTTGCGCCGGTGCAGGTGTGTCCGAGGTGATCGTTTCTGGGAGAGCCGGTTTCGTCGCCGCTTCGAGGACATGGACGACCGGTGTGTGCTCGGTGCGTAGCTGCGCGATGGTGAATGACGAAGCGCCGAGCAGGGCGGCGAGGGCGGCGGCGGACAGCAGTAGCCGGCGTGGGCGGTGGTGCCGGCGCGGTGCGGGGACAGGCTCGTTTCGGAGCTGTTCGGCCGCGACCAGTGCGGCGCCGAGGGCCGCCGCGTTGGCGAAGTCCGGTAGTCGGCGCACCGGAACTGCGAATGCGGTGTCCAGCACCGTGGCTATCTCCGGGTCGGCAGCCGCCGCACCGCAGAGCACGACGGCGTCGGGCCGCACCGAGAGCGCGTCCAGCACCGGCCAGAACTGGGCGACCGCGCGGCCTGCCGATTCGGCGTCGTGCATACCGGCCGTCCACGAGTCCGACGCCAGAATTCGCGCCCGATCCGGTCCGACGATCGCGCAGCAGGTGCTGTCGCGGAGAGCCTCGACGACCAACACCGTGTCGAACGCAGCCAGCTCGGGCGTGCACTGCACCACCGCGAGCAGCGCCGACCGAATCGAAACCAGCGACGCCGACCGCCATTTGCGCGATGCGAGGTAGGTGACGAGGGCCCGTCGCTCGTCCGCCGTGCGATACAGCACGGCCACATCGTCGATGTGCGGCCCGGCCTCGCCGGTGAGGCGATCGAGCACAGCGACGATGACCTCGGTGGACGGCTCGCCGCCGACCTGCTGGTCGACGTGACGCAGCAGGTTGGGCCGCATCCCGGCGGTGAACTCGCCGGAGAGCAGCACCCCCCGCACGACTGTCCGTTCAGCTGATATTCCGACTGTCGCCATAACCATCACACCTCGAACTCGACAAACCTCTCCGCTGAAGTTCGTCACGGGTAGGCCCAGCGATTGGTCCGAGCGGCCACCAATGTTCCGGCAAGGCAAGTGCAGCCATGGTGGACCGGCTCGCCCGAGCGGCTCGGGTGTTCTGTGCCGCCCCTGCGACGATGGTTCGCGGTCGCGGCGGTGGCCTCGGGCACGCCGGGCTCGACCGAGGCGGCCACCGCGTTGAACACCGCGATGTTCAACCTGGCGATCGCGCTCGGCGCGCTGTTCGGCGGCATCATCGCCGACAATGTCGTGCTCTCGGCGGTCCTGTGGTTCGGTGCGGGGCTCAGTGGCCTTGCGTCCCTGGTCGTGTCGACCAGCCGTACCGCACGCTGAGGTCCGGTGGTGCCCTGCCTGTCCGAGGGGTCAGGCAGGGCACTGTCACATTGTCCGAACCGGTTGTGCGGCAGGCTTGTTCACGGCCTCGCTTTCGAGATGTGCGAGCACTGACCAATCGCCGGCATAGAGGGCGCCCCGCGCGGTGACCGGCACCGGCAGTCGATTGCTCAAGGCCTGTCGCGCCGCCGCCAGATCGCCGGGATGGTGACCCAGGACGGTCGCTCCGACGACCCGTCCGTGCGACAGGATCAAGCGCCGGTAAGAGTCGGAGCGGTCCAGGACGATCACCTCGTCGCCGAACTCCGGGTCCACCTTTCCGGTCGAGAACAGTTCCAGACCAACGCCTTTCAGGATCATGGCGGGCGCGGCACCGGCGAGTGGCCGATCGCCGCCGAGCGCGTTCACGGCGGCGACCTGCGCCTGCTCGGCCGCGATCGGCCACAGCCCGAAGATCTGCCCGTCGAGTTCGGCGATGTCGCCGGCGGCATAGACGTCGGGGACGTGGGTGCGCATCCGATCGTCCACCAGCACACCGCGTTCCACGGGCACACCCGCGCTGCGTGCCAGTTCGATATTCGGCCGGATCCCGGTGGCGGTCAGGAAGAGGTCGCAATCGATCTCGCGACCATCGCGTAGTACCACTCGGCGAACCGCCGGATCACCGGTGACGCTGACCGTTTCGGCATGCCGCAGCACCTGGATGCCGGTCCTGATGAAATGGTCGAGCACCAATTGAGAGCAGCGAGCATCGATCTGCTTGGCCAGCAGCCGATCACCACGATCGAGCACGGTGACATGCAGTCCCAGCAGGTGCAATGCGTGCGCGGCCTCCAGCCCGAGCAGCCCGCCCCCTGCGACGACCGCGGTGGCGCACCGGAATTGCTGCGCGTAGGAGCGAATCCAGATCGCGTCACCGGCCTCACGGAGCACGAAACAACCTGGCCGCGAGAGTCCTTCGATGGGCGGCAGTGCGCTGCTCGCACCCATCGCGAGGATCAGGCGGTCGTAGGGGAGCGCTTCGCCGGTGCCGAGGAAGACCCGTCGTCCGGCCAGATCGATGCTGGTCGCCAGGGTATTCAGCCAGGTGGTGATCTGATGGTCGTCGTACCACTGCTCGGGTAACAGGTGCAGGCCCTGCATGGCCGAGCGTCCGTACACGAGTCTCGAGATGCCCATCCGGTTGTAGAGCGGATGCGATTCCCGCCCGACGAGGTGGATTTCGCAATCGGGGTGATTGCGCCGCAGGAAGTCCGCGGCCGTCACGCCCGCGATGCCGTTGCCGATCACCGCGACGCTGACGATGGACCGATCGAACCGCGTCGGCCGAAGCCGGTTCGTATTCCCGGGTTCCGGCGTCAGCGAAACCTCGACCGCACCGCTGCTGATCCGTGCGCAGCAGGCCATCCGGGTGTTGTCGGCGAAACCCAGTCGCCGCAACGTATTCCGCTCGTCCTGGCCCGGCGGCGACAGGCACGACATCCCGACGAGCACCGCGACCGGATCGGCGCCGCACACGCCCATCCGGCAGCCCGCCTCGATCTGCTGTTTGCCGCGCTCGGCGACATCGAGCAGGCTCATCCCGCTGTCGGCAGCCACCTCGACGCCGTCGAAGCTGACCGAAGCCGCGGGCGCACTGGGCTTTTCCACATCCTTCGGCCGAACCTTCGGCAGCGCCAGTAGGACCGGTTCGGTGCGGGTTCCGGTGCTCAGCGCGAATTGCAGTTCGACGACCCGGGTCCGGGCGATCCACACGATCGTGGCGAGCAGGATGAACGCGCTGATCGGCCAATGTAGCCATGGCGCGCTGAGCCCGGTGACCGTCCCGAACGAGCGAGCGAGCGTCGCCGCGGCGAACCAGTAGAAGATATTGAGCGCCAACGCCGAATAACCGACACTGATCGTCGCGATGCTGAGCGGCGTCATCGCGTCCAGGGCGAAGAACAGGCCCACCGCGACCACCATGAACAGCGCGAGCACCGAATACCGCTGCCCCAGGCCGGTTTCGGTCCGTCCGGCCAGGGTGAAGAAGCCGAGGACGAAGCCGGGCAACGCGGCCGCGAACAGTTTGCGCGGCGCGCTCCACGCCAAATCCGGGTCGGTCAGATCCGATTGATAGGCGGACCGCGGCTTGAGGTCGAAGCAATTCTTCGCGCAGCCGACACACGGCTCGCAATGACTGTTGGGCACTGTGACGAACGGTGTCTGCCCGTACGCGCGTTGCAGCGGGAACAACGGGCAGATGCTGCTGCACCAGCCGCTCTTGCCTTTGAACAGGAAGCCGCCGGTGAAAGCGGCGACGAGGACCAGCAGCAGCACGGTGCCCGCGGCGACTCCATTGCGATCCAGGCCGGCCAGCCTGGCACCCGCGATACCGAAGAACAACGTGGTTGCCCCGAGATAGCCTCGGGCATATAGCCAATCGGGCGGATTCTTGCCACGGGTGAAGCGCAGTACCCGGGGGATCTGATTCGTCGCCGCCAACGGGCAGCTGTTGCGCCACAGCCCCGGCGCGATCAGGAACAGGCCCGGCAAGAGCGGCACCACCACGCCGAAGAAGACGAACAACCCGCCCGCCGGCCGGACGAACATCGCGACGATCATTTCCAGATAGACCGCGATGCTGGCGATGCGCACCAGGTGCCACATCTTCCGCGGCATTCGACTGGGTATTTCGGTGGACGCGGGGAACAGATTTCGCCTTCCGTCCGGGTCGAGCTCGAGGATCCGGTTGGCGAGGGTGAACCATCTGGGCGGTGGGGGAGCGACCGGCGGTGGGGCAGTGGGCGGTTCGCTCGGCGCTTCCTCGTCGATCCGGGCCAGCGGTTCGGTGACCGGGTCGTAGAGCACGATGATTTCGGTGTCGCCGAGTTGCACGGTATCGCCGGAGGTCAGCGCCGTGCGTCCGGTGAGCGGGACACCGTTCACGGTGGTGCCGGTGCGGCTGCCGAGATCGACCACCGAGAGCGCGGTGGGGCTGGGTACTAGTCGTAGGTGACGCGGCGAGATAGCGGTATCGGCTAGTTGTTCGTTGTCGCCGTTGCGGCCGAAGGTGACCGGGCCGCTGAGCATCAGCCGCCGGGCTTCCCGGCCCGGTTCCCTGATCTCGATCAGCGGCGGCCCGCTCAGCATTCCCGTGCGTCCGCCGAATCTTCGGAATCCATTGTGCCAGTTCGCTGTTCGATCAGGTGGCGCGCTCATCCGCGACCTCCATCCGGCAGCGCCCGATGCCCGCTGCCCTGATCCCCAACCCACCGGCGCCACGCATCAGCGCGCGCTTGTACCCGTATGCACATCCGGTTTGACCTCGATCGTCACGTAAGTCAGGCGCCAGCATGCACGCAGCGCTGACTACCTGTTATCCAATGGTGATGAACTAGCGACCGATCCGCGATAGGACTTGTGTAAAAGGGTACGTGAATTCATATGTCAATGCTGTGAATTCGCCGCCGCTTCAACCGATCCCGGCCTACACCCCGTTAAGCCCGCCTGTAGACCACCGCGCGCGGTGGGTGCGGTTGACCAGCTTTCGCTTCTGATCTTCTCCGGTGCCGCAACCCCGACCAGCGCAGATACCGCACCGTGTTCGGCTGCGCGACAGGTCTTCTCGGCCCTGCCCAGACCTCGGTCCCAGCCGCAGCAACGTCAAGGGGGATGGTCATTTGCCAGCGAGTTGTCACAGCGCGTGTCGAGGCCACCTCGAGCAGTTACCCGGCTTCGCTGATCGCGCCTTGATCTTCTTTAGCGGAAATCGACGGCCGACGCCGTGGATTGTCTGCGTGGCGGGAGATCGACTCGCCGCGTAGTTACAGTGACGTGGCGGCAAACCACGGCACGATGGGTGCGGGCCGGGTAGCGAGGAGGCGTCATGGATGCAGCGGTCGAGGTGACTCCGGCGGTTTCCGCGGGTGGCGGGGGGGCGGAAGGTGCGGGCCGCGGTCGTGATCGGGGCGCTGGGTGTGGTGTTCGGCGATATCGGGACCAGCCCGATCTACACGATTCAGACGGTGTTCAATCCCGGCGATCCGCATCCGGTGCCGATCAGCACGGACAACGTGTACGGGGTGGTGTCGCTGATTTTCTGGTCGGTGATGATCGTCGTCACGCTGACCTACATCTCGCTGGTGATGCGGGTGAACAACGACGGTGAGGGCGGGATCATGGCGCTCATCACGTTGCTGCGGCGGTTGGGCGGTGGGCGTGGCGGCCGGGCCGCGACGCTGCTGGCCGGGGTGGGGATCTTCGGTGCGGCACTGTTCTTCGGCGACAGCATGATCACCCCGGCGATCTCGGTGCTGTCCGCGGTGGAGGGCCTCAAGATCGTCCAGCCGGGCTTGGAAGAGCTGATCGTGCCGATCACGGCGGTGATCATCATCGTGCTGTTCACCGTGCAGCGGCGCGGTACGGCGGCGGTCGGCCGGCTGTTCGGTCCGGTGATGATTCTCTGGTTCGGCACGATCGGGGTGCTCGGCATCTCCGGCATCGCCCGGCATCCGGAAATTCTGAAGGCGCTGTTGCCGACGTATGCGCTCGGTTTCATGTTCGGGCACTTCGGTATCGCGTTCTTCGCGTTGGCCGCGATCGTGCTCGCGATCACCGGCGCGGAAGCGCTGTATGCGGATATGGGGCACTTCGGCCGAAAGGCGATCACCCGCGGCTGGCTCGGACTGGTACTACCCGCCTGCGTGCTGAGTTATCTCGGGCAGGGCGCGCTGATTCTGGGTGACGAAAGCAATGTCGGCAGCCCGTTCTTTCTGCTCGCACCCGGCTGGGCACGGTTGCCCCTGGTGTTGCTGGCGACCGCGGCAACGGTGATCGCCTCGCAGGCGGTGATCACCGGCGCGTATTCGGTGGCGTCACAGGCGGCGCAGCTCGGTTATCTGCCGCGGCTGCGGATCGCGCACACCTCGGAGTCGACCATCGGGCAGATCTATGTGCCGTGGATCAACTGGGTGCTGATGTTCTCGGTGCTGACGCTGGTCTTCGCGTTCCGCAGTTCGGCCGCGCTGGCCTACGCGTTCGGTATGGCGGTGACCGCGACGATCTCCATCACCACGCTGGTGTTCTTCTATCTCGCCCGGATCAAATGGAATACGCCGCTGTGGCTGGTCCTGCTCGGCGCGGTCCCGCTGCTGGCGGTCGACGCGCTGTTCCTGGCGGCCAACATGACCAAGCTCGTGCACGGCGCCTGGCTACCGCTGCTGATCGGGCTCACCGCGTTCACCGTGATGAGCACCTGGGCTCGCGGTCGCGACGTCGTCACCCGCGCGCGGGAGGAAAAGGAGGGCCCGCTGCGCGAGTTCATCGATGGATTGCAGTATCACGAGCCACCTTTGGTGCAGGTTCCCGGTACCGCGGTGTTCCTCAATCGAGGCATGGAGACCGCTCCGCTGGCCATGCGGGCCAACGTCGAACACAACCACGTGCGGCACGAGCACGTGGTGATCATGTCGATCAACACCCTCCCGGTGCCCCGGGTGGCGGACGCGAACCGGACCGAGATCGACGCGCTCGGCTACTCCGACGACGGAATCATCCACGTGACAGCGCATTTCGGCTATATGGAAACGCCGAACATCCCGGACACCCTGCGGCTGCTCGACCCCGAGCAGACCGAAGGCCGGATCTCGGTCGACGGCGCCTCGTACTTCCTGTCGAAGATCGAGCTGAAGCGCGGGACGGAGCCGACGATGGCGGACTGGCGTAAGCGGCTGTTCATCGCCACGTCCTACATCACCGCCGATGCCGCCGAATACTTCGGGCTGCCGGGGGAGCGGACCGTGATCATGGGCGAGCGGGTCGAGGTGTAGTCCGCGAAATCCGACAACTGTAGGTCGTTCGGCGGACACCGGATTCGAGCCGGCGTCGATACGCTGGGATGGACTATGGCGCGGCACAGGTCTGTCGTCGTCGCGCCGCCCAGGGCGCCGAGGCCTGCGCGTACGCCCTCGTCGCGGCGCTCGCTGTACGTCGTTTGGTGGACATCGCGCTCGTTCGTGCATCGATAAACTCTTGGTACGCAATGAGTTTCGTGATGCACAGCGAATGGTGATCCCATGAGTGAGTCCGTCGACGGCCCCCTACCGCCCCTCCGGTGGGAGACGCAGCTCGATGCGGAGACGCGCGACGACCTCCTCGAAGTCCTCGGGGATATCGCGGAATGGCATCTGCCACCGCCACGCTGGGCACACGTGGTGGATTCGGTCGAAGCCCTCGCCGTAGCGCTGGCGAACGGCGACACGCTCGCTGTCCGGGAGTCCATCGGCGAGGTCGAACTGATGGGTCCGGTCCGGGCCACCCGCATCGGCACCCGCGACCGCTCGCCGGCGCCGCATCGGGTGCTGGACCGACTCCACACCCTGGTGCATTCACTGGGCGGGGACCCGGTCACCCCGCGGACGAGCACGAGTAGGTGACCCGATGGACGAGAACGGCTTAGTCGACCAGGAATTGGTGGCGCACGTGTTCGCGCCGCTCGACGGACCGTGGGCGGCGACGGCGGTACAGCAGGTGCGCGCGCTCTGGGCCCGTTGCGCGGATCAGCTCGGCATCGACCGGCCGGTGGAAACCTGTGATCTGCCACCCGCGCTGCCCGAGGGCAGAATTCGCAGTGGCGCCGCCACGGCGCTGGCGCTCGCGGAAAACCATACCGGTGACCTCCAGATGATCGCCCGGCGTGAGCACGACATCCTGAACTTCTCTGTGGTGTTCGCCGCTCCGATGGACACCGAGCAGCGCAGGCTGCGCATCGGATCGGCGATCGCGCCCGGCTGGCGGGAATTCGACCGCTGGTGGCGGCAGCTGTCGATCGACGGCGTACCCGCCTTCCTCGGCACCGCCGTGCTCTATCAGGCGCAGCTGCCGGACGACGCGACCGTCGCGCTCGCGCCGATCATGCAGTCGGCGTTGCCGTTTCGGCTGACCGCGGAAACCTGGCTGCGGCAACCGAGCCCGGAAGGGTCGGCGCTGGCGATGTGGGAGTTCGGTTCGGCCGACACCGACCCGAACCGCATCTTCGTGGTCGGCGCACCGGGCGGGCACGCGGCCGAGTTGAGCGCGTGGACCTGGAGCGCCGGCGGCCTGGCGATGCCGCCGTTGGCCCGGTACCTCATGCACGCGGCCAACCTCCGGCACGCGGCCCGCGTCGTCGGTGACGGAGCGCAGTTGCACGAGTTGCAGCAGCAAGCCAGAGACCGGGTCGACGGATTCGCCATGTTGGTGGCCGCCCCGATCACGGTGACGGCGGCCGCGAATCAGATCCGCGGTCTGGCGGCCGGCGAAATGACATTGGTTGCCACGCTGAATGATTTGCAGGACATGCGATACACCGTCGAGATCGCCGAGCACAATATGAAACTCGCGATGGCCAGGCCGTGTCCCGCCGATCACGCCCTCACCGAACTGCTCCCGCAGCGCGTCGGCGAGGCGACCCGTCTGCTACAGACGGCACTGGACCGAGTGCAGCATGTGCGAAAGCTGCTGGCAGACTGGAACATCGGTCCCCAAGGTGTCGTAGGTCAGCCGAAATCTGTTCTGGCCGAACAAGGTCCGAACGGAAGTGCGCCCCCGCGCAGCGATCGGACCGAACTGCGCCTCGGCTTCGCCGTGGACATCGCCGGATACCGCCGCCGTTGCGCCGCGGCACAGAACGATGTCCAGCATCGGCTGGCCGCTCTGGTCCGCGAGGTGGTGCGCACGCTCGGGTTCGACCTCGACGAAATCGATCGGGCAGGCACCGGCGACGGGATGACGGTGATTCTTCCGCCGACCGACGAAATACCTACTGCGGTAATGACCTTGCTGCATACCCTGCGCGATCGACTCGAACTCGACAACCAGCACTCGCGCGATCGCATGCGGCTACGTGCCTCGGCCGCCGTCGGCCTGCTCGGCCCGGGCGAGATCGGCTGCACCGGTGCGGCGGTCGTCGAGATGGCCCGACTGCTCGACAGCACACCGCTGTACGAAGCCCTGTCCGAAAATCCGGATTCCGACCTGGAGTTCATGATCTCGGGCTGGCTGTACGAGGTCATCGCAACCCCAGAGCACCCACTGCTCGACTCGCTCCGATTCGCGCGCCGCCGCGTGCGAACGAAGAACTACGACAAGGACGGATGGTTGTGGACCAGATGACCGGGGTGGTTCGGGACGTGTTCAAGCGTAAGAAGAACCGTATCGACCCGGCGCTGGCCGAACGGGTGGAGTACCTGAAACAACGCGTCGCCCTCGCCGAGGAGGCCCGCACGCCCGACGAGGTGCGCGCCGCCCTCGCCGAAGTGAACCTGTTCATCCTGGAGTTCGTGCCGACGTCGGGCGCCGATCTCGGGAAGGCCTTGATCGCCACGGACGTGCTCCGCTGGGCGATCCTCCTGGAATCGGAACTGCCGGAGTGTAATTGGTTCCGAGTAGCGCTTAACTCGACCATGCACGCGCGCGCGTACGCGCACGTGACCACCCAGTTCTGGCAGAACGACGAGGCGCAGATGCCCCTGCGTGCGGCCAACCAGATCGCCTTCGAGCTCGGCGCGTACGCGAACCATCGCTGCTCGATGCCCGCGTTCGCGCCACTGCTGCTGGAGAACGTCTCGGGCAGCCTGTACAGCGCGACGCAGACCATGACCGCGATCCGCGCGGTCGAACCCGATCCGCAGAAGCTGATCGAACTCGCCCAGGAGAACCAGCGCTGGGGTGCGGACACCAAGTCCGAGGAATTCTGGGATCCCGGCGACCGGGACGCCCGAATGATCAACCGGCGGCTCGAAGAACTCCGGGTCCACCAGGTGAAGACGGTGGAAGGCGCTCCCGCCCAACGCATCATGCTCGAGGCCGACGTGCGGCACTGCGTCACCGAGCTGGCCGCCATCCGCTCGGCGCGCGACGTCGTCTACGTCGTCGCCACTCCGCTCGGCGGCGTCGCCTTCCGCACCTACGGCGATGCCGCGCGCCTCGGCCGGACGGTCAGCATCGACCTGCCGCGGTTCACCAGCCAGCGGGTTTACGCGTGGCAGGCCCGGATCGGCGAGCTCTACCGCCGTCGGGAGAGCGACGGTCCGGCTGCCGCCGTCCGGCACGACGAACTCACCGAGATCCTGACCGAACTCGGCGATGCGAGCCTCGCCGCCTTCCGGGTGCAGTGGCCCGACCTGGCCGCCTTCGCCCTCGCGCCGGTCGGCGCCGCCGCCACGCTGCCGCTCGGCGGCGCACTGGTGGACGGCCGGCCCGCGCAGCTGCAATTCGACCTGACCGTCGTACCCAACGCCGGCATCTTGCTCTCTGCCACATTGCATTCCAGACCGACCTCGCGCAATGCGGTTGTCGCGGTGGACCCCTCGACCGGCGCGGACTTCCTGCCCATGGTCGGGCCGGAAGGCGACGCGATAGCCGCCATACACGGAACGCCGGCGGTAAACCTGAGATCGGACGGCGCTACCGCGAATGAACAGGAAACAGAACGTATTCGGGCGATGTCAGCGAGCAGGCAACGCGAAATCATCGACGACCTAGCCCTGTACCCGGCCGCACCGCACCCCGACGGCGGCATCCTCGACGCCATCGAGAACGTGGCGGTCGTGCACCTCGCCTGCCATGGCGTGCTGGTGGAGGAATCGGTCTTCAACTCGGTACTGCTTCTCGGCGAAAACCCGGTCTCGCTCAGCGAATTCCTCATCCGCCCGGTCGCGCCCGGCGGGGTCGTCGTGCTGTCCGCCTGTCATGTCGGCGGAGTCGTGACCAGCCTGCCGAACGAACTACTCGGCTTTCCGGCCGTGTTCCTGTCGGCCGGCGCGCGCACCGTAATCGCCTCTGCCATACCGGTTGTCGACTCCCGCGAGACGGTCGCCTTCCTGGAAGACCTGCACCGCGGCCTGTATGCCGGCGAAGAAGGCCCCGTAGCCCTCAGAAAAGCGATCGCGGCATCGTTCGACCGCGGCGACCGAAGCGTCACCTGGGCCGGATTCACCGCTTACGGAGCGTGATACAGCGCGGCACCCCGCGAACCGAAACGATTCGCGGGGTGCCGCACCTGGTGACCGACCCGGCAGCCGGTCACCGCGGGATCGTTCAGACCAGGTCGAACCGATCGAGGTTCATCACCTTGTCCCACGCGGAGACGAAGTCCCGCACGAACTTCTCCTTCGCGTCGTCGGTCGCGTAAACCTCGGCGAGCGCGCGCAACTGGGAGTTGGAGCCGAAGACCAGGTCGACCCGGCTGCCGGTCCAGGTGGTCGCGCCGGTGCCGCGATCGACACCGGTGTAGGTGCCCTCATCGGCCGACGGCTCCCACTTCGTGCCCATGTCGAGCAGGTTCACGAAGAAGTCGTTGGTCAACGACGCTGTGGCAGAAGTGAATACGCCCAGCGACGACTGCTGGTAGTTCGCGCCGAGCACGCGCAGGCCACCGACGAGGACGGTCAGCTCGGGCGCGCTCAGCGTGAGCAGGTTCGCCTTGTCGATCAGCAGGTACTCGGCCGGCAGCTGGCTGCCCTTGCCGAGATAGTTGCGGAAGCCGTCGGCGCTCGGCTCCATCGCGGCGAACGACTCCACGTCGGTCTGCTCCTGCGTGGCATCGGTGCGACCCGGAGTGAACGGCACCTCGAGCTCGAATCCGGCCGCCTTCGCGGCCTGCTCGACCGCCACGCAGCCGCCCAACACCACGAGATCGGCGAAGGACACCTTCGTGTTGCCGGTCTGCGCGGAGTTGAACGACTCCTGGATTCCCTCCAGCACGGGCACCACCAGCGTGAGCTGATCGGGCTCGTTCACGTCCCAGCCGCGCTGCGGCTGCAACCGGATGCGGCCGCCGTTGGCGCCGCCGCGCTTGTCGCTGCCGCGGAACGAGGAGGCCGCCGCCCACGCGGTCGAAACGAGTTGCGCGACAGTGAGTCCCGACGCCAGGATCTGGCTCTTGAGCGAGGCGATCTCGGCCGCGCCGATCAGGTCGTGCGTCACCGCGGGCACCGGGTCCTGCCACAGCAGCGTCTCCTGCGGGACCAGCGGGCCGAGGTAGCGGACGATCGGTCCCATGTCCCGGTGGGTCAGCTTGTACCAAGCCTTGGCGAACTCCTGCGCGAGCTCCTCCGGGTGGTCGAGCCAGCGCCGGGTGATCTGCTCGTAGATCGGATCGACGCGCAGCGACAGGTCGGTGGTCAGCATGACCGGGGTGTGCGTCTTGCCGTCCACGTGCGCGTCCGGCACGGTGCCCGCGCCGCCGCCGTCCTTCGGGATCCACTGCCAGGCGCCGGCCGGGCTCTTGGTCTTCTCCCACTCGTAGCCGTAGAGGGTCTCGACGAAGCTGTTGTCCCAGGTCTTCGGGGTCGGCGTCCAGGCGCCCTCCAGGCCGCTGGTGATCGCGTCCTTGCCGACGCCGGTGCCGAACGAGCTGCGCCAGCCCAGGCCCTGCTCCTCCAGCGGGGCGGCCTCGGGCTCGGGGCCGACATGATCGGCCGGGCCCGCGCCGTGCGTCTTGCCGAAAGTGTGGCCGCCGGCGATCAGCGCCGCGGTCTCGATGTCGTTCATCGCCATCCGGCGGAACGTCTCCCGGATGTCGGTGGCCGCGAGCAGCGGATCCGGATTGCCGTTGGGCCCTTCCGGATTCACGTAGATCAAGCCCATCTGCACTGCGGCGAGCGGGTTTTCGAGGTCGCGCTTACCGGAGTAGCGCTCGTCGCCGCCGAGCCAGGTGTGCTCGGGACCCCAGTAGACGTCCTCCTCGGGCTCCCACTGATCGACGCGACCGCCGCCGAAGCCGAAGGTCTCGAAGCCCATCGACTCCAGCGCGACATTGCCGGTGTAGACGATGAGGTCGGCCCAGGACAGCTTCTTGCCGTACTTCTTCTTCACCGGCCACAGCAGGCGGCGGGCCTTGTCCAGGCTCGCGTTGTCCGGCCAGCTGTTCAGCGGCGCGAACCGCTGCATGCCCGCACCGGCTCCACCGCGGCCGTCGTTGATCCGGTAGGTGCCCGCGGCGTGCCAGGCCATCCGGATGAAGAACGGTCCGTAGTGGCCGTAGTCGGCGGGCCACCAGTCCTGCGAGGTCGTCATCACGGCCTCGATGTCCTGCTTGACCGCGGCCAGGTCGAGCGTCTTGAACTCGGCGGCGTAGTCGTAGTCCGCGTCCATCGGGTTGGCGACGGCGGGGTTCTTCTGCAGGATCTTCAGGTTGAGCTGGTTCGGCCACCAGTCACGGTTGCTGCCGCCCTCGGTCGGGTACTTGAGGCGAGCGGTCGCTACGGGGCATCCGCCGACAGCGGGCTCCGTGTTGGCCTCTCCGATGGGCGGGTGGTCCTCGGGCACGGCAATTCCTTTCACGGGTGGAGAAGCGGCGCCGGTAGCGCCGCGCAGGCTGGGCATTGGCCCCAATAGATGACCTCGGCCTCGTCGAGGACGAAACCGTTGTCGTTGGCTGCGGTCAGGCAGGGCGCCTCGCCGACGGCGCATTCGACGTCGACGATGACCCCGCAGGTCCGGCAGACGAGGTGGTGATGGTTGTCCCCGACGCGGGTCTCATACCGCGCCACGGTGCCCATCGGCTGGATGCGCCGGAGCAGACCGGCGGCGGTCAGTGCCCGCAGCACGTCGTATACCGCCTGGTGGGAGACCGCACCGAGGGTCTGGCGCACGTGGCCGAGGATGGTGTCCGTATCGGAGTGGGGGTGCGCGTGCGCCGCGGTGAGCACCGCCAGTCGCGGCGCGGTCACCCGCAGTGCGGCGCTGCGCAGCATCCGCTCGAATTCGGCTTGGTTGGACACGTTCCGAAGTATTACTCATTCAAGTCTAGGGCGAAGCGGTTTCGGAAAACTGGTCCGGCGGCCTGATGAGACATATGTCTGTGACAAATGTCTAAGACGCTGGTAGTCTCGCGGGATGGGAAATCGCGAAGACCTGTTGGCCGGAGCGCGCAAGGCGGTGCTCGAGCGCGGCCTCGCCAAGACCACCGCCCGCGACATCGCCGGCGCCGCCGGAGTGAGCCTGGCGGCCATCGGTTATCACTTCGGCTCCAAGGATCGGCTGATCACCGAGGCGATCACCGAGTCGATGGGCAGCGACATCGGCGACGGGATGGAGGCGGCGATCCGGGCCGGCGGGGACGGGCGTTCGCTGCGAGATGCGTTGGCGCCCACCTGGTCCGGGCTGCGCGAGGTGATCGAGAACAATCACGAGGCGTTGCTGTTGAGCGCGGAGAACGCGCTGCTGGTCGCGCGGGCGCCGGAGTCGCAGGAGTTCATGGTGCAGGCCACCGAGGTCGCGGTCAGCGATCTCACCGCGACGTTCCGGGAGGTGCATCCCGCGTTGTCCGACGAGCAGGCGCGCGCGGTCGCCACGCTCTACTTCATGCTCTTCCAAGGGCTGGCGATGACGCAGTTGATCGCGCCGGCCGCCGCCGCGGCGGTGGATGGCGATCAGCTCGCGCTGGCCGTGCAGACGTTGCGCGACATGTGATTACGCGGCCAGCAGCGCGAGTACTTCGTCGAGGTGCTCGGTGAGGAAGAAGTGTCCGCCGGTGAAGACCGTCATGTCGAAGCGGCCGGTGGTGTGTTCGGACCAGGCGCGGGCCTCGTCGAGGGTCACCTCGAGGTCGTCGGCACCGGTCAGCACGGTGATCGGGCAGGTCAGCGGCGGGCCGGGGCGCATGCGGTAGGTCTCGACCGCTTTGTAGTCGCCGCGGAAGGCCGGCAGGATCATGCGCAGCATTTCCGCGTCGCCGAGGACTCGGGGGTCGGTGCCGCTCATGCGGCTGATCTGGTCGATGAGGGCGTCGTCGGGGTAGCGGTGGACGTGCACGTCGCGGTGTCGTGACGGGGCCATGCGGCCGGAGGCGAACAGCGTTCGAGGTTGCCCTCCCGCGGCTGATAGTCGTTGCGCCACTTCGAAACCCAGTGTGGCGCCGAGGCTGTGGCCGAACAGTGTGATCGGCCTGTCCAGCCATGGGCCCAGTTGCTCGACCACCAGGTCGGCCAGTTCGTGGATGTCTTCGACACAGGGTTCGTTGCGGCGGTCCATTCGGCCCGGGTACTGGATCGCGAGCACGTCGATTGCGGGGGACAGCGCGCGGGCGACCGGAAAGTAGAAGGCGGCCGCGCCGCCGGCGTGCGGAAAGCAGATCAGTCGGGTCGGGGCGTCGGGGGACGGGCGGAATCGCCGGATCCACGCACTGGTTTGCGCCGTGCCCATTCGTCCTCCCTCCGCGCGCTTCGATTCAAGCCGAAGCTGCGGCTGCGGGTCTACCCCTACTCCGGCACGGCGTGTCGCGATGCCGGAGTAGGGGTTTCGCTTACTCGCGGTCGAGCGGGTTCGCGGCGACTCGTTCGGCCATTCCGCTGCGCAAGGCGGCCGCGGGTGAGGTGTGCGGTTTGCGCTCGGCCTGGGCGCGGAAGCAGGCGAGGAATTCCGCGGGCAGGCCGAGTCGGGGGTGTCGTTCCAGGACGCTGCGGCGGAATTCCGGTGGCACCGCCTCGGCGCCGCGTCCCGAGATATCCACCGATGTCGCGTATTCCAGCAGATGACTTTCCGGATCGAGCATGACGTCGACGCTGTCGCCCATGTGCTCGACGATCACCTTGGCGACGTGCGCCCGCCGCTGCACCGGCCAACCGGACGCGGCGCCGAAGACCCAGGCCAGATGGCCGCCGGAAACCTCGAACGCGAGCCCCGCATTGTCGAACTCCTCGACCAGGCCCAGGTCGTGCAGCAGCGCCGCGACGTAGAGCAGTTCGGCGTCGAAGCCGATGTCGTTGAGCTTCGCGTGCCCCGCGGCCCACAGATACGAGCGGACCGAATGGTTGAACAAGGCGGGCGTGCAATAGGCCGCCGCTACCTCGGTGGCGGCCCGGCAGGCCGCGGAATCCGGGATGGTCACATCGTCGAGGTTCACCGGCTCATTGTGCCAGCGGAGAGTCCGGATTCTCTCTGCACAGGATCTCCACGTTCGACGCCAGGAACCTGCACAACCCTTGTCTAGGTTTGCCTGCACGGGGCAACCCGGAAGCCCGCCGTCGCGGCGGGCCGACGAGTACGGAGGTCGGTATGCAGGATGTGGACGAATTCTCCCGGTGGGTGGCCGAATTCGAGGCGAAGCAGGTCGCGCGGGTCGCGACGGGGGATCCGGATTGGGCGCGGGGAGCGAATCTCGATGCGGCCGTGGCGCGCAGCGTGCAACGGTTCCAGGTCGGCGAGAGCGGGGACGGGGCGAATCTGATCGCCAAGGCCGAGGCCGCCGGTGATCCGCAATACACCGCCGCGGTGCGATTGTTCGTCGCCGAGGAAATCAATCATGCGCGGATGCTGGAGTTGCTGCTGAATGCCGGTGCGTGGCAAACCATTCGCGCGCATTGGAGTGACGTGGTGTTCGTCCGGCTTCGGCGGGCTCTGGGTTTGCGGCTGGAATTGATGGTGCTGATGGTCGCCGAGGTGGTCGCGCTGCGTTATTACCGCGCCTTGCGCGACGGCACCGACGATGCGTTGACCACGCGGGTCGCCGGGTTGATCCTGAACGACGAATTGCGGCATGTGCCATTTCACTGCCACCGGTTGCGGGTCGCGTTCGCCGGTTCGTCCCGCGCGGCCCGGTTGATTCCGGTGTTGCTGTGGTGGGTCGTGTTGATCGGCGCGACGGTGGTGGTCGCCGCCGACCACGGGCCCGCGCTGCGGCGATTGGGCGTCAGCCGAAGCGGATTCGTGCTCGATGTGATCGCGTTGTTCAAAGTAATTGTGCCGACCGCCGTTTCGGGCAATTCGGTCACGGTGACCGGTGGCGGGCCGGTTCCGCTGCGGGCGGCGCTCGGTTTGGCGAGGCCGGTAACCGGGTCGCGGTCCTGATCGGCAGGTCAAGCGCTTGCTTCACTGAACGAGATGCCCCGTCGCGCACCGGTTTTGGTTCATCAGTCGGTCCCATCTGGCAGGGTGTCAGGTGTGACCGAGTTCAGCGACAGGGGCAAGCTGATGTACCTGGTCGAAATCTCCGAAGGCGACCGAGGGAGCACGCTGTGGTGGCAGGTGACCAATACCGGTGGCGCCGCGCAGGTGGCGGCGGCATTGGTCGAGATGGCGGTACGTCTGGAACTCGAGTTGCCATACCACCCGAGTGAGGTCCGCTGCTGGTATCGCTACGAAGTGAGCTGGCCGGACGGGGCGATATTGGAAGGGTTCGAGGGTGCGGTCGAACCTTTGCTCATCCCGGACGACCTACGTGCGCTCGCCCGCTCGGTAATCGCGGTAACCGTTCGTGATCGGCGACGCCGAACCGAATAGGCGATCCCCGCTTTGCATCCCATCATCGGATGAATGGGACTACCTTGCCTGGGCGGCCAGGTAGTCCGTCGCGCAAACTACAGGTAATCGGTACTCGTGCTGGGTCGCGGCGACCGGTGGATGCTGACTCCTGCTCGATACTTTGTAGCTGGAGGTGCCCGCCGTGGCCGCTTTATGGATTCGCACGCGCCGAATGACGCTGCCCAACACATTCCGAAATATCAACGACCTGAAGGCGAGCATCGTGCCCGTGCTGGTCCAGAACGCGTTCAGTCACGTCGTGAACACCGACGGTGAGGTGGCCGGAGACCGAGGTCCGATCCGCCTCTCCGTCGGGTATCTCCCCATCGCCGGCCGCGACTTCTACCAACAGATCATTGCCGCCGGCGACAACGCGGACGTCACCTTGGCCGTCGTCGAGGACATCCAGCGGCAGATATCCATTTAGCGCCGGGACTGTGCAACGTATTTCTCGATAAGGTCGGCTGCGCGGCGGGTGCCGCCTTCGGCCTGGGTGTCGAGGCGTAGTCGAGCAGACCGCTCGGCTACCGCTGGATCGGTGGTGATGTCGATCAAGGCCGCTCGTAGGTTTTGGGCGGTGGCTATGCGCCGGGCCACTCCGAGTTCGACGAGTTTGTCGGCGTTCATGAATTGTTCGGCGCCCTGGGGTACGGCGATCATCGGGACGCCGGCCAGCAGTCCTTCGCCGCAGCCACCCATTCCGGCGTGGGTGACGAAGGCGTCGGCCTGTTCCAGGATCGTTCGTTGCGGAACCCAGGAGTGCACTTCGATATTGGGTGGGATGTCGCCGAGTTCTGTTGGGGCGGTGTACTTTCCGATCTGGAGGATGACGTGCCAGCCGGGGAGGTTGCCGTAGGCCTGGAGGCATTGGCGGTAGAACTCCGGTTGGCGGGTGTAGGCCGAGCCGAGGGAGATCAAGAGGACCTTGCCTGCTGGACGGGCCCAGCTCTCCGCTGCGCTGTGTGGATTGAAGCAGGGGCCGACGAATGTCACTGTGTCGACGTCGGTTTCGTCGGCGTGTGGTTGCATCGCCCGGGGGATCAAGGCCAGCGCTCGGTCCGGCATGCCGGAGAAGGCGTCCACGTCGGTGGTGGTCGTCTCGCAGTCGGCAAGCCATCGCGTGAACTTCGTTCGGTAGGCCGTCGCGCCCGGCAGCTGCCGAATGTGTGCTGCCACATCCTGTTCGTAGCTTTTCCACGCCACGAACGACGGCGACAACTGCACGATCGGACGACGCTGCGCTTCGGCGAGCGCCCGCCCGGCGTAGGCGCCGATGTCGTACAGGTAGAGGTCCGCGGGGTCGTCGTCGTAGGCGGCGCGATGGCCGCGCGATGGCCGCGCGCCACCAGCTCACGGATGATCGCCAGGCTCGGCAGGACATGACTGACGATCGGGATACCGACCATCGCGATATGGGTTGGGGGAGTGCGCATAGAGGTCCCTCATTTCAGTTCTGCGGCCGCAGCTTCGAGGTCGGCGATGTTGCCCGACATGATGTTCCGTACGTGGGCGGTGATGTGCTCGACGGGCCACTCCCACCAGGCCACCGCGAGCAGCCGGGCAATGTCGTTGTCGTCGTAGCGAGTTCGGATGAGCCGGGCCGGATTACCGCCGACGATGCCGTAATCGGGCACATCGCCGGTGACCACGGAGCCGGTGCTGATGATCGCGCCGTGGCCGATTCGCACGCCGGGCATCACCGTTACCCCGTTGCCGAACCAGACGTCGTTGCCGACGACGGTGTCGCCGCGGTTCGGCAGGCCGGTGAGCAGGTCGAAGTGCTCGGTCCACGAGCCGCCCATGGTGGGGAACGGGAACGTCGACGGGCCGTCCATGCGGTGATTGGCCCCGTTCATGATGAACCGGGTCCCGGTGCCGAGGGCACAGAACTTGCCGATGATCAGCTTCTCCGGCCCGTAGTGGTACAGCACGTTTCGGGTTTCGAACGCGGTCGCGTCGTCCGGGTCGTCGTAGTAGGAGAACTCGCCGACTTCGATCAGGGGCGAGGTGAGCAGCGGCTTCAGCAACACCACGCGCGGCTGGCCGGCCATCGGGTGCAGCACGGTCGGGTCTGCGGGAACAGCGTCGGGCACGGCGAATCTCCTTCGGTGCGTGGGTGATCGGGATCGAGCGTCAGACGGAGGCGGATGCTCGCAGGTCGAGATGGGCGCCGCGCCAACGCGAACGCAGCCGGCGGTCGTGGCTGACGATCACGAGGGCGCCCGGATAGTCGGCCAGGGCGTTTTCGAGATCCTCGACCAGGCCGGGCGATAGGTGGTTGGTCGGCTCGTCGAGCAACAGCACATCGACGGGCTCGATAACCAACCGCGCCAAGGCAAGTCGTTGCCGCTGCCCGGTGGACAGGTCGGCCACGCGCGTCGTCAGCTGGGCACGGTCGAACAGGCCGAGCGACATCAGCCGTTCGGCATGCTGATCGGATTCGCCCGAGCGTCCACGGGCGAAGGCGGCCAGCAACGTGTCTCCGGGTTCGGCGGTCAGCGGTTCCTGCGCGAGGTAACCGACTTTGCCGCCACGGGTAACCGTGCCGCTGTCCGGCGCAATCCGACCCGCCAGCACGCGCAGCAGGGTCGTCTTACCCGCACCGTTCGGCCCGGTGATCAGCAGCCGCTCGCCCGCGGCGACGGTGAGACTGGTCCGCTCGAGCCGGCCCGATACCGCGATGTCGGTGGCGTCGAGCATGATTCCGCGCGCTCGGCCGGCCCGCAGGCTCGGCGCGAAACGCAGCGGTTCCGGCGGCGCCGGCACCGGGTCCGCGAGCAGCCGGCGCAATCGTTCCTCGGCATTGCGAACCCGGCTGGCCAACGACTGCTGCACCCGCCCACCGGCCCGGTCGTAGGCCATCTTGTTGTTGTCCTTCATCGCCCGGCCCGGAGCGACCTGACGGGCCGTCGTGGCGGCGGTCTCGCGGAGTTGGCCGATGTCGTTCTGCCACTGGGCGTAGGCCTGCACCCACCGCTGACGTGCGGCCGCCTTCTCGGTCAGGAATCCGGCATAACCGTTGCCGTAGCGGATGATTCGCCGCCGGTCCGCGTCGACCTCGAGCAGGCTCGTCGCGACCCGCTCGAGGAAGGCCCGGTCGTGGGAGACCGTCACCGTGGTACCGCGACGGGTGCGCAGGTGGTCTTCCAGCCAGGTCAGGGCGTCGTCATCGAGATGGTTGGTCGGCTCGTCGAGCAGCAACACCTCGGATCCCGCCGCCAGTACGGAGGCCAGCCGCAGCCGGACCTGCTCGCCACCGGACAATCCGTCGACCGTGCGCTCGCGGTCGACCAGGCCCAACCCGAGTCCGTGCAGCGCACGCTCTACCCGGGCGTCGGCGTCGTAACCGCCGCGAAGTTCGAAAACCGTGGTCAGCTCGCCGTATTCGGCCAGCCCGGACTCGTCGCCGGCCGCCATCGCGACCTCGATGCGCCGCATCCGGTGTTCGATCGAGCGTAGTTCGCTCAGCGCGCGGTCGATGACCTGCTGGACCGTCATCCGCGGCGGCAACTGCTCGTCTTGCGCGAGATAGCCGACGCCACCGTCGGCCTGCACGACGATTTCGCCGTCGTCGGGCACTTCCCGCCCGGCGAACATGCGCAGCAGGGTGGTCTTGCCGGAACCGTTCTCGCCGATGATTCCGGTGCGCTCACCAGCGGCGAGCGAACAGCTCACCTCGTCGAGAACGAGCCGGCCGTTGAAGGACTTGCTGACCGCGAGCGCGGTGATCTGGGTTGGCATATGCACACTCCGAAGCATTCGAGGACGACGCGGTGATCGAGGACCGCAGGGCCGGGTGAACACTTCGAATGAGCATCGGCATAACCTCACTTAGTGCGACAACTGTCGCATTAAGATAGCGCTACCGTCCCACCCCGTCAAGCAATCGGATGCCCGACCATGAATTCCGCACCGTCCCCCGACCAGCTCCGGCCCCGGCCGGGCGGTCGCACCGCCCGAATCCGCGATCAGGTCCTCGACGCCGTCCGCGCGGAGTTGACCGAACACGGTTATGACGCGCTCACCGTCGACGCGGTCGCCGCGCGCGCCGGGGTGCACCGCACCACGGTGTACCGCCGCTGGCGTGACGTCGGCGGCCTGATTACCGACGTCTTCGCCGCGGCGAGCGACATGGAGTGGCACCCCCGGGACACCGGCACGCTGCGCGGCGACCTGGCCGCACTCAATCAGGAGATCCAGGATTCCTTGACCGAGGAATCATCCATCGCTGTTGCGCTGATTGCGGTTTCGTTCCGCTCGGCGGAGGCCGCGGGTGCGCTGCGGAGTCTGTGGGAGGACCGCTACGCGCAATCCGAGATCATCATCGAGCGGGCGATCGGCCGCGGGGAACTCGCACCGCACATCGACGCGCGTGCCCTACTGGTCGCCGCGACCGCCCCGCTCTACCACCAGTTGGTGCTGCTGCGCACCCCGCCCGACCCACAACTCGCCAACCACGCGGCGGCTACCGCCACACTCGCCGCGCAGGCCGGTGCCTTCGACAACCCGGCCTGACCTAGAGGTTCACCTCTGGACGGCCGGTTTCAGCGCCACCTCGCACCACTCGCGGAAGGTTGTCGGACTCGCGGTCTCCGGGGTGCGCTCGACATCGTTGTCGAGTCCGTCGTCCTTGGCGCGCATCATGTCGACGAGGCCCGTCACGAACGCGTCGCTGCTGCCGTATCCGGTCGCCGCGGCGCGGAAGTCGTCGACCGATTGCCGTTCGTAGCGCACCGGGCGGCCGAGCACGTCGGACATGATGCGGGCCAGGTCGTTCGACGAGAGATCCTCCGGGCCGAGCACCGGAACCTCGCCGAACCCGGTCCACGATCGGTCCAGCAGCAGTCCGGCGGCGGCCGCGGCGATGTCGCAGGTGGCGGTCGTCGGCGCTTTGTGGTCGGGGTCGACGATATCGGTGAATACTCCGTTGTCGCGGATCGAAACCACTTGCCGCAGTAGATTATCCATGAACGACGGGTTCGCCAGCGCCCGGTAGGCCACGCCGGTGCCTGCGATGAGGTCGTCCATGGCCAGTGATGCGGTGACGTGCCCGGCGTGGGCGGCCACGGGGGTGCCGCGGCCGAGTGCCGAGACGCCGACGACGTGTCCGATTCCGTTGGCGGTGAACGCTTTTGCGGCGGGGCGGGTGAATTCGGTGAACGCGGCGTCCAGGCTCGGTGCCCGCGGGTTCGGCGGAATCAGCCAGAAGACGGCGTCCGCGCCGGTGCAGGCCCGGTCGACGACCTCGGCGTCGCCGTGCGAGCCGGTCACGACGTCGACGCGGGCCCGGACCGCGGCGGGGAGCTTCGCGGGGTCGCGCGCGATGACGCGCAGTTCCTCAGTGCGAGTGGAGTTTTCGTCGAGCAGGAGGTGCAGCAGGTGGCTGCCGATATTGCTGGTCGGCGCGGTGATGACGATCATGGTTCGAGTCTCGGGCCGGCTACCCGGTGCCGTCCAATACCCTTCCCGACAATTGATACCCTAAAGGTATGGATCTCGATCTGCGCAAACTCCGCTACTTCGTGGTGGTGGCCGAGCAGCGGCACTTCGGCCGGGCGGCCGAACAGCTCTACATCGCCCAGCCCGTGCTCAGCCGGCAGATCCGGGCGTTCGAGCAGGAACTGGCCTGCACCTTGTTCGTGCGGAGCACCCGCAGCGTGGAGTTGACCGCCGCCGGACGGCAGCTCTACGAGGATGCGCAGGGGATTCTCGCGACGGTCGACGCGGCGGTGCGGCGGGTGCACGACGTCGAGCGGGATGTCCGGCGGATCGTGGTCGCCTTCTCCGCGGGATTGCATGTGTCCGAAGCGATTCGGGCGTTTGCCGAGCGCCATCCGGAGGTGGTGACCGACGTGATCCCGGCGCGCTGGTGGGATCCGGCCGCGCCGCTGCGGGACGGGCGGGCCCAGATCGGTTACCTGCGAAGGCCGTTCGACGATTCGGGGTTGCGCGCCATCCCGATCGGGCGCGAGTCCCGGGTCGCCTGCATGCCCGTGACACATCCGCTGGCGCCACGTCCCGAGCTCACCCTCGCCGACCTCGACCACCAACAGATGCTCGACGTACCGACCAGGCGAACGGGCTCACTGGAGGAGAAGTTCGAACTCATCGCCTCCGGGCGAGGAATCGCGCTCCTCCCGCTGACCGTCGCCGTCTCCTACGCCCGCCCCGACCTCGTCCACGTCCCGGTCACCGACGCCGAGCAAATCGAGACGTGCCTGGTCGTTGCCGCCGACCGGCGCGACAAGGTGCTGCGCGACTTCCTGGAGATCGCCACCGCGACGCTGCGGGCAAAAGGCGCTGCGGCCCTTTAGAACACGCGGCTCGGCTTATCGGGGTTCTCCTGCATCGGATCGCGGCGGAAGGTCCGGCTGCGCGATTCGTTCGAGCTTGGTCCAGCCGGTCCAGCCGCGTTCGTTGAGCAGTTCGATGAGCCGGCGGGCCGGGGGTGCGGTATCGAATGTCAGGGTGTCGAGCAGTTCGGCCAGGGATGGTTCGATGGCGCCACCGACGTAGTCCTCGCCCTGTTCGTCGGCCAGTTGCGTGAGGTAGGCGGCGATCTTGTCGACCAGCTCGATGAGGAGGGGGTCGCTGTCGGTCTGGTCGAGGGCTCGGCTCAGGGTGAGATAGAAGTCGCTGAGCGGCCGGTGGGTGATCTGTTCGCGTTTGCGGGCGATCAGCTCCGGGACGCGCTCGGGTGCGTGGGCGGCGAGGGGGATCCAGCCGTCGCGTTCGACCTGGACGATGCGTTCGTCTACGCCGAGCGCCCGCAGGTGATCGAGAAACTCGACCACCGCGGGCGGTAACGCGAGGCTGTCTCCGGCGGCGAGGCGGGCGATCCGCTCGCGGTGCTGTTGTCTTTGCCGGATCTCCGCCCGTAACCGCTTGTCGATCTCCGCGACCGCCGCGGCGAGCTCGTCCGCGTCGGCTTCGAGCAGCTCGTGCACGCGCGCCAGCGGGACCCCGGCTTCGGCGAGCGTGCGGATCTTGATCAGCTCGACAACCGCGGCGGCGTTGTACCTCCGATAGCCGGCGTGGTCCCGATCAGGTTCGGGCAGTAGACCTTTGGCGTGATAGTGCCGAATCGCGCGCACCGTTACTCCGGCATAGGACGCCAGTTCGCCGATGGTCAGCATCGGACCAGTCTTTCGGGAAACGGAAGCCGCTCAATCGGTCCGGGCATGTGCGCTCCGGATGATCTGGGCGATTTCTCGAGCGTGGGTGATGACCAGGGCGTGCGTGGCAGCGAGCGAGGTGCTGGAGATGTCCGGCCGTTCGCGGAGGAGCCGGTCGAAGCCGGCTTGCCAGAGGCGATTGTGGCGCGGTGCCCGGCCCTCGGCGTTGTCGCTCGCCATTGACGCCGCCTGGATCAGGTGGATCGGGCAGTCGATCTTCCGGTAGCGGTCCAGGATTCCGGGTCCGACCACGTCGATGTCGAGGTCGATGCCGGATCGGAGCACGTCCAGTTCGAGGTTGAGGGCGAGGATTTCCGGTGCGGTGAGCAGCACCTGGCTCGGGGTGCCCCTCTTGGTCATCTGCGTCGTGTACTCCCACAGCGCACGGAATTCCGGCAGGTCAGCCGCGGTGATGAAGGGTGCGGGTATCGGGTTCGCGCCGTCGATGACCACGAGTTCGCCGACGGTGCCGGGATGTTCGGCGGCGTAGTGCACGATCAAGTCGGCGCCGTAGGAGTGGCCGGCGAGCATCGGCGCGGGCAGATCGAGCGCCGCCAGTACCGCGGCGAGATCGTCGAGGAACTCCGCGAAGGAGTATCGGTCGGCCGCCGACGAAAGACCGTGCCCGCGCAGGTCGAAGCTCAGCACGTCGAAGTCGCGCCGCAGTAGCTCGATGAGTTCGTGCAGCTCCGCTTGTGTCGAGGTCAGGCCAGGACAGAGCACCAGCGGTGCCCCCTCGCCACCGCGCGACACCGGGATCGAGACGCCCGCCCGGCGGACGGTGAACTGGTCGGTATCTATGTTCATGCCGCCCATATTGGACGATTGACCCAGCGTCAGGGTCAACCCATGAATCTGTATTGTTGCGGCGCAGTTCGATTGATCTGGCGGGATTGGGCGATACCATCGAAATGGACGGGGTGTAGTTCGCGGCGGTAACGTCCGCGGCTCCCGCCGGTCGACTTCCAAGTTCGGAGAAGAAGCTCATGGTCGCAGAAGCGCGTCGGATCAGCGTCGACTCGAGTGTCGCGGAACGCGGCCCGACGGCGCTCCGAATCGCGGTCGGCGGCCAATTGCGCAAGCTGCGCGAGGCCTGCGGTATCACGCCGCAAGCCGCAGGCGAACACATTCGCGGCTCACACGCCAAGATCAGCCGGCTCGAACTCGGCCGGACCGGGTACAAGGAACGCGACGTCGTCGACCTGCTGAATCTGTACGGGGTCATCGACGATGAGCAGCGCACGATGTTCCTCGACCTGGCCCGCAAGGCCAACGAACCCGGCTGGTGGCATCGCTACAACGACCTGCTGCCGGCCTGGTTCGAGACCTACCTCGGCTTGGAAGGCGCCGCGCGCACCATCAGAACCTTTGAGGGCCAACTGGTTCCGGGCCTGCTGCAAACCGAGGACTACGCCACCGCGGTCGTCGCCGTGGCCTACGAGAACTCGGAGATGGCGCGCCACTTCGAGCAACGTAATCAGCACCAGAGCATGGACCTGCAAGCCGCCCGCCGCGTCGAGCTGCGTACCGAACGCCAGAAGATCCTGAACGTGCGCGGCGGCCCGACCCTGTGGGCCGTCCTCGACGAGGCCGTCCTGCACCGCCCCGTCGGCGGCCCGAAAGTGCTGCGCGCGCAACTCGAACACCTCGTGGAGATGTCGAACAAGCCGCACGTCACCATCCAGGTCCTGTCCTACCGCTCCGGCGGCAACGCCGCCGCGGGCAGCTCCTTCACCATGCTCCGCTTCGCCGAAGCAGAACTCCCCGACATCGTCTACCTCGAACAACTCACCACCGCCCTCTACCTGGATCGCCGCGAAGACCTCCACCTCTACCGAGAAGTGATGGACCGCCTGGCCGTCCAAGCCGAAACCCCCACCGCCTCCCGCATTTTGATGATGGAAGCGGCAGCCAGACTGTAATTCCGCACCTCACCGCCTGCGCCTGTCGATTTCGGTCCTGAGCAGTATTCGTGCTGCGTCACCTGTCATGGACTGACGGGCCAGGATGTCGAATGCCTTGCCATAGAGGGCGATCTCACGTGGCTGGGTCACCTTCAGCTCTGCGGAGACGCCCACGTCGTTGCCGGCTACACCGGTCGCCAGCGCTTGCGCGCCCATCAGGATGTGGAATCGTCGGCTCCCGTGATACAGAATTTGTTGTCGCTGAAGCCGTTTCGCGATCCCATCGTCGAGATCTTCTGGGATTCCGTAGAAGTCGATAGCCTGTCGCAAAATCGCCTCGGCGTATTCGGCGGTTTGCAGCAGGCCGGGCACGACATACGGCTGATAGATCCGCATCAGCTTCGTTCGCTCGGCAAGCTTTGTCAGCGTGTGTTGTCCTCGCCGGGTGCCCGCGCTGAGGATGCGCCGCCACTCCACATATGCGCTGTCGATATTGCGGACCGTGGCGAGCAGATCCGGAAGTTGTTCGGGTGTGCCGAGGATGTCGCAGTAGGTTCGAAGATCGGACTCCGAGGGTGGGCGGGTGCCGTGCTCGAGTTTCGATACCTTCGATTCATGCCAGCTGGCAAGTTCGGCGAGGTTGCGCCCGGACATGCCGGCGGCTCGGCGTAGCTCCCGAAGCCGTTGCCCGAGCGCCTCCCTTGCTTCTTGGAGACTTCCGGTCACTTCACCGTCTGGGTAGCAGCGTTGGTCACGTACTCGGCGTACGGTGTCGCGAGAGTCCAGAGGCGTTGTCTGACGGACCGGCAGTACGCAACCAGTCCAGGATCGGTCGATATCGCCACACCCGCCGACTTCATTCGATCATCGACCAAGATGCGGTATCTCGACCGTGCCGTGCCGGCCGGTCCGCCAGCCCTGAACGACGTATCCCCGTTCGGTTACGTACAGGCTCGGGCACTCGTTCACCTGTGAGCCGCCCTTGCCGAGGAATGTAAGGCACATGGTCCTGCCCCCTGTTCGGCGATCTGCGCCGATTGGCGGCGCACAATCATGGTCCTGCTCCGGGCAAAGGTTTCGCTACATATTCGTCCAATCTGGGAAAGTTCGGCCAAGTTGTAGACCGCGTGGATCGACGTTTCATACCGTCGTGATCAGTGCTCGGAGCTGGAAGGTATTCCGTCTGAGTCCGGCCAACGACGAAGAGGAGTCGAGATGACTTGGCGTACAAGGCTTGTGAACTTCCCTGGCGGCATGCTCGAGATTCGTGATTACGGAGAAGCGTCCAGTACCGATGACGACGCGGATGACGACGGGCCATCCCCGCTTCTCTTGCCGGACCAGCCGTCCGTGATGGCCGACGGGGCATGATCCGGGAGGGCCTCGGCAGAGCTAGTGCCTGCGGGTGCGGGCGGATTCTATGCGGGCGGCGAGGTCTACGAGGTCGGCGGCGGGGCCGTTGGGTGGGGTGCGGCGGTGCCAGATGGCGCGGAATTTGCGGGTGAGGGGGAGGGTGGTGGCCAGGGGGACTTCGTGGAGGGTGCCTGCGCGGAGTTCGTGGGCGACGATGAGGCGGCTGACCACGGCGGGGGCGGCGCCGCTGCGGGCGGTGGTGAGAATTGCTGCGGCGGAACCTAGTTCGGCTGCGGGGTGGGCGGGGGTGGTGTGGATTTCGAGGGCTTCCCAGACCGTGTCGCGGGTGCCGGAACCCTTCTCGCGCCACAGGAGTGGGGTGTCGGCGAGTTCGCGCGGGGTTATCGGGCGGCGGCGGGTGGCCCAGGGGTGGGTGGGGGCGACGACCACGACGAGTTCGTCGGTGGCGAGGATGCGGGTGCCCAATCCGGTTGGGGGATGGGGGCCTTCGACGAAGCCGAGTTCGGCTTCGCGGTCGCGGACGGCCGCGGTCACCTGGCGGGAGTTCGCAACGTCCAGTGCCACTGCGAGTTCCGGGTGAATGTTGCGTAGTGCGTTGAGCCAGTGCGGAATTCGATGGTCGGCAATGGTTGTCGAGGCCATGACGCGCAGGCTCGGCCGGGTGGCGCGGTGCAGGTCCGCGACGCCGTCGGTGAGCGCGCGTGCGGAGGCGAGCACCGGGCGGGCGAGTTCGACGACGGTGTGACCGGCGTCGGTCAGTGACGAGCCGGTGGGTCCGCGGTCGAGCAGCCGCAGGTGTAAGCGCCGTTCCAGCGCGCTGAGTCGCATGCCGGCGGCGGGCTGGCTGATGCCGTGGCGGCGGGCGGCCGCGCCGAGGCTGCCCAACTCCGCCACCGAAACGAGCAGGTCGAGCACCTCGAGGTCAGGCGTCCCCGGCGGCAAGGTCATAAGGACAGCTTATGAGGTGATGCGCTGTGGACCTCTACTTGCGCACGTCGGCGGGCATAAGGATCAGACGTATCCCGGCCGGTGGGTCGAGAACGACAGAGGAGAAACACTGTGACGTATGTGATCGGCGCGGCCTGCGTGGACGTCCTGGACAAGGCCTGCATCGAGGAGTGCCCGATCGACTGCATCTTCGTCGGCGACCGCATGGCCTACATCCAGCCCGACGAATGCGTCGACTGCCAGGCCTGCGAACCGGTGTGCCCGGTCGAGGCGATCTACTTCGAGGACGACATTCCCGCCGGGCAGGAGCAGTTCGTCATCGAGAACGCACGCTTCTTCGCCGAGCCGCTACCCGGCCGGACCACCCCACTCGGGCACCCGGGCGGCGGCACCGTGGTCGGTTCGCTGGGCGTCGACACGGTCTACGTGCAGGAATATCAGCCCTGAGGTAGTTCAGTCCCAAGCGTAGAAATAGATCCGGCGGGTGCTGGTGCCGACCAATTTGCCGCTGGGGTCGCGGAGTTCGGCGACGCCCACGTTCTGCGCGTCGCGGCTGGCGAAGAAGGGGGCGTTGTCCGGGCGGACGGTGATCGGGTGCTGGCGCCACTGGGTTTCGCCGTCGCAGGCCACCGGCGAATTGGTGGTGGTTCCGGTGGCCGTCGGCCGGCCTGCTTTGACCGCGGTGAGCCGGACGGTCAGCGTCCAGCGCTGCTGTCCCTTCGGGCAGTGCACGTCGATGTAAGCGGTGGCTTTGCCGCCGGAGACGTAGCTGTCGTCATGCAGCCAGACCGGGTCGACCGGTACGGTCGGTGCTGCCCAGAGCAGTCCGGCGACGAGTAGAGCAGTCATGGAAGTCATCGAATCAGCCCTTCGGAAGCGCGTCACCGGGCGACGAACGGTGTCTATCAATTGTCGGTCACAGCAACTGTTTTCACGATGGAGACGTGTTTCGGCAGCAACTGGGGAGCGGCATTCGAGTGTGCCCCGGATCGCCATGTTCGACGAATCACGTCACGGCCGATGTCGGCGTTCGGACCCGAGGTTGCAGACTGTTCGGTAATGAAACTGCCTGAACTTCCCGATCTGCCGGTCCGCGGCGCGCTCGATCGAATCGTCGCGACCCTGGCCGAGCACGAGACTGCCGTGCTGGTCGCGCCGCCGGGGACGGGCAAGACGACCCTGGTGCCGCTGGCGTTGGCGGCGGGGACCAGCGGGCGGGTGCTGGTGGCCGAGCCGCGCCGGTTGGCGGCCCGCGCCGCGGCCGGGCGGATGGCCGCGTTGCTGGGGGAGTCGGTCGGTGAGACCGTCGGGTATTCGGTTCGCGGGGACCGGCGAGTGGGGAAGGCGACGCGGGTCGAGGTCGTGACGTCGGGCTTGCTGGTGCGCCGGTTACAGGGCGATCCGGAGTTGGCGGGGGTGGATGTGGTGGTGCTCGACGAGTGCCATGAGCGGCATCTCGACGCGGATTTGTTGCTGGCGTTGCTCCTTGATGCCCGGGCCGGGTTGCGACCGGATCTGCGGGTGCTCGCCACGTCGGCGACCGTTGCGGCGGAACGGCTTTCGGTCCTGCTGGGCGGAGACCGAGCGGCACCGGTGCTCGAGGTTCAGGGGCGGGCGTATCCGGTGGAGATGACCTACGTGCCACCTTTGCCACGAGAGCGGATCGAAGCGCAGGTAGCCCGCGCCACCCGCGCGGCGCTCGCCGAAACCACTGGGGACGTACTCGTCTTCCTGCCCGGGGCAGCCGAAATCCGCCGGACAACAACGTTTTTGGCCGATCTGAACGGCGTCGATATCGTTCCGCTGCACGGCAGGCTTTCCGCCGTGGGGCAGGACACCGCTTTGCGGCCGGGCACGCGGCGGCGAGTGGTGCTGTCCACGGCGGTGGCGGAGTCCAGTTTGACGGTACCCGGAGTCCGAGCCGTAGTGGATTCGGGACTGGCCCGAGTCCCCCGCATCGATCGCGGACGAGGACTGTCCGGCCTTGCGACAGTTCGCGTTTCGGCGGCGGTGGCGGCACAGCGCGCCGGTCGCGCCGGACGCGAGGCCGCCGGTCAGGTGTGGCGCTGCTGGCCGGAATACGAGCACAGCACGCTGCCCGCCTATCCGGAGCCGGAAATCCGGACGGCGGATCTGACCCGGCTGGCATTGGAACTCGCGTGCTGGGGCACCGCGGACGGTCACGGCCTCGCCTGGTGGGATTCCCCGCCACCCGGCGGTTTGGCCGCCGGCCGGGATGTGTTGCGCGCGTTGGGCGCGGTGGACGGCGACGGCGCGGTGACCGACCGCGGCCGGGCCATCGCCCGGATCGGCCTGCATCCCCGGCTGGCGCGCGCATTGCTCGACGGGGCGCCCGAGGTCGGCGCGCGGGCAGCGGCAGAGGTGGTCACCGTCCTCGACGACGACACCCTCATCGCCGGAGTCGATCTCACGGCCGGTCTGCGCACCCTGCGACGCGAGCGACCGGCCCGCTGGCGGAAGGAGGCCGACCGACTGGCCCGACTGGTCGAGCCGGCGGAGGGCATCGATGACCCGGCTTTGGTTGTCGCACTGGCACATCCGGAGCGACTGGCCCGCCGGCGCGGACCGGGATCCACGAGCTATCTGATGGTCGGCGGAACCGCCGCGACGCTGCCGCACGGCTCCGGACTGGGCGACGCGGAGTGGCTGGCAGTCGGCGTGGCAACCCGCGATCCGGGCCGCTCCGACGGATGGATCCGGTCGGCCGCGGTCGCCGACGAACAACTGGCCCGCCGCGCCGCATCGAACCTGGTGACCACCGTCGACGAGGTTGCCTGGACCGACGGCGACGTGGTCGCCCGACGAGTCGAACGTCTGGGCGCAATCGTGCTGTCGGAGAAGCCGATTCGCAACCCGGACCGCGAGTTGCTCAGCGCCGCGATACGCGACGGACTGACCTCGTCCGGTCTCACCCTCCTGCGCTGGAGTCCCGATGCGACCGCTCTACGCCAGCGCCTCGATTTCCTGCACCGCACCCTCGGCGAACCGTGGCCCGCGGTCGATGACGACTCGCTACTTGCCGCAGCCGACAACTGGCTCGGCCCCGAACTGGCCACCGCCCGCAAGCGCGCCGATCTCGAACGCATCGACGCGGGACAGGCTTTGCGCCGCCTACTGCCCTGGCCGGACGCCACCCGTCTGGACGAACTCGCCCCGGAACGCCTCCTGGTCCCGTCCGGCAGCCACCCCCGCCTCGACTACTCGACCGACCCGCCGGTCCTCGCGGTCAAAGTGCAAGAGGTCTTCGGCTGGACCGACGCCCCACGCCTCGCCGACGGCCGCGTCCCCATTGTGCTGCACCTACTCTCACCCGCCCAACGCCCCGTCGCGGTGACCGCGGACCTGGCTTCCTTCTGGCGGACCGGCTGGCTCCAAGTCCGCGCGGACCTACGCGGCCGCTACCCCAAACACGCGTGGCCGGAGGATCCGACCACGGTGCCCGCCCACCGCGGTACTGCCCGGAACGCGGGTCGCGGTCAGCGATTCGGCCTGCCCGGTTGACCGGGCTGGCATCTCGGATCCGGGGGTGGCGGTTTGATGACCGGCAATGTGCAGATTTGCCATTGCGGATTCGGTGCCGGGTCGTCGAATTGGAATAACACCATCCCGCCGATGACCAGCACCAGGGCCGCCACCATACCGAGAAACGGTCGCCAGAATTGGTGGCCGAGCAATCGGTGCAACAGCACCAATCGCCACAGTCGCCCGATCCACCACAGCTGCCCTAATCGCCACGGTTGCCGTTGTCGCAGTTCATACATGGCACAGTCCCGTCGTCGCATAAGTTCAATCGCGCTGGCGGCCAGCGTGTTACGCAACTACGCGGAGACCGGGATCGTCGGAGTTACTTGCCCAACTTGTCGGACATGTCGTACTGCTGATAGATCTGCGCGGCATTGGCCGGCGTCACCTGCACCGTGTCCAGGACCTGCTTCTTTTCCACCGGCTGCTGGTGCAGCAACTTCTCCAGCGTGGCGACCGCCTGCTCGGCGCCGGTCGGATACACGAACGTCGTCAGCAGCTGACCGTTCTGCACCGCGCGGATTCCGCCGGTCGGAATGGCGAGCCCGTCGATGCCGATGATCTGAATCGAACCGGCCTTGCCCGCACCCTGAATGGCGAGCTGGGCGCCGAGCGCCATATCGTCGTTGTGCGCGTAGACGAGGTCGATCTTGTCACCCTTGGACAGCCATTGCTGAGTCACCGTGGTGGCGTTGGCCTTCAACCATTTCGCCTCCTGGTCCTCGATGATGGTGAGGTTGTGGCCGGCGATCGCGTCCCGGAAACCCTTGTCGCGGTCGATCTGTGGGTGGTCGGACAGGATGCCGCGCAGTTCGACGACATTGCCGCCGTTGGGCAGCGCCTGCACCGCGGCCTCGCCGGCGAGCTTGCCGATGAGGTAGTTGTCGCCACCGATGAACGAGTCGAAGCAGTCGGTATTGACGTTGCGATCCAAGATGATCACCGGGATCTTGGCATCGCACGCCTGCTGCACGGCGGCGGTGAGCGGTGCCGGCTCGTTGGGCGAGACGATGAGCGCGTTGACCTTCTGCTGGATGAAGGTCTGCACCTGGCTCACCTGAGTCGCGCTGTCCTGATGCGCATCGGTGATCGGGAGCAGTTTGAAATCGGGGTGCTGCTTGGCGAAGTACTGCAATTGCAGGTTGAGCTGCGCCCGATAGGGCTCGGCATTGTTGGATTGCGAATAGCCGATGACGAATTGGCCGCCGTCCGACGGGCTCGGCGGGTTGGACGCGCAGGCCGCGGCGGCCACGGCCGTCGTACACAGCGCGACCGCGGTGAGAACTGAGCGGCGAATGGATCGCATTTTCACTCCTGGAAACAGGTGGTGGGCAACGACTTCGGCCTCGCGGCCGCGGTCGCGAAACGGCATCAGGTGCCGCTGCTTTCGTGCGGGCGGCGATCGCCCGGCCCGCGGGGTAGCCATCGGGCCAGCGGTCCGGTGAGACCGCGGAAGAATCCTGGCCGTTGCAGAACAACGGCAACCACGACGATCAGGCCCTTGATGATCAACTGGGCGTTGTCGCTGACCGCGTTCAGGCCGAGCACGTTGTCGAGCAGGGTGAGGATGAGCGCGCCGACGAAAGTGCCGGTGATTGCGCCCTTTCCGCCGGCCAGGCTGGCCCCGCCGATGACCGCTGCGGCGATGGCGTCCAGCTCGTAACCGGTGCCCGCCAGCGGATCTCCGGACGCTCGATAGGCGGCGTCGATCGGTCCGGCGAATCCGGCGAGCATGCCGGACAGGGTGAAGACCGCGATGATCACCAGCGTCACGTTGACGCCGGAAAGCCTTGCGGCAGTGGGATTGCCGCCGACCGCGTAGATGTGCCGCCCGAACGTCGTCTTGGACAGGACAAGCTGGGTGACGATGCAGACGGCGACGAAAGCGAGTACCGGATAGGAGATTCCGGCGGTGCCGAACAGCGGCAGCCAGGTGCCTTTGAACAGTGTGTGGCCGGGGGTGCCGAGCAGCGCGAACTCGGACGCGGTGGGCGTGAGATGCCCGTTCTCGTCGTAGACCGCCGTACCGACGGCGACATTGCCCGACACCTGTCTGTCTATGCCGCGGACCACCGACAACATGGCCAGGGTCATGACGAACGACTGGATCCGCAGCACCGTGGTGCCGAGTCCGTTGCACAGCCCGAAGAACGCGCCCACCAGCGCACATGCCGGGACGATCAGCCACGGGTCGAGACTGTGGTGGACCAGCAGCATCGCGGCGGTCATCGAGCCGATGCCGAGGATCGAGCCGACGGACAGGTCGATGCCCGCGGTGATGATCACCAGGGTGACGCCGACCGCGAGGATGCCGCGGGAGGAGAACGCCGTGATCGCGTTGGTGATGTTGGTCTGGTTCCAGAAGTACTGCCCCTTGGTGCTGATGCCGATCAGAATCACCAGCAGCAGACCGATATAGCCCTGTGCGGCACCCAGATAGGGCGTCAGCCGGGTCACGCGTGACCACATCGCCGACGCCACGGAACGCTGATCATCGGCGGGAGTTCTGCTGTCCGTCATTCTCGATCCTGGTGTGTCGCACTGCGTCGGCTGGGAGGTCGTTTCGGTTCGGCCTCACCCGGTTTCGCGGCGCACGCCGGTGGCGGGCGCCCTGGCCATCGCGGCCGCGAGGATCGCCTCCTGGTCGAACGGCGCGCCACGGGCCGGATCTCGATGGAACTCGCCGGTGAGCCTGCCCTCGCACAGCACGAGGATGCGGTCGCACATGCCGATCAGTTCGAGCAGTTCCGACGACACCGCGAGGATCGCCGCGCCCTGCCGGGCCAATTCGTCCATCAGCGCATGGACTTCGGCTTTCGCACCGACATCGATGCCGCGGGTGGGTTCGTCCATCAGCAGCACCGACGGATGGGTGAGCAGGCACTTGGCGAGGACGACCTTCTGCTGGTTGCCGCCGGACAACGTGTCGACGATGGTGGTGAGCGACGCTGTCTTCACCTTCAGCTCAACGACTTTCGCCGTGACCGCGGCGCGCTCTCGTTTCGCGTCGACCGTTCGCCAGGGACGCAGGTAGCGATTCAGCGAGGCCAGCGAAGCGTTGAATCGCACGGTGTTGGCCAGCATCAGGCTCTGTGCCTTGCGGTCCTCGGCGACGAGCGCGATGCCGCGGTTGATGGCGTGCTGCGGACTGCGGGGCCGGTAGCGGCGACCCGCGAGGGTGATCGTCGCGCTGACTCCGGTGGCCGCGCCGTAGAGGGCCTCGAGGACTTCGCTGCGCCCGGCCCCCATCAATCCGGCCAGCCCGACGATTTCGCCCTCGGCTACCTCGAATGACAAGTCGTGCAACGGAACTGCGTCACTGTCGATGGCCGGCGTGGTGGTCAGATGCTCGACGGTCAGGCGCACCTGCCCGCCCGCGTGTTGCTCGGCGCTGCGTGGGAACAGCTCACCGAGCGGACGCCCCACCATCAACTGAATGAGTTCGGTCCGCTGTGTGCCTTTCATCGGCCGCTGCGCCACATAAGCGCCGTCGCGCAGCACGGTGACGGTGTCGGCGATCTCCTCCAACTCCTCGATGCGGTGCGAGATGTAGATGATGCCGACGCCGTGCCCGGTGAGGTTCCGGATGACGGCGAACAGCCGGTCCACCTCCGCCTCGGTGAGCGCCGACGTCGGCTCGTCCATCACCAGGATCTTCAGGTCGTGGTTGAGCGCCTTGGCGACCTCGATGAGCTGTTGCTCGGCGAGGCGGCATTGCCGAACCAGCCTGCGCGGCTTGAGGTCCAGACCGACCCGAGCCAGCAGTTCGCTGGTGCGCGCGTCCATGTCCGCGCGCGCGAGGGTGCCCCAGGCGGTGCGTCGTTCCTGGCCGAGGAAGATGTTATCGGCAATGGACAGCTCCGGGACCAGGTTCAGTTCCTGGTGGATCATCGCGACGCCGTGCCGGGCGGCGTCCTTGGGGGAGCGCAGATGTACGGGGCTGCCATCGATTTCGATGGTGCCCGCGTCGGGGGTGAACACACCGGCCAGCACGTTCATCAAAGTCGACTTGCCCGCGCCGTTTTCGCCGAGCAGTGCCAGTACCTCGCCGGTGCGCAGGGTGAGTTCCACTCCGCGTAGCGCTTTCACCCCGGGGAATTCCTTGACGATGCCGCTCATGGCGAGCAACGGCGCGTGGCCATCGGTACCGGTCACGGGGCTGGCTCCCCCCTCGTCAACGAGTGGCTGCCGCGAGCGACTGATCCACGTGGTGTGACGTCGGTCTCAGAAATCGATTTCTGTCACCCTAAATTTCGAGTCATCGAACCGTCAAGCCCGTTGAGCGCGCAATCTTCTCGGCTACAGTTGCCACCAGCAATTCTCGACCGCGTCGTGGGAAATCGTTTTCCCACGCTCGCGGAGTCGGGCACTGGATCGAAGGGTGGTGGCCCGCTGATGGCGACGGTGACGATCCGCGACGTCGCGGCCCTGGCCGGGGTGTCACCGGCGACCGTCTCGCGGGTGCTCAACGCCGATCCGCGGGTCGCGCTGGAACTGCGCGAGCGAGTGCAATCGGCGGTCGAGAAGCTCAGCTATCGGCCGAACAGTCAGGCCAGATCGTTGCGCACCCGGGCGACCAGGGTGCTCGGTTTGATCATCGCCGACATCCAGAATCCGTTCTTCACCGCGCTGGCCCGCGGGGTGGAAGATGCTGCGAGCGAACGGGATTACTCGGTGGTGCTGGCCAATTCCGATGAGAGTCTGGACAAGGAGCAGCGCTACCTGGAGGTCGCCGCCGCCGAGCGGATGGCAGGGGTGGTGCTGGCTCCGGCGTCGGCCGCGCACAGCCGGATCGGCACGCTCACCGACCGGGGTATTCCGGTGGTCGCGATCGATCGGCGGCTGCGCTCGGCCGACGTGGACAGCGTGACCGTCAACAATCAGAAGGCGGCCAAGGAAGCGGTCGACCATCTGATCGCGGCCGGGTGCAAGCGGATTGCGATGATCACCGGACCGTCCGACGCGTCGACGGCGACCGGGCGGCTGAGCGGGTATCGAGCCGCGTTGCGCCAGGCCGGAATCGAACTCGACCCGGATCTCGAACTGCGCGGCGACTATCGCATCGAAGGTGGACGGGCCGCGGCGCGAGCGATTCTCGCGTTGCCGGACCGGCCCGACGGGTTGTTCGTCGGCAACAACTTGATGATGGCCGGTGCGTTGCATGCGCTCGCCGATACCGGTGTCACGTTCCCCGGAGACATCCTGCTGGCCGGGTTCGACGAGATGAGCTGGGCGGGGTTCGCGCCGCCGATCACCCTGGTCGAGCAGCCCAGTTACGAAATCGGCAGGCAGGCAACCGAATTGCTGCTGCGGCGGATCGCCGGTGCGGAGTTCCCGGTGCAGCGGGTGGTGCTGCCTGCCCGATTGCGCGTCCGGGAAAGTACCAGCCGGATCGTAATCGCCTGAGCGGCAGGCAGGTTCAGCCGAAGGGTTCCTCGCGGACGAAGCGGGTCAGTGCGGCGGCGAACGCGCGCGCCTCTTCCTCGGGCCAGGTGGCCAGGTGTTGATCGAACCGTCGCGCGAGCCGATCGCGCATCACCTCGACCGCGCGTTGTCCTTCCTCGGTCAGGGTCAGCAGGGTCGCTCGCGCGTCGTCCGGATCGGGGGAACGTCGCACCAGGTCGGCCCGCTCGAGCCGGGTCGCGTGCCGGCTGGTCACCGATCGGTCCAGGCCGATTTCGGCGGCTAGCGCGGCCGCGCTGCGTGGGCCGAAACGGCCGAGCGCACTGAGTACCGGGTAGGTCGCCGCGTCTACCTCGGGGCCGAGACCCTCGGTGAGCTCGGCATAGATTCCCTCGCGAGTCCGCCGCCGCAGCAGCTCGGCGATCGCCTCGGCGACGTGCGCGCCGATTCCCTGTTCTGTCATGGGTCAAAGAATAGCGTGCATCGAGCACGCATCTGTTGTACTGTCATATGCGTGCACGATGCACGCAAGGATTCGAAGGAGACAGACATGACCACCAACATCGCCGCGGCCCTCAACGACCTGCTGTTCGACCGGCAGCTCGACGTCGACGCCGCCGTCACCCGGCACTTCGCCGACGACTACCGGCAGCGCACCGACGGCGCGTGGAGCGACCGCACGGAATTCGCCGAGCACATCACCCACCTGCGCGGCGTCCTTGCCGACGGTCACGTCGAGGTGCACGACGAACTGATCGACGGCGACCGCTACGCCGATCGGCACACCGTCCACGTCAACAAGATCGACGGCAGCACAGCTGCGCTCGAGGTTCTGGTGTTCGCCGAATTCGCCGCCGACGGCCGCTTCCAGCAGATCATCGAGACCACCACCGTGCTCTCCGGGCAAGCGGACGATCAGCACCTCGGCAGCGCGCGCTGACCGTCGTGATCGGCCGCGCATCCCCAATTCCGGCGCGGCCGACAACGCTGGTCTAAGGAGTACGCTGAAGGTGCTCACGGGGGTGGCTCGACGTGAGGTCCCTATGTGAGTGCGGCACTTAGGAATTCGTTCAAGGGGGGATGACGCTTTGTCATGTTTTGGCGAAATGACTATTCGGCCCGGTGTTTTGTCTTATCGGGGCGGACTGTCCGAGGCGAAGATGCACGCTCACCATTCGGTTCAAGTATTGATTGCCCGATGTGGTGAGTTCATCGTGGCGGATGCGGCGGGGGCGCGGGTCACGTGCCGGGCGGCGGTGATTCCGGCCGATGTCGCACATGCGGTGGTGCAGGGGGTGGTGGCGGGCGAAATGGTCCACCTGGCCGCCGAATCCGATGATGCTGCCGCATTGAGCCGGACCGTCGCGCGGCCGTACTCTGCGGACGCGTGGGTGGCCGCGGGGGACGCACTGGCCGCCCGGCTCGGCGAAGGCGAATGGTGGGCCGACGGGTTGCCGTATGCGCGATCGACGGTGCGGCCCATGCGGCATCCCGCGCTGGCCTCGGCGCTGCGGTTGCTACCCGAGCGGATCGAGGAAGGGCAGGTTCGGTTACGGGAGGTGGCCGGCACGGTCGGACTGTCCGAAAGCCGGCTGGCGCATTTGTTCGCCGAGGAGATCGGGCTCGCGTTCCGGCCGTATGTGCGCTGGTTGCGGATGTGCCGGGCGATCGATCAGATCGCGCTCGGGCACAACCTGACCGATGCCGCGCACACCGCCGGGTTCTTCGACGGCGCGCATTTCACTCGCGTGTGCAACAAGACCTTCGGCATGTCCCCGGCGATCCTGACCAGTGACATGCAGTTCAGCGTCGATTCGTAGCAGGTTTGTCCAAGCAGTCCCGCGCACCCGCGCCGGACCATGAGGGTGTCGGTGCGGGGGCTGCCGACCGAGGGGGCGGCAGTTCGCATGGGTGGTCACCGGCCGCGCAGGGGAGGGCGAATGACCGAGAGATATACCGCCGAACAATTACGTGAGTTGCTCGAAGGCGGTGCGTTGATCGCCGATTCGATCGCCGATCGCGCGGCTATTCATCTGCTGGACGGTGCGGACCTGATCGGGAAGCGGTTCCTCGACCAGCACATCAGCATCGAGTCCGTGGAACTGGGTGGTGAGCAGGTGACCGTCGCGTTCATTCGCGATTGGTCGGCGCTGGCGCGTCCGGCGGACTTTCCGTTTCTCAGTCCTGGCGAGCGGCGCTGTCTCGAGCTGGCCGCTTGCGTCGCGCAAAGCGACATCTGCCGAACCACTGCCCGCGGTGTTCGGGTCGAACCACCACTGGGGATCCGCGTCTGTCACCGGTGGCGGCGGTAGCGGGTCAGTACGGGAAGGCGGCGGTGAGTGCGCAGAAGAGGCCGAATGCGCCGATCGTCACCATCAGCAGGACGGCCAGCAGCGCGCCGTGCATGTTGTCGATGAGAGCGGGTTGGGTGGCGGTGCGCGACTGTGCCATTTCGAAGCCTCCGGTAGATGGGCGCTGTAGGTAGCACCGCGATTCCCGGTTGTGCGGGCGTCAAACACGGGCGGCGGATTTTCGTTCTGCGGAGGGGTGTGATCTGCGACTATCGGTCGGACGGAGGTTGCAGGCTGATGCGGTCGGCGAGGGAGTCGACGGCGTCCGCGTCGGCATATGCCTCGGTGGTCAGTTCGAGGAAGGCGGCCCAGCGGTCGATCCGCGGCGTCCAGCGGGCGACGAAGGCGTTGGCGTGTTCGATCTCGGCCGGGGAACCGTCTCGCCGCGCGCGGGCCGCCGCTTCGGTGGCGGCCTGCACGGTGTTCTGGGCGAGCGCGAGTTGCTCCCGGCAATGGTCCGGGTCGGGGACCTCCTCGCGCACGGTCTCGGCCTCGACGCGAAGATTGAGAATGAGGGTGCCGAGGCGGGGATCGGCCGGCGCCGATCGCGGAGCCGAGGTGCCGGCGGCAATGGCCTTGTCGCGCCGTTCACGCCGCCGCTGCTCGTGTTTCTCGGCCAGCTCGAGCTGCTTACGATAGGTGTCGAAGTCCTCGACCGTGATCACGGGATAGGTCAAAGCCGCTGTGGTCGAAAGCTTTTCGACTCCCTCACCGTCTCGCACGACCAGGGTCAGCTGCTCCAAGGGCGGGACGGGATCCGGCTCCTCGTCTAGACGCGCATCCAGCACGGCGTTCCGATAGTCGACCATGATGTCCGCCGCGACCCGATCGAGCACCGCCGTCCCGACCTCGATGTGATTACCGCAGGTACGACCGGTGCAGGGATCCGGAAACCCCAGCTCACCGATACCCCCATCGACCACCGATTCCCCCTCCACCCCCCGCCCCACGATCTCCCACGTATAGGCACCGACATCCCCAGCCTGCGCGCGATGGTGCTCGGACATGGCCCGAACGGTACCGGACCCACCCTCCCCAAGCGTCAAATCCCAGTCGCCCGCAACTCAACCCCCTGCAACAAACTCCAATCGAAATACGCCCAGTAGTCGCCTCTTTGCCCTGTCGCGGGGTCGATCGCGGAGAAGGCGGAGACGTCGCCGATGGCGCCTATTCCGTCGACATGGTCGAGCGGAGCGAAGCCGCTGTCCGATAGCTCGCTATGGGTGCAGGACCATGGTGTCAGGTCGGAGAGGGATTCCAACCGCGGTCGTGGATGCTGTGGGTGACGGACGAATCGACGGAAAAGTATGCGAGCGTGTGGGATTTCGGTCAACTCGACCTGGAGTCCTGGCCAGAACGACAGATCCCATCGGGCGTACCGGAATTCACGTCCACCGTGATAGTCGATATTCGTCGAGTCCGGTGCGCCCCAGCCGGTTATGAATTCGGCGATCGAGGTGATCCGATGCGCTTGACGCCGTTGCTCGGCGGCCGCTGTGTCGGCGCGCGTGACGCCGAGCGTGCGGAGCAGCGCCTCCGCCGAAGCGGGGGCGCTGTCGCACATCGGATGCAGCATTGCCAGCTGATATTCGTAGAGAGTGATCACAGAACTCTCGTTCACCAATTCCCCCTGGTCCGCGCCTCTTGGAGACGAACGTACCAGTCTCGGTGGTATTCGGTTGGCTGCCAGTCGATCTCGGGAGCTGGGTTCAGTTTGGGGCGCAGAGGGCGGTTTCTACTAGTTGGTTGATGTTGCGGGTGGGTTCTGGGGTGGTGGGGACCTGGTTGGCGATTACGGTGACGGAGCGGCCGTCGGGGGTTACGCCGCCGCGGGTTTCGAAGCCGTCGATGTCGCCGCCGTGGCCCCAGCTGTCTTTGCCGCAGGGGAGTTGGGTGTGCATGATGCCGAGGCCGTAGCCGGCGGGCGGTCCCGTAACCGGGAGGGGGACGGTGGTTTTCAGCTCGGCCAGTTGGGCGGGTGGTAGCAGTTTTCCGGCGAGGAGGGCGGTGAAGAACTGGTTGAGGTCGGCGCCGGTGGAGACCATCGCGCCGGCCGCACCGGCCGAGGTGACGTTCTGGTCGGTGTAATCGACCAGGGCGCCGTCGATCTCGGCGTAGCCGCGGGGGTGTGGGCCGCGGATCTCGGTTTCGTCCGGGTCCGGGTAGTAGGTGCCGTGCAGGCCGAGCGGCTCGATGATGCGGTGGGTGATCTCCGCGCCGAGCGAGTTTCCGGTGATCTTCTCGATCACCATGCCGGCGAGGGCGTAGTTGGTGTTGGAGTATGCCCACTGGGTGCCGGGTTCGAAATCGGCGGGGGCGGTGAGCGCGTTGCGCACCACCTCGGCGATATCCGTTCTCCCCCAGCGGACTTGCTCGTTGTGCGTCGAAATCTGGCCGGGTTTGGGCGTCGTGCCGAACTCGGCCGCGTATTCGGGAATTCCGCTGTTGTGCTGCAATAGGTTTCGGATCGTGATCCGGTTTCCGTCGATACCCGGGCCGTGCACGACGCCCGGCAGATACCGTTCCACCGGACCGTCGAGATCGACCTTGCCCTCGCCCACCAATTGCAGCATGACGGTCGATACGAATACCTTTGTGTTACTGGCGATTCGGACTCGGGCGTCGTCCGGGAACGGCGTGCCTTGCTCGCGGTTGCCCAACCCCGCCTTCGCGGTCCAGGCCTGACCGTGATCGGTGACCACGATCTGAACGCCGGGCAGGTGGTCCACCGAGACCAAATTATTCAGGGCCTCAATGATTTTCGCCCGATCGGCATCGGTGGCGACGGGCTCGACTCGATCCGTTCCCGTGGAACTGCATGACGTCGCGATCGCGGCGACTACTGCTCCGGTGACCACCACGGTGGCCAACGATCGATCCCATACCCGGATGCGCAAGACGATTCCCTTCTGTTGCGGACGCAGTCACGGTATGAGAAATCGGGGTAGCCCCGCTATCCGGCAGACCCCTCTCTTTCCGGTAGTGCTGGCACCACCCGTGCGGACTGTGACCTGGGTCGTTCCAGATCAGGACTATGAAAGCCGCCACTTCTGAGTTAGTGTGACACCGCGTACTGGTAACGCGAATTTTCAGATAGCTGGATGGCTGGGCCGGGCGCGTAGGAGCGCCCGAAGGTGGAAGGGATCTCAATGAAGAGTGGAACAACCTCGGGTGCTGCGGCAAGGACCTGGCGTCGAGCCACGGTCCTGGTCGGCGTCGCAACGATCCTGCTGGTCAGTGCCGCGACGGGCGCCGGGATGGCGGCCGCGGCGCCGGCGAACGACGTCCCGATCCAGCCATTGCCGGTGCTGGTACTGCCGCCCGAGCTGGACCCGTTCTACAAGGCGCCCGCGGACGTGATCGCCGCGACCGAACCCGGCGGGATCATCAAGGCCCGCCAGATCACGCCCGCCCTGCTGTCGGTGGCGCCGTTCAATATCGACGCATGGCAGGTGCTGTTCCGGACGAACGACAGCCACGGCAACGCGGTCGCCACCGTGACCACCTTGATCAAGCCACGCGGTCCCGCTCCGGAGGGCGGGCTGAAGCTGCTGTCGTATCAGGTCGCCGAGGATTCCACCGCGCAGTACTGCGCGATGTCGTATGTGGCGCAACAGGGTTCGATACCGGCCGACTACGTCAACTCGGCCGAGACGTCGCTGGGTATCGCGTTGGGCGTCTCCCAGGGGTGGGCGGTAGCGATCACCGACTACCAAGGCCCGAACTCCGCGTGGGGCGCGGCGGTCCTGGGCGGTCAGGCGACCTTGGACGGCATCCGCGCGGCCGAGAATTTCGCACCGTTGCAACTGACCGCGGGCCCGGCGACACCCGTCGGACTGATGGGCTACTCCGGCGGCACCATTCCGACCGGCTGGGTCGCCGAGAATCACGACACCTATGCCCCGGAGATCAATATCGTCGGCGTGACGATGGGCGGCATCGCCACCGCGGACCTGAAGGGCGTGCTGCGGTTCAACAACTTCAACTACGGGGCCGGGCTGATCGGCCCGGCGATGCATGGTTTCGCCACCGAATACCCCGAGGTCCAGAACGTGCTGGACAGCCAGTACGACTGGTTCGGGCGGTTCATGATGACGTTCAAGAGCTTCATCTGCCACCCACAGGGTTCGGTGCTGTTCCCGTACTGGAACTACCTGGGGTCGTTCACCGGATCCGGTGACCCACTTGACCTTCCGCAGGTCAGCGCTGCAATCAACGCCCAGGAACTCGGCAAGCGGACCCCGCATGTTCCGATGTATCTGTACCACGCACAGAGCGACGAACTGATCCCCAACGCGGGCGTCGATCGGGTGGTGAACCAGTACTGCCAGGATCCCGGCGCGAGCATCACCTACACGCGAGAGTTCTTGGCGGAGCACATCTCCGGCATCATCGGCTGGTTGCCGAAGGGGTATCGGTTCATCATCGACCGGATGAACGGCGTTCCCGCGCAGGCGGGTTGCAAGATCGACAGCCCGTACAACACGCTCACCGACGGCGACTTCGTCGGCCTGATCGGCAAGGAGTGGCCCCAGATCGCCGCACTGGTAACCGGATTCCCGGTCGGCGCGCACTGATCGCGTCCACCGACTCGCGGCGTGCGTTATCGGTGCCCGTGGGCCGGTAGCCACGCCGCGACTCGGAAGCCGCCGTCCGGTGCCGGTCCCGCCTCTAGCCGGCCACCCAATTGCGTTGTGCGCTGGCGCATTCCGTCGAGTCCGCGACCACCGCCGTGATCATGCCGGTCACCACCGCCGCCGGTGTCGGTGATCGTCACGGCGAGTTGTCCACCGACGACTCGGATGTCGACGTCTGCTTGTTTCGCACCGGCATGACGCAAGACATTGGTCAGGGATTCCTGCACGATCCGATACGCGGATTCCGCGACCACCGACGCGACATCGATGCTTCCGTGCCGGTGCACGGTCACCTCGACGCCTGCCTTCGATATGGTCTCGGCCAGTCGGTCCAGGTCGTCGAGATCGGGCGAGGACGCGGAATGATCGCGATCGTCACCGATCACCCCGAGCAGCCTGCGCACCTCGTCGAGGGCTTGCCTGCCGACCTCCTCGACCGCTTCGATGGCCAGTTTCGCCTTGGCCGGATGTGTGTCGAAGACGTCGTTGGCGGCCGCGGCCTGGAGCACCATCAGCGACACGGTGTGGGCGAGCACGTCGTGGAGTTCGCGGGTGATCCGCGCCCGCTCCTGCAACACCATGCGGCGCGCCTCGGACTCGCGCCGGGCCGATCTGGCTCGGCCGAGCGCACCCCAACTCCATGCCAGCGCCGCCGCGCCGGACCACAGCAGCGCAGGCAACCACCGGTCGGTGGCACCGAGCGCGGCCGTGAAGAGCGCGACCGCCGCGCCGAGTCCCCACAGCGAAATTCGGGCCGGGCGCAACCAGGAGAGCGTCGTCAGCACGATCAAGGCGACGCCCGGCCCCAATTGCAGGTGCATCAATTCCGGGGTCGCGCCGACGAACAGCGAGACCAAGGTGACTACCAGTGGCCTGCGGTCCATCCACCAGACGACCGCGACCTGGCAGACCGCCAGCGCGATCGCGGCGAAGCGACCGGCCGAGGTGAGTGCGGGCTGCGGGATGAGCAGCATCGGCGCGACCGTGGCGAGTGTGCACGCGACCAGCAGCACCCGCCAACGCCGTGACAGTCGAGTCTCGAACAGATCCGGCACGTTGCCGACGCTACCGGGCCTGCGGAGCCGCGGAAGCCTCACCGATCAGCGCGTCCGGGATCGGGCGGGCGAGTTCACGAACCCCCGGGCGATTTGGGCCGGACCAGGCCGAGGTCGTAGGCGAGGACCACCGCCTGCACCCGATCGCGGAGTCCGAGTTTGCGCAGAATGGCCGAGACATGGGTTTTCACGGTGCCTTCGGTGACGTCGAGTTTCGCCGCGATCTCGGCATTGGAGGCCGCCTGCGCGATCAACGTGAGCACCTCGATCTCGCGGTTCGTCAGCTCGGCCAGGTGCGGTGTCGCGACGGGTTCCGGGTGGACCTCGGCGACGAATCGGTCCAGCAGGCGCCGCGTCACCCGTGGCGCGAGGAGGGCTTCGCCGCCGGCCACCACCCGGATGGCCTCGACCAATTCGGCCGGCCGCGCGTCCTTCAACAGAAATCCGCCTGCACCCGCCCGCAATGCCGCGTACAGCAATTCATCCTCGTCGAAGGTGGTCAACACGATTACCGATGGGCGATGCTCGGCGGTGGTCAATTGCTGAGTTGCCTGGACGCCGTCGACACCCGGCATCCGGAGATCCATCAGGACGATGTCGGGCAAGGTCTGCGCCGCCAAACGGACTGCCTCCGCGCCGTTCTCGGCCTCGCCGACGACCTCGATATCGTCCCTGGTCTCCAGAATCATCCGAAGCCCGGTACGCACCAATGCTTGATCGTCGGCGACCAGCACCGTGACCGTCATCAGTCTTTGACAGGATCTGCGCCGCTGCGTTTGGTCACCGAGTCGCCCGCGTCGAGCGAATCCCACAGTGCCCGATCGACCCGTACCTTCACCGTGCTCCCATCGTCGAGTTGCACCACCAGGCGACGATAAAGGTTAGCCCCGTCGAGCAGGCCACGCGATTTCTTGACCACCGTCCCGTGCCATTCCTGCTGCGCCATCTGATCCACTCCTCGCTGGTAGAGCCTCATCGCCGGCCCGTTGGCGCGGCGTGCGCTCCAGTGTTGCCGCTAGGGCCCGCCCGGCACATCAACTTGCAGCGGTAGTTGTCTCTCTGTCGAAAGTTAGAGACGGCGGGGACACACCGTCGCAGGCCGTAATGCGCCGTGTCGCGAGGGCACCCCTTGAGACTTGTCTCCGCGATGGCATCCGTTGATCGCCCGGCGGTAGCCGGTAACGAGTTCGTGGTCAATCGAGAGGCTGGGATATGAAACGTACGTTGGCAGTCCTGATCGGGGTGGTGGCAGTTTTCGGCGCCGCCGCGTGTTCGGATGATTCCAAGCCTGCACCGAGTACTACCAGTGTGAAGGCGACGACGACCACGTCAGCGGCGCCGACCACCACGACGGCGCCGGCGGTGAGTCCCGCTCCGCAGCAGCCGACGACCAGTCAGCAGCGCGGCGCGGACGGCTCGACCAACAACAACCTGAGCCCGGAATACTGCGCCAAGAACCAGGATCCGGGTTGTCCGCTGGGTAGCTACGTCGGTCCCAACGCCATCCCCAGCCCGAACGGCGACGGCACCTGGGTGCCGTGCGAAGGCACGATCTGCACCAACCCGAACCACGGGGCGGGCCCGGAAACCACTCCGCCGGTCGAAACCCCGACGACCACCCCGCAAGATACCGCCCGAGTCGAGGGCGCCCCGTGTGAAGGCGACGGCCGCTGGGTCCACCTCACCGGCGACAACGCCGCGCACTACGGCACCGAATGGCTCTGCCAGCACTGACGCCCGACCCGGCGACGAGGCGCGATGGTGGTGGGCTTTCCTCGCACCGCCACCGTCCGCCACGCACCCCGATTGCGTCATGAAACTTGTTTACTAGAAAAGGAATCGGTGAAAGCTGCTGGAACTGGTCGCCGGCTGGTCGGAGTCCGGTGCGCGCGAACCGATCAGGCCTTCAACGCGCTTCCGGACGGGACGAGCCGGTAGCCGGTTTCGTCGCCGACGACGAGACCCGCTGTGGGAGCGGGGAAGTGGGTGCCGAGGATGAGAGTGTCGGTGTCGGTGAGGGATTGGAGTAGGTCGCGGCGGGAGGCTTCGGCCAGGCGAGGATCGATGTCGACACAGCTGCCGATGGTGGGGTCGGTGAATTGGACGGGATGGTGGATGCAGTCGCCGGTGATCAGCGCGTCGCGGTCGCCGAGTTGGACGGCGAGGTGGCCTGGTGTGTGGCCGGGGGTGGGGAGGAGGCGCAGGCCGGGGACGACATCGAGGCCGTGGTCGGGGACGTCGAGGATGTCCAGGAGTCCGGCGTCGTTGATGGGGTGGACGGAGTCGTCGAACATCTGCCGGCGGGCCTCGTCCATGTCGTACTCAGCCCAGAACTGCCATTCGGCGCGTGCCGTGAGGTAGCGAGCGTTGGGGAAGGTCGGCGCCCAGGTGTCGTTGTGCCAGTGGGTGTTCCAGCCGACGTGGTCGGTGTGCAGATGGGTCAGCACGACGACATCGACGGATTCCGGGGCGTAGCCGGCCGCGCCGAGGCGCTGGAGGTAATCGGTGTCGAGGTTGTTCCAGGCCGGGTTCGCCCGGGTCTTGCCGTTGCCGATGCCGGTGTCGACGAGGATGCGCAGTCCGTCGATCGTCACGGCGAAGGTCTGGCTGTGCAGGTTCAGCGTGCCGTCGGTGTCGGCGAAATGCGGTTGCAGCCAAGGCTGTTCGGTGACCACGTCGGGAGTGGCGGAGGGGAGCAGCCAGGCTCCGGTGTGCGGGGGCAGCGCGATCTCGTCGATGCGGTGGACGGTGAGGTCGCCGACAGTCCAGGTGGGGGCGGTCGCTGTGGGCATGGGATTTCCTTCGGCTGCGAGGTAAAAGCTATTCGTTTGCGTTAAGCGACGGTAGCTCCTAGTCTGGCGTTAACGCAAACTATTCGCTTTTGTGCGTCCGACGGCTGAGAGGTGCCATGTCCACACATCCGCTGACCCCGTCCGAGGCGGCCCGCTGGTCCGCTCGCGCGGGACTGGTGTTGCCGGCCGAGCGTCACGCCGGCCTGGCCGCCACCGCCGAGCACATCCACTCCGTCGTCTCGGCGCTGCGGGAACTCGATTTCGACGACATCGCACCCGCCGCGGTCTACCGCGCGCAGGAAGGCCACGATGAAACCGCATGAGCTGACCATCACCGCGGCCGCGACGGCGATCCGCGCCGGCGAGATCTCGCCGGTCGAATTGGTCGATGCGGTGCTGCGCCGGGCCGAGCAGGTGCAACCGCGGTTGGGCGCATACGTCACGATGACCGCGGATCGAGCCCGCGGCGCAGCGCGCGCGGCCGAACGTGAAATCGCTGCTGGACACTACCGAGGCCCACTGCACGGAATTCCCATGGGGCTCAAGGACTTGATCGATGTCGCCGGTCTCGGGACCACGGCCAGTTCGCGCGTGCGCGAGACCCACCGCGCCGAGTCCGACAGTGCCGTCGCCGCTCGTCTGGCCGCCGCCGGCGCGGCCCTGCTGGGCAAGACGCACACCCACGAATTCGCCTACGGTCTGACCACTCCGCAGACCCGCAACGCGCGCAACCCCACTCGCGTCGCGGGTGGATCCAGCGGCGGATCAGCCGTCGCCGTGGCATCCGGAGCGGCGACGTTCGCGGTGGGCACCGACACCGGCGGGTCCATCCGGGTCCCCGCGGCACTCAACGGCGTCGTCGGACTCAAGCCGACCTACGGACGGATCTCCCGGCACGGCGTGGTCCCACTGTCCTGGTCGCTGGACCACGTCGGCCCGATCACGCGAACCGTCGCCGACGCCGGTCTGGTGCTGAATGCGTTGTCCGGGTACGACTCCCGCGATCCGGCATCGGTGCCGACGCCCGCCGAAGACCTCGACGCCCCGGCCGACCTGACCCGACTGCGGGTCGGCATACCGACCAACTACTACTTCGACCGCGTCGACCCCGAGATATCGGCTGCGGTCCACCGAGCCATCGAGCACCTGCGCGATCTGGGCGCTCAACTTGTCGATGTCGACATCCCCATGAGCCGATACTTCCAGGCCATCCAGTGGGGGCTGATGGTCCCGGAAGCCAGCGCCGCCCACGAACAGACTCTGCCCACGACCGGCGACCAATACGGCGATGGTGTCCGCGTTCTGCTGGAGGCGGGTGAGCTGTTGTCCGCCGGCGATTATCTACGCGCGCAACGTGCCCGAACCCTGCTCCGCCGCGCATGGGCAAGCATGCTGGAGAGCGTGGATGTTGTTGCGGCACCATCGGTTCCGATCACCGCCGTTCCGGTCGGTCAAGAAACGGTGACCTGGCCAGACGGCACCACCGAAGCCGTCGCCGACGCTTACGTCCGCCTCAATTCGCCCGGTAACATCACCGGAGTTCCCGCGCTGTCACTGCCGGTCGGCAATGACAGCGCGGGCCTACCGATCGGCATGCAACTCCTCGGACATCCCTTCGGCGAAGCGACTCTGCTGCGAGTCGGGCGTGCCTACGAAGAGTCAGATCTCGTCACCACAGTTGGACGCGATTTAGGGTGACAACATGAGTCGTAAGCCGATGGTCCGTCCCGGAGGGCGAAGCGCGCGCGTCCAACAGGCGGTCCACTCGGCCACACACGAGCTGATGGCCGAGATCGGACGCGACGGTCTGACCGTTCCGTTGATCGCCACCCGCGCCGGCGTCACCCCGTCGACGATCTACCGGCGTTGGGGCGACCTGCGCGAGTTGCTCTCCGACGTAGCGGTCGAACGACTCCGTCCGGAAACCGAACCGGAAGATCACGGCACCCTGGCCGACGACCTGACCGCGTGGGCCGAGCAGTTCCTGGACGAGATGAACTCGCCGCCTGGGCGCGCCTACATTCGCGACGCGCTGCTCGGTGATCCCGACGGGTCGAATGCCGGGCAGTGCTCGGACTACGCCGCGGAACAGATCGCGGCCATCCTCGCGCGGGCCGGCGATCGCGGCGAAGCGACGCCCGATCCCGAGGACATCCTCGACCGCGTGGTCGCTCCGATGATGTACCGCTTACTCTTTCGGCCCAGCGCGCTGAATGCCGAATACGCCGGCCGGCTCGTCAACGATTACTTCGCCGGGCACGTGGGTTAGTCCGCCGTCAGTGACCTGCGGCCAGTCCGGCCGCCAAAAGACCGAAGGCGGTCTCGGCCCGCGCCACCGCCGTAGGGTAGATTTCGTCGGCGCTCCGGCCGGAGCGTATCGCCTGGGCGTTGTGATACGTGAGAATCCGCTGTGCGCTGAACACCTGTGCCGCAACAAGATGCGCGAGGAATTCGTCGTTCGGCTCGACGGTGGTGCGCAGCGCGTCGGCGAGATCCTGCTCCTGGGCGACCATGTATCCGGCCAGATGCGCCATCAGCGCGGGCGTCGAATACAGCAGGTGGTGGAACGTGACGGCTTCCGGGGTGTCGTTGAGTCCGGTGAGCGGATCACGCTGAGCGAGTAGATCGAGAAAGTTCTGCCGGAGCGCACGCAGCGCGGACGTGCCGGCCGGGCGTTCCCGGACCACGACCGCGGACCCCCGCCCGCCGCCGATGAACCGGCGCAGCACCAGATCTTCCTTCGTAGGGAAGTACGCGAACAGCGTGGGCTTGGATACCTCGGCCGCGGCCGCGATGTCGGCGACCGACACACCGTCGAACCCCGACTCCTGGAACAGCGCGAAGGCCGCGTCCACGATCGCCTGCCGCGTGCGGCTCTTCTTGCGCTCGCGCAACCCGGGTTCTTCCATGAGGCCAGCGTAGCGAAATCCGATTCCGTAAATAATTTGACTTGGACATATAATTGACCGAGTTAAGATATCTGACTACCGAGGTGGGGGTTGACGCGACCATGCAGAACACTGATCACGACCACGTCGAGCCCGAGATTCGGGCCGAACGCGATTACCTGAGTGCCTGCCGCGCGGCGCTGGCACGCATGCGCGAAGAGGCGGTTTCCGCGCTGGCCACCGGCCGGGGTGAGGGCGATGTCTTCGACAAGATGCAGAACTTCGCCGCCCGGCAGTTCCACCAGCGGCAGATCAAGGAGCTGTCCGGACTCGACGATGTGCCGTTGTTCTTCGGACGTCTGGACTTCCCGTTGGGCGACGTCTACGACACGGTCCGGGATCTCGGTGCGCCTTCGTCCGCGCCCGACAGTGATCGCGTCTACGTCGGGCGTCGCGGGGTCAGCGACGAGGCAGGCGAGCTCATGGTCATCGACTGGCGCGCCCCGCTGTCGCGTGCCTTTTACGAAGCGAGCCAACAGGATTCGATGCAGGTGCGGGTGCGCCGCCGGTTCGGTTTCGATCATCACGGCGAGTTGACTGCCTTCGAGGACGAATCCTTGGACTCCCGGTTCGCGCGGGCCGACGCGAGTGACCTGCTGGCGGCGGAGATCGAACGACCGCGCAAGGGTCCGATGCGCGACATCGTGGCGACGATCCAGCCCGAACAGATGAGCCTGGTGCGTTCTCCGTTGGATCGCACGCTGTGTGTCCAGGGTGCGCCCGGCACTGGGAAGACGGCCGTCGGCCTGCATCGGCTGGCGTATCTGCTGTTCACCGAGCGGGATCGGTTGCAGCGGGAGGGCGGGGTCGCGGTGATCGGGCCGAACCGGTCGTTCCTCGCGTACGTCCGCAACGTGCTGCCTGCCCTCGGTGAAGTGGAGGTCTTGCAGACTACGATCGATGAACTCACCAGCTCGGGCGTCGACGTCACGCGGGCCGAAGATCCACGGACCGAGCGGATCAAGGGTGACGCGCGGATGGCCGAAGTCCTTCGGCGGCACCTTTTTTCGCGCATCGGGCCGCTCGAGGATTCGGTGCAGGTGAAGCATTTGCAGCGCACGTGGCACCTGTATCCCGAGGAGATTGCCGACGAGCTCGCCGAGGTGCGCGACCGGGGGACCGACTACCGCAGTGGCATCGAGTTGCTCGCCCAGCGCCTGGCCCTGCTCGTGCTGCGTCAGATGGAACGCAGCGGTAATCCGGCGAGTACGAGCACGCTGCGTCAGCTCAGCCGGAACCGGGCGATCGTCCGCGCGGTCCAGCAGATGTGGCCCGAAACCGACGCTGTCCGAGTGGTTTTCGAAATTCTCACCGATCCCGATGAACTTGCCCGTGCGGCCGACGGCATCCTGTCTGCCGACGAGCAACAGGCCATCCTCGGTAATCCGCGCCCGCGCAGCGTGAAAACGATGACCTGGTCCAGCTCTGACCTCGCCCTCATCGATGAGGCCTCGGGGCTGATCGAACGTCCGGCGAAACTCGGCCACATCGTCGTCGACGAAGCTCAAGATCTCAGTCCGATGCAAATCCGCGCGATCGGTCGTCGCGTCGCCGGTGCCTGCACGGTTCTCGGTGATCTAGCCCAGGCCACCAGCCCGTCCGCCGCCGAAGACTGGGCCGCGGTCCTCACCCACCTCGGGCGGCCGGACGGGCAGATCGAGGAACTCACCCGCGGCTACCGCGTCCCCGCCCAGGTCATCGACTTCGCCGCTCGCCTGCTGCCCTACATCGCGCCTGAACTGCGCGGCCCCGCGTCGTACCGACAGTCCGTCGACGCCCTCCAAATCACCAGAGCCGCACCGGAAGACATCACCGAGACGGTGCTTGGCGCATGTGCCGCCGCGTTGATCGAAGAAGGATCAGTCGGACTGATCGCCGCCGAACGCGACATTGCAGAACTACATAAAGCCCTGTCGGCCAACGGATTACCGCATGTCATCCTGGGCGTCGACGACGACAACGACGCCCGCCTGACCCTGGTCCCGGTCACCCTCGCCAAAGGCCTCGAGTTCGACACCGTCCTGGTCATCGAACCCGCCCGCATCGCCGACGCGGAACGACGAGGCCTGCAACGCCTTTACGTCGCACTCACCCGAGCCGTCAGCAACCTGCGCATCATTCACGCCGACGCCCTGCCGGAGCCTTTGGTGCGAGAACCAGCGATGAGCCTCTAACGCCCTGGCGTCAGAAAGACGGCTGAGCAAGGGGCGCGCAGTGTGGCACGGCCGTTGGTCGCGGGCGCCCGATACTGCGCTGCGGATGCGACTGCAGTGACCGTAGCGCTCGATTCGCCGGTGGTGTCGGCCCGACTCGGTCCTGGTGGATGGTGACGTGGCACACATAGGGTGACGGGATGCGCGTACACCCGCTTTTCGCGCTTCGGATACTGCTGACGGTATCTGCGGCACTGTTCATGGTCACGCCGTATTCACCTGTGGCACAGGCTGATCCGGACGCAGGTGCGGCGGGTTTGGCGTGGGACTCGACCTACCGGGAACCGCCGCGTTATCCGAACGTGCACATCGACTGGGACGTGCCCATCACGATGAGCGACGGAACGGTGTTGAAAGCCAACATCTATCGCCCCGCCGATGCGGCGGGCGCGCCGATCACCGAACCGACACCGACCATCGTCAACCTCACGCCATACACCAAACTGGTGTGGAACGTGCTGGATTCGGCGATGGCGGTCCCGGTGATCGGCGACGCGCTGCTGCAACTGTTTCGCGACTTCGACCTCACCGGAACACCTTTCGACGGTCTGACCGACATCACCAAGGCCTGGGGCACCGGCCTGCCGCGGAACCTGACCGTCGACCGCAACCTGATCAAGTCCGGTTACACCCAGGTGGTCGTCGACGTGCGCGGTACCGGATTCTCCCAGGGCGTCATGGAATTCTTCGGCGCACGCGAACAGCAGGACACCGTCGAGGTGATCGACTGGACCACCGGCCAGCCCTGGTCCACCGGCGATATCGGGATGAGCGGCGTCTCCTACTCCGCGGTCAATCAGATCCAGGCCGCCGACAAGCAACCGCCCGCGCTGAAAGCGATCTTCCCGGTGGTGCCGGGCAGCGATCTGCTGCGCGACATCCTCGCGCCCGGCGGTGGGTTGCAGGTCGGTTTCGTGCCGGCCTGGCTGGTCGGGGTCAACGGCCTCAAACTGATGCCGGACCTGCTGTCCGCCGTGCAGGGACGGTTCGACTGGAAGTGGCTGGCGGACCGCGTTGCCAGTCCGATGACGTTCTTCGACATGCTGATCGGCGCACTGGCCGTGACCGACGTCGACCAGTTTCCGGACAGCGTGCGCGCCCTGCTCGGCGAGCACAGTCCGCTGCGCGACGGCATCCTCTCGCACCCGGACCGCATCCACACGCCGACCTTCGTCGTCGGCGGCTGGCACGACGTGTTCACCAACACCGAACCCTTTATCTACCAGCAGATCCCGCTGCCACCGGGGCAGAAGCAGCTGCTGATGGACAACGCCTATCACATCAATGTCGGCGCGGACTTCGGCGAACCGGGCTTTCCGCCGCGACTGGATGTCCTACAGCGGGCGTGGTTCGACAAGTGGCTCGAGGGCATCGACAACGGCATCGATAACTACGGCCCGGTCACCAGCAAGCAGCTGGGCGGCGGTTGGACCACCACCGGCCAATTCCCGCGCGCCGGTGTCGAATACCAGCGCATGTATCTCAGCGCCGCATCGAGCGGCACCGCTGACACCAGCGTGTATGACGGAAGTCTCACCACAGCAAGCGATTTCACGCCGGGGCAGCTGACCGTCGCACCGGGTGTGACGAGCTTGTGCGCCAACGATGCCGCGGTGGTGACCGCCGGCGCCGCCTCGATCCTGTCCGGCTGTGCGAAAGACGCACGGCCGCATGAACTCAACGGACTGACCTTCACCAGCCCGCCCGTCGCCGAACCGACACTGGTCTCCGGCCCGGTCAACGTCCACCTCAACACGGTCCTCGACGCCGCCGACGGCTACTGGAGCGCCACCGTGAACGACGTCGCGCCCGACGGCCGCTCGACCGTCCTGGCCACCGGACAACTCACCGCCTCACTACGCGCCATCGATCCCGACAAAAGCGTCCGGTCGCCGAACGGTGACTTGACCGCCCCCTACCTGCGATTGACCCTCGACAGCCGCCAGCCGATCGTCCCCGGCGCACCGACCACCCTGGACATCGGCCTCACACCGACCGATGCGGTACTTCAGCCCGGCCACCGGCTACGCGTGGACGTCTTCGCCAGCAATCTCCCGAAGGGGCTGCCGCTGACGCCGATGCTGGTCGACAGTCAGCTCAAACCTCAGCACCTACTGCTCGACCCGAACGAACCGAGCTTCGTCAACGTCCCGATCGGCGGCCGACCGGCCTGGTGAGTGGTCCGCCGCGGCCGAATCGCGACTCCGGCGCGCGGTCGAGCGGATATGTCGGTCCTCGATGCCAGACTCTGGGGCATGAGATGGGCGGTGGCCGAAGCGGGCGAGGGAGGTGCGCGTCTGTGTCCGCTCGATCAGGACGGTCACCCGGCGGGGCCGGTGCTGCACGAGCCGTCGCTGGCCGAGGCGGTGCGCTCGCGTCCGGAGGTCGATCGGTGGGTCTGGCGGTCGACGGCGGAGATCTACCGGACCTTGCTCGCGGCGGGGGTGCGGGTCGGCCGCTGCTATGACGTGCAGACCGCGGAGTCCCTGCTGATCGGTCACGAGGAGGGGCAGTCGGGTCAGCCGCGCTCGTTGGCGGCAGCCTGGGCGCGACTGCACAACCTGCCCGTCCCGCTGGACGCACCCGCCCGGGCCGCCGAGACCCAGCCGTCGCTGTTCGAGTCCGGCCCGGTCCCGCTGCCGAACGGCACCGACGAATTCACCGCCCTGCTGGAGGTTTACGCGGGGCAGATAGCGCGCACGGCGAAGACCGAATACCCCGACCGAATGCGGTTGCTCGTCGCCTCCGAGTCGGCGGGCATGCTGGTGGCCACGGAGATGCAGCTGGCCGGGATCCCTTGGCGCGCGGACGTGCATCGCGAACTGCTGGACAAGATGCTGGGCGATCGCTTCCCCGGCAGCTCGGAACCGCGCAAGATGGCGGAATTGGCCGACGAGGTGTCGAGGGCGCTCGGCGTGCGAGTCCGGGCCGACCTGCCGCAAGACATCATCAAAGCCTTCGGCCGGGCCGGCATCCTGTTGTCCTCCACCCGAAAATGGGAGCTGCAAAAGATCGATCACCCGGCGGTCAAACCGCTGCTGGCCTACAAATCGCTCTACCGCCTGCACACCGCCAACGGCTGGGCCTGGCTCGAACAGTGGGTGCACGAGGGCCGCTTCCGGCCCGAATACCTGCCCGGCGGAACGGTGACCGGCCGCTGGACCACCAATGGCGGTGGCGCACTCCAGATCCCGAAGGTGATCCGGCAAGCCATCCGGGCGGACCCCGGCTGGTCCCTGGTCGTCGCCGACGCCGACCAAATGGAACCGCGAGTGCTGGCTGCGGTCTCCCGCGACCCCGGACTGATGGAAGTCGCCGGCCGCGGCGACGACCTGTACGCGGACCTGGCCGCCCGCGCTTTCGGCGGCGACCGCGACCAAGCCAAAATCGCCCTGCTCGGCGCAATTTACGGCCAGACCTCCGGCGACGCCCTCACCCACATGGCCGAACTCCGCCGCCGCTATCCGGCCGCGATCGCGTACGTCGACGACGCTGCGCACGCCGGTGAGGAGGGACGTCTGGTCCGCACCTGGATGGGCCGCACCTGCACCCCGGTCACCGCCGGACTGCCCGACGAGGCGGACTTACCGCAGGAAGAAGTCCGCTACGGCACCGCCGCGGCACGCGCTCGCGGCCGCTTCACCCGAAACTTCGTGGTGCAGGGCAGCGCCGCCGACTGGGCCCTGCTGGTGCTGGCGGGCCTGCGCCACGCGATGCACTCCGCCGGTCTTCGCGCCGAACTCGTCTTCTTCCAGCACGACGAGGTCATCGTGCACTGCCCGGCCGAGGAGGCCGAGCAGGTCGCGGAGATGATCGCCACCGCGGCCGACAACGCGGGCCGCATCGCGTTCGGGCCCACGCCGGTGCGTTTTCCGTTCACGACGGCGATCGTGGAGTGCTACTGGGACGCCAAATGAGCGCGACCCACGTAGCCGCGCGAAGGTTGACGTAGCGGCCAGTTGACCATGCCGCAGCGGCATAGTTTTGACTGGAGTGGATGTCGGCACCTTTGTGCGGGCAACTTCGATTCCTGAGGGGGCAGTCGTGGCGTGGAGTACTCGTCAGCTCGCCGATCTCGCCGGCACGAGCGTGCGGGCGGTACGGCACTATCACGAGGTCGGGCTGCTCAACGAGCCCGAACGGCGGTCGAACGGCTACAAGAGTTACGGCGTCGCGCATCTGGTGCGGTTGCTGCGGATCAAACGCCTCACCGATCTCGGGTTCTCGCTGGCCCAGATCTCCGAGATGGGCGAGGCCGCCGAGCATCCCGAACAGGCGCTGCGCGCCTTGGACGCCGAACTCGCGGCGAGCATCGAACGCATGCAACGCATTCGGGTCGAGCTGGCGCAGACCCTTCAGCAGGCCGCACCGACCGACCTGCCGCCCGCACTGGCGCAGGCCGCCGCGCACGCGGACCTGTCCGACGCCGATCGTGCGTTCGTCGTCGTACTGGCACGCGTACTCGGTCCCTCGGGCATCGACGCGTATATCGAGATGCTCCAGACCTACAAAGCAGATCCCGCGGCCGTCGAGTTCGACAACCTGCCCGCGGACGCCGACGCGACGACCCGTCGCAACCTGGCCGCACGGATGGTGCCGCAGGTCCGGACGATGCTCACCAAACATCCGAACCTGCTGAACCCGTATGTCGATGCGCCCAGAGGTGCGCGTTATGCCTGGCAGACGGCGGAAGTCGCGGTGAACGACCTCTACAACCCGGCCCAGATCGACGTGCTGGCGCGCGTCGGCGAGGAGATCGAGGCCGCACCGGAGCCCGGCTGGGCGTGATGGGCAAGCCGTCCGCCGGTGCCGCGACCGCCCCGGGACAGGCTGGGTGCGGCCGCGACTCGGCTTAAGCCCCGAACCAGTGCGTGAGCGCCGCACGCAGTGTCTGTGCCGCGGTCTCGACCGGTTCGTCGATGGATGCGGCCCAAGCGATATGCGCATCCGGCCGGATCAATAGCGCGTCGGCCGGGCGGTCACCGGTCTTCGCGGTGCGGATGTCGACCCGGTCTTGCCAGTCACGAGCGATCTCCAGAAACTCCGGACGATCCGCGAGGTCGAGCAGCACGGGCCGGGCGGCCCGCAGGAGTTCCGCGACACTGGTGACGCCCGCGTCCGAGTGCAGGGTGAGATCGGGCGCGAACGTGCCGGTCAACGCGTGGTGCTCGGAACCGGGCATCGGATAACGGATATCGGCGTGGCCGACCAGCTCGCCCATGCGCCGCAAGGCAGGCTCGTCGCTGACCAGTTCCTGGAACACCTGCCGCAGCGCGTCGGCGGCCAGATCGTCGCCGCGCCGCAATGCCACCTGCGCTCGCGTTTGCAGCATTGCGCGGGCGCCGGCGAAGTGGCGTTCGTCGTGATAGGTGTCCAGCAGTCCGTCCGGCGCCCAGCCGTTGATCTCCGCGCCCAGCTTCCAGGCCAGGTTGACCGTGTCGAGCATGCCGACATTGAGCGCCGTGCCGGTCGCGGGGAACAGGTGGGCCGCGTCGCCGGCCAGCATGATCCGCCCGTCCCGGTACCGCTCGACCTGCCGATCCTTGAAGGTGTAGCGCGAGAGTCGAATCGGCTCGCCCAGCGGCAGGTCCGCGCCGAGCACCCGGCGCGCGCTGGCCGCCACCTCGGCGAGGGTCAGCGGTTCATCGTCGTCGTATTCGGTGGACTCGTCCTCGGTGGTCTGCATGGACCACACGCCGTCGGTGATCGCGAACGCGAACACGCCGCGGTCGGTCCGGGTGAAACCCGAATGGATCCGGCCCAACCCGGGCACCTCGATGTCGCCGTTATCGAGCACCGTCACCGCATCGGGCACGGTGACCTGGGCCAGCCGGTTGACCTCCGGATAGGTGGTGCCGGGGAAGGGGATCGCGGCCAGCTCGCGGATCCGGCTGCGTCCGCCGTCGCAGCCGACCAGGTAGCGGGCGGTCACCTGATGGGTTCCGTCCGGTCCGCGCACGTCCGCGGTCACGGTGTTCTGGTCCTGGCGCACCCCGACCACCTCGTGCCCGCGCCGGATCTCGGCGCCGAGTTCGCGGGCGTGCTCGTCGAGCAGGCGCTCGATCTCCCGCTGCGGGATCGGCAACGTGTGCATCGGCGCGTCCGCCATCCGGGTGAAGTCCAAATAGATGTTGCCGAACGGGAATCGGGGCGCGAGGTGCGGATCGCTGCTGACCGCCTCGAACCGGTCGAGCAGGCCGCGGTAGCGCAGCAGGTCCAGGATTCGCCCGCCGATGCCGCTGGCCTTCGGGGTGTCGCGTCGCTGCGACTGCCGTTCCAGTACCAGCGAACGCACTCCGGCAAGGCGCAGCTCACCGGCCAGCATCAGGCCACTCGGGCCAGCGCCCACGATGATTACGTCGGTGTCGGTCAATCGAAAACTCCCATTTACGCAGGTTCTGGCTACGGCGGACGAGTATGCCGTACCGCCCGGGTCTTGCGGCAAGTCCCGGGGTGCGCTATATGTTGGGAGGGGAAGGGGTGGGGATGCGCCGTTCCGGCAACCTCTTGGCAAGGCCGCGAACGTATCTGCTCACACCAGTGCGGCCCGCCCCTGGGCGTATTCGATGAGGGTCTCGACGTAGTTCGACGTGTCCGGGTCCGTGAGGCAGGCCCGGAGTTGCGTGACCGCGTCGTCGAGTTCCGGTCCTGGTCCACGATCGGCGAGCAGGACGACGATCGCCTCCAAGGTCGCGAACTGCGGGTCCGGATCGGCCAGCAGCTCATCGAGGTATCCGTCGGGTTCCAGTAGTCGAAGGGCCCGGCGCGCGTAGGTGTGCACGCGCTTGGGTAGCTCGGCGCGGATGGTGTCGACATCGTCTTGCAGCGCATGTCCGCCGGGTAGGCCGCGCAGGGACCACGGCTCGGTCAGGTTCTCCGGCAGGCCGCGTTCGTTGAGCAGGCCGGGACCGCTCGCCTGCTCGATCGGCACCAGGGGCAGACCCAGCTGTGCGTTGCGCCAGTTACGGAACTCCCACCAGGCGAGCGGTGTCGCGCTCAGGCACAACCCGAACCGCAGCACCTGCTGCCCGTCGGTCCAGGTGCGTTGCGTTCGAGTGCGCCCGACGGACGCCAGACCGCCCGGCACCTCCCGCACCCACAGGCCCTCCGAGCCCTCGAAACCATAGGGCAGTAGCAGCTTGCCCGCATCGCGCGTCAGCCGGCGCAGCGCCGAGTCCATTCCGACCATGTCAGCAGGCTAGCGGTACCCGCCGACATAATCGGATCAGCATGCATCGCACAGTGTTTCGCGGTATTCGGAGGACGCCTCTTCGGCTTACTTCGTTTCGACCCGGCCGAGCGGGTCGGCGCCCGCCGTCAGCGCGTCCTGCGCGGCCTGCCACGCGGAATCGCCCGGGAAGAACTGGCTGCGGAGGTAGGCCCAGGTGAGCCGCTGGACCGCGGCCACTCGCGCGGGATTCTCGTCGGTGGTCTCGGCGACGTCGTAGCCCGAGATCCCGCCGAGCCCGTGCTCCGCGTCGAAGAGGGTGAGCAGGGACTTCGGGCCGGGGGCGAGGAAGTATGGGTCGGTGTGCCAGTCCGGACCGTTAACGGTCAGGTGCGCCGAAGCGTCCTGGTCGCCGGCGACCACGAGCGTGGGCGTCGTCATCTTGGCGAAGTCGGTGGTGGCGAAGAACGAATAGTTCTGCGCGACGAACTCGGTGAGGGCGTCGCCGCCCCTGCCGGGCGCGGCCAGCAGCACACCCGCCGTGATGCGCGGCTCGGCGAGGTTCACCTCGGTTCCGTCGTCCGGATCGGTGAGCCGCGCACCCAGCAGCAGGCTCGCGGTGTGCCCGCCCATCGAGTGCCCGGCAACCGCGACCTTGCCACGGTCCAAGCGTCCGGCGAGTTGCGGCACGGCCGATTCGAGCACGTCGAGCTGGTCGAGGATGCGCGTCATATCCTCGGCTCGTGACCGCCAATACATCGGTGCCCCAGGGGTATTGGGAGCCAACTTCAATGTCGAAGAACTCAGGTGGGTGGGCTGGATAACGACGAACCCGTGCGCCGCCCAGAAATTGACGACGGGAGCGTAGCCGTTCAATGAAGAGAGATTGTTCGAGTGCCCCTGGCCGTGCGAGAGCAGAACGAGCGGCAGGTCACCGCCGGCCGTCGGCGCGGACACGCGCAGTTGCAGGTCCACGGGCCGACCGGGACTCGGCAGCGTGATCGGACTGACCGAGAGGACAGGCGTCTCGCCGAGGTTGATCTCACTCATGATGCGTCTTTCCGTTCGATATCCGCCGCCGATTCCGTTCGGTACGTGCGGGTTTCAGCAGAGTCAGCGCTGGCCGCAGTGAAGCGGAACGTTGCTCCGTATTAATATACGGAGCGCTGTTCCGCTTTGTCAACGGCGCGAACGACCGATGATTTCGGGTCGCGCGCCACGTTCACATGAGTAAGGCCTATAACGATTCACGCGGCGTCAGCCGCGCCTATCGGATGAGCCTGGATCAGGGCACCTTACGCATGTGGCGACCCGAACCCGGCTTCTCCCAACGCTTTTCCGGCAGCTTCAGTTCGGACGGCAACCGGATCACGCCTTAGGCGGCTCAGGCCATCGCCGGCAACCGCATAGGCTCGGTGACGTTCCAGGTGGCCGGCACATCACGCATGAGCAGGGTGCAGTCGAGAGTCGCACTGCCGCTGGGGAATCGGGTGGTGTCGTCGAAGAAGGTCGACCGGACGGCGTGGGTGTGCGCCGGGCGGACCTGCCAGGCGTTGGTGGACAACTCGAGTCCGTCGAGCCGGCTGCTGTCGCGGCTGGCGGAGTAACCGATGCTGCTCTCGCGGAAGAAATCCGAAGCGGCGGTCAGATCGGGGAACAGCATGCTGCCGCCGAATTCGTCTACGGTGCGTACATCCACGCTGACCTGGGTCGAATTGTCGCGGGTCGTATAGGCGACGTGCAGATCGCGTTCGCTCTCTACGACCTCGAAGCGGGCGAAGCTGTGCACTCCGGGGAACAACCGCCCGCCGAGTGCCACATTCAACGACGATCCGCTGTCCCGGCGCGGAATATAGACACCGCTCTCGACCCCGTCCGGACCGTCCCATTCGACGGCGATCCGATGCGCGGCATTCTCGCTGCGCACCCCGACGGCGCTCGGCAGCCCGACCGGACGCACCTGACCGAGCCGGACGAGACAGATCCCCGCGACCGCCCAGTCGTTCGCCAGATGCGGTCGTAGCGGCGCGGGCAGCAGGTCCGCCACCACCTCCGGCTCGACGCGGTAATTGATCAGCAGTCGTCTCTCGATGATGCTCGAAATCTGCGGCATCATGGCGTAATTCCTCTCCCGAACCCCTTCGATTTCGACCGTACTCAGAATCGCGCCCATCGGCTGCGAGACTTTCGTCGCATTCGGCCGGGAAACGCCGGAGGGCGGGGACCAATACTGGTCCCCGCCCTCCGTTTACCGCACGCGACCGCGCGCGGTTATCAATCAGCCCAGACGCGCCTCGATCGCCTCGATGATCCGCGGCCGCAGCTCGGCGGCGCTGATCACGGCGTCGACCGAACCGACCTCGACCGCGCGGTGGATGTTGTGCACCTTGTCGAATTCCGCGGCGACCTCGCTCAGCTTCTCCGTGCGCACCGACGACCTGGTCTCGTCGAGCTCGGCGGTGAGCGTCGCGCGGTCGGTGCCGGAGGCGTTCGCCGCCCGCGCCGCCAGCTCCCGCACCCGCGAGTCACTCGCGGTGCGCCGGTTGACATCACCGGCGAACACGACCGCGGCGGCGGGAGCGCCACCGAGCACCGAGGCGAACGAACCCTCCAGCGCGAGCACGGTCATGTTCGGGTTCAGCTGCTTCGAGAACACCACGAACGCGCCACCGTGGTACCGCGAGATCACGCAGAACACAATGGGCCCTTGGAAGTTCACGATCGCCCGGCCGATCTCGGCGCCGTACTCCAGCTGCAACTTCTTCATCGACTCGGGCGAGCCGTCGAAGCCGGACAGGTTGGCCAGCACGACCAGCGGCCGATTTCCACTGGCCCCGTTGATTGCCCGCGCCGCCTTCTTCGACGACTGCGGGAACAGGGTGCCCGCGGTGTAGGTGTCCGGTCCGTCGGTGGCCGGGAAGCCACGCCGCGGCACGCCGCGGGATTCGATGCCCAACAGGCACACCGGAATACCGCCGAGGTGCGCGTCCTGCACCACCGCGGTCTCGGCGTCGGCCATGCCCGCCCAGCGCTCCAGCACCGCGTGGTCCTGGTCGGACACCGCGCGCATGACGGACCGAATATCGAAGGGCTTCTTGCGATCCGGGTTGGCGGCCGCGGAGAAGATCTCGCCGACGGTCCGGAAGTCGCTGTCCGCCAACATGTGCGGGAAGTCGGAGATGTCGCGATCGGCGGGATCGGTGGTCTGCGACCGTCGCGGCGACTGCTCGCCGGGTGCGATGTAGGTGTGGTCGTAGTGCGCCATCAGCACGTCGCGGGCCGCGGCCAGATCCGGTGCCCAGTACTGGGCTTGGCCGTTCGGGCCCATCACGCGGTCGTAGCCGCCGATGCCGAAGTTGTCCTCGGCCGACACGCCACCGGAGAAGTCCAGCGCCTGCTTGCCGGTGAGCACCATCGCGGAGTCCGGCGTCATCACCAGGATGCCCTTGGTGTGCATGAGCATCGTCGCTTCGGCGTTCCAGTACGGCTGCGCGCCGACGTTGATGCCCGCGACCACGATGTTGATTTCGCGCCCGTCCTGGGTGAATTCGACGATCCGCTTGAGCGCGGCCGCCACCCAGTCCATGTTCTCGGTGCCGGACTCCATGGAGATCCGCGCGCCGGAGGACAGCGCGTACCACTCCAGCGGCACCTGCATCTGCTCCGCGAGATCCAGGGCCGCGATGATCCGGCGGCACTCCGGTTCCGACAGCGCGCCAAGGGATTTCGTCGGATCGCCGAGCAGCACCACCCGGCTGATGCCCTCCGGGTACTGCGCGGTCGGCGTGTTGACCACACCGGCGACGATCGCCGCGGTGTTGTGTCCCTTCGGCCGGTCGACCGGCACCAGCGTGTAGTCGGGCGCGAGGTCGTACTCGTCGAATTCGCCGAGCAGGCCGGTCAATTCGTACGGGTAGACGGTGCCGCGGCTGCTGGCCCGGAGCACCTTCTGCCGGTACTCGTCGAGCGGCTCGATCACGTCGTCGGTGCGTTCACCGACGGTGACCTCGGTGGCGTCGAACCCGATGCGCACGGCGACCTTGGTCAGCTCGCCGGACTTCGGGTCACGCTGACGCGCGATGAGCAGGATCTCTTCCAGCCCGGCGCCCGCGGTGGTCGGGCGCACGTGCCGCACGACCGTCTCCAGCTCGGCCGGGGTGACGTCGATCGGCGGCCAGATGTACATCACGATGCGGTTGGTGTTGAACCGATTCGCCGACGGCCGCATCGACTGCGCCCGGCGGATCGAGTCGAGACAGGTCGCGATGGCGATCTCGGCGGTCGGCAGCGCGAGCAGCCTGCCGTCCTGCTCCCGCAGCGCGGCCAGGTCCCGCACCTGGGCGAACGCGATGAGGCGCTCGTCGGACGGGTTCTCCTTGGCGACGCAGCGGAACAGGTACACCTCTTCGTCGTCCGAGGACGGCAAGCGGGTGAGGTCGAACTTGCGCAGCCGCTGCATCTGCATCCGCTGTGCGATGTACGGGTGCAGGCCGCGGATCAGTCGCTCCTCGGCCATACCGGTGGCCGACGGACGGAAGGTGAAGTGGTGGTGCATGACCGCGCCGCCGCTACCCGCGACCGCGACGGTGATCCGGTGCACCTGGCTCGGCAGCGGATACCCGCCGAGCACCTCGTGCAACGCCGACGCCATCGCGTCGAAGTCCGCGGGCTGCTTCTCCCAGCTGAGGTAGATATCGGCGTCGATGGACGCGGCGCCGCCCCTGGCCAGTTCGGTGAGGCCGTTCAGCACGGTGTCGAGCGCGTCGAACCGCACGGCCGCCGAAACCAGGCTCAGGCCACGGCGTTCGGCGATCACGAAGGTGCAGCCGGCCACCTCGCGGGTGTGCACGTCGCTGAGGCCCTTGTTGCCGTAGTACCGGCGGGTCAGCACCTCCAGCATGACCGTGTTGTCCCGGTTGCCGCGGACCAGTCGCTGCCCGAGCAGCCGCACCAGCGGCTCGGTGCTGCGCACCATCTCGGAGATGCGCTCGGCCCGGTCCGGCGGGCCCTGGTGCGCGTCCAGGTAGCGCAGGTGCTTGCGGATGTTGGTGTAGACCCTGGCGCGGTTGCGCCGCAGCAACGGCTGGCCGTACCAGGCGTAGACCAGGCCACGCGCGAGGTCGGCGATCACCGGGACGCGGACCTGGGTGGCCGCGACGAGCCGCTCCAGGGCCAGGCCGACCGGCTCGCGCAGCGCACGATCCGGCATCGGCTCCTGCAGCCATTCGCGCAGCAGCGTGGTGATCACGGTGACGGTGTCGGACGGGCGCTGCTGGGCGAGGAAGATCCGGAAGACCGCGGCTTCGAGTTCCGGGGTGCGATCCAGCTCGGTCACGCCGTAGTGACGCAGCGCGTTGGAGAGCTTGGCCTGGAACGACTCCGGCAGACCGGCCCGTTCCACGTCGAGGCTCTGCAAGTAGGTGTGGAAGTACTCGCGCGGGCTGTGCACGTGGCTGTGGTTGCCGTCGTCCTCGGACGAACGGTTCTGACTCAGCTCCGCGAGGTCGGCGAACACCTCCATGAGCTCGAGTTCCTCGGCGAGCGGCCGGCGGCCGTCGGCGAGGGCGGCTCGGCGCGCGGTGAGGTAATCGCCGAGCACCCGGCTGTCGTCGTGCGGGTCGACGTCGTAACCGAGCAGTAGGCTGCGCAGATCTTCCTGGCCGCGGGTAGTGCGCTCGTGCGGCTGGATCTGGGCGGGCCCGACCGGCAGGTCCAGCTCGACCGACCCGACCGCGGCTTCGGCCTCGGCTTCGTCCCCGTCGCCGAGCGGCTCGAGCCACATCAGCGGCGCACCGGTCTCCACCTGGCTGCCGACGGATACGGCGCATTCCTTGACCCGCGCCTTGAACGGCGCACGCAGCACCGTTTCCATCTTCATGCTCTCCAGCACCAGGATCGGCGCGCCGGCCTCGACCTCGGCGCCGACCTCGAGCGGGGTCGCGACGACCAGCGCGGGCGCGGGGGAGCGCACGACGCCGCCCTCGTCCCGGCTGATCCGGTGGGTCACGCCGTCGACATCGACGAGGTGGACCGGCCCGTGCGTGCCGGTGGTCAGGCGATAGCGGGTGCCGTTGACCATGATCTGCCCGGTGTGCCGGTCGAAACGCTCGAGATCGACGTCGGCGGTGCGGATATCGCCCGCCGCCTCGATGCCGATGCGGAACCGGTGCGCACCGATGCGCGCGACGCGCACCCGGTAGCTCGCGCCGCGCAGCTTGAGGTCGAGCGGCCGGCCACTCTCGTGCTGGACCTGCGGACGTCCGCCGGACGCGGTGGAGAGCAGTCGATGCTCTTCCGCGCGCTCGTCTTCCTCGTAGGCGTCGATGGCCGCCGCGGCGAGCGCGATGGCGGAGTGCCGGTGCGAAACGAGACGACCCTCGGCGCGGACCCGGTCGATCCAGCCGGTGTCGGCGCTGGCGTCGATCACCTCGGGCTGGTTCAGCAGGTCGAGCACGAAGCTCTTGTTCGTCGCGCCGCCCTCGATGATCACCCGGGTCTGCGCGACCGCGCGGCGCAGTCGGCCGAGCGCCTGCTCCCGGTCGCTGCCGTAGGCGATGATCTTGGCGATCATCGAGTCGAAGTCGGCCGGAATCGTGTCGCCTTCGCTGACGCCGGTGTCGACGCGGATGCCCGGCCCGGCGGGCAGGTTCAGTCGCGCGATGCGGCCAGGGGCCGGGGCGAAGTCGCGGTCGGGGTCTTCGGCGTTGAGCCTGGCCTCGATGGCGTGCCCGCGCTCGATGGGCATGTCGCCCTCGAGCCGGCCGCCGGAGGCCACGTGCAGCTGCGCCCGGACCAGGTCGAAACCGGTGGTGTACTCGGTGATCGGGTGCTCGACCTGGAGGCGGGTGTTCACCTCGAGGAAGGCGAACAGCTGGTCGCCGGGGTGGTAGAGGAACTCGACGGTCGCCGCGCCGCGGTAACCGACCGCGATCGCGAGCCGCTCGGCCGAGGCCTTGAGCTCGGCGGCCTGCTCGGCGCTGAGCACCGGCGACGCCGATTCCTCGATGACCTTCTGGTTGCGGCGCTGCACCGAGCAGTCTCGGACGCCGAGCGCCCACGCCGTGCCCTGGCCGTCCGCGATCACCTGGACCTCGACGTGCCGGGCGCCGGTGACCAGGCGCTCCAGGAACACGACGCCGCTGCCGAACGCGCGCGCGGCTTCCTGCCGGGTGCGCTCGTAGGCGTCGACCAGGTCGGCGTCGTTGGTGACCACGCGGATACCGCGCCCGCCACCGCCGGCGGTCGCCTTGAGCATCAGCGGGTAGCCGATCTCGGCGGCGGCGGTCATGGCGGCTTCCACGGTCTCGACCGCGCCGCGGCTCCACGGCGCGACCGGCACGCCGACCTCTTCGGCGATCAGCTTCGCGCCGATCTTGTCGCCGAGCTTGCGCATGGCATCCGGGCTCGGTCCGATGAAGGTGACGCCGATCTGCTCACACAGCTCCGCGAACGCCGGATCTTCCGCGACGAAACCCCAACCGACCCATGCCGAGTCGGCACCGGTCGCGACCAGCGCCTGTTCGAGCGCTTTCAGGTCCAGATACGGACGCGCGGACGCGGGGCCGAGGTCATAGGCGATGTCGGCCTCGCGCACGAACGTCGCGTTCCGGTCGACGTCGGTGTACAGGGCGACGGTTTCGATCGGACGCGCGGTTGCCGCGGCCAAATCTCGGACGGCGTGGATGAGGCGCATAGCGGCCTCTCCCCGGTTCACGATGGCGATGCGGCTGAACACTCGCCGACTCCTTCCTCTCCTGAGCGCTGGCCCGGACGACGGGCGAGGGGTTGCAACTCTCGGTCCCGCGTAGTGTGCACCTCTTATCCAAATATGTGCACAGCGAACGGGTGTTACCGGCCCGTAGCGTGAAATTGCCTATCGCCAGCGGGTCCGGCATGTGACTTGTGCGTCGGGCCGGGGGCCGGTCACGGCGGATGAATCACATTGCGTACAAACAGTATCGACCTTCGATCGCAGATTCGTCTCGTGGGCCTGGAACGGAGGGGCGATCATGGTGCGAAGAGGTTGTATTTCTGTTCGGCGGCGGCGTTAGCCGAGCGCGGAGTCCGATCGAACAGGGGATTGGGGTTGCCGTGTTGATCGGCCGGAAAGTCGAGCGCGATCTGATCGCGGCGTTCGTCCTCGGACAGGGCGGTGACCAGCCGGTATTGGTTGTTCGCGGGGATCCGGTCGGCGGCAAGACGGCCGTGCTGGAGCTGGCCGCCGATATCGCCGCAGCGCGGGGTGCGCGGATGTTGCGGGCGGCGGCTCACGCTGTTCGTCACCCTTGCCGGTACGGAGAACCGCATCACCGTGGACGACTGCGCCGCAGCCCTCGCGGTAGGTGATTCGTCACGGTGACGGCAGGCGTGCGATGCCCGCGATGTTCTGGGCGGCCGAGTCGAGTGGGCAGTCGTAGACCCTCCGGGCGATGATGTTGTTCGATGAGTAGACGGTGGCGGACGGTCCGGGTCTTGACGCTGTTGGTTGTGGTGTCGTTGGCCGGAGCTGGGTGCGACAGCGTTATCGATCGCGCAGCGGCGCCGGAGGTGGAGGCGTCGAGCAGTCCTGAGCTGGTGCGGGAAGCGGTCGAGTACGGCGGTTGGGTATTACCGGCGGACGCGAAGGTGCTCCTGGTCCGGAAGGAGATCGTGCGCGACCGGAAGTATCAGATCGCGGCTGAGATGTCGCCTACGGACTTGTCCTCGATACTGGCGCAGTCTCGGTTCACGCCCCCGTTCGCAAGGGACATTCCGCCGTATCTGACCACGACGATTGCCGGCCCGGACTTGGCGACGTCGCCGAGTGTTCGACGCGCGCAGGAGTGGTTCACATCGCCGGCGGGAAAGGTCATGCTTCGCGATGTTGTGGTCGACGAACGTGACGAGAACACTCGAATCGTCCATATCGAGTTCCGTGGTGTATGAACTTAAATTGGGCGTTGTCTGTTTCTGAGTTCAGAAATGGTCGATTGGGTGGTTTACGATCTGATAAATACTCGTTGGGTCGCAATGTGATTCCCGGATACTGTCACGATGGAACCACCGAGTGATCTTGCGTCGAACAATGACTCGGAGCCCGCGCGGGCGGGGCAGATGCTGGTCGATGGGGTGGTGCCGTCGAGTGTTCTGGTGGTGGGGGCGGGGATCTCGGGATTGGCTGCTGCGCAGGCACTTCGGAAGCGTGGGCATCCGGTGACCGTGCTGGAGGCGCGGGCCAGGGTCGGTGGTCGGATCTGGACCGACGGTGAAGGTGTCGACCTCGGCGCGCATTGGATTCATGGGACCGAAGGTAATCCGCTCACCGAATTGGTGGAGCAGCTCGAAATTCCGTTCAGTTATGTCGGTGGTGACAGTTCCTACACCGGTGGATTCGACAGCCTGACTCTATTCGGCCCCGATCGGCAGGTCACTCCTGCAATGGTCAAGAGTCGCACGCTGGAACTCGCCGACAAAGTTCTGCACGAACTCGAACAACGCGCCGAAATTGCCCGCCGCCGTGACGATCCGGATAGACCGCTCGTTGCGGTGGTCGACGAGATTCTCGCCGAGGCGGCTTACAGTTACGCTGACGAACAAGCCGTCCGCTACCACCTCAACGTGATCCTGCGCGAAGACGTCGCCGAAGACCCCGGCGGACTGTCGTTCAAATATTGGGAGGACGGCTACCGCGTCTACGGGTACGGAGACAGCGTCCTGCATCTCGGTTATCAGGCCGTGGTGGACGCGCTTGCCCAGGACCTGACCATCGAACTGGAAACCGTTGTGCAGCAGATCGATACCAGCGATGGCTCAGTGCGAGTGGCGACCAATAGGGGAGTCTACGAAGCCGACAAAGTGCTGGTCACCGTGCCACTGGGCGTGCTCAAAGCAAACGAAATCGACTTCCGCCCACCACTGCCCGAGGTGAAACGCCACGCCATCGAACGACTCGGCTTCGGCACCCTCAACAAGATAGCCCTGCACTACGACGAACGATTCTGGCCCGCAGACCAATACGTCTTCGGCTACCTCTGCCGCGAGACCGACAGCTATCCCACCGTGGTCATCAGCATGTGGAAGTCACACGGCAAACCGATCCTGGTGATCCTGCTCGGCGCATCGCTCGGCCGCGCCATGGAAACGTGGACAGACGAGAAGGTCGGCGACTACGCGACAACCGTCGTACGCGACATCTTCGGATCGGAAAGCCCAGCACCCGAACACATTTCCAGGACCGCATGGTCATCGGACCCCTACGCGCACGGCTCCTACGCCTGCATCGGCGTCGACGCTTCCCCACGCGACCTCGACACCCTCGCCGAACCAGTAGGCGACCGCCTGTTCTTCGCAGGCGAGGCGACCAACAGCTACCACTGGGGTTGCGTGCACAGCGGATACGAATCGGGCCTCCGCGAAGCGGCCCGCATCGCCGACGACCCGTCGCTCTACAGCCCACCGAGCACGGAAACCTCACGTAGACAACGGCGCGACATCGACCGGATGAAACGCTTCGCCCGAATGCGCATGAGCCACCTCGGTTTCGAGAGCCTGCGCGAACGGGTCGCCTGCCTCGCCGCCGGCGTCGACCCCTTCGGCGTGCGCCTGTTCGCGCCCCTGGTCGACGCCGACCTCGAAACCCTGGCCTCGATGTTCGACGAACTCACCTACGCCCCAGGCGATCCCGTCTGCCGCGAGGACGACTCCGCGCACGGCGTCTACGTGGTCGCCGAGGGCGAGGTGGAGGTCGACTTCGGCGGCGTCTACGACCGCGCCGGGCTCACCCGCGGCGCCGTCCTCGGCAGCCACGACCTGTTCTTCGACGCCAGAACGAGTTCCGTCACCGCCGTCACGCCGGTCCGGCTCTACTACCTCGACCACTACCGCTACAAGACGTTCCTCTACGCCTTCCCCGACGTCATGATGATGATGCTCGCCGACTTGGTCAGCCGTTGGGAACAATTGGAGGATGTGCTCGGCGCCGCGGCACTGACCGGCGCGCAGCGAATTCTGCGATCCCGCAGCGGCGGTGGCATTGCGTCTTGACTCCGGGCAAGCCCGAAGCAACTGGGGAGCAGCGGCATTGTGCCGAACTGCCCGCGCCGATACTGTGCGTCTATGAGCGACTCTCGGTACCGCCGCGGTCTCGCGCAACCGCTGTTCCTGTCCGCCGTGGTCGTTGCGCTGCTGCTCGCGACGGCAGCCTGCGGCGGCACGGGCGAAAGTCATTCCGCGCCCGAAACTCCGGCGGCGGCCACCAGTGTCGAGGTGAATCAGACCGGCGGCTTCGCCGGCGTCAACCAGGTCTATACCGTCGACGAGACGGTGGACAACCCGCGCCGCGGCTCGTTGTTCGACCTGGTCGCCGCCCCGGACTTCCGCACGCTCACCGACGCCTACACCGGTCCGAACGACTGCCGCGACTCCTACCAGTACGCGGTGACCGTCACCTATCGCGACGGCACCACCAAGAGCATCAGTACGGATGAATGCAACGAGTCGCCGAAATCGCTGACCGACGTCATCGCGCTCACCAAGGAAATCGGCCGCCGCAGCTGAGCCCGGTGTCGGTCGTTCGGATGACTTGTCCGCCCATTTCACCGGTCGCAAACTTGATTGATGTCAAGCGCGGCCGATGCTGAATTCGAATCCATCGTCCGGGGATACCTCGTGGCCCGCGCGGACGGCTACCCGCACTCACCCAGCGCAATAGTCGCGCTCGCCAAAGGGATGCGATTCAACGGCGGCGACCTGATCCGCCTCCTGCACGGACTCGACGTATTCGCCGACCAGTTGGGCGAATACGAGGCGATCCTGGACCTCCGGACCCAAATCGGCGCCGAGGAGAACGCACCGGCATCTACGAGCCTGGTCGAATGATCTGCGCCGTGCTGGGGATCACCGTGTGAATCTCAGGTCAGATGATCGAAATCGCCACGTACCCAGCCGATGTGGCGATCGGCCGACCGGCGAATGATCGCGCGGGCATCGGTATCGATGGTCTTACCGAAATTGTCGTAGAGACGGTCGAATTCGAACTCTTCGGCGGTCGTCGTGACCCGATCGACCACCGCGGCCGACAGCGGAATGCGGTTGGGGTAGCTGCGCATGAAGGCGACGGTTTTACGGTCCGGATTGGCCTGGATCGTGTCCGCACTGAACAACACACCCTTGCCCTCGGCACCCGCAGCCCAGTGCAGGACCGAACTGCCCGCGAAGTGCCCGCCCAACTGACGCACGGTGATACCCGGCAACAACTCGAGCCGACCAGACCACGACCGAATCACCGGATCCGGCCGCGCGACCCATTGCAGATCCGACTCCGGGACGTACACCGGCACCCCGCCGAGCAACCGACTCCACTCCACCTGAACGCCGTAATGATGCGGATGACTGGGCACGATCGCAACGACCTCGCCGAGCTCGCGCACCCGCCGCGCCGCATCCTCATCCACATAACCGGTCAGATCCCACAGCACGTTCCCCGCAGGCGTCCGCACCAAATGCGACTCCTGCCCGATGCCGACCTCCGGCTCCACCGTCACGCCGAACATATCCGGCTCCAACTCCCGCACCTCCACCCGGTGCCCGTCCGCAACCAGCTTCTCCAGCGTCACCCACAGCTGCCCCTCCGCAGGCACCCACTGCCGCTCATCGGCACAGATACGGCACACCAGCGCCCCACCCTCATGCTCGACCGCACACGTCCGACAGATCTTCCACATACTCGACCCCGTCCAATCAGGTACACCCACCCCCGTTTCTACACGCAGACCAAACCCCCGCGCAGTCGAACCTCCAGCACGGCAACCTGCGGTGCTGGAGGTCCGACCTAGGCGGCTCGATTCGGCAATCGCGCAAACGTCAGCCGGTGATCGCGGTGCCGGATACAGGCCCGCCGCCGCTGACGAAGCCGGTCAACTGGTTGAGGAGGTTGAGTAGGACGATGAGCTGGAGGAATGGGGGCATGTGGGTTCTCCCAGAGGGTTCGGTGGGTGGGCTCAGATAGCCTGCGCGGCGGATGTCAGAGGGAGGGTGGGGTGGTGGCAAAGGTGGGTAAGAATTTGGGGTGAGGGGGTGGGTTCGGATTCTTACGCGGCTTTGCGGTCGGCTTGGCATTTCCTTGAGGGTGGTCGTCCAACCTGATTGAGACGCCCGGTGGTTGCCGGGGATCGTGACGGAAGGAAGTGCCCGCCATGTCTCAGCCTCTCCACTTGACCGGTCGTGACGGATCGTCGCCGGATTATGCAGGCCCGCAGCTCTTCTGGAGCCGTGCGGACCTTTCGCAGCCGGACGCCGAGCGCGCCTTGCCTGCCGATGTCGTGCGGTACTGGAGTGATCGCCACGTCGTGATCACCGGCGGAACCAGCGGTATCGGGCTGGCGGTGACCGAGTTGGCGCTGGCGGCCGGTGGTCGGGTCAGCGTCCTCGCGCTCGAAGATGCAGGACTGGAACGTCTTTCGGCCTTCGCGGAGTCCGAGCCGCGACTTGCGGTGTTCGCCGCCGACGTGACGAACAAGGCACAGATCGACGCAGTCGTGGCGAAAGCCCGTGCCCGCCACGGCGATATCGGCGCAGTGATCGCGTGCGCAGGCATCGCCAAGCCCGACTACTTCGACCGGTTGAACGACGCCGATTTCGTCAGGCACATGGCGGTGAATTACTTTGGCGCGCTGCATGTTATCCAGCCGGCGCTGCCCGACCTTCGAGCCGGTGAGCGCGGCAGCATCACGGTCATCTCGTCCCTCGCGGCAGTGCTGCCCTGCTTCGGCTACGGCGCGTACAGCCCGAGCAAGTCCGCCGTACGGACCCTCTGTGAAGTGCTACGCCAAGAACTCAAGCCCCACGGCGTCACGGTCACCGTCGTCATGCCGCCCGATGTCGATACCCCGCAACTGGCCGCCGAGGCCGCCACGAAACCGGCTGAGTTGCAGGCCTTGAGCTCCTCGACACCGATCACGGCAACCGCCGTCGCAGAAGCCCTGGTGATCGGCGCAGCTCGTGGCCAAGCCTCGGTCGTGCCGACCCGCTCAGGCCGCGTGATGCACTGGCTCTCCGCCGTCGCCCCCAGGCTGATGGCTTGGATCATGGACCGGACGATCGCCCGAGTCCAACGCCACAACCCCCACTGAATCCCCTTGCCGGTCACGCAAAACCGCTGGCCCCAACGCCCCCGCACTGCTAACTTTCCGCGGTGGATCTCTTCTCACGCTCATGGACAGCGTTGCGCACGGCCGTCGCCGACCTCGAGGATCAGGACTTCCAACTCCCCTCCGGCTGCACCGGCTGGCTGATCCGAGACCTGGTGTGCCACTTGATCATCGACGCACAGGACGTCTTGATCACCCTCGTGACGCCCACCGAAGCAGAACCCACCCGCGATGCGGTCACCTACTGGAACGTCGTGGAACCCCCGACCGGCGACGACCCCCTCGACGCGCTCATCGTCCGCCTCGCCGCCGCATACCAGCACCCGGAACTGCTCAAACTCCACCTCGACGACCTCGGCGCCGCAGCAGGCCGAGCCGCGGTACTCGCGAACCCCGACACCCGGGTCACCACCCAGGACTACGTGCTCACCACGGCCGATTACCTCGGTGCATACGTCATGGAATGGACCCTCCATCACCTCGACCTCATCGCCCACCTCCCCGACGCCCCCGACCCGCCGGCCGAAACCCTGTCCCACGCCCGCGAAACACTCGAAAAGATCGCCGGCGCACCGTTTCCCGCGTCGATTTCTGACAAGGACGCACTGCTGATCGGCACCGGCCGCCGACTCCCCACCGACCCGGAGCACACCGAATTGGGCGACCTGGCAACCAAACTCCCATTCGCCCTCGGGTAAACGCGCGCACACCCCCGGTTCGATTGAAAGTGCTGCTAAACGTATGTAAGTAGGACACCGCTCAGAGTTCACGGTTCGGGAATTTGATTTACCGTAGTCCCGGATCGACCGTTCGAAGGGCCCACATCGGCGTGGTGCTCCTTCGGCATGAATTCCATATATCGAAGCGCGGCACGCTACTTCGCCCGGCAACAGCCCCCAACGCGGTCCACTCGCCTCGAGGCGGACGGCTCGGTGATGCGCGTGTCCGTGCGGCCGACGGACCGAATTCGGTAGTGAGGGTGCAGGTGTCAGTCATGCGTTCGTCCAAGCGGTATGTGGTCGCCACGATGGTGACCGTCGGGGTTGCCGTCGGTTCGACTGCCGTCACCGCGCCCGCGCAAGCGGAACCGTCCGGGTGCGCGGTGACATTCAACCTGTTCATCCCCGGCACCTGGGAGACCGACGAGGAGGCCGATCCGGCGCAACCCGTCGGCATGCTCGCGCCGATCGCTGAGGCGATCCAACGCCAGCAGGGCCCGAGATCCGAAATCTATTTCACGCCATACATGGCCCGCGCGTTCGACAACGGCTACACCTACGCCGACAGCAAGAGCACCGCGCTGAACAACGCGAACGCGGTCCTGCGGGACTACGGCTCCCGTTGCCCCACTACGAGATTCACGATCAACGGCTACAGCCAAGGCGCCGACGCCGCGGGCGACCTCGCCGCCGAGATCGGCAACGATCGCGGCCCGGTCCCCGCGGATCGGGTCCTGGCCGTCGGCCTGCTCTCCGACCCGGGCGCAGGCACCAAGGGCGAATCCGCCGTCGGCCCCGGCACCGCGGGCACCGGCATCGCCGATCCGCGACCGCAGGGCATGGGCAAGCTCTCCGGCCGGGTCACCTCGATCTGCGACCCGCACGACCTGTACTGCTCGATCCAGAAGAGCAACAACCCACTGCTCGGAGCGCTGGGCTCGATCCTGAGCAAGGCGTTCAGCGGCGCACCGCCGGCGGACTCCGGCTTCCCGCTGGCCGCGGCCCTGACCTCGGACTTCTCGAAGAGCGACCTCCCCGGCCTGGCCACCTCCGTCGCCGGCCTGACCTCGAGCCTCGCCGCTCCCGCCGGGATCGACCTGGCACGGGTCCGGATCAACGCGAACAAACTGCTGGACACCCTCAACCCGGTAGCCGACCTGATCGACTCCGGCGCGGCCAACTCGGCCGCCACCGCCCGACTGCTCGCCGCCCCGGATGGCACCGCCGAGCGCAACGCGGGCGAGGTCCTGACCATTGCCGGGAAATCCGACCTCGCGGGCGCCGCGTCGGCGGTGCGCACGATCGCCGACACCTCGACCAACTTGCTGGACCGCGGAGTCAGCACGGTCCCGTCCGGCTCGCCCAAGGCCCGTTCGCTGCGCGCCGCCGCCCACGCCGCCCGCGACCGCGTCGCACCGCTGGCCTCCACACCGCCCGACGTCCTGGGATCGTCGACGCGTGTGCTGTCCCTGCTCAAACCGAGCGTGCTGGTCGACCAGGCACTCGACGTCGCCGCCGACGTCACGACCTTCGATTTTCCCGGCATCCTCGGCAATCTCACGCTGCTGCCGCAGAAGATCGTCGCGATGGACGCCGCGGGCGCCCACCAGGTCGCCGGCGAACTGAACAATCAACTACAACCGTTGGTCGAACTCGTGGGAAGCGTTGACCTGAACTGGATTTCGCAGATCCTCGCGCTCATCCCGGACGCGCAGGGCTTCACCGAGGTTGCGGCAAAGGTCACCTCGATCCTGTCCGGCGTCGACATCCCGCGGCTGGCGAACATCGTCGCCCGAATCCAAGACGTCGCGTGGTCGGTGCTCGCGAAGGTGGTCCCGCCACCCGGCCAGGCCCCCGACCTGGTCGGCGCGGGCGCCGCGCTGTCCGGCCTGCTGCCGATCGGCGCCGACCTGGCGTCGGTGGCGTTCGACATGTTCAGCGGCAAGGCGCAGCCGGCCCCACCCGCGGTGCTCGGCAAGCGCGCCCCCGCGCCGGCCCACCCGGTCGCCCAGCCGGACGTCGCCCTCGACGACCTGACCGCCCCGCTCAGCCAGATGACCAGCTTCCACGACATCAACCTGGTCAACCTGGTCGTCGACGGGCTGAGCGCGGCGAACTTCGTCGCTTCGGGCGTGCACACGAACTACGGATCCCTCGTCGTGGACGGCTCCGGCCGCAACGCGGTGCAGTGGCTCGGTGATTGGATGAACCAGCGGATCGGATACGTCAAATAAGCGCGGCGGCAGTGCCATGATGAGGTGAAACCTGTCGGTCTCGGGAAGGGGACGACGTGTCGGAGCCGTCGAGTGATGATCCGTTCGGTGGTCGGCAACCGACCAGCCATGAGCGGATGACCGGGCTGCCCTGGGACGCGTCGTATCAGGACGGGCCTGCGCCGTGGGATGTCGGTCGGCCGCAGCCTGCGCTGGTGCGGGTGGCGGCGGAAGGCGGATTCGCCGGAGCCGTACTGGATGTCGGGTGCGGGTCTGGTGAGAACACGCTTTATGTTGCCTCGCTGGGGTTTTCGGTGCTGGGTGTCGACGTGGCGGAGACGGCGCTGGCGATCGCGCGAGAGCACGCCGTCGAACGGGGGATCGAGGTCGAATTCGCCGTGGCCGACGCGTTTCGACTGGAGCGTTTGGCGCGCAAGTTCGGCACCTTGTTGGACTGCGGGATGTTCCACACCTGCGACAAAGACGAGCGACCGGGCTATGTGGCGAGTCTCGCCTCGGCGACCGAGCAGGGCGGCACGCTATATGTGTTGTGCTTCAGCGACGTCGGGCCGGATGCCGGTCCGCATCCCGTCGGTCGAGACGAACTCGGCGGAGTGTTCGAAGCCAGCGACAAATGGAATGTCGTTGCCATAGAACCGGATCGGGTACTGACGAGGTTCCATGGCGACGACGGTGCGCCGGCGTGGTTCGCGACCATCGAGCGGATTTAGCTCAGCGGTAGGTGTATTCGTCGACGACTCGCTTCACCGTGCCCAGAGCTTCACGCAACGTGTCGAGGTCCGTCGAGCCGAGCGCCAGCCGGATCGCGTGCGGGACATTGGCGGACGTGGCGAACGGTTCCGCCGTCGACACCGAAATGCGTTCGCGCATAAGCGCTGCCGCTAGCTGATCGGCTCGCACGTCCTCGGTCAGCGGGAGCCAGAGGAAATACGACGACGGATGGCCGATGTAGGGCAGGCCGGTCAGAACGTCGCGCGCAATAGCCTGCCGGGCTTTCGCGTCGTCGCGCTTCTGCTCCTCCATTCGCGCGACGGTGCCGTCCTCGAGCCACCGGCAGGCGATCGCCGTCATCACGGCCGGGGTGTTCCAGGTGGTTGCGCGGATCGCCCGCTCGATGGCCGGCACTAAATCGGTTGGGGCCGCGAGGAATCCGAAGCGCAATCCGGTCGCGACATTCTTCGACAGGCCGGAAACGTAGACGGTCCGTTCCGGCGCGAGCGAGGCCAACGGAGGCGGTGTCTGCTCGGCCAGGAAGGCGTATGCAGCGTCCTCGATGATGAGCAGATCGTGTCGTCGCGCGATTTCGACGAACTGCTCGCGATGGTTCGCTGTCGTAACCGAACCCAACGGGTTGTGCATGGTCGGCATCGCATAGACCGCGCGCACCCGCCTCGTCGCGCACAACTCCTCGAAGGCGTCGAGATCGGACACGTTGCCCACCAGGGGGATTGGTTCCACTTCCAGGTGAAGCGCGTTGGCCAGCACCTTGAATCCTGGATAGGTCAAGGCATCCGCCGCGACGACATCCCCGGGCCGCAACGTTGCCATGGCCGTCACCGCCAGTCCGTGCTGAGCGCCGCTGACGATCAGCACTCGACCACCATCGACCGGCAACCCGGCCTGCTCCAGATGGCGAGCAACCGTGTCCCGCTCATGCGGACGCCCGCCATGCGGCTGATAGCGCAGCAGGGCCTCCACATCACCGGACGACGCGAGCTGACGCAACGCCTGCCGCAGCAGCTCGGCGTGACCGGGCAGCACCGGATAGTTGAAGCTGAGATCCACCACGTCCGCGGCGGTCGCGACCTGGTCGATGCCATAACTGGGCGGCACCGCCAGGTCCCGAACGAAGGTGCCGCGACCGGGCTCCCCACTCACCAGCCCCATGGCCTCGAGCTCCGCATAGACCCGCGATGCCGTCACCAAAGCCATTCCCTCGGTGGCCGCCAGCCGGCGATGCGTCGGCAGGCGCGTCCCCGACGGCAACCGCCCCGAACGGATATCGGCCGCCAGCGCATCCACCACACTCTTGTATCGAGACACCCGCCGATTGTATGCATGACAATTTCTTGATTGTATTGAACCGGCCGCAATACAGTGCCTGGCAACACCTTCGAAAGGCCGTCGCCATGCATATCGCCATCCTCACCTTCGAGGGCTACAACGAACTCGACTCCCTCATCGCCCTCGGCGTCCTCAACCGGATCAAGAAGCCGGACTGGCGCGTCACGATCGCCAGCCCTGCCCATCGGGTCCGCTCGATGAACGGCGTCGTCATCGAATCGATGGCCACCTTGGAAGAAGCAAGCGCCGCCGACGCGGTCCTCGTCGGCAGCGGCAGCCAAACCCGCGAAGTGGTCGCCGACCCGACCCTGATGGCCCGCCTGCGCCTCGACCCATCCCGCCAACTCCTGGCCGGACAGTGCTCCGGCACACTGGTTTTGGCCAAACTCGGCCTGCTCGACGGCGTCCCCGCCTGCACCGACCTGACCACCAAACCCTGGGTCCAAGCAGCCGGCGTCAACGTCCTCAACCAGCCCCTCTTCGCCAAAGGCAACATCGCCACCGCCGGCGGCTGCCTGGCCTCCCCCTACCTCGCCGCCTGGATGATCGCGCGCCTGGAAAGCGTCGAAGCAGCCGAAGAGGCCCTGTATTACGTTGCGCCAGTAGGCGAAAAGGAAGCCTACGTAGCGAACGCGATGCGAAACATCACCCCGTACTTGCACACGGAACCGGCCACCGTTTAGGGCTCCGCGGCGACTAACCAGCGGGCAGGTCATCTCGGAATGCTTGCCGAGCACCCGCCCGACGGCGTTGTACGCGGCATAGAGGGCCTGGCACGGTTATACCGCCGCCGTGCTCACCGCCTCGGCCGTCGCGTTGCACCTCGAACGCACCCGGGGACCGATCGGATGCCGCGTTTGTGCGTTATCCCAACTTCGGCTCGGTCCACGGAATCCGGACCCTCGCGGTACGTCTCGGTTTACAGTGGATCGACGGTCCAGCACGAGATGTCGGGGACGTTCACGCCTCGCCGGTGGGTTCTCGTCGGGAATCTATGGAGGTCTAGCATGGGCGTCGCGGTCAGAGCTGAAGGTGTCACCAAATCCTTTGGCTCACAACGAATCTGGCAGGACGTATCGCTGACGCTACCCTACGGTGAGGTCAGCGCGCTGCTCGGCCCGTCGGGTACCGGCAAGTCGGTCTTTCTGAAGTCATTGATCGGTCTGCTCCGCCCCGAACGCGGGTCGATCTATATCGGCGACACCGATATCACCACCTGCTCCAACAAGGAGCTCTACGAGATCCGCAAACTCTTCGGCGTGCTGTTCCAAGACGGCGCGCTGTTCGGCTCGATGACCCTCTACGACAACGTCGCCTTCCCGCTTCGTGAGCACACGAAGAAGTCGGAATCGCAGATCAAACAGATCGTCATGGAAAAGCTCGAGCTGACCGGCCTGCTCGGCGACGAGGGCAAACTACCCGGCGAGATCTCCGGCGGCATGCGCAAACGCGCCGGCCTCGCCCGCGCGCTCGTGCTCGACCCGCAGATCATCCTGGTCGACGAGCCGGACTCCGGCCTCGACCCGGTCCGCACCTCCTATCTGAGCCAGTTGCTGATCGATATCAACGCGCAGATCGACGCCACGATCCTGATCGTCACGCACAACATCAACCTGGCCCGCACCGTCCCCGACAACATCGGCATGCTGTTCCGCCGCCAACTCGTCATGTTCGGTCCCCGCGAGGTCCTGCTCACCTCCGACGAACCCGTCGTCAAACAATTCCTCAACGGCCGCATGCAGGGCCCGATCGGCATGTCCGAGGAAAAGGACGAGGCCCAAATGGCCCGCGAACAAGCAATGTTCGATGCCGGCCATCATCACGGCGGCGCCGAAGAAGTAGAAGGCATCATCCCGCAAATGGAAGCCCAACCGGGCATGCCGGTCCGGCAAGCGGTACTGCGCCGCAAGGACCGCGTCCGCGAAATCATGCACACCCTCCCGCACGCCGCCCAAGCCGCCATCCGCGAGTCGCTCGACCGAAAGACCAACTAACCCCTCAGTTTCCGGGTTTGGTGAATTCTTCGATCAGTACGGGATACTGCTCGCCACCGTGCCCGGCGGCGATCGCGCGGTCGGCGATCGCCTTGAACAATTTCGGTAGCTCGGCGTTCACGCCTACTGCTTCGCTTTCCTCGATCAGGTGCGTCATCGCCCGCACGTCTGTCTCCAGCGCCGACACCTCGGCCGGGTAGGCGCCGTTGTCGATCTGCTCGGCATAACCGGGTAGCCAGTCGGCCACGCCGGCCGCCATCTGCCGGGCGAACGGCGCGAACGTCGCGGCGTCGACACCTGCCGTTTTGAGCATGGCGGTGCCCTGCAACCAGGCGTTCAGCACGCTCCACATCATGGCGAGGCCGGCCACGTCGTACAGCGAGGCCAGCCCATGATCCGCGCCGAGGTGGGAGACGGTGCCGAGCGCTTCGAGCGTCGACTCGTGCTGCTGGAAAACCGACTGCGGACCGCTGTGCAGAATCATCGCGTCGGCGGTCCCGATCGCAGGGGGAACGGCCATGATGGCGCCATCGAGGTAACGCACGCCGTGCTCCTCGGCCCAGCGCGCGGCGGATCGGGCCTGGGCCGAATTGCCCGAGGTCAGGTTGAGCAGGGTCGTGCCGCCCAGCTCGGCCTTGCTCGCGTCGAGCAGTTCGCGCACGGCCTGATAGTCGGTGAGGCAGATGATCGTCAAGGGGCTCGATCCGAGCGCGTCGTCGAGTGTCGGCGCGAGTCGCGCGCCCTCGGTCACCAAGTTGTCGGCCTTGGCGGGCGTGCGATTCCACACGGTGGTCGGATGTCCGGCCTTCAGGAACGCGCCGGCCAGCGCCTGGCCCATCAGCCCGAGTCCGATGATTGTCACGGAGGTTTCGTTGTTCATGGCAGCATCATCAACGTTGATACCGGTGTGAAGGTCAAGTGAGGTTTTCGATGTTGATCGGTGAACTGAGTAGTCGGACGCGCGTCAACGCCCATCAATTGCGCTACTACGAGGCCCAGGGACTGCTGGAGGCCGAGCGTGGCGCGAACGGCTACCGCGAGTACGACGAGACCGCGGTGCTGCGGGTGAAGCAGATCCGGCACCTGCTCGGCGCCGGGTTGTCGTCCGAGGACATCGCCTACCTGCTGCCGTGCGCCGTCGGCGAGGCCCCGGAGCTGCCCGGGTGCCCGGAGTTGCTGGCCGCCATGCGGACCCGGCTGCGACGACTGGACGATCAACTCGGCAAACTCACGCAATCTCGTGACGCCCTCGCCGATTACATCGATGCGGCCGAACGAACCGGCGGCGACGGTTATCCACCTTTCGACGACGCTGAATCGTTGCCCGTATCCGCCTGATCAGCTCTATTGTCGTGTTCGTCAATGGAACAGCGACAATCCTGTGTAGTTTGCTATTCGATAGCTCAAGTGCCCTTCATTTCGATTGGGACCAGGGGAGTCGATCATGGCAATCAGGAACTTTGCTGCTATCGCTCGGCGTGCGGCCGGCCCGGCCGCGCCTCGGCAACCCGTCGCGCAACCACAGCCGGAGGGCAGCACCGGGCCGCTCGCGGTACTGGTTGCGGCGCTCGCTTTGGCCGCGATCTTCGCGCCCGCCTGTAGTCGATCGGACCCGCAGCCCCGGCCGGAAGTCAAAGCGTCGGTACAGGAGCGCCCGGCATCGAGTGTGCAGTGGGCGGCGTGCGAAGGCGAAGAACTCGCGAGCCTGGAATGTGCCACGGTGCAGGTTCCGATGGATTACCGCAATCCCGCGCTCGGGCAGATAGATATCGCGATCAGCCGAGCCGGCGCGCAAGATCCGCAACGACGTCTCGGCGTGCTGTTCACCAATCCCGGCGGCCCCGGCGGCGCGGGATTGGCCATGCCGGCCGGTTATGCCGAACAGCCGATCGGGCAGGTCTACGACATCATCGGCATCGACGTGCGCGGCGTGGGCAAATCGACGAACCTGGCCGCCTGCGCGCCCATCGATGAAACCCGTTTTCCAGTTTCCTCGCAGAGTCGGCCCACCGACAACGACCTGATCCAACTCGTCGAGCAGGCCAAGGCCAAGGAAGCGGCGTGCGCGCAAACCGGCGGCGAGTTCCGCCGTTATGTGACCACGATGAATACCGCCCGCGACATGGACAACATCCGCGGCCAACTCGGCGAGTCCATGATCAATTACCTCGGCGTCTCCTACGGCACCTGGCTCGGCGCGGTGTACGGGGAGATGTTTCCCGGGCACCTGAACCGGAATGTGCTCGACTCCTCGATGGATCCACGGGTCAGCTGGCGCGAAGGCGACGTGAACAATACCGCCGCGACCAAGCAGAACTTCGAGGACTGGGCCACCTGGACGGCCGAGCGCGACAAGGTATTCCAGCTCGGCGCAACACCGGCGGCGGTGCGCGCCTCCATCGATACCATCGCCGAGGCCCTCACCCGACATCCGGTCGGCGGCTTCGAGTCTCGCGACGACTTCGACGGCGCCGTCGGCGAATTCACCCGCTACCGCAAATCCTGGGCGTCGTTCGCGAAGAGCATGCACTACGTGCTCGACGAGGTGCACGGCGCACCGCCGCGCCCCGAGGTGGACAAGAGCAACCAGCACGCCGTGCAAACCGCGGACGCCCTCGACGACGACGCGGTGACCGAACGCGACGACGAGGACAAGGACATGTCCGACGCGGTCAACGCCGCAGTGCTCTGTGATTGGGACTGGCCGACCGACATGGAGGTCTACTTCCGCGACATGCGTTCGGCCCGAGACACTTTCCCGTACGGCAACACCGTCGGCCAGCTCAGTCCCAACGCCTGCTCCTTTCACACCGACAAGGTCGAACCGCTGGTCAAAATCGGCGCACCGAAATACCCACGCGGACTGGTGGTTCAGTCCGACGGCGACACCCAGACCTCGCTCGTCGACGGCCGGGCCATGGCCAAGACCCTCGACAGCGTCCTGATCGTCGTGCACAACGAAGGCGCGCACGGCCTCTACGCCGCCGACCCGGTGAACGCCTGCGTCAACGACGCGGTCAACGCCTACCTGCTGGACGCGAAACTCCCTGCCGCAACGGTGGATTGCGCCACCGCCGACCCGCCCATGCCGGTCCCATCCCAGCCCGACCCGGCCAATCCCGACCCCGAGGCGACCATCCCGCTTCTGGGCGAAACCGCCGACCAGCTCAAGACGGAGGTCGAAGCCGGCCCCTGAACGGTCAGTGGCCGGAGAGTCCTTGCCAGATCTGGCGTGATGCGGCCAGGGGGTCGGCGGCGACCGTGGGTTCGCTGTTCCAGATCCGGGTGAGTGATCGATCGGGCGTGAACTCGGGCCAGCCGGGATCTCCGGTGGTGGCGAAGGAGATCCAGGAGGAGCGGAGTTGTTCGGATAGTCGCAGCAGGCTGTCCGGTGGCCGGGGTCCGCCGAGAACGAAGGTGGCGAGCGGACTGTCGGTGTTGCCGAGGGTGGCCGGGATGTCGGCGACGTGACAGGCGCCGAGGATGCCGCCGAGAGCTGGGCTGGCCCAGGTGAAGTCGTAGACGTGGCTGCGCCCGCCCGCGGCGGTGTGCGCCTCGGCGAGCCAGATGGCGGGCATGCGGAACATCGCGTCGGAGTACATGACGGTGTAGAGCTGCGCGTCGGTGGAGGTGGGGTAGGCCGCACGGTAGGCGGCGGGCGCGGAGGGTGGAAGTCCGAGATGCGCGGCGGTAGTGGACAAGTCGACCGTGCGCAGCCGGGCCCGGCGCGGAGTCGACGGCAGGCCGTGCCGGCGCAAACCGCGGGCGGTCATGCGCGCGAAGGTCGGCAGTCCTTTGATCATCGCCGACGCGCTCGGTTGCAGCAGCCCGCGACTCAACGCGAACAGGGTGAACTCGTCGTGCGTCGAACCGGAGATCAGATCGACGTCGCGCGCGACCCCCGAACTCAGTGCGAGCCAAGGCTTGTCCACCACGGTGACGCCGTCGATGACGGGAGTGAAGGCGGTGATCGCCTCCGGCGTCGTCCAGGCGCCAGGGTCGGCCTCCATCGCGGCGAGCGGCTCGTCCTGCACCGACAGCAGCGCGATCGGCGACTGCGTCGCGAGATCATCGAGTCCGACACCGAGTGCGGCAGCGATGATTTCGGCGATCCGTCGCGATTCCGGCACCACGAGCAGGCGCGCGGCCGGACTCTGCACGATGGCCCGGCGGAACAGTCCACGCGCGGCGGGCGCGGACAGCAAGGCGGAGATGGACAATCCGCCGCCGGACTCGCCGAAGAGGGTGACGTTGTCCGGGTCGCCGCCGAACGCGGCGATATTGTCGTGCACCCAGCGCAGCGCCGCGGTCTGATCGAGGAAGCCGCGATTGGCGGGCGCGCCGGGAACGAAACCGAAGCCCTCGAAACCGACTCGATAGTTGAACGTCACCAGCACGACGCCGCCGCGGGCCAGGATCGCCCCGTCGTGCGCCGGATCGCTGGACGAGCCGGCCTTCCAGCCACCGCCATGGATCCACACCATGACCGGCAACCGGTCACCGGAACCACCCGGCGTCCAGACGTTCACACTGAGGCAGTCGAGTCCGTCCGCGGGCCGCCACAGCGGTGGCGTGCCGGGCGTCAACGGCAATTGCGGTGGGGCGACGCTGTATTCGAAGGCGGGCCGCACACCGTCCCAGCCGGCGACCGGAACCGGCGCTTGCATGCGGAGCGCCCCGTCCGGTGCGGCGGCATACGGGATGCCCTTGAAGACGAAAAGCTCACCGTCGGTGCGACCTTCGACGGATCCCGCCGTGGTCTCGACTACAACGCCCATGAGTTCACTCCTACTCGGCCGGTGGCGAGTCCGGAATCACGGCCGTGACTTCGATCTCGACCTTGGCATCCTGCTCGACGAGGCGGGACACCTCGACGGCGGTCATCGCGGCGTTGAATCCGCCGATGATCTCGCGGAAGGCCACCCCGATCTCCCGGTACGCGCGCACATAGGCCTCGACATCGGTGACGTACCAGGTCATCCGGACGATGTGCGCGGGTTCGGCGCCGGCCTCGGCGAGCACCGCCACGATGTTCAGCAGCGTTTGGCGCACCTGGTCGGCGAGGTCGTCGGAGTGGAACACGCCCTCGGCGTCCCAGCCGATCATGCCGGCCACGAACACCAGTTCTCCGCGGGCGGCAATGCCGTTCGCGTATCCACGGGGGCGTGGCCAGCCCGGCGGTTGCAGGATCCTCATGCGGTGACCGCCGAATCGCCGTGCACCGCACCGATTTCCCGCAGCCGGAAGCGTTGCAGTTTGCCGGTGGGGGTGCGCGGCAGCGCGTCCACGAAGGCGATGGCCCTCGGGTACTTGTACGGGGCCACCGTCTGTTTCACGAAGTCCTGCAATTCCTCCACCATTCCGTCACGGGTCTCGATCTCCTCGCGCAGCACCACATACGCCTTGACGATCTGGCCGCGATCCTCGTCTGGCACGCCGACCACGGCGCAGTCGGCGACCGCGAAATGCCCGGCCAGCGCGTCCTCGACCTCGGGTGCGGCGATGTTGTAGCCGGACGACACGATCATGTCGTCCGAGCGGGCCTGATAGTGGAAATAGCCGTCCGGGTCCATGGAGTAGGCGTCGCCGGTGTAGTTCCAGCCGTCGCGCACATAGACGGTCTGCCGGTCATCGGCGAGGTAGCGGCAACCGGTCGGACCGCGCACCGCGAGCAGGCCGATCTCGCCGGGGGCCAACGTGTTTCCGTCTTCGTCGACGACGCGTGCTTCGTACCCGGGTACCGCTTTGCCCGTCGCGCCGGGTCTGGCGTGCGTTTCGTCGGCGGAGATGAAGATGTGCAGCATCTCGGTGGCGCCGATGCCGTCGATCAGTTCGATGCCGGTGGCGTCGCGCCATCGGGTGCGGGTGCTCGGCGGCAAGGATTCGCCCGCCGAGACGCATTTGCGCAACGAGGTGTCGCGCAGGTCGTGGCGGGCGAGGATTCGGTATGAGGTCGGGGCGGTGAAAAGCACTGTTGCACCGAATATCTCGATCGCATCGAGCAGCTGCGGCGGCCCTGCCTGTTCGAGCAGCACCGTGGAAGCGCCGACCGACATGGGAAACAGCAGCAATCCGCCGAGCCCGAAAGTGAAAGCCAATGGCGGACTTCCGATGAACACGTCGTCCGGCTCCGGGCGCAGGATGTGCTGCGGGAAGCAGTGGCAGATCGCCATGACATCGCGATGGAAATGCACGGTTGCCTTCGGCACGCCGGTGGTGCCGGAGGTGAAGGCGATCAGGCAGACGTCGTCGGCGGCGGTGGCGACCGTGTCGAATTGTCCGTCGTGGCGGGTCATCAGGGTTTCGAGGCCGTCGGCCGCCGTGCTGCTGAAATAGCGCACCTGGTCCAGCGTCGGACAGGCGGCCACGACAGTTTCGAGTCGTGCGGCGAGCGCAGAATCGCAGAGTGCGTGGGTGATTCGTGCCTTGTCGACGATCTGGGTGAGTTCCTTGACCCGCAGCAGCGGCATAGCCGTTACGGCGATGCCGCCGGCCTTCAGCACCGCGAACCAGCACGCTGCCAGCATGGGATTGTTCGGGGCATCCAGCAGCACCCGGTTGCCCGGCACCAGACCCATGTCCTGCACCAGCACGGCCGCAATGCGATTGGCGTGCTCGTTCAAGTCGGCATAGGTCCAGCGTGGTCCGCCGGGCGCCTGCACACACAGCCGATCACCGTTGCCGATTTCCAGCTGCCGGTCGAGTAACTCGGCGGCGCAATTGAGTTGGTCCGGGAACCGCAGTTCGGGCGCGTCGAACACGAGGTCCGGCCACTGATCGAGCGGCGGCAAGTGGTCGCGGGCGAAGGTATCGATGTGGGCGCTTTTCATGGTCGAACCTTGTGGGAGAGAGGGGAAATCGTGGATCAGGACGCCGTATCGGTGGTGGTGCCGCGCAGGAGTTCGCGGGCGATGATCAGTTGCTGTACTTCGGTGGCGCCCTCGTAGATGCGCAGGGCACGGATGTCGCGGTAGAGCCGCTCGACCGGCTGGTCGCTGACCACCCCGAGCGCACCCCACATCTGCACGGCGGCATCGATGACCCGTTGCGCGCCTTCGGTTGCCGCCAGCTTGGCCATGGCCGCCTCGCGGGTGACGGGTCGCCCTTGATCGCGTTGCCAGGCCGCGCGATAGGTGAGCAGCGCGGTCGAATCGATCGTGGTCGCCATCTGGGCGAGTTCGGCCTGGGTCAGTTGAAAGTCGGACAGCACCCCGCCGAACATGCGGCGCGAGGTCGCCCTGGTGAGCGCCTCGGCCATGGCCCGGCGGGCAAAGCCGACCGCCGCGGCGGCCACCGAGGTCCGGAAGACGTCGAGGGTGCGCATGGCCAGCGCGAAACCCCGTCCCGGATCGCCGATCAGCTGAGTGGCCGGGACTCGGCAGCCGTCGAAGCGCAACCGGGCGAGTGGGTGTGGGGCGATCACGTCGATGCGCTCGGCGATGTGCAGACCAGGATTGTCCGCGTCGACGATGAAGGCCGAAATCCCGCGTGCGCCTGCGGCTTCGCCGGTGCGGGCGAAGACGACGTAGAAATCGGCGATGCCGCCGTTGGAGATCCACGTCTTTTCACCGTCGAGGACGTAGCCGTCGCCGTCGGCCCGCGCGGTGCACGCCAGCGCCGCAGCGTCGGAGCCCGCATCGGTTTCCGAGAGCGCGAACGCGGCGATCGCCGTACCGGCGGCCACCCGCGGTAGATACCGCCGCTTCTGCTCCTCGGTCCCGGCGAGGCTGATCGCGCCGGAACCGAGTCCCTGCATGGCGAAGGCGAAGTCGGCCAGCGCGTTGTGTTCGGCGAGGATCTCGCGGGCGAGACAGAGTGCCCGCGTGTCGATCTGCTCGCGGTGACCGCCGAATTCCGGACCGGCGACGGTGTGCCGGAGCCAGCCCGCGTCGCCGAGCGCGCGGACCAGCCGGCGACAGCGGGCGTCGACATCGGTGCTGGAGCCGTTGTTCAGGTGATCGGCCGCCCAGTCGTGCAGCGCGGCGGCCAGTTTCCGATGCTCGTCCTCGAAAAACGGCCAGTCCCAGTGGGCTTCGGACATGGCTAGTTCCCTTCGAACTTCGGGCGCTGCTTGTCGCGGAACGCGTGATAGGCGCGTTTGAAGTCCTCGGTGAGCATGCAGAGGGCTTGCGCCTGCGCTTCGGCTTCGATGGCCTGATCCACCGTCATCGACCACTCCTGGTGCAGCATGGTTTTGGTGATGCCCTGCGCGAATGTCGGCCCCTCGGCCAGCCGGCGCGCGAACTGCCCGGCGGCGTCGAGCAACTGCTCCGGTTCGGCCAGTTGGTTGAAGAACCCCCACGCGTAGGCCTCGTCGCCGGTCATCGCCCGCCCGGTATACAGCAATTCGGACGCGCGGCCCTGCCCGATGATGCGCGGCAGGATCGCGCAGGCCCCCATGTCGCACCCGGCGAGGCCGACCCGGGTGAACAGGAACGCCGTTGCGCTGCGGGCGGTTCCGACGCGCAGATCCGAGGCCATCGCGAGGATCGCACCCGCCCCGGCGCAGACGCCGTCGACGGCGGCCACGATCGGCTGCGGACAGGCGCGCATCGCCTTGACCAGGTCGCCGGTCATCCGGGTGAACATCAACAGTTCGGGCGCGGGCATCGCGATCAACGGGCCGATGATGTCGTGCACATCGCCGCCGGAGCAGAAGTTCTCGCCCGCGCCGTGCAGCACGATCACCGCGACGTCCTCGGCATAGGCCAAGCGGCGGAACAGATCTCGCAGTTCGGCATAGGAGTCGAAGGTCAGCGGGTTCTTGCGGTCCGGCCGATCGAGCATGATCGTGCCGACGTCCTCGTGGACGTCCCACTGGAAATGAATGGCCGTGTAGTCGGCGAGGGTGACGCGATTGGCCTCGCGCAGTGCGGGGTCGAGGTGTTGGGTCATGAGCGTTCCTGGTCATTCGATACGGGGGAGGGGTCGGCCGTGGCGGCGAGGTGCACCCGCAGCTGCCCGAGCAGGTCGAACAGCGCCTGTTCGTCGCCGCGGCCGAAACCGGCGAACATCTCGGTCAGCCAGCGTTCGTGTTCGGCGGCCATCTCTTCGAATCGCTCGCGCCCGAGCTCGGTCAGCCGCACCAGCGTCGCGCGCTTGTCCACCGGGTCCGGGATCCGATCGACCCAGCCCTCGGCCACCAGCTGATCGGTCAGGCCGGTGACATTGCCGCCGGTCACCATCAGATAGCGGGACAGCGCGCTCATCCGCAGACCGTCGTGATGGCGGTCGAGCTGGGCCAGATAGTCGAAGCGGGGAAGGGTCGTGGCGAACCGGACCCGCAGCCTGGTGCGGATCTCCTGCTCGATCTCGTTGGTGGTGGCCAGCAAGCGCAACCACAGCCGCACGTCGAGGTGGTCGCCGGAGACGGTGCGGGCCTCCATGCCGATGCGTTCGTCGCCGAGTTCGCTTTGCGTGGTCACCTCACATCACCTCCCCGCCGCTGACCGAAATCGACTGTCCGGTCAGCGAACCCGCCGCGTCCGAGCAGAGCCACGCGACGGTGGCGGCGACCTCGTCCGGCTCGATCAGCCGTCCCTGCGGGTTGTGCTTGGTGAAGGCGGCTCGGGCGGCGTCGGCGCTGCGGCCGGTCGTCTCGATCACGTGGGTCACGCTCTCCTGCAACAGGTCGGTGTCGGTGAAGCCGGGGCAGATCGCGTTCACGGTGATCGCTGTGCCCGCGAGTTCCAGTGCGAGCGAACGGGTCAGGCCGATCACGCCGTGCTTGGCCGCCGCATAGGCGGTGACATAGGGGTAGCCACGCAGGCCGGCCGTGCTGGCGATGTTGATCACGCGGCCGCGGCCGGTCGCGAGCATGTCGGGGAGCGCGCTGCGCGTGCACAGGAAGGTGCCGGTCAGGTTGACAGCCAACATGTTCTGCCACAGTTCGTCGGTGGTACGGCGCAACGGCGCGCTCGCCGCTTGGCCGGCATTGTTGACCAGGATGTCGATCGCGCCGTGTTTCAGGCGGGCATCGGTGAACGCGGCCGCGATGGCTTCCGGGTCGGTGATGTCGCACGCGATGGCATGCGCCTGCGCCGACTTCGGCAGTTGCGCAACAGTTTCGGTGGCCCGGGCGAAGTCGCGCGACAGCAGGGTGAGGCGAACGCCCTCGTCCGCGAGTTTATGCGCGATCGCGGCGCCGATGCCGCGTGATCCGCCGGTGACCAGCGCGTGCCGGTCGGCGAGACCGAGCGGAGTGTCGTCGGGCATGCCGGTCAGGCCTTCCCGGCCGCGGCGGCGGCCTGCTGGCGTTGGATGTTCGCTTCGAATTGCCTTTTGGCGGCGCGGTATTGCTTGGGCCAGCCGAGTTCGGTGAAGCCGATCTTGGCCGCCTCGTTGAGGGTCCAGGACGGGTTCGCCAGGTGCGGGCGGGCGATGGCGCACAGGTCGGCTCGACCGGCCGCGACGATGCTGTTCACGTGGTCGGCCTCGGAGATGGCGCCGACGGCGATCGTCGGAATTCCTGCCTCCTGCCGCACCCGGTCGGCGAACGGGGTCTGCCACATGCGCCCGAAGGTCGGTTGCTCCTGCTTGGTGACCTGACCGGAGGAACAGTCGATGAGATCGGCGCCCGCCTGCTTGAACCGCTTCGCGATCTCGACGGCGTCGGCCGGGGTGATGCCGCCCTCTACCCAGTCGTGTGCCGAAATCCGTACCGACATAGGCAGTTCGGCGGGCCAGGCCTCCCGTACCGCCGCGAATACCTCCAGCGGATAGCGCAGCCGGTTCGGTAGCGATCCGCCGTATTCGTCGGTGCGCTGATTGGTCAGCGGCGAGATGAAGCTGGACAGCAGATAGCCGTGTGCGCAATGTAATTCGAGCCAGTCGAAGCCTGCTTCGGCCGTGCGCTGGGTAGCGACAACGAACTCGGCCGTGACCTCTTCCATGTCTGCGCGGGTCATCTCGCGCGACCACTGGCTCTGCCCGGCCAGATACTGCTGTGGCGACGCCGAGATCAACGGCCAGTTCGGTTCGTCGTCGTCGGGTGTGAGCGGTTGATCGGTGCCATCCCACATACGGCGGGTGGAACCTTTCGCACCCGAATGTCCGATCTGCATACCAATTTTCGCGTCGGTGTTGTCGTGGACCCAGTCGACGATGCGCTGCCATGCCTGCCGCTGCTCATCGGTGTACAGGCCGGGGCAGCCGGGCGTGATCCGGCCTGTCGCACTCACACAAGTCATTTCGGCGAACACCAGCCCGGCACCGCCTTGCGCGCGAGCACCGAGGTGCACCAGGTGGAAGTCGCCGGGTACGCCATGTACGGCCGAATACTGGGCCATGGGTGAGACGACTATCCGATTCTTCAACGTCACCGAGCGTGCCGTATACGGCGTGAACATCGGTGGGACGGAAGGCTCTTCGGCAGTCCGCGGCAGCCCGGCCCGCGTGTCGAACCAACGTTCGTAATTCTCCAGCCAGCCCTTGTCGCGCAGGCGCAGGTTTTCGTGACTGATCCGCTGGCTGCGGGTGAGCATCGAGTACATGAACTGCTCGGGTTCGAGTTGATCGCAATAGCGTTCGCCGCAGACCTCGAACCACTCCATCGCATTCCACGCCGCGTTCTGTAGTCGCAGGGCATCGATCGACCGGACGTCCTGGTAGTGCGTGAGCACATTGGGCAGGTCCGCGGGCGTATCCCCGTGCTCGCCGAGTTGACGCACTAGTTCGATGGCGTCCTCGAGGGCCAGCTTGGTGCCCGAGCCGATGGCGAAATGTGCGGTGTGCACGGCGTCACCCATCAGCACGACGTGGCTGTTGCCGTTGTGCAGCCACCACTTCTCGCACTTGACCCGCTGGAAGTTCTGCCACCCCGACCCCGGCAGATGACGCGAGTTCGTCATCAACTTCTCGCCCTGGAGGTTGTCCGCGAACACGCGCTCGCAGAACGCCACCGACTCGTCCGGCCTGGCCTGGTCGAGACCGTGTGCCCGCCAGACGTGTTCGGGCGCCTCGACGATGAACGTGCTGGTGTTCTCGTCGAACTTGTAGATGTGTGCCTGCACCCAGCCATGTTCGGTCTCCACGAAGTCGAAAGTGAAAGCGGCGTACAGCTTCTCGGTGCCGAGCCAGATGTAGCGGTTCGGTCGCGTCACGAGGTCGGGCACGAAAACGTCCTGGTGCTTGCCGCGAATCCTGGAGGAGATCCCGTCGGCCGCGACGATCAGGTCCGCGTCGGGAAACTCGCTGTCGGAGGCGACCTCTCGGTCGAACTCCAGTCGTACCCCGACCTCTTCGCACCGCGCCTGCAAGATGTTCAGCAGCTTCTTGCGCCCGATCCCGACGAAACCATGTCCGCCGGAACGCAAAACTCTTCCCTTGAACCGCAACTCGATGTCGTCCCAGTGGTTGAACGCCGATTCGATCCGATCCGCGGTGGTCCGATCCCACACCCGCATCGTCTCCATCGTGGCGTCGGAGAACACCACACCCCAGCCGAAAGTGTCATAGGGACGGTTCCGTTCGACCACGGTCACCTCGTGATCGGCATTCAGCTGCTTCATCAGCAACCCGAAGTACAGTCCGGCGGGCCCGCCGCCGATGCACACGACCTTCATACGCTCTCCTCGAGTCGCGGTATGAAGTACTTTACATCTAAAGCTTTAGACATAAAGCACTTTCGCAGATCTCGACGCCGCAGGATTTCGCGGGCCAGGTACTTTGTCAGCGGTCGTCCGCCGAAGGGAGGATCGGCGGCCTCATTCGTTGCGGAGATCGTCCTCCGTCGCGCCGAGCCGCCAGTATCCGCGAAAGGTGACGTCGGCCTTGGGGATACGCCGCTCGCCGACGAGGTGGCGGCGCAGCGCGCGCACGACACCGGATTCGCCCGCGATCCATGCGTAGGGCCGCTGGTGCGGTAGCGCGGCGTCCTGGATCGCCTGCACGATCCGGCCGCGCTCGCGCTCGTCGTGCACCAGCCAGGTGATCTCGGCGTCCGCCTGGGTGCGCAGCTCCCGGCGATCGGCCTTGTGTGGCACCTCGATCCAGACCTTGGCGACGGTGCCGGCGGGCAGCGATTCGAGGATGCTGGTCGCCGCCGGCAGGGCCGTCTCGTCCGCGGCGATGAGGACGCAGCCGGCGTCGACGGGCGGGCGGAAGGCGACGCTGCGATTGTTGCTGTCGGCCGGCCCGAGGATGGTGACCCGATCGCCCGGTTGCGCCTGGGCCGCCCACCGCGACGCCGGTCCGCCGTCGGCGTGCGGGACGAAATCGATGTCCAGCTCACCTGTTTCGGGCCGATGCTCGCGCGCGGTGTACGCGCGCATCACCGCGCGGACTTCGGGATCGGCGGCCCGCCATTCGGCGAACCAGTTCTCCCCGGCGTCTTTCGGCACCCACGGTTTCGACTGACCAGGGTGCGGCAGGAACAGCGACAGGCTCTGATCGCGCCCGCCGCTTTCGAAGCCCGCCAACGACGGACCGCCGAACACGATGCGGAGCTGGGACGGGCTGAGCAGCTCGGTCCGCAGGACCGGCACGTTCTCGAAGAAGCGAAAAGGTTGGGCGCGCATGATGACTCCCGGTCAGATGACTTTGCTGGAGCGTCGGATGGTCGCCGCCAGATCCTCGAGCAGCGGTGCGGTTCCCGCGTGGGAGAAACGGTAGATCGGCTGCCAGTTGCCGATCTGGTTGGCGCGTACCGCGGGCAGGCCGCGCCAGACCGGGTTGGCGTTCAGCGCTTCCGGGGTCAATCCGGTGGATCTGCGGTCGAGCAGGATCAGGTCGGCCGGGTACTTGTCGGTGTGCTCCCAGCTCAGTTGCTCGAAGAAGTCGTCCTTGGGGAGCTGATCCGGTTCGATCAGGTCCACCCCCAGCTGCGCGAAAAAGCTCAGGTCGGCAGAGGCTTTCGGATCGGAGACGTAGAAGATGCCGGGCGCGGCCGAGGCGGCCAGGACCCGCAGTCCCGGCCGTTGCGTGACCGCGTCCCGAACTGCCTGTGTCGCAGCATCGAACCGAGCCTTGGCTTGGATTGCCTTTGGCGCGTTCAGATCCGCGCCCAGTGCGCGGGCGAGTTCGGTATAGCGGGCGATGGTCTCCGGCAGCGTCCGGTGCGAGACCCGCACCGCCGCCACGTTCGGGTTGATCGTCAGGATCTTCGCTTTGCTCTCGTCCGGGATGTACCAAAGCCGGTCGGGCGCATACATATCGGTGACCAGGAGATCGGGTTCGAGCGACGCGTACTGCTCGACGTTGAACTCGCCCCAGTTGTTGCCGAGGACGGTCACCTTGCCGAGGTCGAGATCGCCGGTGAGCGGCGCCAGTTCGCCCGCTGGTGTGCGAGTTTCGCCGAAGACGCCGACGACGCGATCTTGCAGACCCAGGTCGGCCAGCATCGCGGCAGCGCCGACGAAGGCGACGATCCGAGACGGCACTTCCTTCGTGTGGACGGTGCTGCCCCGGTCGTCGGTGAACGACCAGCCGCCCGGTCCGGTGTACGGATCGTCCGATCGGGACCCGGAGCACGCGGTGGCGACGGTGCCCAGCCCGACTGCGCAGGCGGTCGTGAGCAGGCGACGGCGGGTGATATGGATTGTGTCCATGGCGGCCATTACAACGACAACCTACCGGTTAGGCAAGCCTCACCTACATGAGTTTGATCACGCGGTTACCGGTGGTATTCGAGGCGAACAGCCAAAGTCGTTGCCGGATAAGGCAACCACGATCAACGCCAGCTCGGTAACCACAGATGTTGCTGCCACGTCGACTGCGTGATCGGCATCGCGGTCAGGATCGGGTAATTCCAGACAAAGTTCGCGACGACGAACCCGAGATACAGACAGACCACCAGCAGGCCGGTATCGCGACGCTCGCTGGACTCCCCGGCACGTCCGAGGATCTGTCCGAGCGCCAGCGCGATCAGCATGACCAGGAACGGTGCCATCGCGGTGGCGTAGAAGTAGTACATCTGCCGGTCCAGCACGGCGAACCACGGCAGCCAGCCCGCGGCGTAGCCGGTGAGTACGGCCAGGTAGCGCCAATCGCGCCGGGTGACCGACTGCCACAGCGCCCACCCCAACGCAGGCAAGGCCAGCCACCAGATCGCCGGCGTGCCGAGCAGCATGATCGCCCGCACACACGCCGATTGCCCGCATCCGGTGGTCTGCGCGGGGTCGGGAAAGTGGTAGAGCATCGGCCGCAACCCCATCGGCCAGGTCCACGGCTTGGACTCCCACGGGTGGTGGAAGCCCGCGGAATTGGTCAGGTGGGTGTGCACGTCGAGCACCTCGGAATGCTGGAACCACAAGGACCGCAGCATCTCTGGCACCATCGCGAAGAATCCGCCGTGATCGACCTGGATGCCGACGGCATGCCGGTTGATCGCGCTCTCGCTGGCGAACCACCCCGCGAACGACCCCAGATACACCCCGATCGCGACGATGACTAGCGCAAACGCCGCCGGAGCGATATCTCGCACGATCGTGCCGACGAAGGGGCGCGGCACCCCGTAGCGCCGGCGCGCGGCGATATCGAACCCCAGGCAAAGGATTACGAAGGCGACCATGAAATAGGCGCCCGACCACTTTGTCGCACAGGCTAATCCGAGCAACACCCCGGCCGCGAACCGCCACCACCGCACGCCCAGCCGAGGTCCGAACGCGGTCAACGCGATTCGCCCTTCGGCCGCGGCGCGCGCCATCCGTGCCCTGACCTCGTCCCGATCGACGATAAGGCAGCCGAACGCCCCCGTGACCAGCACCGCCAGAAAGATATCGAGCATCCCGATCCGGGACGAAACCAAGGTCACGCCATCGGCGATCAGCAGGATTCCGGCGATCGCGCCGATCATCGTCGACCGGGCCAGTCGGCGGACGACCCGAATCACCAGCAGTACCAACAGGGTTCCGGCCACCGCCGCAGAAAATCGCCAACCCAGCGGCCCGTACCCGAACAGCACCTCGCCGATCGCGATCAGCAGCTTCCCGGCCGGCGGATGCACCACGACCACATATCCGGGGTTGTCCTCGATGCCCATCCCATTGGTCAGCATCTCCCGCGCTTGCAGCGCGTAATACTTCTCATCGAAGACCGGTGTCCCGCCATCGGTCGCCGAGCCGAGCCGAGCGAACCGCGTCACCGCCGCGATCACCGTCAGCGCGATCGTGACCCACCAACCGCGTGCCGTATCACCCAGCCCTCGCTCGGTCTGCGGTCGCAGCACCGAGGGCCTGACCACCGGCGCAACCCCCAAACCAACCACGCCCCGACCCTACGCAAACCGCCCATCGCACGGCCGAACCAGGCCCCGCCCGGATCGGATGATCCTGGGCCGGGCCGCAATTCGGTCGGGGTCAGTTCATCATGCTGTCGAGCGTGCCCGGCTGGTAGGAGCCGCCCTTCTGGTGCACGATCACCGCGAGCCGGTTGGCCGCGTTGATCATGGCGACCAGCGCGACCAGCGCCACGAGCTGCTCGTCGTCGTAGTGCTTGCTGGCCCAGGCCCAGGTCTCGTCGGACACGCCCTGGTTGGCGTCGGTGAGCCGGGTGCCCTCCTCGGCCAGGGCCAGCGCGGCCTGCTCGGCCTCGGTGAACACGGTGGCTTCGCGCCAGACCGCGACCAGGTTGAGCCGGACCGCGGTCTCGCCGGCCGCCGCGGCATCCTTGGTGTGCATGTCCACGCACCAGCCGCATCCGTTGATCTGGCTGGCGCGCAACGCCACCAGCTCCTGCGTGGGCTTCGGCAGCGACGACTGCAGAATCGGCAGGCTGGCATTGGCGAACCGCTTGCCGAACTTGGCGCCGAGCTCGTGGGTGAACAGGTCGATACGAGGTTCCATGACTTCGTCCTCACTCGTGGTGTTGCATTGAACGAACACCAGATGCCGACGGCTCGGTCGTTGTGACAGGCGCGCGGACGTGACGTGCGTCATAGGCGGGAGGTGTCACAAAATCGCGGCGCGCGGCATCTGGTGGGGTGAGAGCCGAGTGCAGAGATAGGAGCCACCCATGGCAGGTACGTCGAAGACCGCGCCCGATCGGAGTCAGGGCGAGCGGCCGGATCCGGCGACCGCCATGTTCGTCGCCCATCGGAACCTGCTGTTCACCGTCGCCTACGAGATGCTCGGCTCGGCCGCCGACGCGGAGGATGTGCTGCAAGAGACCTGGCTGCGGTGGGCCGGTGTCGATCTCGAGCTGGTCCGGGATCAGCGGGCCTATCTGGTGCGGATCACCACCCGTCAGGCGCTGAGTCGGCTGCGCACGCTCGGTCGGCGCAAAGAGTCCTACGTCGGGTCTTGGCTGCCGGAGCCGCTGCTCACCGCGCCCGATGTGGCCGAGGACGTCGAACTGGCCGACAGCGTGTCGATGGCGATGATGCTGGTTCTGGAGACGCTCGCGCCGACCGAGCGGGCGGTGTTCGTGCTGCGGGAAGTCTTCGATCTGTCCTACGACGAGATCGCCGAGGCCGTCGACAAGACTCCGGCCGCGGTCCGGCAGATCATTCATCGGGCGCGGGCGCATGTGTCCGCGCGCCGGCCGCGTGGCGTCGTTTCCCAGACCGAGACTCGGGACGCGCTCGCCGCTTTCCAACGGGCGATCGAGACCGGCGAGATGCAGGACCTGCTCGACATCCTCGCGCCGGACGTCGTGCTGCTCGGCGACGGTGGCGGAATCAAGCAGGCGGTCGCGCGGCCCATCGTCGGGTCCGACAAGGTCGCTCGGTTGCTGGCCGTCGGGTTCGAGCGGGTCCGGGCGGAGATGTCGGTCGAGCCGGTGCAGGTCAATGGCTCCCCGGCGCTGATCTACCGGCTCGCCGGAGAGGTCGATACGGTCTTGGCGCTGCGGATCGATGATGGTCTCATCACGGGCCTGTATGCGGTGCGCAATCCGGAGAAGCTGTCGCACATGGAGAGTGAGACCGCGCTGCGTCGGTGAGGTCGCGTCCTGGCGGGTGTATGGGTTCCGTCAATGACGGTGGTCGGCGTGGTGGGGTAGGGGCATAGTCAGCCGTCGTGACGGATCCTGCGGGCAACGATGTCGATCTTCGTGCCGAGATCGGCCGGGTTGCGGCGCGGGAGGATCTGGGCGCGCACCGAAGAACCTATGCGGCAGCGCAACCCGACATTCGGCGCTATGTCATCGAAGGGGTTGCGACGCTCGCCGCCGCGCTGGTGGCCGTGTTCGGTTTCGCGAGTGGTGTCGCGGTGGTGGCCATCGTCGGGGTAACGGGCATGCTGATGGTCGGGGGTCGGCTGCTGTGGGATCTGTTGTGGCTGGTGTATATCCACGGACGGAACCGGCGGGTTCGGCTGGATCTGTATGAGCGAGGGTTGGTCGTGATGGTCGGCGGCAAGGCTCGCTGTGTCCGGTACGACACGACGATGCTGCGGCGCAATATCGTCGAGCACGCGGATTCGCCAGCTGCGAATCAGGTTTCGTATGCCTACACGCTGGTCGACACGGTTGGTGATCCAATTGTGTTGCGGCACGGGATCGAGCGGCCGCAGGAGTGGGGGCCGGCGATCGATCAGGCGATTACTGCCGCTCAGTTGCCAAGGGCCGTCGAGGTACTGGCGGCCGGTGGGTGTCTCGACTTCGAGTATTTCTGGATAACGCGGGCCGAGATCGGGGCGGGGGAGCGGTCGGAGCCGTGGTCGCACGTGACGGGTATCGCGCTGAGTGCGGGGTGGGTCAGTGTTGGTGTGGCGGGGGAGTCGGCGCCGTTGGAATCGCTTCCGGTGAGTTTGATTCCGAACTTCACGATCTTTCGCACGCTCGCGGAGCGGATGCGGGTGCAGCATGCGCGGTCGGTGTAGGTCGCTCGGGGCGTAAAGGACGCGTCAGAGATCGTCGCGCCGTTCGGTGGTCGGTCTTGTCGCCGTCAGTGGCGCGACCGGCTCTGGTGTGGTCTCTCCTGAGAACCGTTGCCTGGCAGCGCATGTCAGGGAACCGTCAAATCGGTGTCGAGGATCTTTTCCGGCGCGGTCCGGCGCTGACATCGTCTGAATCCGGATAGTTGGTGAAAGGGAGCAGAGTGGCGTCGAAGGTCGGGGTGACTCCGGAGCAATTGCGGAGTGCGGCAGGGAAAATGGGTCTGCTGCGGGATCGGATGAACGACATCCTCAGCACATTGGAGTCCTCGCTGGCGACCAAGGGCGCCGCCTGGGGTGGCGACGGCTACGGCAGCACCTTCGCCGACGGCCCGGAAGGTTATGTGGCCGCGCACAAGAACCTCGCCGAAGGCATCGGCAACACCGCCGTGACCCTCGGCTCGTACTCCGCCGGGCAGTACAAGGCCGCGGACTTGCTGGCACGAATGGACCGGCGGTAGAACGACTTCTGCTGATATCGCATGTCCATCACCATTCCCAGCGAGCTGCAATGGCTCGGCTGGATCGCCGGATCGGACTGGCCCGACGGCGACGAAGACAAGATGTGGGCCATCGCCGCCGACTGGCGCAAAGCCGCCGCCGACATTCGTGAACTGCTACCGGATTTGGCCGCCGCCCGGAAAGCCACCTTCGAGGCATACCCCTGGGGTGACGGCGTCGAGGAGATGACCGCGGCGCTGGACAAGCTGGATCGCGGTCCCGAATCGCTGGAGCAGCTGGCCGAAATCCTGGACTACGTCGTCGAATCCGCGGACGCGCTCGGCACCGAGATCGAATACACCAAGATCCTCGTCATCAGCTCGCTGGCCATGCTGGCCTTCGAAATCGCTGCGGCGTGGTTCTTTCCGCCGACCGCGCCGTTGGTGGAGGCGGCGGCGATCGGGGTGACCCGGATCGCGGTGCGATTGCTCGGTCAGCGAGCGGTCAGTGCGATCGCTCGATTCGCGGCCAAGACCGGACTTGCCGCGCTGGCCAAGTTCACGGCGAAGCATGTGGTGTTCAGTACGGTGCTCGGTGCCGGGCAGGATGCGGCGATCCAGGCGTATCAGGTCGGGGCTGGGCATCGGGACGGCATCGATTGGAATCGGGTTGGTACGACCGCCTATACCGCTGCTGCGGCGGGTGCGGTCGGTGGTCCGGTTGGGGGACTGCTCGGGAAGGCGGCGACCAAAGTTCCGCTGCCCGCTGGACGTTGGAGTGGGGCGTTGAAAGGCGCGGCCGTCGGCGCGGGATCGGGTATGGCCGGCGCGCTCGGGGCTTGGGGCGTCGGCGGATTCGCCAATGGATGGACGTGGGATCCTCGGCTGCTGACCGGTGGTGCTGCTTACGGGGTATTGACCGGTGGTAGCAAGGGGTTTCGGCATAGGCCGTCTGGGCGTGGGCCTGGTGCAAGGGGATTCGATGCGCCGGATCCCGCGCGGTTCGGTGGTGGTGACGGCAGTGCCGCACGGGTTCACCCGGCAGGTGGTACACGGAACGGCGACGGTTCCACGCACCGCTCGGGAGATTCGTCTGGCAATGGCGTCGGGAATCAAGGCGTCTCTACTGGTAATCGCACCGGGGAGACGCCGGGGAACAGCGGGAATCACGCTGAAGGCTCGTCGAATGCGAATTCCGGTGCACGGAACGGTGTGAGTCGGGCCGGTATACCGGACGGTCCGGGACGGAGTGCGCACGAGGTGACACCGGCGCATGCCGGGAACAACGAGTCCGGAATCATTGCCGGGCCCAAGGAAACTCAGGCCACTGACCCGAACGGGCAGAGTGGCGATGGTTCCAGCTCATCGACGCATGGCAGGCAGGAATCAGGTACGTCGACTGCCGGACCGCGGCATGCAGTTGAACCGACTGGGCACCCGAATGAGGGCACGAATTCTGTTGCACCGCATGAAGAAGGTGCACGCCCTGCGTCAGCACAACGGCATCCGGAGGCGACTGCTGTCGACCCGAGCGCAGCCGCGTCCGGCGAAATGAAAGGCGCTCCACCGGAACCGGCACCTCCTGTCGGTGGCGAGTTCAAATCCCCTGGAACGGAAGTCGGCGGCACAACAAACACCGGCGGCGAGAATCCCGGTGCGACCGGGCAGCCTGGCGTCGAGAATCCCGCCGGCACGACCAGACAGTCGAATCCCAATACCGCGAGCGGTGCGGATCAACCACTGGTTGCCGCACATCCATCCGCTCCGTCGCAGGCTTCAGGCGGCCCCCAGCCGCACCCCGCGCCCAGCGGTGCCGACGGGAGCCAGTCGAAGTCGTCGGTCGGCGTTGACGGAGGCCAGCCGAAGTCGTCGGTCGGGGCCGATGGGAGCCAGTCGAAGTCGGCGATTGGCGCTGATGGAGGCCAGCCGAAGCCATCGGTGAAGGTGTCCGAACCTCCACGCGCTGAGCCGTCAACTCCACGAGCGGGCGGTACCGATACCCGCGCGCCTGGTTCGGAACCGCGCGCAGGCGCCCCCGAACATCGACCGGCTTCGGCCGGCACCGAGACACCCATTGAGGCAAGTACTACCGGGAAGGCAGCGTCCGAAACCCCCACTCCTAGATCAGAACAGCCGCACGCCCAGCCGGGCATACGCGGCGAGGAACAGCCACAGGCAGCAGAAGCGAGACGACCCGCCGAGGTTCCGGACCAGATCCGCGAAAAGCTCCGCGGCTTGGGCGTCGACCCGGAGGGCATGACCCCCGAGCAGGTACACCGCGCCGGAATGGATGCGGCGACGCGCCGCCTGTCGGAACTTGCCGCCTCGACCGCCGACCTGGACGCCGCGGGCCTACCGCCGAACGAACATTTCAACCATCGCAAGGCCCTGCAACGGCAGATCGACGAAATCCTCGCCCTGCGAAAAGACCTCCGATCCGAATACGAGCACCCACGAAACGAGACCACTGGAAAACCGGACGCTACCCAACCGCGTCCGGAAACCCCGCCGGGCAACGAGAATCCGTCGAAGCAGACGGGGGAGCGTCCACCGTCGGATGTCCGGCAGCCCGGCGAAATCATCGATTCGATCCGGGAAAAGGTGCGAGCACTCGGCATCGATCCGGAAGGCATGACTCCAGAGCAGCTGCGGCGCGCAGGAGAGGAAGCACTGACCCGACGAGTCGACGAATTCGCCGACCAGAGCGCTGCTTTGGAAGGTGCAGGCCTACGTCCAAACGAACTTCTACAGCAGCGCATGGAGCTGCGACGGCAGATCGACGAATTCCTCACGCAGCGTAGAGAACTCCGATCCGACTTCGACCACTACTGGAAACAGGCCGAGTCAGAAGCGAATACGCCCCTTGAGCGCTCAACGCCGGAACACCCTGCGCCGGAGCCAACTGTTCGGCAACAACCAGAAGGCGAACATCCACACCCCGACAACCACACACCCGCCGCACCCACCCCAGCCCCTCACTCAGTGCCGGAGGCCGAGCGAGCCCCCAACGAAATCCCCGACACATCCTCCAAAATTCCTTACACACCAAGATACTTCGGCGTCCCGCCGATCCCCGAGTACGAGGCCCCCGCACCCCCAGATGACGCCCTGTGGGAGCCGAAACCTGAGCCCGAGCCCACACCTGAGCCCGAACCGGGACCGGAGCCCACACCCCAACCGGAGCCGGAACCCGTGCCCGAGCCCGGGCCTGAACCAGTGCCCGAGCCTGAACCGGAGCCCGAGCCCGAGCCTGAGCCCGAGCCTGAACCGGAGCCGGAACCCGAGCCCGAGCCCGAGCCCGAGCCGGAGCCCGAACCCGAACCCGAACCAGTGCCGGAGCCCGAGCCCGAACCGGAGCCCGAACCGGAGCCGGAGCCCGAACCCGAACCCGAACCAGTGCCGGAGCCCGAGCCCGAACCGGAGCCCGAACCGGAGCCGGAGCCCGAACCCGAACCCGAGCCTGAACCAGTGCCGGAGCCCGAGCCCGAACCGGAACCGGAACCCGAACCCGAACCCGAACCCGAGCCTGAACCAGTGCCGGAGCCCGAGCCCGAGCCGGAACCGGAGCCCGAACCAGAGCCGGAACCGGAGCCCGAACCGGAGACGGGAGACCCCCAATGGTGCCCGCCTGCTGGCAGCACGCCGCCAGGCACAGGTACGCACGAAACGCAAGGGGCGCGGTAGGTGCGTTTGGTGCGGTTTGGCGTCAGGCCGCACCAAAGCGCACCAAACGCACCGCTGTTGGTGCGATCACAGGGGCGGCAGGCTCAGGTGTCATGCGCCGAACTCGACACCACGTGGCCGACCTCGTCGGCTTGCTCGCGATCCTCGCCACGACGATCATCCTGGTTCGTCTCCTCGACCCAGCCGCGGTCACGGTCCTAGCTGCCGCAGGTGGATTCGTGGCGGCAACGCTTCGGCTGTGGCCGCGCCGGAACTGATGACCGCTAGGGACCGGCTGAGTGGTCTGTGAAATCGTCACGCGGCGACGCTGGCGAACAGCCCGTCGACCGACTCGGTCACCCGAGTTCTGGTGTGTGCCCATAGTCGGAACCTGAGCCCGGCCCCTGAATCCGAGCCCGGGCCGGAACTCGCGCCTGGAACCGGGCCAGGCCCTGAACCGATACCTGGCCCGGTGCCGACACCCGTGCCTATGCTGGGGTCAGCACCGGCAGTACCGCCGATCGCATCCTGCGACGACCACGCCTGAGAAACGCAGGTGCACGCTATTGCCAGGCGTTAAGGACCGCAGAATCCGCTGCGGCGTAGGCAGATTCGGCTTACTGTCGATCGATGGGCGCCACCGCTCGACCCTTTGCCTATCTCAGCTTCGAATGCAGGGCCAATCCTGGCTGATCTGATTCCTGTCGGCTGGCAATGTCTCTAGGCAGGTGTCGCCGCCAGATCGATCAACGATCCGGCGGCGTCCTGCCGGTTACGGCACGTAGAGCGTCGCGAAGCCGGGCGTGACCGTCCCGGAGCTCGGCGAGGTGACCATGAAGACGAGCTGCCCGGCACCGGTATTCACCGAAGCCTGAGCCGGAATTCCGTTCAGACCGTCGGACAGGCGCGTGGCCCCGGTCGCACCGGTCGACAGGTTGACCCACTGCACGGGCGCGGTGAGCATGCACCCCCAACCGCCCGGCTTCCCACCGGTAATCACCACCACGCCGGGTTGATCACCGACCACCGCCACGCACCGAATCGCGGGTGCGTCGAAGCTGCCGTTCGGATTCCCGAACGGCGCGGGGTCGACCTGAAACGGAACTGTCACCGCCGCGGAAGCGACACCGGCGGCCGATAACCCCGACGCGACGACGAACATTGCGCCGAGACCGAGCTTGCGAGCGAAAGTCAGCACAGCGATCTCCTGGAACGTTGGCGGAACCCGACCCGAATTTCGCCGAGCATATCCCCTCCGGCCGACAAACTCGGACGGTCCGCGGGCGTTGCATATCGCGGCAACACGGCGGCGGATTGGCGCTACGTGACATATGACTCGATGACAGAAACCTACTCCTTGGTGAAACTGGATGACGGCGTCGATCACAAATGGCCTGCTCAACACCGGTGATGCGCCGCCGAACTATCGCAATCGGAAGGATGAGTCCAGCTCATGGCAGCGTCGCCGACCATGGACACGGTCAAGATCGCACTGGAGATGGCGGTCCGCGCCCCATCCATCCACAACACCCAGCCATGGCGATGGCGCGTCCGGGACCCGGCGATCCAACTCTGGGCCGACCCGCGACGGCACCTCGTCTCCAGCGATCCCCAACAGGGCAAACTGATCGTGAGTTGCGGCGCCGCACTGCATCATCTGCGCGTCGCGCTGGCAGTCCTCGGTTGGTCCGCCACCGTCACCCACCTGCCGGACCCGAACGAACCAGACCACCTCGCAACCGTCGAATTCGCCCCGCATCAGCCAACTCAGGCCGACATCGACCTCGGCGCCGCATTACTGCAACGCCACACCGACCGTCGCGGCTACCGCTCGCTGGAAATCCCGCCCGGCTACCTCAAAACCATCTCCACCCGCGCCACCAAATTCGGTGCCGTAGTCCGCCACGTCCCGGAAAGTCTCCGCGTCCGCTTGGTACCGCCGTTCCAAAACGCGGTCGCCCGCCACGCGAAAGACCCCGACTATCAACTCGAACTGGCCGCTTGGAGCGGCCACCGCCGAACCGCGGACGGCGTCCCCTCCGCAAACACTCCCCACCCAAACCTCACCGACGAAATCCCCGCCCGAATATTCGCCGACGCCGACCTGATCGACCGTCACGAAGCCCCCGACGCCGCCGAATGGCTCGTAATCTGCACCCCGCACGACGACCGCCGCTCCCAGCTCCGCGCCGGCGAAACCACCAGCGCCCTCCTCCTCGAAGCCACCCACCTAGGCCTATCCACCTGCCTCCAAACCGAACCCCTAGGCCTCCCCGAACTCCGCAACGACATCCGCACCACAGTCCTCTACGACTGCGCCTACCCCCAAACCATGATCCGAATAGGTTGGACCCCAACCAATTCCGCCCCACTAGCCCCGACTCCGCGCCGCCCGATCGAAGACATACTCGACGCGTAACCCGCTGCCATCCACCGCCGTTCGGTGTTGTGAACACCAACAGGGTTCTCTCGCATCACTACCAACGTTTCCCATTCGCGCCCCGCCGACTCGCGAACCGGGTCGAGCCATGAAAGCATCTGTGCCAGTTGGCTATCGGATTGCGTGAAGCGGGAGCTGTCCCGCATGGTCGCGTACCGAGAATTCGAGGAACCAGATGCTCCTGTGGGCAACCGTCGGCACCGCAACTCTCATCGTGCTGCTGCTACTCGGCGCGGCAGCGCGAGCTATGGATCCACAGACCCGGTCGGACCGCCGACGCCGTCTGAACCCCTCCGACCCGCGCACCTCAGCTCCGCAACAGCAATGGCCGCAGTCCGGCCGCTAGCGAAGTTCGGCGATGGAATGCCCTGGTAGAAGCCCGATCTCAATAGGCATACACCACTGCGTCGTTACCTCCGCCGCAGCTGACGAGACCTGCGTTGAACATGCAGATCATGGTGTAAGTGAGTCCCGTGACTGGACTGACCGCGACGACTGGACGAGGCTGAGGTGTCGGCGTGCCACTAGTAGCGTAGGCGCGACGGACCTCCTCAGCGAACCCGCATGAGGTGACGCTGTTACCCACCGCGGATGCGATGAAGGGGCCGGTTTGGCCGAACACCGACGCACATGGTGTCGCTCCAAGCGGCAGGCCCGCCGCCACGGACGCACGTGCCGCAGGAACCGCGGCAGCGCTGTATTGGCCCGATTCGACCTGGCCGCTCGTCGTTGTCGAGGCGACCTGGTTGAACTTGGACTGGGAGATGACCAGCCAAGCCACGACCCCGCCTAGGCCGAGCAGGACTACCGCCAGCAGCGTGGCCGCGACTGGAACGAAACTGGATCGTTTCGCCGTCGGCGGAAGGGTCGCAGTCGGGTACGGGTAGGGGATTCCATCCGGCGCGGCCGATGGGCTTGTGCGAGAAGCGATATCAGCGGCCGATCCGTAGCCACTGGTCGGTCGGATGGCGGTCGCCTCGTTCGGCGGTGTCTCGCCGAACTGGCTGACCGCGGTCGCCGATGCCGCGCGATCGACTACAGATGTCGCATCGTCATGCTGTGGCGACAATGCTGCGCGGGCTGCGCGGGCGAGGTCACCGGCTGTGGCATATCGATCCTGCGGGTCCTTCGCCATGCCTCGGGCGATGACGGTGTCGAATCCTGCCGGTATTCCGGGCCGCATGGAGCTGGGGCGCGGTGGCGGAGATGTCAAGTGCGCCTTGATCACTTGGCTGATGCTGGTTGCGTGGAAGGGGCGTTCACCGGTCAGGATTTCATCGAGAACGCAAGCAAGAGAATAGGTATCGGCGCGGCTTGTGGCCCGTACATCGTCGAACCGTTCCGGCGCCATGTAGCCGTACGAGCCGATCGTCGACCCCAACGCGGTGAGGGCAGGATCGGCACCGGAGTGGGCGATGCCGAAATCCACCAGATAGGCGAAGTCGTCGCGGGTGACGAGAATGTTCGCCGGTTTGACGTCGCGGTGAACGAGGGTATCGGCATGCGCTGCGTCCAGAGCGGCGGCAATCTGCTCGATGATCGCGACTGCGCGAGCCGGCGCGATCGGCCCGTAGCCGGCTACCAAAGACCTCAGGTCAGGCCCCTGAACGAGCCGCATGTCGATATAGAGTTCGCCTTCGATCTCGCCCCAGTCGTGGATCGGGATGACATGTGGTTCCCGCAATCGGGCGGCAGCGTGCGATTCGCGCCGGAAACGTTCCTTGTAGGTGGGGTCCTTTGCCAGTGACTTCGACAGGATTTTCAACGCGACAGTGCGATCCTTTGCCGTGTCATAGGCCTCGTAGACCTCGCCCATGCCGCCTTGTCCGAGCAATGCGCGGAGCTCATAGGGACCGAACTGCGTGCCGACTCGTTCGTCGGCTATCGAGTCTTGACCCATTGCGGGCCTCTTTCGGATACATAGAAGGGCGATATTCGGTACGGGCCGCAATGCACCTTTCGTCGCTAAGAGTATGAGTGTTACGGACGGCTGAACCGTTGGTCTCAAATATTCGGCGGGCGGCTGTATCGGCTGGCTTCACATTGGCGTATCCACATGACGTGGACTCGGCCGGATCGCTCATAATTCGTGCGAAAACCATTGGCGCAGTGTGTAAATCACACCTGCGATGTCGCCTGCGGGGGTGATGTCGTGTCGGTCGATGACACAATCAACGCGCCGAGATCCTGCTCGGAGTCGCCGATAAATTGCACGCCACCCACCAGGAAACGATCTCATCAACCGGTGGTCGAACGCAGTCGATCGATGAACGGACATTGGTATGCCGAACGCCAACCGGGCCATTTCTCTGTGCGTCAACGGGCCGAACTTCAAGCCTCAGTTAGCTCTGCACGCAACTACGGCAGTGGGAGACGACCGACTGATGGGGCGTCGTAGCGGCGCACCGCCGATGCTCATGCGGCGACTCGGCACCGCCAGCCGTTGGAACGATCAGGGGGTTGGGGTCCGGAGGGCTCGGCGGGCGGCTATTGAGCCGAAGGTTTCGCGGTCGGCTAGGAAACCTTCGAGGGCGAAGGTGGCGGCGCCGAGGCTGGCGGGGTTGTGGGGGAGGGTGGAGAGTTGGAGGGTCACGGCGGCGAAGGGGTCGGTCATGGCGTGGCGGGCGGCTACTCGGCGGGTGATGTCGAGGAGTCGGGCGCCCAGGTGGTCGGCGATCAGGTCGCCGAAGACGATGGTTCTGGGGTTGAAGAGGTTGACCAGGTTGGCTACCGCGACACCGAGGTAGTGGCCGGTTTTGTCGATGACTTCGAGGGCTGCGGCGTCACCGTTGTCGGCGGCCTTCGCGATTTCCGCGATGGTCACGGCGTCGTCGGTGTCGAGTAGCGGGCTCGACGGCGCGAGTTCGCGCAGGGTGCGCACGATGCCGGGTGCACTGACATACGCTTCCACGCAACCCGTTCGCCCACAACGACATTCGCGTCCGTCGAGCACCAGGTTGGTGTGTCCCCATTCACCGGCACTGTTGGTGACACCGCGGTAGAGCATCCCCTCGACGACCACGCCGATGCCGACACCGGCACGAAGCGTGACGACGATCAGATCGTCCACGTCCCGCCCCGCACCGAACCAAAGATGTGCCGCCGTACTGGCTTTGAGCGGATTGTCGAGATATAGCGGGTAGGAAAGGTGCTGCTCGAGCATCTGCGACAGCGGCACATCGTGCCAATGCCAGTACGGCGAGAACACCGAGACGCCGCCGATCGGATCGACGAGCCCGGGCACGCTCAGCCCTACGCCGAGCACCTTGTCCGCATCATCGGCGGCCAACTCGCCGATGCCGCGGGTGATGAGCGCGACCACATCATCGGGCTCGGTAGCCGCCGGATCGACCGGAATCTCGACCGACCGCTGCACCGTCATCGCCATGTCGAAAAGGTCGAAGTGGATGGCGGTTTCGGCGATATCGACCCCGACCAGCATGCCGCGATCGGGATTGATCGCGAGCTGGGCGCGCGGCCGGCCGATGCCGGGCGCGTCGTAGCCGAGCTCGGCGAGCACGCCCACGTCCAGTAGTTCCGAGATCATGTTGCCGACCGTGGCGAACGACAAACCGGTCGCTCGGGCGATCTCTTGCCGGCTGATATGGCCGACGGCGGCATACACCGCCTGCAGTACGCCGAACCTGTTGCGGCGTCGGATGTCGCGCGCGGTCAGCTGATACACGGGTCGGGACCTCCTCGTCCGCTGGTGGTCGCAAACATACCGAACCACTTCCGCCAACAGTATTTACAACAGTTATCTGAAGTCTTACTGTAACCGGCATCACTACGCGACGCGAGTAGGCGTCAGATCACCGAGGAGTGCCCATGTCCTGGACCCATCGACGACGTTGGACCAGTGCCGTTCTGTGCGGGGTGTCGCTGGCCCTGGCCGCGACCGCCTGCTCATCGGGCAAGGAGGCCGACTCGGCCGCTAACGGTCCACAGCATCAGACGGGCGCGGTCAGCCTGGTCTACGCGCAGAAACAGGGCGACCAGGAGTACTTCATCGGTGAGGCCGAGGGGGCAAAGGCGAAGGCCAAGGAACTCGGCATCGATCTGAAGGTCGTCAACCTGGGCAATGACGCGAACAAGGCGGTCACCGAGGTCAACAACGCGATCAATCAGAAGGCCAGCGGCGTGATCGTCGTGGTGCCGGATCCGTCGGTCGGCCCGCAGGTCGCCCAGCTCACCAAGACCGGCGGCGTCGCCCTGCTGACCTCGGACGACCAGGTCTGTACGACCGGCCCGGACCCGTCGAAATGCGCCAAGGACCAACTGGTGCCCCGCGTCGGCTTCAGCGGAACACAGATGGGTACTGAGGTCGGCCGCCGAGCTGGCGAGGACTTCAAGAAGGCCGGCTGGAAGCCGGAGGAGACCGCGATCGTCGACGCCTGGAAGCAGGACGTGACGGTCTGCACCGACCGGGTCGAGGCGAACAAGAAGGCCTTCCGCGAGGCCGCCGGCGTGGACGTCAAGGTGATCGACGTCGGCACCGACAACACCCCTTCGGACGCGCAGAACAAGATCTCCGCGACGGTCGCGGGCAATCGATCGGTCAAGAACTGGATCGTCATGGGCTGCAACGACGAGAACGTCAGCGGTGGCGTCGCCGCCATCCAGAACTCCGGCTACGCCGCGGACAACGTGCTCGGCGTCGGCCTCGGCGCCTACCTGGCCTGCAAGGAATGGCGCAGCGGCAAGCCGACCGGCTTCAAGGCGGCACTGTTCATCAACGGCAAGGACGTCGGCGCCCTCGCGGTGCAGACGATCTACGACTACCTGAAGAACGGCAAGGCCATGCCCGCCGAGGCCTTCGCGCCGACCACGATGGTGGACTCCGGCAGCTGGCAGCAGGCAGGCGTCACATGCAGCTGAACGGCCTGCGCGCCACCGGCCTCAGCAAGAGTTTCGCCGGGGTGCCCGCCCTGCGCGATGTGAGCTTGGACTTCCCGGCCGGCGCGGTGACCGCGCTCATGGGCGAGAACGGCGCGGGCAAATCCACCCTGATCCGGATCCTCGGTGGCGATCACCGCCCGGACACCGGCCGGCTCGAGCTCGACGGTGTCGTGCTCGAACCGGCCACCCCGGCCGATGCTCGTGCGGCCGGGATCCGGGTGATCGGCCAGGAACCGGAGATCGTGCCGCACGTCTCGGTCGCCGAGAACGTCTACCTCGGCGCGCTGCCGCGCCGCGCGGGTCGTCTGCTCGACCGCGCGGCCTTGCACGAGCGGATGCGCACCGACCTGGCCCGGCTCGGCTTCGATCGCGATCTCGACCCGGACACCGTCGGATCGAAACTGACTGCCGCGCAACGACAGCTGGTCGAGATCATGCGGGCGCTCACCACCGACGCCAAGGTGATCGCCTTCGACGAGCCGACCTCCTCGCTGTCCGACCACGAAACCGAATCGCTGTTCGCCCTGATCGGCCGGTTGCGGGCGCGAGGGCTGGCGGTGATCTACGTGTCTCATCGGATGCGGGAGATCTTCCAGCTCGCCGATCGGGTCGCGGTCCTGCGCGACGGAGCGCTGGTCGGGGTGCGCGCGACCGCAGAGACCGACGATCAAGAGATCGTCCGCATGATGGTCGGCCGCGACCTGTCCACGTTGTTCACCCGCGGACCGAGCACACCGGGCCGGGTCGTCCTCGATGTCGACGGGGTCACCACCGACGACGTGCAGGACGTGAGCCTCCAGGTTCGCGCCGGTGAAGTGGTCGCGCTGGCCGGTCTGGTCGGCGCGGGGCGGTCCGAATTGGCGGGCGCGCTGGCCGGCGATCACCCGATCCGCTCCGGCACGGTGCGAGTGGACGGTCAGCAGTTGCGGTTGCGTCAACCGCGGGATGCGGTGCGGGCCGGCATCGGCTACGCGCCGGAAGAACGCAAAGCCCAAGCCCTGCTGCTGCATCGCGGTGTGCGCGACAACATTTCGCTGGCCATGCTCGATCACCTGCGGCGACTGCGATTCGTCAAAGCGGGCGAGGAACGCCGGCTCGCCCAGCACTACGTCGACTCGCTGCGGGTGCGCACGCCCTCGATCGAACAGGAGGTGCGCAAACTCTCCGGCGGCAACCAGCAGAAAGTGGTGCTCGCCCGCTGGCTGGCCCGCAAACCCAAGGTGCTGATCCTGGACGAGCCGACCCGCGGCGTCGACGTCGGAGCGAAGGCCGAGATCTACCGAATCATCGAGGAATTGGCCGAAGCCGGGGTGGCGGTGCTGGTGATCTCCTCGGAACTACCCGAAGTGCTCGGCCTGGCCGACCGGATCGTCGTCATGCAGCACGGGCGAGTCACCGGCGAACTGGACCGCAGCGCAGCCAGCGAGGAGGCCATCCTCGCGCTGGCCATGGCCGCAGACCTGACGTCGAACACATCTCGAGGGAACCAATGACCGAGCAACAACTCGAACTGCCGCCGGTGGCCACCGCTACACCGGCGCCCACGCTGTCCCGCTACACCGCCGCGCTCACCCCGCGGCGACTGCTGCACGCGATCGGCCCGGGAAATCTCAGCCTGATCGGCGCGCTCGTGGTCATCGTCGCGATCTTCGGCTCGCTCAACGACGGCTACCTCGATCCGGCGAACCTGGCCGGAATCGGTGACGCGGTCACGGTATTCGGACTGCTGGCCGTCGTGCAGACCGTGGTGATCATCTGCGGTGCGCTCGATATCTCGGTCGGCTCGCAAGCGGGCGTCGCCTCGGTGATCAGCGCGATGGCGTTCACGGCGACCTCGGGCAACGCCTTCCTGGGTATCCTCGCCGCGATCGGCGTCGGCGTGGTGCTCGGCCTGGTGAACGGGCTGATCATCGTCTACGGCCGGGTGAACCCCGTGATCGCGACGCTGGCCACGCTGGCCGCGTACAAAGGTCTGGCCCAACTGATTTCGGGCGGCAAGGCGCAGGGCTTCGTGCTGGACAACGACCTGTTCATCTTCCTGGCGCGCGGCAAGATCATCGGCCTGCCGGTGCCGGTGATCATTCTCGCGATCGTCGCCCTGGCCGTGCACGTGCTGCTGAAGTACACCGATATCGGCCGCAACATCTATGCCATCGGCGGAAACGACACCGCAGCAAGGCTTTCCGGAATCAACATCAACAAGTATCTGATCGCGGTGTTCGTGCTCGCCGGCGTGGTGGCCGCGATCGCAGGCATCATCCTGACCGCACGAACCGGGTCGGGGCAGCCGGTTTCCGGCAGTGAGGGTCTCGAGCTGAAGGCAATCACCGCGGCTGCGCTCGGCGGGTGTGCGCTCAAGGGCGGTAAGGGAACCGTCGGTGGCACGCTGCTGGCGGTCGTGCTGCTCGGTGCGCTGGACAACGGGCTGAATGTTGTTGGCGTCAATACGTTTTGGCAGAACGTCGCGCAAGGTTCCTTGCTCGTCGCCGCTGTGGTCATCCAGCAGCGACGCAGTGGAGAACGTGCGGTTGGGCTGCCGACCTGATGTGCAACCCACACCGCCGCAATCCGTGCACCAGCTATCACAGGAGCGAACCATGATCACCTTGCGCGCGCATCCGTGCGCTCCGCCGCCCGGGGTGCTGTGTGAAAGCCCGGTGTGGGACAGCAGAACCCAGGAACTGGTGTGGGTCGACATCCGCGGCGGTCATATCCATCGCGCGACATTGGACGGACCCGACCTCACCCTTCGGTCGACGATCAGCTTGGAACCGCCGGTCAGCGCCGTAGTGCCCTGCGCCTCCGGCGGCCTGGTCGCGACAGTGGGCGACACCGTCTATCGAATCGCCGACGACGGCACCACCACACCGATCGCCGCAATTCCGTTGCCTGAGGACGGTATTCGACGCCGTTTGAACGACGCGAAGGCCGACCCGCACGGACGGCTGCTCGCAGGCACAATGTCCGAAGACGGCGTCAAGGGCAGCGCCGCCCTCTATCGGCTCGACCCCGACGGTGCGCTGACCACCCTCCGCGACGGCGTCACCATCTCCAACGGACTCGACTGGAGCCCGGACGGCACCGTCCTCTACTACGCGGACAGTCCGACGAAACGAGTCGACGCCTTCGACTACGACATCGCCACCGGCACGTTCAGCGGCGGCCGGTCATTCGCGCGATTCTTCGGCGGCGACCCCGACGGCCTGACCGTCGACGGTGAAGGCTGGGTGTGGGTAGCGGTGTGGGGTGCGGGACAGGTGCACGGATTCGACCCCACCGGGCATCGGCGCGTGATCATCGAGGTCGGCCCCTCACAGGTCTCCAGCTGTGTGTTCGCCGGGCCGGATCTGAGCGTAATGGTGATCACCACCGCGGCAGAGGGACGAGGTGCCGCGGAACCTGATGCCGGTCGACTGTTCACCTGCATCCCCGGCGCCGTCGGCTTGCCCGGAACCGCTTACGCCGACGCGGGATTGGTGCACAGCGATGTCTGATGATCTCTTGCAGTGGAGCACCCCGGTCATCGCGATCCTGCGCGCCCCGACCGCGTCCCGGTTCGCCGAAGTCACCGCCGTCCTGCACGAATCCGGCATCACCGCGGTCGAATTCACGCTCACGACCGACGGCGCTCTGGACGCACTGCGTGACTGCGCGGGATTCGACCATCCGATCGGCGTCGGCACGGTCATCACCGCCGACGACGCGAACCGCGCGGTCGACGCCGGCGCCGCCTACCTGATCACCCCGATCGTCAGCGACGACGTCATCGAACAGGGATTCCGGCTGAGCATCCCGGTGATCTCGGGTGCGTTCACCCCCACCGAGATTCACCACGCCTGGTCGGCAGGCAGCACCATGATCAAGGTCTTCCCCGCCTCGGTCGGCGGCCCCGACTACCTCCGGGCCATCCGTGCCCCGCTGCCCGATATTCCATTGGTCCCGACCGGCGGTGTCGCCCTCACAGACGCCAGGGCATATATGGACGCGGGTGCCACCGCCCTCGGCATCGGTTCCCCGCTCATCGGCGATGCCTGCACCGGCGGCGATCTCGACGCACTACGCGAACGGGTGGCACTCCTGCGCGAGGAATTGTCATGAACGTGCGACGGCGAATGGGCAACGAGCGCAGCGGATTTCGCGCGCCGAAGGGGAGTGCCCGTGAAGCGGTCCTGCACCGCGCTGGGGAGGTCGGGACTTGCCGCTCGTCGATCGTGCGGAACGGATTGTCATGAGGGGCAAGCTGGTAACGCTCGGTGAAGCGCTCGGGGTCGTGGCGGCCACAGAGCCGGGGCCGTTGGCCTCGGGTGCGGCGATGCGGATGGATTTCGCGGGCGCCGAGGCGACGGTCGCCATCGGCGTCAGCAGGTTGGGGCACGACTCCGCGTGGATAGGCAGTGTCGGCGACGATGCGGTCGGCACGATGGTGCTGGACCGACTGCGGGCCGAACGAGTCGACGTGTCCCGCTGCCGGATCGACCCAGAGCTGCCGAGCGGCATGATGCTGCGCGAGCGGCGCACCGCTGACCGAATCCGGGTCACCTACTACAGGCGCGGGCTCGCTGGTTCCAAGCTGTCCGTAGCCGAGGTCGACAAGGAACAGATCGCCGCGGCAGGTGTCCTGCATCTGACCGGAATCACCCCGGCACTCAGCCAGACCGCGCGCGACGCAGTGCACGCCGCATTGGACATAGCGGTCGATGCCGGTGTCCTGGTGTCGCTGGACATCAACTACCGCAGCGCCCTGTGGCCCCGCTCCGCGGCCGCCGCGGAACTGGCGAAACTGGTGTCGCGATCCGACATCGTCTTCGCCGGAACCGACGAAGCGGCGCTACTCGTGCCCACCGCGAGCCCGGCGGCAATGGCCGAATCCCTTGCCGCACTGGGCCCGTCACAGGTCGTATTGAAACTCGGCGCCGAGGGCGCGCTCGCATTGCATCGCGGCCGACAGATCAGGCAACCGGTGATCCCGGTGACCATGGTCGATCCGGTGGGCGCGGGCGACGCCTTCGTCGCCGGCTACCTCGCGGGCGTTCTCGACGGCGGCCCGGTCCGGCACAGCCTGCGGTTGGCCGCGACCTGCGGCGCGTTCGCGGTATCGGTACCCGGCGACTGGGCCGGCCTGCCGTCGCGCCGCGACCTCGACTTGCTCACCGGCACGGACATTCAGCGTTGATCACGAAGGGAAGAGCATTGAGTCGTCTCGCAGACCGAGTCGCGGTCGTCACCGGCGCGGCATCGGGCATCGGCGCCGCCACGGCCGAGCGCCTCGCCGAAGAGGGGGCCTCGGTTGTCGTCGCCGACATCGCCGAGACCGGGGGAGAAGAGGTCGCGGCGAAGATCCGCGCGGCCGGGCATCGCGCCGAATTCGTCCGATGCGACGTCTCGCACGAAGAATCGTGGACTGAGCTGCGGGACCGGGTCAACGAAATGTTCGGTCCGCTGGATGCCTTGTGCAGCAACGCCTCCAAGCAGGCCACCATCCCCGCGCACGAGCTGACCCGCCCGCAGTGGGACGAGGGTCTGGCGATCAACCTGACGCCGCTGTTCCTCGGTGTGCGCACCTTCATCGACGATCTGCAATCCCGCAACGGCAACGTGGTCGCCATCTCCAGCGTGCACGCCCAGTTCGGCCTGCCCGGGTACCCGGTGTACGCCGCCGCCAAGGGCGGATTGACCGCCCTGGTCCGGCAACTCGCGGTCGAGTACGGCGGATCGAGGGTGCGGTTCAACGCCATCCTCCCCGGCCCGGTGCTCACCCCGGTCTGGGACGACGTCGACGAGGAGGGCCGACGAATGTCCGCCCGCGCCACCGCCCTCGACCGATTGGGCGCACCCGAGGAGGTCGCCGCGGCGGTCGCCTTCCTCGCCTCCGACGACGCCTCGTTCATCACCGGCGCCAACCTCGTCGTCGACGGCGGCTGGAGCGTACGAAAGGAGTCCCGGTGAAGATCACCGCACTGACCACCTACCTGGTCGCGCCGCGCTGGTGTTTCCTGCGCATCGACACCGACGAGGGCATCACCGGCTGGGGCGAACCGGTCATCGAGGGCCGCGCGCACACCGTCGCCGTCGCCGTCGACGAACTGGCCGACTACCTCGTCGGCAAGGACCCGATGAGCATCGAAGCGCATTGGCAGGTGCTCACCAAGGGCGGTTTCTATCGCGGCGGTCCGATCCTGTCGAGTGCGATCGCCGGCATCGACCAGGCCCTCTGGGACATCACCGGCAAGGCCCTCGGCGTCCCCGTCTGGCAGCTGCTCGGCGGCGCGGTCCGCGACCGGGTCCGGGTCTACAGCTGGATCGGCGGCGACCGCCCCGACGACGTCGCTCAAGCCGCGCTCGAACGAAAACAGCAGGGCTTCACCGCGATCAAGATGAACGGCTCGGCCGAACTCGAATTGATCGACACACCACGCGCGACCACCGCCATCGTCGACCGCGTCGCGGCCGTACGCGAAGCCACCGGCGACGACTTCGACATCGCCGTCGACTTCCACGGCCGCCTCTCCGTCGCGATGGCGCGGCGAGTGCTACCGCTGCTCGAGCCGTACCTGCCCTTCTTCGTCGAAGAGCCGCTGGTGCCCGAGGTCAGCGACCGGATCGGCGAGATCACCCGCGCGACAAGCATTCCCATCGCCACCGGCGAACGACTGTTCTCCCGGTGGGACTTCCGCACGGTGATCGACCAGGGCATCGCGGTCGTCCAGCCGGATCTCTCGCACGCGGGCGGCATCTCCGAGGTCCGCCGGATCGCCGCCCTCGCCGAGAGTCGCGACGTGGCGATCGCGCCGCATTGCCCGCTCGGCCCGATCGCGCTGGCCGCCAGCCTGCAGGTCGGTTTCGCCACCCCCAACCTGCTCATCCAAGAACAGAGCCTCGGCATCCACTACAACACCGGATCCGACCTACTCGATTACCTCGTCGACCCCGCCGTCTTCGCCTACCGCGACGGCTATGTCGACCTACTGAACGCGCCGGGTCTCGGTATCGAGATCGACGAGAAGGCGGTGGCCCGAGCCGCCGAACTGGGCCATCGCTGGCGAAATCCGATCTGGTACCGCAAGGACGGTTCCTTCGCCGAATGGTGAATCACACTGCCGGTGCGGTTGCCGGCCCGTAACAACGGAGAAACTGCCGTGGTCGCATACATTCTGATTTCTGCCCTCCGACTCGCCGCACCGCCGGCCGAGCGGATGTACGAACCTGACGAACACATCGACGAACACACCGTGATCGACGACCGCGCACAGGATGCGCGCGTCGAAGCGGATCCCGCGGAACGGATCGACGAGGCGCCGCAGCGCACAGCGGCACTCGCGCCACCACCGCGTGCCATCACGCCGCTACCGAGTGGAGGACATCCACCCAGAGATAGCCCGGCCGGGCCGGCAAGCAGCCCGCCCCACAAACAACGATTGAGAATCGTGCCCGGTCACGTGCCGCAGGTGGACCGGGGTGGCCCGCGAGAGCAGAAACGCGCCTGACGATCACCCGCCCATCGATCTGCTCCCTTCGAACGAACCAGGCGCAGGCGTAACGTTTGCTGTGCGTACCTGCACCATCGGGCGCACAGGTACTTCGGGTGGACGGAGGACGCAGAGTGGCAGTCGAGACCCGCGACATACCAACGCGATTGGGAAATCTTCACGTCCAGATCGCGGGCGCAGGCGACCCCATCCTGCTATGGCCCAGCCTGTTGCTGGACCACACCCTGTGGCAGGCCCAGGTCGAGCATTTCGCGCCGCGATTCACCACCATCGCCATCGACCCACCCGGCCACGGCGCCAGCACTCCACTCACCCGAACCTTCACCTTCGACGAATGTGCCACCTGCATCACGCAGATCCTCGACGAACTCGGCTTCGATCGCGCCCACATCATCGGCAACTCCTGGGGCGCGATGATCGGCGCGACCTTCGCCGCCCGCTACCCCGACCGCGTCCGCACCGCCGTCCTGATGAACGGCACCGCCTCACCCGCCCCACGCCGCCAACGCCTCGAGTACGCAGCTCTGCTGACCATCGCACGACTGCTACGCGGCATCCGCCCGCCACTCACCCGATCGGTCGTCTCCGCGTTCCTCGGCCCGACCTCACGCCGAACCCGGCCGGAGGTGGTCGAGCGGATGCTGCACGTCGCGCGCGCCAACAACGTCGCATCCGTAACCCCGGCAATCCGCAGCGTGGTCTCGCAACGACCGGATCAACGCAGCCTGCTCGGCGAGATCCGCACCCCGACCCTCGTCGTGGCCGGCCGCGAGGACGCGACTTTCCCACCCGCCGAGGTCGAAGAGATGGCGCGCTGCATCCCCGACGCCGAGTACGTCCTGCTCGACGGCGCAGCCCATCTCGTCGCCCTGGAAGTCCCGGACACGGTCAACACTCTGATCGACGACTTCCTGACCCGCCACACCTCGCTGAAGTGATCTCCCCATTGGGATTCCGCCGTCGGGCTGGCGACCAGCCGACCTCCTCGCGGCGATCCACGCCCAGCCACTCCCCAGCCACCCGTCGAATCCACTGCATCGACCAGAGTGATCCGGCTCACGATTCGATCTTGGATTAGCCGAGAAAATCCCTCTGAGCAGCGGTTATGTCGCAGACAGCAGGCATATCTCCGGGAAAACCCGGTGATTTGTGTCGGTCCCAACCGGTTAACTGATGGTCGCCCGATGAGTTCGAGCACCCGAGTCCGTCTCATTCATTGTGGCGCCGGGACCTCGACCCTCCAGGGACCACACGTGCAACTGTCAACCATCTGCCCGGAGGTATCCGATGTCCGCCCAAGTATCCGCTCCCGCCAAGGGAGGACGGACACCGCTCGTAATCCGGGTATTGGTACTCGCGACGTTCGTGGTGATCCTGAACGAGACCATCATGATCAACGCAATCCCGCGGCTCATGGCGGATCTCGATGTCACCGAGCGGGCAGCGCAGTGGGTTTCCACCGCGTTCATGCTCACCATGGCCGCCATCATTCCGACCACCGGCTGGTTCCTGCAACGGGTTTCGACTCGCCAGGCCTACGCGTCGGCGATGGGCATCTTCCTGGCCGGCACCGCGCTGTCGGCGATCGCGCCGACCTTCGAGGTGCTGCTGCTCGGCCGGATCGTGCAGGCCGGCGGCACCGCGGTGATGATGCCGCTGCTGATGACCACGCTGATGACCGTTGTCCCCGAACAGGACCGCGGCCGGGTGATGGGCAACGTCACGCTCGCCATTTCGGTGGCGCCCGCGATGGGGCCGGTGATCTCCGGACTGGTGTTGCAAGTCGGCTCGTGGCGTTGGCTTTTCGTGCTCGTGCTGCCGATCACCGCGGTGGTGGCCTGGCTGGGTCTGCGTCAGCTGGAGAACGTCGGTGAGCCGCAGGCCGGCGCGATCGACTGGGCCAGCGTGTTCCTCGCCGCGCTCGGCTTCGGTGGACTGGTGTTCGGGCTCAGCCGATTCGAGGTCGACAACCTGACCAGCCCGGCGCTGATCGTCGCCGCCGGCGTTGCGCTGATCGCCGGGTTCGTGTTCCGTCAGCTGAGCCTGCAGCGCTCCGGCACCCCGCTGCTGGATCTGCGCGTCCTGCTGGCCGGCACCTACACCAAGGCGCTGGTGCTGATGTCGGTCGCGTTCATGGCGATGCTCGGGTCGATGATCCTGCTGCCGCTGTACCTGCAGAACCTGCGTGGTCTGAGCCCGCTGGCGACCGGCCTGCTGGTGATGCCGGGTGGTTTGGCGATGGGTCTGCTCGGACCGACCATCGGACGGCTGTTCGACCGGTTCGGCGGACGGTTGCTGGTGATTCCCGGGTCGATCGGCATCGCCGCATCGCTGGCCGGCTTCACCCTGATCTCGCTGAGCATGCCGTACTGGCAGCTGCTGGCCCTGCACATCCTGCTGATGGTGTCGCTGGCCGCGACCTTCACCCCGGTCTTCACCCTCGGCCTCGGTGCGCTGCCGCAGCATCTGTACTCGCACGGCAGCTCGATGCTCGGCACCCTGCAGCAGGTTGCCGCGGCGTTCGGTACCGCGCTGGTGGTGACCGTGATGTCGGCGCGCAGCACCTCGCTGGTCGAGGACGGCGTCGACGCGGTCACCGCGCACCTGGACGGCATGCGTCTGGCGTTCGGTGTGTCCGCCGTCCTGGCGCTGATCGTGATCGTAGCCGCCGTGCTGCTGCCGAACCGCGCTGCCGCACACGAAGATTCCGATGAGATCGAATCCACGACGCCCGAATTGATCAAGGGCTGAGGGTAATTCGACCCGAAGAAACCCCCGGCTGCCTGCGCAGGCCGGGGGTTTCCTCGTTCGCGAATCGCCTACTTCGGCGGCCGGATAACGTACCCACACAACCGTTTTCCCCACTTGGACTGGGGTTTCACTAAGCGGACATACCGGCTTAACCTCCGACCATCGGGATTTGTCCGTCCCTTTGGAGGAGCCCACATGCCCCACATCTTCCGCCGTGCCAAGGCTTGTCGCGTTGTCGCGACAGCCGCCGCTCTGCCTCTCGCTCTCTCGCTCACGCTGGCCGGGATTTCGCACGCCGATCCAGGCGCGCCACCCGAGCGACAACTGGCTGAATCGGTCCAGGCGCCCAATATCAAACGGCATCTGCAAGAGTTCCAGAAGATCGCCGACGCCAACGGCGGCACCCGTGCCTCCGGCACACCGGGTTTCGACAAATCCAGCGACTACGTGGCGGGCAAACTCCGCGGCGCGGGCTACCAGGTGACGGTGCAGAAGTTCGACTTCCCGTTCTTCCGGGAGAAGTCGACCGCGGCCATGTCCCAGGTCTCACCCGACGCCAAGGTCTACAAGCCGACCGCGCCGGGCAGCAGTGAGCTCGGCGACTTCGTCACCCTGACCTATTCGGGTTCGGGGAACGTGCAGGGGACCGTCCAGGCCGTCGATCTGACGCTGCCGCCGGCCCCGGCGCCGAGCTCGACCTCCGGCTGTGAGGCCGAGGATTTCGCCGGCTTCACCGCGGGCAATATCGCCCTGATCCAGCGCGGCACCTGCCCGTTCGCCGACAAGGCCCGCAATGCCCAGACGGCAGGCGCGTCGGCCGTGATCATCTTCAACGAGGGTCAGCCCGGACGTACCGACGCGTTCGCCGGAACCCTTGGCGGGCCCGGCTTTACGGTGCCGGTGGTCGGTGCGAGCTTCGCCGTCGGCGAGGATCTCGCGTCGCCGGCGAACACGGTCGTCAAGCTCAAGACCGATACCGAGAGCACGACCCGCAGCACCAGCAACATTGTCGCGGAGACCAAACGCGGCAACGCGGACAAGGTCGTGATGGCCGGAGCGCACCTCGACTCCGTGCTCGCCGGTCCCGGCATCAACGACAACGGTTCCGGCAGTGCGGGATTGCTCGAGGTCGCGTTGCAGCTGGCCAAGGTGCCACCGAAGAACAAGGTCCGCTTCGCCTGGTGGGGAGCCGAAGAGCTCGGCCTGCTCGGTTCCGAACACTACGTGGCGAACCTGCCCGAGGCAGAGCGCAACAAGATCGCGCTGTACGCCAACTACGACATGATCGCGTCGCCGAACTACGCGTACATGATCTATGACGGCAGCGGGGGACCGGCCGGTTCCGCCGAGATCGAGAAGAACCTGGCCAAGTACTTCGACTTCCTCCGCCTCCCGCATGTCCCGACCGCGCTCGACGGTCGTTCCGACTACGGGCCGTTCATGACGGTCGGCATTCCGGTCGGTGGCTTGTTCACCGGTGCGGAGGGCATCAAGACGCCCGAACAGCAGAAGATGTTCGGCGGTGAAGCGGGCAAGCCCTACGACGCCTGCTATCACAGTGCCTGCGACACGACCAAGAACATCAACGAGAAGGCGCTGGCCGTGAACACCGGCGCCATCGCCTACTCGGTCGCGACCTTCGCCTTCAGCGACAACCCACCGGCTCGCACCGTGGCGGCGAAGTCCGCTCCCGCGCAGCACGGAAAGACCCAGACCTATCACGGTGGACTCGCCATGTAAGTCTGGACATGGCAGAACGCAACCCGGTGGCCATCCCACCGGGTTGTGTTCTGTTGTGGCACGGATCTTTGTCGACTGTGCTGCCGCACGATGCGTCGGATGCGGGCCGCTAGCCTCGGAACCGAATGTTTCGACGGGTATGGAGGTTCACGACCATGCAGGAATCGCAGGATCCGATTTCTCTCATTGCAGAGGCCGCTGGTGATGATGTCGCTGTGGCGATGCGGGACCAGATCATCGACTTGGTCGGCGGACGGCGTGGTGCGGCAATGGTTTTCGGTGAACCGGTCACCGCCGACGGCATCACCATCGTGCCGGTGGCGCGCGCGGGGATCGGATTCGGCGGTATCGAGGGCAGCATAGGCGGGGGCACCGACATTCGTCCGCTGGGCTACATCGAAATCAGTCACGGCGTGGTGCGCTATCGACCGATTCGCGATATCTGGGGCCGGGTCGTCGTGCCGCTGACGGCGATGGCCGCCGGGCTCGCGGCACCGTGGGTGCTCCGATCCGCGAGCAAGCTCCGCCGCACTCGCACGTAGTAGCGCGCCCCCACAACCCGCTGGCCATACCCCCCGCACGCACCCCGCGTTGACACGACATACAATGGTTGCTGCGGCGGTGGGGCTCGCCGCTCCGGACATCGGATTCGGAACAACCGCGGGCATCGCCGGCCAACAGTCCCTACCCCATCACTCCGCTTTCGGGCGGCCCATGGAGTAGGAGACAGCCGTGCCCATCGACCCGCGTTCACCCCTTCTCATCGATCCCGATATCGACCTGCACAGCCCTGACCAGCGCTGTGAGCTCGGAGATACCCACGGCGCAATCTTGGCCGTCATCGCGGTCGGTGGGGCGCTCGGTGCGTTGGCCCGCTACGGGCTCACCCTCGCCTGGCCCGCGCCGGCGGGTGGATTCCCGTGGGCGGTGTTCATGATCAACGTAGCGGGGAGTTTCCTGCTCGGCGTGCTGATGGTCGTCATCACCGAGCTCCGCCCGGCCCACCCGTTGGTCCGCCCGTTCCTCGGCGTCGGCGTGCTCGGCGGATTCACCACCTTCTCCACCTACGCCAACGACATCAGGGCGCTGCTGGACCCGAACACGGTCATGGTCGCCGCCGTCTACCTGTTCGGCACCTTGATCGCGGCCTTGGTCGCCACCACCCTGGCCCAGATCCTCGTCCGCGCCGTAGTCCGTCCCGCCCCGGTCGAGGTGGCGTGATGAACGCATTGCTCGTGGTCGCGGGCGCCGTCCTCGGCGCACCCCTGCGCTACCTGCTCGACCGCACCGTCCAGTCCCGCCACGACAGCCATTTCCCTTGGGGCACACTGGCCGTCAACATCACCGGCTGCCTGATCCTCGGCGCGGTCACCGGCGCAGGCCTCTCCGCCCCCTGGATGTTGCTGGCCGGCACCGGCTTCTGCGGCGCCTTCACCACCTACAGCACCTTCAGCTACGAAACCGTCCGCCTAGCCGAACAACGCGCCTACCGCCACGCCCTCCTCAACGCCGCAGTAAGCATCACCGCCGGCCTGGCCGCAGCCGTAATCGGCTATTCCATCGCCCACAGCCTGCACGGATAAGCCGACGTCGTTCGAATACATCCTCCGTATTGTCGGAGGATTTATCTGTGATGCGGACAGTTCGACCAGACGGTGCACTAATAATTTGATCCAATCTGTAAGTGTGACTTACAGATTTGTTCAGTAGTTCTTGAGTGGGAAAGTTTGGGGGGACATTGTTGGGGAGAGTTGGTAAGAATGCGTCCCATGGTAGGGACTGTGCCCAGGGAAATGGTGGTTCGGCGGGTCGCGGCGGGTGGGGTGGGGGATGGGTTTCGGGGGGATGTGCAGGGGTTGCGGGCCGTTGCGGTGGTGGCGGTGGTGGTTTTTCATGCGGGGGTGTGGGGAGTTGGGGGTGGGTTTGTCGGGGTTGATGTCTTCTTTGTGATCTCGGGGTTTTTGATTACCGGGATGTTGTGGCGGGAGGTGGCGGCCACGGGGACGGTGGGGCTGGCCCGGTTCTATGGTGGGCGGGCTCGGCGGTTGTTGCCTGCGGCGGGGATTGTGCTGGTTGCTACCGCGGTGGGGGCGGCGGTGTGGTTGCCGCCGTTGCAGGCTCGGGCTGTGCTGTGGGATGGGATTGCCAGTGCGTTGTATGCGGGGAATTATCGGCTTGCGTTGACTGGGACGGATTATCTGGCCGCGGATGCGCCGCCGTCGCCGTTTCAGCATTACTGGTCGTTGGGGGTGGAGGAGCAGTTCTATCTGTTGTGGCCTGCGTTGATCATCGGGGTCGCGTGGTTCGCGCATCGTCGGCGTCGCGCGGAACCTTCGCCGATTCCGTATCTGATTGTTCTTTCGGTTATCGCTGCGGCGTCGTTCGCGGTCTCGTTCACCTGGACTCGCACACTTCCGCCGTGGGCGTTCTTCGCATTGCCCGCCCGGGCTTGGGAGTTGGCGCTCGGAGGTGTTGTCGCCCTTTCGGTTCCGGTATGGCGGCGGCTACCGGAATCGCTGGCTACCGTCGCCGGGTGGTCCGGCTTGGCGTTGATTCTGTTCGCCTGTACCCGATTGGACGGGCGGACACCGTATCCCGGCACGGCGGCGCTGCTGCCGGTCCTCGGCGCGGTGCTGGTTATCGCCGCGGGCTGTGCCGCGACCCGCTGGGGAGTGGGGCGAGCACTGTCGGTCGAGCCGTTGCAGTCGCTGGGGCGGCTGTCGTATTCCTGGTATCTCTGGCACTGGCCGGTGTTGTTGCTCGCGCCGCGGGTGATCGGGCACAGCCTCGACACTGTCGGCGCGGTAGGAGCGGTCGTCACGGCGGGTGGTCTGGCGATGCTCACGCTGTGGTTCGTCGAGGATCCGGTTCGGTTCGCGGCACCGTTACGACGTTCGGCCGCACTGAGTCTCGCGAGTGGCGGTGCGGTCACCGCGGTGGCGGTCGGTGCCGGGGTGGCGTTGCTCGTGTTCGTGCCCGCCCCGGTCGGTCATGGGGCGGCGGCCGAGGCGCTCACGGTGATGTCGGCACCAGAGCCGGCGGTGGCGGAAACCATCGATCCGCACGATGCGGCGGTTCGACAGCTGACCGCGCAGGTGCAGGCCGCGGTCGCGGCATCGGCCGAACAGCATTCCGTCCCATCGAATCTCTCCCCGGCCCTCGCTGACGCGCCTGGCGACAAGGCGGCGGTGTTCGGAAACGGTTGCGTGCGTTCGTGGCTCGATACCGGGCAGCCCGAATGCGTGGCGGGCGATCCGGATTCGACCAACCGGGTGGCCTTGGTCGGCGATTCGCACGCCGCGATGTGGAGCCCCGCATTCGAACAGGTTGCCGAGCAACGACATTGGCGACTGGAAACGATGAGCAAGGTCACCTGCCCGCTGATGGAACTGCCCATCACCAGCCCGTACCTGGGCCGGGAGTACACCGAATGCGTGCAGTGGCGTCATCAGGTCATGTCGAGACTGCAAGCCGAGCACCCACGCCTGATCGTGCTGAGCATGTCCCGCCGATACGGCGGCGACTTCGGTTTCACCACCTACGACCAGGCATGGATCGACAGCCTGTCCCGCCTGACCGCCCAGCTACGCGCAACCGGCGCGAATGTCCTTGTCCTCGGCCCGATTCCGGACCCGCACACCACCGCGCCGACCTGCCTGTCCGACCACCTGGACGACGCACTTGCCTGCTCACCATCGCGCCCGATCGCAGTCAACGATGAGGGCATAGCGGCCGAACGAGCCGCCGCAACCTCGGCCGGCGCGCAATACGCCGACCTCACCGACCTCTTCTGCACGACCACCCGCTGCCCACTCATCGCCCGCAACAACCTCATCTACCGCGACGACAACCACCTGACCGTCACTTACGCCAAAACCCTCACCCCGATCGTCGCCGCACTGGCCGACCGCGCCCTTGGCTGATCCAGGCGACTCAGCGATCGGCCCGCTCGAGATCGGTTCGCAAGTACTTCGCAGTAACCGACTTCTTGTCGGCGGTGAGCTGTTTCGGAGTGCCTTCGAAGAGGATCCGTCCACCGTGACGCCCCGCATCGGGTCCGAGATCGATGACCCAATCGGCGTGTTTGACGACTTCCAAGTCGTGCTCGACCACGATGACGGTGTTTCCCTCGTCGACCAGCCGATCGAACAGCACGAGCAGACGGTCGACATCGGCCATGTGCAGCCCGGTGGTCGGCTCGTCGAAAACGAAGACGGTACCCGTATCTTGCAGTCGGAGCGCGAGTTTCAGGCGCTGACGCTCACCACCCGACAGGGTCGACAACGGTTGCCCCAGCGTCAGATAGGCCAAACCGACCTCGCTGAGCGTCGCGAGCTTGCTGGTCACCTTCGCTTCGGTGAAGTAGGACAGACTCTCTTCGACGGTCAGCGCGAGCACCTCGGCAATGTTCTTGCCGCGCAACGTCTTCGCCAGCGCCTCCGGCCGGTACCGACTGCCTTCACACACCTCGCAGGTCACGGTGACCGGGTCCATGTAGGCGAGGTCCGTCTCGATCATCCCGCGCCCCTTGCACGCAGGGCAGGCACCGGTGGAGTTGAAGCTGAAAAGCCCAGGCTCGGCATCATTCTCCTTCGCGAACAAACCACGAACCGTATCCATGATGTCCACGTACGTCGCCGGCGTAGATCGTGAGGAGATACCGATACCCGACTGGTCCACCATCACCGCATCCGGATGCTGAGCCGCGAAAGCCCCTGAGATGAGCGAACTCTTACCGGATCCCGCCACGCCGGTCACCGCGGTGAGCACTCCGGTCGGGATGCTCACGGACACGTCGTGCAAATTGTTCACCGTGGCCTTGCTGATATCCAGCGCACCAGTCGATTTGCGCACGGACTCCTTCAAGCCCGTGTGCTCCCGCAGCCTCCGCCCGGTCAGCGTGCTCGCCTTCAACAGCTGCCGATAAGTCCCTTCGAACACGATCTCGCCGCCGTGCGTACCGGCTTCGGGCCCCATGTCGACGATCCGATCGGCAACCGCCATGACATCGGGGTTGTGTTCCACGACCAGCACCGTATTGCCGTTGTCCCGCAACTCGGCGAGAAGTTCGTTGAGCCGGTGCACATCTCGCGGATGCAGCCCCACGCTCGGCTCGTCGAAGATGAAGGTGAGGTCGCTCAAACTGCTACCGAGATGCCGGACAGTCTTCAGCCGCTGCCCTTCACCGCCGGACAACGTGGACGTCTCACGACCGAGGCTGAGATACCCGAGCCCGATCGATTCCAGCCGGGTCAGTGCCGTAACGGCCGCCTCGACAACAGGTTTCGCGACCCGGTCATCGATATGTCCCAACTCGACGATCAACTCACTGACTTCCAGGGCCGCATAGTCGGCGATGTTCTTGCCGTTGATCTTCGACGCCAGCGCGGCCTTGTTGAGCCGCCCACCACCACACACCTCACAGGTACTGACCCGCACGACCTGCTCGACGTCCTTGCGCTCCTTCTCTTTCAGCGCATCGAGCCCGTTCTTCAGGTAGCGCCGATTGAACTTGGTGACCACGCCTTCGTACTCATTGGAATGCGTCACGTCTTTGCCGGGACGGCGGACCTTGAACCCCTCGCCGTACAGCAGCTTGTCCCATTCCTCCGCGGTGAACTTCGCCAGCGGCTTGTCCGGATCGAACAACCCGGATTCGGCGTAGATCGTCCACGGGTAACCACCGACCGCATACAGCGGCGACGTGATGGCTCCCTCGTTCAGCGACTTCTTCTTGTCGAACAGCAAATCGAGGTCGAGTCGTGCGGTGCGCCCGAGCCCCTCGCATTCGGTACACATGCCCTGCGGCACGTTGAACGAGTACATGGTCGACTCGCCCGCGCTGGGCTTGCCGTGCCGCGAGAACAACACGCGCAGAATGGGATTGATCTCGGTCATGGTGCCGACGGTCGACCGGGAACTGCCGCCGATCTGCCGCTGATCGACCACGATGGCCGTCGACAAATGCGACATGCCTTCGGCGTGCGGCCGCTCGTACTTCGGCAGCCGGTTACGGATGAACCAGGGGAAGGTCTCGTTGAGCTGCCGCTGCGACTCGACGGCGATCGTGCCGAACACCAGTGACGACTTACCGGAACCGGATACGCCCGTGAAGACGGTCAGCCGCCCCTTGGGGATCTCCAGCGACACGTTCTTCAGGTTGTTCTCGCGGACGCCTTGCAGCGTAATACTGTCGTTCGCTTGCCGACCGACTCGATCCGACATATCCACTCCCCTCAGCGTGACCCAAAACTAGTTTCCAAATAGAAATTATACCAAGACGCTCACGTCGTACGCGGCGATCCACTCGGCGAGGCGAATGGGCGTCTCGTTGTACAGTCCGCGCTCCTGCATCGACGAGGCGCCGGCCACCGGTGCGTTCAGATGCTTATCGATCGCGTCGAGATCGAACAACGGCAGCGCCGGCGAACTCGGCTCCGCGACAATCTTTCCGAGTATCTGCTTGATCGCCCGGTCATACCCGGAATCCTGAGTGGACGGATACGGCGCCTTGCGGCGTTTCACAATCGATTCGGGCAGCAGATCCGCGGTCGCGGCGCGCAACAGGCTCTTCTCCCGTCCGTCGAAGGTCTTGATCGACCACGGCGTATTGAACACATACTCGACCAAACGATGATCGCAGAACGGAACCCGAACCTCGATCCCACTGGCCATACTCAACCGGTCCTTGCGATCCAGCATCACCGGCAGCCACCGGGTCAGATTCAGATAACTCGCGATCCGCATCCGCCGGTCATGCCCGGTCTCGCCGGCCAGATGCGGAACCTCTCGCAGCGCCGTCTGGTACTGATCGGCGATGTATTCCGGAAGGTTCAGTGCCGCCGTCAGATCGGGATTCAGGAACGCCGTCGACTGCTCGGTGATCGACCGCTCGCCGAGCGCGTGCCACGGAAAAGTATCGGCCTGCACGGCCTTTTCGTCATGGAACCACAGGTACCCGCCGAAGACCTCGTCCGCGGATTCGCCGGAAAGCGCGACAGTCGATTGCTCCCGCACCGCACGGAACAGCAGATAGAGCGACGGCCCGAGATCACCGTCCCCGAAGGGCAGGTCCCAAGCCCGCGACACCGCCGACCGGATGCTCGGCGCAACCAGATCCGCGTTGTTCAACAGGATGGTCTGATGGTCGGTGCCGACGTGCCGCACCAATTCCTGCGCGAACGGCTGATCCGGCGCCTCCCGCAACGGCTCCGGCGCGAAGTTCTCCACCTGCCCTTCGAAATCCACCGAGAAGCTCCGGATGCGCTCACTGCCATCGAGCCTGCGCTGCGCGAGCGCGGTCAACGCGCTGGAATCCAATCCACCGGACAACAGCGTGCACAGCGGCACATCGGCCACCAATTGCCGGGCCACGATGTCTTCCAGCAACTCTCGAACCTTGCCGACGCTCGCGGCAATATCGTCGGTGTGCGGCCGAGACTCCAGTTCCCAATATTTCTCCTCGGTCCGCCGCCCCTGGCGAACCCGAAGAACATGTCCGGGACGTACCTCGTACATGCCGTGCAACGGTGTCTGCCCGGGAACCCGGACAAACGACAGAACGTCGCGCAGCCCGTCGAGCGTGAGCACCGCCCGGCTCGCCGGATGCGCGAGAATCGCCTTCGGCTCGGACCCGAACAGCACACCATCGGCGGTCGGATAATAGAACAACGGCTTGACGCCCAACCGATCCCGATACAGCAGCAATTCCTCGACGCGGCTGTCCCAGATCGCGAAGGCGAACATTCCGTTCAACCGCCGCACGAATTCCGTGCCCCACTCCAGGTAGGCCCGCAGCACGACCTCGGTGTCACTCCTGGTCGAAAAGCGGTGCCCCTTCGCGGTGAGTTCCGCGCGCAGTTCGGTGAAGTTGTACACCTCACCGCTGTAGGTGATCGCCGCCAGCGGCGTCCCGTCGGGCAACGTTTCCGGCGTCACCATCGGCTGCTTGCCGCCCTCGAGGTCGATCACCGAAAGCCGCCGATGGCCTAGGGCGCAATGCGGATGAAACCACATTCCCTCGGCATCGGGACCACGGAAAGCCATGGTGTCCACCATTTCCTGGAGAACCCGGCGCTCGGCAGTGAGATCACGATCGAAATCTACCCAACCGACGATTCCACACATCGTCTTATCCTTTCGCTATCGTCGTCTCACGCGAGCGTCGCCCACACGGTCTTCGGTTCGAGGTACGCGTCGAGCCCGGCCCGCCCCATTTCCCGGCCGACACCGGACGCCTTGACCCCGCCGAACGGGGCAGCCGGGTCACCGGGTGCCCACGTATTGAGGTAGACCGAGCCGGCGTGCAGGCGGGCCGCGAGAGTGTGTGCGGCGCTGAGGTTTTGCGTCCAGACACCGGCCGCGAGACCGTACTCGGTATCGTTGGCAAGGCGCACGGCCTCATCGATGCTGTCGAACGGAGCCGCCACCAGAACCGGCCCGAAGATCTCCTCCCGGCAGATCCGCATGTCCGGCGTGACATCGGTGAAAAGCGTTGGCCGAATGAAGAATCCGCCATCGGGGGAGGAGGTGGGGATGTCTCCCGACGTCAGCGTCGCACCGGCGGCCACCCCGTCCTCGAGGTAGCCCCGCACCCGCCGATACTGCTCGGCCGATACCACCGGCCCGCATTCGGTCGCTGGATCCAGCGCCGGCCCGACCTGCGCACTCTTCGCCCGCGCCGTCAATCCTTCGATCACCTCGTCGAACACGCTCTCGTGCACGAACAACCGAGACGCGGCGTTGCAGGCCTGACCGGTATTGAAGAAGATCCCGTTGTAGCTTCCGGCGATCGCGGCGTCGAGATCGGCATCCGGGAGAATGATGTTCGGACTCTTCCCGCCGAGCTCCAGCGTCACCCGCTTCAGCTGCGCCCCCGCCTTCGCGCCGATCTCCCGCCCCACGGAGGTGGATCCGGTGAACACGATCTTGTCGACACCGGGATGATCCACCAGCGCCGCACCGGTCTCCCCGTCCCCGGTCAGCACATTGACCGTGCCCGCCGGAAAACCGGCTTCGTCGATCAACTCGGCAAACCGCAACGCGGTCAACGGCGTCTGCTCCGCCGGCTTGAGCACCACGGTGCACCCGGCCGCGAGTGCCGCTCCGACCTTCCACGCTGTCATCAACAGCGAGAAGTTCCACGGAATGATCTGCGCGCAAACGCCGACCGGTTCTTTCCTGGTGTAGCACAACGTATTCGGCACCGCGACGGGTATCGTCTCGCCCTCGATCCGCGCCGGCCACCCACTGAAGTAGCGGAATTGTGCTGCGGCGGCGGGAACGTCGAGCGCGCGCGTCATCGTGATCGGCTTGCCCGCATCGAGCGCTTCGAGTTCGGCCAGCTCCGCGCCATTGCTGTCGATGAGGTCGGCCAGTCGAGCGATGAGCAGCCCGCGATCGGCCGCGGACAATCGGCTCCACGGTCCGTCGAGCGCACCACGGGCGGCAATCACCGCGGCCGCGACGTCATCCGCTCCCGCATGCGCGATCTCCGAAATGTGCCCGCCGGTAGACGGATCGACGGTACTGAACGTCCGGCGACTCGCCGCAGCGACGAACTTGCCGTCGATGTACAGCAGATGCGGCCGGGACAGGAAGTTGCGGGCGGCAACGCCCACGGTGCTGATATCCACGAGTCCTCCCGGTCCGCGTCAGAAGCGGTCGATGACGGTGATGCCGGTGGTGGTGAAATCGCTCATCGCGGACAGGACTTCCCCGGCCCGGTCGAGCGAAACGGTGCGCTGCACCAAGGTCTGCGGCGTGAGCCGACCGGAGGTGACCAGCGAGAGCAACTCCGGATAGCTGGAGTGCGGATTGCCGTGTGAGCCAACGACGGTCAACTCGCCGATGGTGATGAGATCCATCGGCAGCGGGATCTCACCGGAATCCGCCGCGCTGGTCAGCCCCACCTGCACGTGCCGGCCGCGTTTGCGCAGCGAGCGTACGGAATTCACCACCGTCGCTCTGGTGCCGAGCGCATCGATCGAGACATGCGCACCACCACCGGTAACCTCCTGGATCACCGCGGGCACCTCCTGCTCGACGCTCGCATCGACGGTATGCGCCGCGCCCTGCTCTTTGGCCAGCGCGAGCTTGCCCGCATCGATATCCACCGCGACAACGGAAGCCCCTGCGGCACTGGCAATCTGAACGGCGGCTAGCCCGACGCCGCCGACTCCGTGCACAGCAACCCATTCGCCGGGACGAACCTGCCCCTGCCCGGTGACCGCGTGGAACGCCGTCATGAATCGACACCCGATCGCGCTCGCCGCCACCGGCGTGAGCTCGTCCGGCACCAGCACACAGTTGAAGTCGGCATTGGAGATCTGGACGTATTCGGCATACCCACCGTCACACCAGAACCCGAGTACCTGCATGTTGTCGCACACATTGGCCTGCCCCGACCGGCAGAACGCGCACGTCCCGCAGGCCAGGTGAAACGGAGTGGTGACCCGATCACCGATCCGCACACCACGCACCTCGCGACCGACCGCCGTGACTGTACCGACGATCTCGTGCCCCAGAGTGCGCGGCAACGCGACCTGTCCGCCCATCCAACCCCAGTCACCCATCCACGCGTGCCAGTCGCTACGGCAGATGCCGGTGGCGATAACCTCGAGCACGACGCCGTCGGGTTCCGGTGTGGGATCGGGGATGTCGCGCAACTCGAGTGGGGCGCCGTACTCGACAATCTGTGCCGCTCTCATCGTCGCCCCTTTCAGGAGATGCGCATGGGGAGCGTTTCCAGTCCCCGGGTGATGTTGTTCGGTTCCCGGATGGGGCCACCGGTGAGTTCCAGCGAGGTCGCGCGCTTGGCGAGCGCGGCGAACAACGCGTTTGCCTCCATCGAGGCGAGAGTCCTTCCGGGACAGTTGTGTACGCCGAAACCGAAGCCGACGGTGTCCGCCGGGTTGCGGTCCGCCTGGAACCTGTCCGGGTCGGGGTAGTGGCGTTCGTCGCGGTTGGCCGCACCGTAGGAGACCAAGACCCGCGCACCCTCGGGAATGGTGACGCCGTCGATCTCCCGGTCCTCGGTCGTGACCCGGGAGAAGTGCTGGATCGGCGTCTCCAGCCGGACGCCCTCCAGGAACGCGCCGGGGATCAGCTTCGGATCCTGCCGAATGGCCGTCCACTGGTCCGGGTTCTCGGCCAGCAGCCACAGGGTGCTGGCCACGCCGGCGATGGTGGTGTCGAGGCCAGCGCAAGCGTAGGCGCTCATGGTCATCAAGGCTTCGTTCTCGGTGATCTCGCCGCGATCGGCTGCCTCCCAGACGATTTGGCCGAAGCTGTCCGGCAGCAACTTGTCCGGCGTCGCATCGGTGACGAGATACTGCATGAGTGCCTCGACGTCCGGGAAGGTCGACAGCTGACGTTCACCGGGCGGCCCGAAGTAGTTGAACGCGCCGAGCGCCCAGACCAGAATCTTGTCCCGCTGTTCGTCGCGGGGGAAGCCGATGAGGTCCATCACGATGTCCACCGGCAGCTTGGCCGCGAAATCGGTGACGCCGTCGAAGGTTTCGCGCTGCATCAGGTCGTCGACCAGTTCGTCGGCGAGCTGCTCGATATTGCCCGCGACCTTGCGCACATACTTGGGCCGCAGGGCGTCGTCGAGCACCTTGCGCACGGCTCGGTGCCGCGGCGGGTCCATCGACAGCAGCGACCCGTCCGACAGTTCGTTGGCCGTCGGGTTCATCGCGATGCCCTGGGCGGAGCTGAACCCCTCCCAGTCGACGAGCGCGGCCCGCACCTGGTCGTACCGGAACAGCCCGTAGAGATCGTGTTCGGTCATCTGGACGACCGGCCCCAGGTCACGCAGGGTCTGATAGCTGGGCACCGGATCGAGCAGGGCCTCGGTCGAGAACAGGTCCAGATCGGTCTCGACCGCGGCGCCGGGGGTCGCTGTCGTGGTCACGACTGGTCCTTTCCGGCCAGATCGTAGAAGCACAACCGCGGGCCGGCCTCCGGTCGTGTGTACATCCGGCGACAGGTCAGCTCGGACTTCTCGAACACGTCGAACCAGGCGGCACGATCACGCGGCAGTCCCTGGCCGGTCAGCACGTGGATGAGGAAGAAGTCGTCGTCGTTTTCCCTGCTGTCGTAACGGATTTCGGGCTCGCCGACCAACAGGATCTTCAATGCCGGGAAGGTCGCCGAGATCTCGTTCAACAGATCGATGACGGCCTGCTCGCCGTGCCGGAAATGCTCGTGCAACGCGCTCATCATGCACAGCCCGTCCGCCTCGAAGCATTCCTTCGGCCAGGTCTTCGGCGCGAACGCGTCCCCGACAACGAACTTGACCCGATCGGCCACACCGGAGGTGCGGGCGTGCTCGTTCGCCACCGCGACGGCGTCGGCATCGATATCCAAGCCGATACCGGTCAGCGAAGGATCGCGCAGGCATGCATCCACGACCAATGATCCGCCACCACAACCGATGTCGAGAATGCGCTCGACGTTGCGGCCGCGCATAGCGGTGAGCAGAGTGGGAGTGTGGAAGGCGGAGAAGAGAGTGTCGCAGTGCGCGCCGAGCTTGCCGCCGTCGCGAATCACGTCCTTGCCGTACACCGCCTTGCCGGTGAGCAGATCGCCGGTCCGGCTGGTGACCATCCCATACGCGTCGACATAGACGCCGAGACGAGCCAGCGAGACATCCGTGGTGAGGAACTCGCCGAGCCGGGTCAGGAAGAATTCCTCGCCCCGGGTCTCGAGGATTCCTCGATTGACCAGATAGCGCAGAAAACCGGGCCCCATATCCGGATCGATCCCGGCCAGCAACCCGTCGGCTGGACTGCGCGGTCCGGACTTCAGCCGCTCCAGCAGCGGGGTGTCGGCGATCGCCCGCACCGCGTGGCAGACGTGCATCGCGCTGATCATCTCGGGCAGGTCGGACAGCGTGAACGCCTGCCATTCCCTGCGCTGCTGCTCATCGGTGAGTTCGATGATCTCCGGACGATATTCGGTGGTCGTCATCGTGGTTCCTTTCGAAAGTGGTGTCGTCCAGCGCTATTCGGCTACGGCGTAGGCGTGCCGCTTGCGCGGGCTCGCGGCCGCCCGGACGAACTCGTGGTCCTCGGTGAACCCGGTCGCGCAGACCCGGCCCAGCGAGTACGCGGGGACGAGTTCCACCTCGTGGCCGCGCTGTTCCAGCTGCTGGACGACCGCCGGATCGCAGGTCTCCTCGGCCACCAGGACGCCGGGCCGGTGCGCGTGCGGCGTGAAGGACGCCGGCACCTGATCGGTGTGGAAGGCGGTGGTTTCGGTGGCGGTCTGGAAGTCGAGACCGAAATCGACGACGTTGAGGAAGAACTGCAACGTCCACTGGTCCTGCCGATCGCCACCCGGCGTGCCGAAGGCGACATACGGGCGGCCGTCGCGCAGCACCACGGTCGGGCTGAGCGTGGTCCGCGGCCGCTTGCCGGGCGCCAGCGAGTTCGGGTGATCCGGCGTGAGATAGCCGCACTGGCCGCGGGTGCCGAGCGAGAAGCCGAGGCTCGCGATGGTCGGCGAACTCTTCAGCCAGCCGCCGCTGGGCGTCGCGGCGACCATGTTGCCGTGCCGGTCGACCGCGGTGACGGTGACGGTGTCGCCCTTCGTCGTGGTCTCCTGCAAGATCGTCGGTAATCCGTTGCGCAGCTGAGACATCCACTCGGTCTCGGCCTCCTGGTAGTCCGGCACGGACCGTTCGGGGATGAACGAGGTCCGGCCGCCGGGCGCACCCGGCCGCAGGTCCAGCGCGGCCCGCGGACCGACGAGGGCCCGCCGTTCCCGGCTGTACTCCTCGTCGAGCAGCCCGGCCAGGGGCACGTCGCTGAATGCCGGATCTCCGTACCAGGCTTCACGATCGGCCATCGCGAGCTTCGTGCACTCCGTCACGGTGTGCAGGTAGTCGGCGCTGCCCAGGCCCATCTTCCCGAGGTCGAATCCGTCCAGCAATGCGATCTGCTGGAGGAACACCGGGCCCTGCGACCACGGTCCGGGCTTGAACACCTGGTGCGCACCGTAGTTGTAGCTCGGGGCGGTCTCGACGGTGGCCTGCCACCCGGCGAGATCATCGGCGGTCAGCAGTCCGCTGTGCCGCCTGCCGGTGGAATCGAGCATCGGGCCGGTCGCGAGGAACTCCGAGATCTCCTCCGCCACAAAGCCTTTGTAATAGGCATCGTGTGCGGCCTGGATCTGCGCCTCACGGTCGCTCGACGCGGACTCGGCCGCTTTGATCAGCCGCTGATAGGTGTTGGCGAGCGCCGGATTACGGAACCGGCTGCCCGCCGCGGGTGCGACGCCACCCTTCAGATACGTCTGACCCGACCCGGTCCACTCGTCGCGGAACAGCGGAGCGAGCACCTGGATGGCCTGCGCGGTCTCGGGCAGCAACGGAAAGCCGTTGTCCGCGTACCCGATCGCCGGTTGCAGCACATCGGCCAGGTGCATGGTGCCGAACTCCGCGAGCATCCGCATCCAGCCACCGAACGCGCCGGGCACACAGGCGGGCAACAGCCCCGACCCGGGGATGCCGCTCAGCCCGAGTTCGGCGAAGGTATCGATGCTGACCGCGCGAGGCATCGGTCCCTGACCGCAGATCTGCTGCACATCACCGCTTCTCGCCCGATGCGCGACTACGGACAGGTCGCCGCCGAGCCCGTTGAAGTGCGGTTCCACCACCTGGAGCACGAAGCCGGCGGCGACGGCGGCGTCGAAGGCGTTGCCGCCGTTGGCCAGAATGCGCATGCCCGCGGCGGAGGCGAGCCAGTGCGTACTGGAAACTGCGCCGGTGGTCCCGGTCAGCTCGGGCTTGGATGGAGGCATGGGGAAACTCCCTAGTCGTCTTGGAAGATCTTGAGACCCGGCGCGAGAATGGCGCTGGGGTCGTAGCGAGTCTTCGCGGCCCGCAACGTCGTCCACTTGTCGCCGTAATGCGCCCGCCAGTCCGGCGCGGTGAAGCGCAGCGAGCCGATCGGATAGAGCACGGCCCCGTATTCCTTACGCGCGTGGGCGAACATGCGATCGTTGCGGTCCAGCATTTCCTCGATGAACGCCGGATCGACGCCGGGCGTCTCGGCCACGGTGTTGATGTCGAGCACGAACACCCAATCGGAACCGTTCGCCTCGGGCACCGGCGGCAGCGGCCGGGTCAGGTGCGAGCGCCGCTGCGGATACAGCAGGCTGATCCCGAACGGCCCGATATCGCGCGCGCTGAGCTGCGCCTGGACCTCGCCGACGTATTCCTCGACGACGGCGCCGGACAGCCACACGTCGTACCACGGCTTGACCAGCCGATCCCAGCCCACCTCGTCGCGCATGCCGTCGACCAGGGTGTCGATCTTGTACGCGTAGTCCAGGTAGGTGGTGTCGTCGATCAACGCCTCGGTGGTCAGGCCCTCGGTCGCGACCGCGTCGTCCGGCGGCGTGGCCGGATCGTAAAGGACTGTCGCATAAAGCCGATGGGTCGGCTCGGACTCCGGCGAGTACAACTCCGCGTAGACGTGATCGATGGCCGGTCGCTCGATGAGCGTGCGCACATCGCGGAAGAACTTTGCGTTGTCGGTGTACTCCAGCACGTAGCTGCGGGCGCGTTCGGCCGCGGGCACCAGGTCGAGCACAGCCTTGGTGATGACACCGCATTGGCCGAGCCCGCCGAGTACCGCCTCGAACAGGTCGGGCTTGTGCCGCGGCGAGCAGCGCTCGATCGCGCCGGTCCCGGTGACGACCTCGAGCTCACGCACGTGGTCGACGTGCAACCCGGTGTTCAACGCGCCGACGAGTCCGCCGAGCCCGCCCACCGAGAGTGTGCCGCCCACGGTCAGCGAGGTGTAGCCGGTGACGGCCGGCGGCGTCAGCTTCGGCGACTGCGCGTAGGCGGCGTTGATCAGGTCCTTCCACAGGATCCCGGCGTCGACCTCGGCGGCATCCGTACCGATGGAATGGATTCGGTTGAGGTATTTGTTCTCGATCACCAAACCGTCGGTGAGGCCCTGGCCGAGCGTGGTGTGCGCCGCGCCTCGGGTCGACACGCTGACGTCGTGCGCGCGGCAGAAGCGGATCATCGCGGCGATGTCCTCCGCCGAGCGTGGCCGCAGGACCGCCGCGGGCTTGTGGTTGGTGATGTTGCCCAGATCGGTGGCGACCGCCGCGCGCGACTCCTCGTCGACGAGCAGCTCACCCTCCAGCGCGGGCGCGGTAGCGAACGACAGGCCCGCGTTCTCGCCGGTGACCCACGTGCGTTCGAGCGGATCGAAACCGACTATCGCGGACTGTATGGTGCCGGCGCTGAATTCAGGCACGGCAAACTCCTTTCGACGCAATGGTTTCGGCCGATGGCAAGCACGATGGCTGCGGCCGATTTCCACTACATCGAACATATCCGGACGGCTATGTCCGGCACATCCAGAGAATCTTCAAGTTACTGTCAAAAGCTCTTGAAGCCATATATCCGGGCAGGTTACGGCGATATCGGCGCGGGCTGCGCGGCAACATGGATCGCCTCGGCGACTTTGCCGCACAGGTCGGCGAAAACTGCTTGCTCGGCCGGGGTGAGCACGGACTCGGCGATTTTGGCGTTGTCCCGCCTGCATTCGGCTGCGCGGTCGAGGAATTCGCGTCCGACCGCGGTGAGCGAGGTGGTCTGTTCGCGCCGGTCGGTGCCGAGCGCGGCCTGTTCCACCAGGTCCTGATCCTTCAGCACGCGCAGCGCCTTGGACATGGTCGGGCGCGAGACGCTCAGCGAATCGCTCAGCGCCGATGGCGTCATCGGCCCACGTAGACGCAGCATTTCGAGCACGTCGTACTGCTGCCAGGTCACCCGCTCGGGGGTCGTCCGGGTGCGGCGCGCCACCAGCACACAGGTCAGGTGAGCCAGCGCGTTCTCTATCCCGTCCTGCCAGTCGAGTACCTGGCTGTGGCCGTTTTCGTCGACAGGCACTGGTCTCTCCTCACCCGGTTGTGGACTTGATTTCCCGTCGGAAACTAGTTTACGGTAATTAGCGCTACACCAACTCGTACTCTGTCATACAGGAGGAGTGGTTATGAGCACCTCGGGTACGCACCCGACCACCGTGGGGTGGTTCGAAATCGCCGCCACCGATCCGGAACTCGATAAGCAGTTCTACCAGGGGATATTCGACTGGCAATTCACCTCGTTCGGCCCCGGTTATTACACGATCACCGCGCCAGGCGCGTCGGCGAGCATGGGCGCATTGCGCCGCGGCAGCCAGGACGCGCTGTGGATCAGTGTCGTCTGCGACGACATCGCCTCGACGATTCCGCGTCTGGAAACGCTGGGCGCCAAGGTTTTCGAGGATCCCGCCCGGACCGCAGCGGGCGATCTGCACGCGGTGATCACCGACGTGCAGGGGAACAAAATCGGGCTGTTCGAGCCCGCCGCGCGCGAGTATGTCCGGCCGGCTCCGGCGCCGAACGCGACGGCGTGGTTCGAAATCGGCACAACGGATTTCGAGGCCACCCGGAAATTCTATGAACACGCTTTCGGCTGGGCATATGAGCGGGACGAGGCCGCCGAAGGGGCGGTCTACTACAGCGTGCACCCGGGCGGTTCGAAGGAGCCGATCGGCGGGACGATGGACGTGACCGGCATGCCGAACCCGGCCGACTACGCGATTCCGGGACTGCTCGTCACCGACGTAGCCGACCTGCTCACCCGCGTCGAACAGGCAGGCGGACAACGCCTGATGGACCCGTTCGCCGACGCGACCGGCCTGATCATCGGACAGTTCACCGACCCGTTCGGCAACCGGTGGACCGCGTTCGCCCAGCCGTGAGGGGTGCCATGCCGTTCGCCGTATACGTGTTGGGCCTGGGCGTCTTCTGCCTCAACACCACCGAAATCATGGTCGCCGGGCTGATTCCCGGCATGTCGAGTGACCTCGGCGTCTCCATCGCCGCCATCGGCTATCTCGTCTCGATCTTCGCCTTCGGCATGGTCGTCGGCGGGCCGGCGCTGATCGTCGGCCTGTCGAAGGTGCCGCAGAAGAAGTCGCTGATCTGGCTGCTCGTGGTGTTCGTGGTCGGGCAGACGATCGGCGCGCTGGCCCAGGACTATTGGGTGCTGGTGATCGCCCGGGTGGTGACCGCGCTGGCCGCGTCGGCGTTCTTCGGGGTCGGCGCCGCGGTCTGTGTGCGTCTCGTCGGCGCCGAACGGCGCGGACGCGCCATGTCGGTGCTGTACGGCGGCATGATGGTCGCCCAGGTCGTCGGCCTGCCGCTGGCCACCTTCATCGAGCAGCACTTCGGGTGGCGGGCCAGCTTCTGGCTGGTCGACGCGCTGGCGGTGGTGTGTATCGCCGCGGTCGTGGCGCTGGTGCCGTCCGGCGGCAATACCCAGACCATGGATTTCCGGGCGGAGATCCCGGCGTTCCGGAACCTGCGCCTGTGGGGCGCGTACGCGACCAATGCCCTGGTCATCGGCTCGGTCGTGGCCGGATTCACCTATCTGTCACCGATTTTCACCGATGCGTCGCACTTCGCGCCGGCCACGGTGCCGGTGCTGTTCGCCATGTACGGGATCGCCACCGTGCTGGGCAACGCCGTCGTCGGCCGGTTCGCGGACCGCTACACGCGGCCGATCCTGTTCGCAGGCCTGATCGCGTTGATGCTGGTACTCGCGGGTTTCGCGCTGTGCGTCGAATACCAGGCGCCGACCATTGTCGCCACCGTGCTGCTAGGCCTGATCGGCCTGCCGCTCAACCCGGCCATGGCGGCCAGGGTGATGTCGGTGTCGAACGAGGGTGCCCTGGTCAACACGGTCAATGGGTCGGCCATCAACATCGGTGTCATGATCGGCCCGTGGCTCGGCGGCCTCGGGATCAGCGCCGGACTCGGTCTCACGGCACCGCTGTGGATCGGCGCGGCGATGGCGCTGTGCGGGCTGCTCACGCTGATACCTGATCTGCTGCAACGCAATCAGGCACCCGTGCAGCCGGCGATGCAGCCGGCCCGTGCCGAGGGGTCCGGGCACAGTTCGTAATCGCCGCCAATATGGTTGCGGCGTATTATGTTTCATGGAGATGCGTCCAGTCGGGCGGCGTGGCCGTATGCGCGCCGCCCCATTGGACTCGAATCATCCAGCGCACCGGAGTATCCGGTTTCGAGCGCATTAAACCCCTGGTAATCAAAGGTTTTCGGCAAGCGCCGACAACTGTTGTCTGACAGCGATTTAAGAGTTTCTTGAACCCCATTTGATTGCCCCTGACCTCGCTCTCCGTCGAGTATGGAAGGTGCTGGGACATTCCCTCCCACAGCGGTGAGGGACCCGCCATGAGCACATTCGCGACGGAAAGGCATCCGATGCACGGGCTTGACATCGCGCCGAGATTTCACCACCTCGCCATTCAGACCGACGACGTGGACGCCACGATCCGGTGGTACCAGGAATTCCTCGGCGCCACGGTGGAATGGAAGCTCGACAGCTTCTCGCCACTCACTCTCGAGCGATTGCCGGGAATCGAGAAGCTGGTCGAGCTGAAAACGGGGGACGTGCGATTCCACGTCTTCGACCGGTCCGGGCACACACAGGACGGCCCGGACCCGCTCGGCTACCAATATCAACACGTCGGTATCACCGTGGACCGGCCGGAAGACCTGGTCGCCCTTCGGGAGCAGTGGCTGAAGGCGCGCGCGTCGACCGACCTGCACTGGGCCAGGGACGAAGCGCCGTCCGACATCGTGACCGATGCGGACGGCATGCAGAGCCTGTACGTGGTCGATCCGAACGGCCTCGAAATGGAATTCCTCTACTTTCCTGGAGCGGGGTCGTGAGTACTAACGGACATCAGTCGAAGGGGCGCCGGCCGCCCGCGTTGCAGCCGCATGTGTTGTTCATGCCGCCGCTGGGCGACGGCTTCGAGGGTTCCGCGGACGCGCACAACGATGCCGACGCCGCCGATCGAGAAATGCTGGACTACAAGGTATTCGGCGCCCAGCCGGTGGAGGAGGAACGGCTCTTCTGGTACCGCTGGATAGCCGGTCACCAGATCTCGTTCCTGATGTGGCGGGCCATGTGTGACGTGGTGTGGCTGCACTCCGACGACGAGGCCGACGGGCCCGGCGAGCGCGAACTCGACCTGCTGTCGGCCTGCGTCGACGGGTACAGCGCGATGCTGCTCTACTCGTCCACCGTCCCGCGGGACCACTACCACGCCGACATCCGCGCGCGAATGGCGTTGCAGCACCCCGCGTTCAGCGGCACTTGGGCGCCGGACTATCGACCGGTCCGCCGGATCTTCCGCGGCAAGATGCCGTGGCAGGACGATCCATCGTGCGCCGCGCTCGACGCGGCCGTCGCCCGCAACGAGGCGACGCACAGCCATATCGCCGATCATCTTGTGCCGGACGGTCATTCGCTGTTGCAGAAATCCGCCGGCACACCCGGCGTCAGCGTCTCCCGGGAGAAGGAAGACCTCTACGACAACTTCTTCCTGACCGTCCGGCGCCCGGTCAGCCACGCCGAATTCGTGGCCCAGCTCGATGCCCGGATCGCGGATCTCACCGCGGACCTGCGGCACAACGGGCTGTACCCCAATGTCGACGGGCAACATCATCCGGTCGTCACCGCCCAGTCCGACGCGGTGATGCGACCGCTGGTCACCGACATCTTGCACGTGCTGGATCGGGCCGCCCGGCTGGTATCGGACATGCGACTCGAGGAGGCGCGCCGATGAAGCACGGCATTGTCCTACTGCCCGAGCACGAGTGGAAGGTCGCCGCCGACCGGTGGCGCGCCGCCGAGCAACTCGGCTACCAGCACGCCTGGACCTACGACCACCTGATGTGGCGCTGGCTCGCGGATCGCCCGTGGTACGGCTCGATTCCGACGCTCACGGCCGCGGCCACCGTCACCAGTTCCATCGGCCTCGGCATGCTCGTGGCCACCCCCAACTTCCGCAATCCGGTCGCGCTCGCCAAGGAACTCGTCACCGTCGACGACATCGCGAGCGGCCGGCTGATCTGCGGACTCGGCTCCGGCGCACCGGGATTCGACGTGAGCATCCTCGGTGGGCCGGACCTCGGCCCGCGCGAGCGCGCCGATCGATTCGAGGCGTTCGTCGAACTCCTCGACACCGTGCTCGCCCGAGGCTCCGTGACAAAGGTGTCACGCTGGTACACCGCGTCGGGCGTGGACTTCCATCCGCGCGCCGGCGACGCGCCGCGCCTGCCCTTCGCCGTGGCCGCGACCGGCCCGCGGGGCATGGCGCTGGCCGCCAGGTTCGCGCGGTACTGGGTTACGTCCGGACCGCCCAACGACTTCCGCAGGCGGCCGCTGCGCGAGGTCGTGCCCCTGTTGCGAGACCAGGTGCGCGTCATCGACGCCGCGTGCGAGCGGGCGGGCCGGGACCCGGCCACCCTCGGCAAGCTGTTCGTCGCCGACGCGGCGGTGGGCGGGATCACCGGTTCACTCGCCGCCTACGAGGACGCCGCGGGTGAGCTCGAGCAGGCCGGCATCACCGACCTCGTCGTGCACTGGCCGCGCCTGGATCAGCCGTATCAGGGCGACGAGCAGGTCGTGGTCGATTTCGCCGAGAAGCATCTGGGAGGCGAGTGATGCAAGTACTACGCGTGGACATGTTCGGCGCGGCGCCCGGCCGGGGGAGCACCTTGGATGTGCTGATCCCCGAGGGCCGGTGCGACGACAGAGCGGTGGCGGAAGCCACCGAGTATGCGTGCCAAGGCAATTCGGACGAGAGCGCCCTGGTGAGCGAATGCTCCCCGGCGCAACAGACCTTCGGGTCGCGGATCTTCAACACCGACGGTGAGACGCCGTTCGGCACGCATTCGCTGGCCGGCGTGGCCGCCTGCGTGGTCGGCACCGGTCGGCTGGCACCGGGTGAGGTCGGCCGCACGGCCGAGGTCGGCTGCCAATGGTTGTGGACCGACGGCCGCGAGGTGCGGGTGCCGTTCGACGGACCCGTTGTGCACGAACCGATTCCGTACGACCCCGCGTTGTTCGGCTGGCGCAACGGCAGCTCGCACGCCGGTGGCATCGGACGGGCCTTCAACTTCGTTCAGGTCACCGACGACCCGCGCTCGATGCGGATCCCGGATCTCGACCGGATGCGGGAGGTGGGTCTCACGGATCTCACCGCGTATCGCTGGGATCCGGATCGTCAGGAGGTGCTCGCCCGCGTGTTCGCGCCCGGGTTCGGCATCCCCGAGGACGCGGGCTGCCTGCCCGCGGCCGCCGCGCTGGGACTCATCGGGCTCGGCCTGACCGCGGACGGCCGCTCGCCGGTCACGGTTCGCCAGGTGACCGGAGACGGTCGCGAATCCGTCTTCGGCTGCACCGGCTCTAGCCACGGCGACACCGCCAGCGTGCGGATCACCGGCCAGGTGTGGGTGCCCGCGATCGACGACGAGCAGAAAGCGAGTGAGGGATGAGCATTCGGTCGGAATCCGGCGCAACCATGCCGGCGCTCGCCGAGGCCAAGCGCCGGGACGATCTCGATCCGCTGGCCCAGTACGCTCGCCAGTTCGCCACCGAGGGCTCCATCCACCTCAACGGGAACTCCCTCGGCCCGCCCCGCGGCAGCCTCTCCGCCGAACTCGACCGCGTCGTGTCCGGCCAGTGGGCGCCGCGTCAGGTGCAGGCCTGGTTCCGGGACGGCTGGCTCGAGCTGCCGCGCACGGTCGGCGACAAGCTGGGCACGCTGCTCGGCGCCGGGCCGGGGCAGGTGCTGGTCGCCGGCGAGACCACCTCGACGACCCTCTTCAACGCGCTGACCGCCGCTTGCCGGCTGCGCCCGGACCGTCCGGTGCTGCTGATCGAGGCCGAGTCGTTCCCGACCGACCTGTACATCGCGCATTCGGTGGCCCGGCTTCTGGACCGCGAACTCGTTGTCGAGCCGCGGGCCGGATTCGATGAATACCTGCGGGACAACGGCGCTCAGGTCGCTGCGGCGCTCGCCGCACCCGTGGACTTCCGCACGGGGGAGCGGCGGGAGATCCGCCCGGTCACCGCGCTGTGTCACGCCGTAGGGGCCGTGTCGGTGTGGGATCTCAGCCATGCCACCGGTGTGCTGCCGGTCGATCTCGATGCGAATGCGGTCGACCTGGCCGTCGGCTGCGGGTACAAGTACCTCGGCGGAGGCCCTGGCGCACCGGCTTTCACCTATGTCCCCACCAGACTTCAATCGACCGTGGACTTTCCGCTGGCCGGCTGGCACGGGCACGCCAAGCCGTTCGCGATGGTGCCGACGTTCATCCCGGCCGACGACATCGATCGGGCCCGCACCGGCACACCGCCGCTGCTGAGCCTGGTCGGCCTGAATCATGCGCTCGCCCCGCTGGTCGAGGTCGGGATTCACGAATTGCACCGGCGTTCCAGGGATCTCGGCGAGTTCTTCCTCGAATGCCTCGAAGGCAGCCGCCCGGAATTGCTCGATCAGCTGGCGTCCCCACGCGAGGCGGATCGCCGCGGTGGTCATCTCGCGTTGCGAATTCCGCAGGCGGACAAGATCGAAAGCGCGCTCGCCGACAGCGGCGTGCTGGTCGACGCCCGCCCACCGGACCTGATCCGCTTCGCCTTCGCGCCGCTGTACGTGACGCACGAGCAGGTGTCGAAGGCGGCCGACGCACTGTGCCGCGCCGTGGAGGGAGTGCAATGACCCGCGCCCCCGAATACGTTGCGCCCGAGTACGTCACCTACGCGCACATGGACGAACTGCACGAGTTGCAGGTCCCGCGCAGCGAGGCCCGCGGCGAGCTGAACTTCATCCTGATCAGTCACGTCAAGGAGCTGCTGTTCCGCGCGGTGATCGACGATCTCGACACCGCACGCCGTGCCCTGGTCCGCGACGACGTCGCCGACACCTGCCTGGCGCTGGCCCGGGCGACCCGCACGCAGCGGGTGCTGGTGGCTTGCTGGGAGTCGATGAACGGCATGTCGGTCGATGAATTCGTGGCGTTCCGGGAGGTGCTCAACGACGCCTCCGGCACCCAGTCCTTCGCCTACCGCGCCCTGGAGTTCGTGATGGGCAACCGGCCGCAGCGTCAGGTGGAGGCGGCGTTCCGCGACGGGCACGCGATGCTGCGCGCCGAACTGCTGGAGCCGTCGCTGTACGACGCGGTGCTGCAACATCTTGCCCGGCAAGGCTTTTCGGTCCCCACCGAATGCGTCGAAAAGCCGTCCGCGCAACAGCACGAATCCCATCCGCTCGTCGAGGACGTGTGGTTGGAGATCTACCGGCACCCGGACCGGCATCCCGATGCGCACCGGCTGGCGGAGGCCCTGCTGGAGGTCGCCTATCAGTTCTCGCACTGGCGGGCCACCCACCTGCTCGTGGTCGAGCGGATGCTCGGCGGCAAGAGCGGAACGGCAGGCACCGACGGAGCACCGTGGCTCCGCGCCATCAACGAACACCGCTTCTTCCCGGAACTGTGGACTTTCCGCACCCGGCTCTAGACGCGCACACCTCAGACAAATACCCCGACTGCTGGAGGAACACGATCACGATGACGGAACTGAAGACCGAGCTGACGAAACCGGTCGACCTCACCTCGCTTGTCCCGGTGTTGTTCGGGTTCGCTGCTTTTCAGCAGCTGCGCGCGGCCTCGGAATTGCAATTGTTCGAATACCTCGACCTGAACGGCCCGTCCACCAGCGACCAGGCCGCCGAAGGGCTGGGACTGCCCGCCAAATCCGCGCGTCAGCTGCTGCTCGGCACCACCTCGCTCGGCCTGACCGACCGCGAGGGCGAGGAGTACACGCTGAGCGCGATGCTGCATGACGCGATGGCAGACGGCACCTGGCCGCTCATCCGCAACATCATCGACTTCCAGCAGCGGTTGACCTACCTGCCCGCCAAGGAATATGCCGAGTCGCTGCGGACCGGCAAGAACCTGGGCCTGAAGCACCTGCCCGGCAAGGGGAACGACCTGTACACCCGGCTCGAACAGACGCCGGAATTGGAGGCGCTGTTCTTCCGCGGCATGCATTCCTGGTCGGAGCTGTCCAATCCGGTGCTGCTGCACCAGGTCGACTACAGCACGGTGACCAAGATTCTGGATGTCGGTGGCGGCGACGCGGTGAATGCGATCGCGCTCGCCCAGGCACACCCGCACTTGAGGATCACGGTGTTCGATCTCGAGGGCGCCGTCGAGGTGGCCGGCGACAATATCGCGGCCGCCGGGCTCGGTGACCGGATCGACGTGGTGGCCGGCGATATGTTCGGCGATCCGCTGCCGCGCGGCTACGACGCGGCGCTGTTCGCACATCAGTTCGTGATCTGGTCGCCGGAGCAGAACCGGGCGCTGCTGGAGCGGGCGCACGCGGCGCTGCCGCCGGGCGGCCGGGTGATCGTGTTCAACGCGTTCGCCGACGACGACGGGCGCGGTCCGCTCTACACCGCGCTGGACAACGTCTACTTCGCCACCTTGCCGTCCGAGGAGTCGACCATCTATCCGTGGCGGGAGCACGAAGAGTGGCTCGTCGCTTCGGGATTCGGCGACATCAAGCGGATCCGCAACGAGGGCTGGACGCCGCACGGAGTCATCGAAGGGCGCAAGTCCGATGAGTGAGCAAACCCTGCTCGACCGCGAGTACTCGCCGAGTTCGGTCGCGCGGCACATGGCCGGCTCGCTGCGGCGGTACCGGACGCTCAGCGACGCCGCCCGGTCCGAGCTGGACGTGCACATCGCCGTGCCGTACGGCGAGGGCCACGGCGAGCGGTGTCACGTGTTTCCCGCTGTGCCGCAGGGCACTCGGGGACCGGAGACGCCGGCGCTGGTGTTCGTGCACGGCGGCCACTGGCAGGAGTCCGGCATCGATGACGCCTGCTTCGCCGCCGAGCACGCGGTGGCGCACGGATGTGCCTATGTCGCCGTGGGGTACGGGCTGGCCCCGGATCGCACGGTGCCCGGCATGATCGGCTCGGTGGTCCGGGCGCTCGACTGGCTGGTCACCACCGGTCCGATGCTCGGGATCGACCCGGAGCAGTTGCACGTGGCCGGTAGCAGCGCGGGCGCGCATCTGCTCGCCGCGGCGCTGACCGGCGAGGATGCGCCCCGAGTGCGCAGCGCGTGCCTGCTGAGCGGGCTGTACGACCTCACCGAGATCCCGGAAACCTACGTCAACGACGCCGTCCGGTTGACCCCCGAACTCGCCCGCGAGTGCAGCCCGCTGCGGATGCCCGCACCGCGGTGCGATTCGATCCTGCTCGCCGCCGGGCGGCACGAGACCCGGACCTATCTGCGCCAGCACGCGGCGTACGCGGAACATCTTGCCGCGCAGTCGGTCCCGGTCAGCGCGCAGATCGTGCCCGAGCGAGACCACTTCGACCTGCCGCTGGATCTGGCCGACCCGTCGACCCCGTTCGGCCGGACCAGCCTGCGGCACCTCGGCCTGGCGCCGCGCCGCCGAGGCGCATCAACACCGGAAGGAACGGTGACATCAGCGCGATGAAACCCACACTGACCGCCCCGGAGTCCGTCACGACGGGCTCGGCCGAGGGCGCGACCACCGAGACCATCGTCGACGCCTTCGTGCGCACGGCGCGCGAATATGCCGAGCGGGAGGCGATTTCCGACGGCGACACCACACTGACCTATGCCGAACTGGACAATCTCAGCAGCCAGATCGCGCGCGCGTTGCGTGATCGCGGACTGACGCCGGGGGCGCGGGTCGGGGTGCATCTCGAGCGCAGCCTCGCCACTTATCAGGTGTTCCTCGGCATCCTCAAGGCCGGGCTCGTGGTGGTGCCGTTCAATCCGGTTCACCCGGCGGAGCACAAGTCGCGGATGTATCAGGTCGCTGAGCCGGTGCTTACCGTAACGGACTCTGCTGCGGCAGAAGGTTTTCCGGCGGATACGTGTTTGCCGGTCGGCGATCTGCTGTCGGCTGCGTCGTCGTTGTCCACCGAGTCGGGACCGTCCGCGGTTACCGCGGCGGCGCCCGCGTTCATCCTGTTCACCTCGGGTTCGACCGGCGTGCCCAAGGGCGTCGTGATCGCGCATCGCGGGATCGCCCGGGTGTCACAGCATCTCGTCGGATTCACCCCCGGCCCCGAGGATCGGTTCCTGCAACTCGCGCAGCCCGCGTTCGCCGCGTCGACCACCGACATCTGGACCTGTCTGCTGCGCGGTGGCCGGCTGACCATCGCGCCGCAGGAGATGCCGCCGCTCGGCGAGCTGGCGAGAGTCATTGCGCGCGAGCGGATCACCGTGCTCAACCTGTCTGTCGGACTGTTCAACCTGCTCGTCGAGCACCATGCCGAGCAGCTCACGCATGTCCGGACGGTGATCGTCAGCGGCGACTTCCCGTCCGCGTCGCACCTCGAGCGTGCGCTGGCGGTCATCGACGGCGACGTGTTCAACGCGTTCGGCTGCACGGAGAACTCCGCGCTGACCGCGGTGCACAAGATCACCGAGGCGGACCTGTCCGATGCCGAGATCCCGGTCGGGCGGCCGATGCCCACCGTCGAGATGTCCGTGCGCGACGAGCAGTTGGAGCAATGCCCGCCCGACCGGATCGGCGAGCTGTGCATCGCCGGTGACGGGGTGGCCCTGGGCTACCTCGGCGATCCCGAGCAGACCGAGCGGAAGTTCGTCCGGCACGACGGTCACCGACTGCTGCGCACCGGCGACCTGGCCAAGCTGACCACCGACGGGGAGATCGTGCTCGCCGGACGCACCGACCAGATGGTCAAGGTGCGCGGATTCCGGGTGGAGCCAAGGCATGTCGAGGTGACCGCCGAGGCGTTCCCCGGCGTCCAGCAGGCGGTGGCGCAGGCGGTGCCGAGCGGCGGCGCGGCGGACCAGCTCGCGCTGTGGTGCGTGCCGGTGACCGGACACGAACTCGCGGAACGCGATCTGACCGAGTATCTGCGAAAGCAACTGCCCGACTACATGGTTCCGTCGATGGTCCTGGTGGTCGACGCCTTTCCGCGCAACGCCAACGGCAAGATCGACCGCAAGGAACTCGGCACGCGGCTCGCCGAGCACAGCGTCGACGAGGCACCGGAGGGCGTGGACACGAGTGTCCCCGTGCGGACCGAACCCGAGGACCGGATCGCCGCGGTCGTCCGCTCGTCGCTGGCCGACATCACCAAGACCGACGAGCTCGACCTGGATGCCGGACTGATCGAAAGCGGTGTCACCTCACTGCAATTGATCGACCTCGGCGCCCGGCTCGAGGACGTGTCGGGCGTCGAACTGGCCCCCGACGAGATTGTCGGCGCGGGCACCGTGCGCGGTGTCGCCGACCTGATCCGCACCAAGCGTGCGCGAGGCTGACATGACAGCTACCGATCAACACACATCGAACGGCGCAGAGCGCCGGCCGGCGTCCCCGGCCCAGCCCGGTCTGTGGTTCGACAGCATCTACGGCGCGGATCCGACGGCGTACAACCAGCCACTGGTCTTGCGGCTGGGTATTCGGCTGGAGCACCGCTACCTCGTCGAGGCGTTGGCCGCGGTGCACCGGGACCATGCCGCGCTGCGCACCACCTTCGACATGGACTCCGACGGCGAGCTGCGCCAGGTGGTGCATCGCGAGCTGGCGCCGGACGTCGACGTGCGCGACCATCCGGGTGGCGACATCGGTGCGTGGGTGACCGAGCAGGTGGCCGAGATCGCCGGTGCCGCTTTCGATCTGCGCACCGGACCGCTGGCCCGGGTCCGGCACCTGCGGTTCGGCGACGCGGGCGACAGCGTGCTGGTGTTCAACATCCACCACACCGTGTTCGACGGCATGTCCTGGAAGCCGTACCTCACCCAGGTGGAGGCGGCTTACACCGCGGTGCGGAACGGTGACGAGCCGCCGCGGGCGGACCGACGCCAGGCGATCGAGGCCTATGCGCGGTGGGCCGAGCTGTCCGCCGATTCCGAAACGCTGCGGTTCTGGCGGGACAAGCTCGCCGACGCCCCGGCCGCCGCACCGCTCGGTTTGCCCGCCGAGGGGCCCGCGCGGCACGTGACCCGGCAATCGGTGCTCGATGCCGACCTGTCGGCCCGGGTGCGCGAGTTCTGCGCCACGGAGGGCGTCACCACCAGCATGTTCTTCGTCGCGCTCAGCTTCGTGATGCTGCACCGGCAGACCGGTCAGGACGATGTCCTGCTCGGTATTCCGGTGTCCGTGCGCGGCGCGGGTGACGCCGAGGTGCTCGCGCACCTCACCAATACCGTTGTGCTGCAACACCGACTCGAAGACGGCAGCACCGCCCGGGACGTGCTGCGGGCGGCGAAACGGGAAGTGCTGGAGGGGCTTCGGCATCGGCACGCGCCGCTGGAAGCGGTCCTCAGCGAGCTGCGATCGGCCGGCGGCAGCCAGGACGGGGCCTTGTTCAACGCAATGGTCACCGTGATGCCTGCCGCCGCACGTCGTTTGGATCTGCCCGACTGGGGAGTGCAGACGTGGGAGCACGAGCCGGGCGGCGCCAAATACGATTTGGCGATCCTGGTCGACGAGACCTCCGACCACTTCACGCTGGTCGTCGAGCACGCGACCGCCGCGGCCGACGGCGAGCACTTCACCGAATACCTGGCGCAGCGCCTGCGCACCCTCCTGGACAGCGTGCTCACCGACCCGGACGTGCCGGTCGCCGATCTGCGCTGGACCGGCGACGAGGAGCAGCGGGCGATCGCCGAGCTGTGCGCGCGCCGAAGCGACGCACCCGAACTCGGCACCGAGCTGACCGCCGACCTGTTCACGGCGAGCGCCGAAGCGGCGAGCTCCGATCCCGCGGTGACGGTGGACGGCACTGTGATCACCTATGCCGAATTGGCCACGCGCGCAGACTCGGTCGCCGCGAGCCTCGCCGCCAGGGGAGTCCGTGACGGGCAGCCGGTCGCCGTGCTGATGCGGTCGAGCCTCGACCTGATCGCGACGGTCATCGGGATCCTGCGCGCCGGCGGCAGCTACGTCACGCTCGACGCCGATCAGCCGTGGGACCGACTGAACTTCACCCTGAACGACTGCGGCGCAGAGATTCTGGTGCGCGCGCCCGAGATCGACCTCGCGGAGGCGTCGCTGCCGCCCGGGCTCGAGGTCATCGATGTGACCGAAATAGCGGGCGCGGAAACCTCATTCGAGGATCAGCGGAAGACGCCGGAGGATACGGCGTACATCGTGTACACCTCGGGCTCCACGGGTCGCCCCAAGGGCGTTCGGCTGCCGGAGATCACCCTGGCCAATCTCGTGCACAACCAGGCCCGCTTCACGTCGGACCTCAGGATGCGCACGTTGCAGTACATGCCGCCCGCCTTCGACGTCTTCGCCATCGAGGTCTTCGGAACCCTGTGCAACGGTGGCACTCTGGTCGTCCCGCCGGTCGCTGCCCGCACCGATTTCGAGGCGCTCGCCGAACTGTTCGCCGAAGAGCGGGTGCAGCGGGCGTACCTCCCGTACGTCACGCTGCGTGAGCTGGCCGCGGTCCTGCGCTCGTCCACGATCGAGCTGCCGGACCTGCGCGAGGTGTACGTCACGGGTGAGCGTTTGGTCATCACCAGTGACGTCCGTGCCATGTTCCGCAGCAATCCGGACGCCCGGCTGGTCAATGCCTACGGCCCGTCCGAGGCCCACCTGTGCAGCTGGGACCAACTTCCGGCCGATCCCGAGGAGTGGCCGACCATCCCGTCGATCGGCCGCGTGGTCGCCGGCGTCGACGCCTATGTGCTCGACACCGACTCGACCGGCGCGGACCGGCAGGTGCCGTTCGGCGTCGAGGGCGAACTCTGCGTTGCCGGACCGGTCGTGTCGCCCGGCTACCTCGGGCTGCCGGACAAGACCCGCGAGGCCATGGTCCTCGATCCGTTCATCGACGGCCAGCTGATGTACCGCACCGCCGACGTGGTCGTACTCGCTCCGGACGGTCGCCTGCACTACCGCGGCCGCAAGGATGACCAGGTCAAGATCCGCGGATACCGGGTCGAACCCGGCGAGGTCGAGGCCGCGCTGGAACGGGAACTGGAGGTGGACGCCGCCGCCGTGATCGTGGTGGACGAGGGCGGCGACCGCGCGCTGCAAGCTTTCGTGCAGAGCGCCGCGGAACCGCCTACCGACTGGCGCAATCGGCTCGGCTCCGTACTGCCCGGATACATGATCCCGCGGCAGGTCACCCGCCTAGACACGATCCCGGTGACGCCGAACGGGAAGACCGACCGTCGCGCGTTGGCAGCGCTGCCCGTCGAGTCGGCAGCCGACGACACCGACGATTCCGATGTCGCGTGGACGGATTCGGAGCGGACGATGGCCGAGCTGTGGGCCGATGTGCTCGGCCGCCGCCCGGCGACGCCGGACGACGACTTCTTCGTCCTGGGCGGGCACTCGCTGCTCGCCGCCCGCCTGCATCGTCAGGTCAAGCAGCACTTTCACACCGACGTCGCGCTGTCGACGCTGCTGAGCACGCCCACCCCGCGCGGGATGACGAAGAGCCTCGCCGACCGCTACGCCGCTGCCGCACCGGACCTTTCGACGGACGCAGAGCTGCACGACCTGGTCGTGGGTGAGCGGCGCGAACCCGAGCGCGGCACGGTATTCCTCACCGGCGCGACGGGATTCCTCGGCAGCCACCTGCTCGACGAACTGCTGCGTACCGAACAGCGGGTGCGCTGCCTGGTCCGCGCGGACACCGTCGCGGACGGACGCGACCGCCTGCGCCGCACCTTCCGCAAGTTCGCGCTCGACCCGTCCGGTCTCGACGAGGTCGACATCTGCCTCGGCGATCTCGACCAGCCGCGGTTCGGACTGGGCGACGACTACGACGCCGTGGCCCTCGACGTCACCGAGGTCTATCACGCTGCGGCACATATCAATTTCGTCGTGCCCTATCACACGGTCAAGCGCACGAACGTCGACGGACTGCGGCACCTGCTCGACTTCTGCGGGATCAATCGCACTCCGCTGCGCCTGATCTCGACCCTCGGCGTCTTTCCGCCCGACTCGACCTCCGGTCAGGTCTCCGAGGACACGGTGCCGGGTGACCCCGCGTCGCTGGGCATCGGCTACTCGCAAAGCAAGTGGGTCGCAGAACAACTCGCGTTCCGGGCGCGGGCGGCCGGGCTGCCGGTCACCGTGCATCGCGTCGGCCGCATCGCCGGCCACCGCCGGACCGGCGCGTGCAGGCACGACGACTTCTTCTGGTTGCAGATGAAGGGTTTCGCGCTGCTCGGCTGCTACCCCGACGACATCGTCGAGACGCCGGCCATCGATCTGCTGCCGGTGGACTACGTGGCGCGGGCCATCATCCGGCTCTCGGACGGCAAGCCGGACAACGAGAATTGGCATCTGTACCACCCGGACGGACTGGACTGGCCGACCATCATCGAGGCCATTCGGGCCGAAGGCTACGCGACGGAATCGGCGACCGGATCGGTGTGGATGGCCGCCCTGGAACGCGAGGCCGCCGAGAACGACGACGAACGCCGCGGTCTCGGCCCGCTGGTGCCGCTCATGCGGGAGGGGGTGATGCGCCTCGGTGCGCACTCGTTCGCCAACGAGAAGTCCAGGCGTGCCCTCGCCGACGTGGGATGCCCCTTCCCGCAGGCGAATCCGGGCTGGATCCACCGGATGTTCGAGTACTTCCGCGCCGTCGGCGCCATCGCGCAGCCGGCCGAGCGAGCTCATGGAGGAGACCAGAATGACTGAACAAGCGATGCGCTCGGTAGTGATCATCGGCGCCGGCCCGGTCGGCTGCGCGCTGGCCACACTGTTGCGACGGCAGGGCCTCGAGGTGGACCTGTTCGAGCGGCAGACGGAATCGGCGGGTACCGGGTCCGGCCACTCGTTCAACCTGACGCTGACCTCGCGCGGGCTCGACTGCCTGCCGCAATCGGTGAAACGCCGTCTCTACCTGCAGGGTTCGGTGCTGGCAAAGCGGATCATCCATCACCGCGACGGCGCGATCTCGACCCAGGCGTACGGGACGATGTACAACCATCACCTGCTGTCCATCCCGCGCGGGATCTTGCAGGACCTGCTGCGCGACCAGGCGCTGCGCGAAGGCGCCCGGATCCATTACGGGCAGCAGTGTCTCGACGTGGACACCGCGCAACCCGCTGCGCTGCTTCAGGATCGGGACGGTTCGTCGAGCCGGGTGACCGGCGATCTGCTGGTCGGTTGCGACGGCGCCAACAGCGTGGTGCGCGACGCCATCGTCGCGGCGCATCCGAAAGACGTGTGGATGACGCGGGATACGATCGCGCACGGCTACGCCGAGATCACCATGGACTACGGGGACGCCGACCCGACGGGCATGCACCTGTGGCCGCGCGGCGATCATTTTCTCCAGGCCCAGCCCAACCGGGATCAGACGTTCACCACCAGTCTGTTCAAGCCGACGGCGGGAGATGGTGCGCTGCGGCACTTTTCGGGTCTGCCGTCGGCCGAGTCGATCAGCGACTACTGTGCCACCGAGTTCCCGGACGTCTTCGGCCGGATGGCGGAAGTCGGCAACGAGCTGGCCGGCCGGAGTCCCGGCCAGCTCCGGATCATCAACTGCGCCCCGTATCACCATCGGCGCGCGGTGCTGGTCGGCGATGCCGCGCACGCCGTGGTCCCGTTCTACGGGCAGGGCATCAACTGTAGTTTCGAGGACGCCGCCACGCTGGCGAGTCTGCTGGAGAAATTCCAGGCCGCGGTCCGGTCCGAGGGCGGAACCGTCAAGACCGTCGCGGAGGTCGTGGTCGACGAATACAGCGACGTGCGGGTGCGGGCCGGGCATGCCCTGGCCGAGCTGTCGATGCGGAACCTCGAGGAACTCTCCGACCACGTGAACAGTCCGCTGTTCCTGGAGCGCAAGGCACTGGAACGACGGCTGCACGAGCTGCGTCCCGACTTGTACACGCCGCTCTACCAATTGGTGGCGTTCACCCATATGCCCTACGACGCGGTCCAGCGGGTGCAGCAGGAGTCGAGCGCGGTGCTGGACGCGCTCTGCGAAGGACGCGATGTGCGCGCGGACCAGGACGCCATCATCGGCGAGTTCGCCGAGCAGTACGGCGACACGTTCACCCCACAGCTGACCCCGTCGAAGCAGCGGACGGGGTGAGGACGGCGGCCTACCCGGCGGCCCCGCCGGCGCGGGCCGGTTCGACGGCCTGCGCCGGCTTGCCGCGGGTCGCGTCGTCGTTGAAGCGGAACCCGACGCCGTGCACCGTGACGATCCAGTCCGGCGAGCCGAGCTTCTTGCGTACGCTGCTGAGGTGGGTGTCGATGGTCCGGCTGGCCAGCGACGTCACCTCGGCGTCCACGTCGTCGTATCCCCAAACCCGTTGCAGCAGTTCGGCCCGGCAGAAGACCTTCTGCGGTTCGGTGGCGAGCAGCCGGAGCAACTCGAACTCCTTGCGGGTCAACTCGATCAGCCGGTTGCCGACTCTGACCTCGCGCAGCGCCGAATCGATCTCCAGCTGGCCGACGATGAGCGCCGGCTGGGACATCATGTGGACGCGGCGCAGCAACCCGCGCAGGCGGGCCATGAGTTCGCGGCTGTGATACGGCTTGACGACGCAGTCGTCGCAACCCGCCTCCAGCGCGAGCACCTGGTCCAGTTCGAAGGATGAGAAACCGATGATCGGGATATCGCTGGCGCGCCGGATTTCCCGGCACAGGGTGAGGCCGTCGAAGTCGGTGAAGTCGAGATCGATGAGCACCACGTCGAAGTCGGAGTACGACGCCATGGTTTCGGCCCCGGTCGCGGTCGGCTCGGGTTCGAACCCGTGCCGTTTGAGGTCATTGACCGTATCCTCGATCCCCTCACAGTCCGCTACGATCAACAAGCGCGGATGAAGCAAAGCGCTCCTCCTTTCCGGTATTGCGATTCAATTGTCGGCGTTCGATGTCAGTGGGCAGATAGTTCGAGCAGAACCCGAATAGACGACTCCAGTGCGTAGTTCATCGAGCCGCCGTTCGGTTCGAACGCGGTGTGTTCACCGGCGAAATGTATTCGGCCCTCGGACGTGCGGGTGTGCTCCATGAGCTCGCTGTGGCCCACCTCCGGCAGGATGTAGGCGCCGCCGGCGTAGGGCTCGTTGTCCCAGGCCACGGAGGTGCCGAGCTCGAAGTTGGCGCGGGCGCCGGGCAGCATCTGCTCCACTTCGCGCAATGCGAAATCCACCCGCTCGTCCTCGGTCATGCTCGCCGCGGCCTGCGCGGGCCACCCGGTGAGCCAGCATTCGAGGATTTTGCGCGGGCCGGGCAGTCGCGGGGTGGCATCGCGGACGGTGCAGATCGCGGTGTCCGCGGACAGCATCAGTTTGTCTTCCGGCCAGAACTTCTTCCGCATCTGGAGATAGATGCGCAGCACCGACACGTATTTCAGCTTGCGGATCGCCGAATGCTTCGCGGCCGACAGTCCGGCCATCGACAGATTGAGTCGCCGCATGCTGCTGAACGGCGCGGTGACAATGACCCGATCCGCGCTGATCGTCCGCAACCGGTCGCGGTCCAGGAAAGTGACCTGCGCTTCGTGCTCGCTCTGGGTGATGCGGACTACCGGGCTGCGGTAGTGGATGTGCTCTTTGACCTTGTCCGCGAGTGCGTGGGCGAGCAGGTCAGTGCCGCCCTTGACCTTGTACCACTGGGCACCGGCGGCGGAGAACGAACGCGGGCTCGACTCGTAGCGCGCCCAGGCCATCGCGGAGGCGGATTCCAGTTCGCCGCCGCGCATTTCGAGGAACAGCGGTTCGATCAGCGCGATCGCGCCGGCCGACGCGCCGCGGTCCGCCAGGATCCGGCGTACCGAAATCCGGTCCAGCTCCAGCAGATTCGGCGTCGGGGTCCACTCCAGTGCGGCGACCTCCGGGCCGATGTTCTCGTTGAACTTCGTGACGTACCTGGCGAACAGGTCGGCGACGGTCAGGTGCTGCTCATCCTGGTGCAGACCCAGGGCTTCGGCATGGTCGGCGACCTGGTCCGGCCGGATCCGAATGCTGTTGCGGTAGTAGCGGAAATCGGTGTCGACGAGATCGCTCGGTTCGGTCTCGAGCCCCATTTCCCGGAGATAATGCATGGTGTAGTGGCACTGCTCGGTCACCGTCATCGCGCCGGCCTCCGCATGCAGGCCGTCGGCGAAAGGGTGACGGAACGTCCAGGTTCGGCCGCCCGGCCGTTCGCTGGCTTCCAGAACGGTGACTCGAGTCCCCTGCTTCGCCAATTCGAATGCGGTTGCGAGACCGGCCAATCCGGCGCCCACAATGATGGCGGAATCGATGTTATTCTGAGACGGGAGACCACCGTCGAAGGTATGTCGGACGTCTTCTTGTGTTAGCCCCTGCACTGCTTTCCCTCCGGTGAACTGCGCTTGATTTCCACCGGCTCAACAATGGTATTCTGAACCGAAATCATTGACAAATCATCACGCTGACGGAAATTTAGTCATCATTGATCTTCAACCCAATTGGATGAAATTATCGTATCAAGGCGCTGGAAGTCGAGCAAACAAGTTTCAGTAGCCAGAATTTAGCTCGGCGAGAGTGGTTCACACCTCTCTGCCTGGATGGCGTTTGCCTGTAGCTATGTGACCGTTATCACACTGCGGCTCCCGTTTGGCTCGCAACTAACCGCAGGCGACTGCCGCCTGAGTGGTCTCTTTGTTGGTGAATCCGCCTGGTCGAATGCAGTACTGGACATGACATTTCGAGTTGGACGAGCGTTCAAGTCGGGTAATCGGCTAATTTCCTGCAATCGTCTGAGGTGCGTAAGCGGACCGGTCGGTCTTGACAGCGTGTGATCAGATGCCGGACGGCTGCGCGGGCGAGCAGTAATGCGCTCTGTCGCCGATGGCGACCATCCGCGAAATAATGTGGTTGCCCCGGTTGCTCGGCGGGACTATTCGCGCATATCGAAATCCAGCGGAATTCGGCGTTGCGATCGGGTGAATGGTCTACGTACGTGGATCAGGACCGAAGCGATAGTCGACCGTGATCGGCATCAATCCGTCGCCCATTCGGGTAGGGGTTCACGCGCGGCGAGCCACTGCTCGGGAATGCCGCGAATATCGCCGCGGCGTCCGATTCCCGTGTGGGCGGCCACTATTCCGCCGACAATCGCGGCCGTCGTGTCGGCGTCGCCACCGGCTTCGACGCAGGCGGTAATGGCGGACGGGTAATCGGCGAGGAAGGTTGCGGCGGCCCACAGCGTGAACGGGATCGTGTCCTGCGCGCTGACTTCCGCGCCGTTGCCCAGCTCGTAGGCGGCCTCGGCTACCGTGCGGCCCAGCAGCTTCCGGGCTCGCCGGATACCGTCGGAGGTGCGGCCGTCGACCAGATACGGCTCGACCGCCGCTAGCAATTCGACTGGGGTGCAGCCGGTTTCGCGAGTCGACGCCGCGTAGGCGGCCGCGGCCGCGACCGCCATCGCGCCGACGATCGCCTCCGGATGCCGGTGGGTGACCTCGGCGGACAGTGCGGCTTGCGCGGCCGCCCGGTCCAAGTCGCCGGCGAAGTACGCGCCGAGCGGGGCGACCCGCATCGCGGCGCCGTTGCCCCAGGAGCCGCGGCCGTCGAACGCGGCGCCGGCCGCGTCGCGCCAGGGGCGTCCGTCGCGAATCTCGTGCAGCACAACGACTGTGCCGCCACCGTAGCCGCGATAGGGTTCGCAGCGATCGGCGAACACGGCCGCGAGCGCCGCTTGGTCGATGCGGCCGCGGGCGCGGATTTCCGCGTAGACAGAACAGGCCATCTCGGTGTCGTCGGTCCACGGCCATGGACCAGCCGGCGGTCGCCCGGCGAGTAGATCGGGTACGGACCGGCCGGGGACGAAGAACTGCGCGCCCAGCGCATCACCTACGGACAAGCCTTCGAGGCTGTCGGAAACAGTATCGGAAATCAGTGACATACCCGCGCAATGATGCCGATCGCGGCGGGCGAAAGCAACCTGCATTCGCTCAGACGCTGCGCGGGTCCGCGTTGGGCATAATGTGCGAGACAATGCATTGCTCGATATGGGTGAGCCATTCGTAGCCCTGCGTGGTGCCCGCGATCCACGCTGCCGTCGCACCGCTGAGCACGTCGCGTGGGGGCGGCGGGCCCGGATCGTCGGCGGGTTGAGGTGCGCCCTGCCGATTCGGATTGTCCGCGGCGTGGCGGCCGAGTTCGGGCTCGGGCGTCGGGGCGATATCGCCCAGCGGGTGCTCGTCGAGCGGCAGGTCCGGTACCGCTTCCGGCCCGCTGTCCGGTGGTGCTGAGACCGGGCCGGTCGGGTCGCCCACGGTGGTGTTGTGGGCGCGGCCGGCCGTCGGCCCGTTGCTGTGCGATGCGCCTCGGTCGGCGGTGACCAGGGCGGTGAGCAACGCGGCCGTCGATACGACGGCCAACCGCATCGGGACGTCAGGCTTTCGTGGTGCGCGGTGCTTACCCATCGGCTACTTTCCGTCGATTACCGTCGGGTTTGAGAGTTTAAGGCGCGCAACCAATTCCGGCTACCAGTGTAAGTTCTTCTTCACGAAAGTTAAGTTGGCACTGGATCAGGCACGGTAAAGGGATTATTCGGTAACGCGGCAATGTAATTCATCCGAACACATCCTGATTCCGCACAAGCCCAACATTACTCGCCGGCGTCGTCCGCCGGACGCACCATTCTGGCGATCTCGCGAACGATCAGATCCGGGTCGGTGGCCGGAACGTTGTGGCAGGAGTTCTCGGCCATGACATGCCGGCCGAGCGGCGATTGGGCCGCCCGGTGGGCATGGGAGGCGATGGCCGCGGCGCGCATCGCGGCGTTCATACCCTCTCCGGCCAGTGCGCCCGAGATGACGGTGACCGGGATCGACCCGTGGTCGGGCGGGGTGCCGCGCCAGGTCTCCAGCTCATCCAGAAAAGTTCGGGCCTGCTGGCGCTGTGTACGAATCACACTGGGACGGAACGCCTCTCGCTCCATATCCCGCCGAACATCGTCCGGTGCGGCACGCAATTGCCCCCGAAACAGCACCTTCATCAACCCCAGCCGGGCGAGCACGCTGCCCACGGCGATCGCGCCACGTTCCAGCCGCCGAAACCCGCGACCGAACAACACGTCGGCGGCCTCGTCCGTCGGATCGATCAGAACGAGCCCGGCGATCCGATCGAGTCGCCGAGCCGCCGCAAGTCGCACGATCGGCCCACCGGCACTATGCCCGACCAGCACGAACGGCCCCGGCCCGAAGTGGTCCAACACCTCGTTCAAATCATCGGCCATCCGACTCAGGGTGCGATTCGTCAAATCCGGTGCACTCCGTCCGAGCCCGGACCGGTCATACGCGACCGCCCGCGCGAACTGTCCCACTCCCGGCTGCACCATCGCCCACGACCACCGCGCCGCAGCCGACCCCGCCTCGAACACAACAGTCAGCTCGGTACCGGACTCGGCGCCACCCAACACCGTCGCATGCAGCCGCCGCCCGTCCTGCGTCTCCACCCACTCCGACACACCCTGAGTGCGCTGCGCGATATCCGCCATGCTTCCCCCAAATTCTCGACATGGCACGACAATCGCGCCCCTCCCTGCCCTGACCCCACGAATTCGGTTCTCGCCGAGTGAACTCCACACACTCGCCGAGATTCATCGGATCAGTCGACCGTTACCGGCCCACGATAGTTCATAGCAGGGAGGACGACCCGACTCCAATCGAACGCCGGCCCAGCGGCTACTTCGCCGAGCGATCGGGGCGGCCGGCTCGGGTCAGGCGACGACCGAACGCTGTGGCACGCCGACGTATTCGCTCAGCGGGCGGATCAGCGCGTTGGATTCGCTCTGCTCGATGATGTGTGCGGCCCAGCCGGTGATCCGGCTCATCACGAAGATCGGGGTGAAGATCTCGATGTCGAAGCCGAGCAGGTAATAGGCCGGACCGGTGGGGAAGTCGAGGTTGGGCTTGATCCCGGTGGCCTCGTTCATGGTGCGCTCGAGGATCTCGTACATCTGGACCCATTTGTGCCCGTCGGTGGCCGCGGCGATGTCGACGAAGGCCTTCTTCATCGTCGGCACCCGGGAGTCGCCGTTCTTGTAGACCCGGTGGCCGAAGCCCATCACCTTTTCCTTCTCGGCCAGCTTGTTGCGCATCCACTGCTCGGCCAGGGCGGGGTCGTCGATCGCGATCATGTCGTGCATGACCGCCTCGTTGGCGCCGCCGTGCAGCGGGCCCTTGAGCGCCCCGATGGCCGCGGTGACCGCGCTGTAGATATCGGACATGGTCGAGGTGACCACGCGGGCGGCGAAGGTCGAGGCGTTGAAACTGTGCTCCGCGTAGAGGATCAGCGAGACCTCGAACGCTTTCACCAGTTCCCGGGACGGGATCTTGCCGAAGCACATGTTCAGGAAGTTCTCCGCGAACCCGAGATGCGAGTGCGGGGCGATCGGCTCCTGACCGTGCCGGCGGCGATGGTCGGCCGCGACGATGGTCGGCAGCACTGCCATCATCCGTAAGGCCTTGGCGCGGTTGGCCGCCGGGCTGCTGTCCGACTCGGCCGGGTCCTCGGCGCCCAGGTAGCTGATCGCGGTGCGGACCACGTCCATTGGGTGGCAGTTGTCCGGCATCTTCATGACCAGCGACAGCAGCGACCGATCGACGCGACGGGCGGCCCGCTCCTGCTGGCAGAACCGTTCCAGCTGAGCGTCATTGGGCAGCTCGCCATACCACAGCAGGTAGGCGACCTCCTCGAAGGAGCAGTGCTCGGCCAGATCCTGCACGGCGTAACCGCGGTAGGTCAGCGAGTTGGTCTCCGGCACCACCTTGGATACTGCGGTGGTATCCACGACAACACCCGCAAGCCCTTTGTAGATCGTAGGTACGGCGGTCTCCGGCCCACCCGTCGCCCGACCACCACCCCTCACCGAATCGCTACGCGATGCTGTAGTCATTGGTCCTTCCCCAGGCTGAAATTGAAGACGTCGGAATCGAATTCGTTGTAGCGCTCGTATTGCAGCAACTCGTAGAGCCGACTCCGAGGCTGCATCCGATCCAGCAGACCGGCCTGAGTACCCTCGGCGAAGATCTCCCGCAACCCGTTCTCGGCAGCCCACATCGCCAGGCGCAGAGTCGAAACCGGATAGATCACCGCGTTGTAGCCGATCGACTCCAGCGTCTTCGCGGTCAACAGCTCGGTCTTGCCGTACTCGGTCATATTGGCCAGCAATGGAATCGACACGGCCGCCCGGAACTTCGCGAAATCGGCTTCGGTGTACAGCGCTTCGGTGAAGATCAGGTCCGCCCCGGTGTCGGCGTAGGCCTTGGCCCGCTCGATCGCCGAATCGATGCCCTCGATGCCGGCGGCGTCGGTGCGCGCACAGATCACGAAATTCGGGTCGCGCCTGGCGGATACGGCCGCGCGCAACCGGCGCACCATCTCCTCGGTCGGCACCACACCCTTACCGGCGAGGTGGCCGCAGCGCTTCGGATTGATCTGGTCCTCGAAGTGACAGCCCGCGATCCCGGCGTCCTCGAGGAACGTCACGGTGCGCGCCGCACTCATCGGCTCACCGAATCCGGTGTCCGCGTCGATGAGTACCGGCAGATCGGTGACCCGCGCGATCTGCCGCCCGCGCTCGGTCACCTCGGTCAACGTGGTCAAGCCGATGTCGGGCAGCGCGAGATCAGCCGAAACCACCGCGCCGGAGACGTAGACCCCTTCGAACCCGATCTCCTGAATCAGCTTGGCCACCAACGGATTGAACGCACCGGGGAACCGCTGAATCGTCCCCGACGCCAATCCCGCGCGGAAGGCCGCCCGCTTGTCGCCGGCCGAGGTCGCGGCGGCAAGGAGGCCCGACATCAGAACAGCCCCTTCGGCAGCTGCGGCGCCCGCGCGAGGACCTCGTCGGTCACCGTGAACGACAGCTGGGACAACTCCGCCGCACTCAGCTCGGCGGTGCGCTGGGCGACGTCGAGGAAGCGATCCTGTTCGGGCGGCGCGATGACGCCCTCTGCGAGGGTGCGGAACTTCGCGATGTACTGCTCGCGGGCGAACGGACGGGCACCGAGCGGGTGCGCGTCGGCGATCGCGAGCTCGTCGACGATCACCTCACCGCTCTTCAGAGTGACCTCGGCCCGCGCGCCGAACGCCTTCTCCGCGGGATCGGTGGAGTGGTAGCGCCGAGTCCACTCCGGGTCCTCGGCGGTGGAGATCTTGCGCCACAGCTCGACGGTGTCGGGCCGCTGCGCGCGCTCGGGCGCGTAAGACCGCTCGTGGTGCCAGGTTCCGTCCTGCAACGCGACCGCGAAGATGTACATCACCGAGTGGTCGAGGGTCTCGCGTGAGGCCGTCGGGTCGAACTTCTGCGGGTCGCCGGAGCCGGTGCCGATGACCACGTGGGTGTGATGGCTGGTGTGCAGCACGATCGAGGCGATCTGGTCGAGATCGCCGATGCGGTCGCGCATCCGGCGGGCGAGGTCGATCGGCGCCTGGCTCTGGTACTCCGCGGAATGTTCCTTGGTGTAGGAGTCGAGGATGGCCCGCTTGGGCTCGCCGGGGCCGGGCAGCGGCACCGAGTACTCGGCCTTCGGACCGCCGAGCAGCCAGGCGATCACCCCGTCTTCGCCCTCCCAGATCGGCGACGGCGCACCCTCGCCGCGCAACGCCCGGTCGACGGCCTCGACGGCCATCTTTCCCGCGAACGCCGGCGCGTAGGCCTTCCAGCTGGAGATCTCGCCCTTGCGCGACTGCCTGGTCGCGGTCGTGGTGTGCAGGGCCTGGCCGACGGCCTGGTAGATGGTCTCGGCGTCGAGGCCGAGCAGCGTGCCGATGCCTGCCGCGGCGGACGGGCCGAGGTGGGCGACGTGGTCGATCTTGTGCTCGTGCAGGCAGATCGCCCGCACCAGGTCGATCTGGATCTCGTATCCGGTGGCCAGACCGCGGATCAGGTCGCGGCCGGTGCGTCCGGCGTGCTGGGCGACCGCGAGGATCGGCGGGATGTTGTCGCCGGGGTGCGAGTACTCCGCGGCGAGGAAGGTGTCGTGGAAATCGAGTTCCCGCACCGCGACGCCGTTCGCCCAGGCCGCCCACTCGGGGGAGTAGCTGCCGCCGACGCCGAACACGGCCGCACCCGGCTGGTACGGGTGCGCCTGCGCTTGGGCGCGGGCATTGGCGACCGGGCGGCGGGTCAGCGAGGCCGCCGCGACCGAGGCGTTGTCGATGATCCGGTTGATGATCATCTCCGCCGTTTCCGGCGCCACCTCGACCGGGTCGGTGGCGACCTCGGCGATGCGCCACGCGAGGTGTTCGTCGCGCGGGAACTGCTCGGCGGAGCGGTGGGTGCGAACGAGATGATTCTTCACCGTGGAAATCCTCCAGACATCGATGCGTGCGTTCTATTTCGCACGCTACACACCGCTATCAACCAGGGAAACACCTCGCAAATGCCTATATTTGCGGAAGCGAACCGGCAAAGTTGTGGAAGTTGTGTAAGACGATGGTGCTAGATTTCGAGTTATGCAGAAGATGTACGCGGGCGGGCGGCTGCGCGCGCTGCGGGAGCAACGTGGGCTGACCCAGACCGGGATGGCCACCACGCTCGGGCTGTCGGTCAGCTACGTCAATCAGCTGGAAAACGACCAGCGCCCGCTGACCGTGCCGGTGCTGCTGCGGCTCAACTCGACCTTCGATCTGGACATGCAGTTCTTCGCCGCGGACACCGACGCGCGACTGCTCGCCGATCTGCAAGCGGTGTTCGCCGAGGAATCCGACGGGGTGGCGATCACGACCACCGAGATCGATGAACTCGTTTCCCGGATTCCCGCCGCGGCGCGGGTGCTGGTCGGGATGCATCGCCGGTTGCGTGGGGCGACCGAACAGCTCGAACGGGTGTCCGCCGGAATCGACTCCCATGCATCCGGCACCGGGATGCCCTATGAGGATGTCCGCGACTTCTTCTATGACCATCGCAATCACATCCCCGATCTGGACGCCGCAGCCGAAGAACTGTTCGCCCGGCGCGGATTCACGCTCGGCGGGTTGGATCTTCAGCTGACCAAGCTGTTGCGGGAGGAGCACGATATCGCGGTCGTGATCCGCACCGATGATCCCGATCAGCCCGGTCCGAAGCGCACTTTCGATCCCGGCACCCGGATTCTCACCCTCGCTCGTCGGTTGTCGGCCGGACAGCGGGCGTTTCAGCTCGCGACGCAGCTGGCGTTTCTCACCCAGGCCGACACCATCGATGCGGTGATCGCGCGGGGGGATTCGCTGGCCGCGCAGTCGCGTGGGCTGTTGCGGGTCGGGCTGGCGAACTACTTCGCCGGGGCATTGATCTTGCCCTACACCGCGTTTCACGATGCGGCGGAGGCGCTGCGGTACGACATCGACCTGCTGTCGGCGAAATTCGAGGTCGGGTTCGAGACAGTCAGTCACCGGTTGTCCACGTTGCAGCGGACCGGCCGGCGCGGTGTGCCGTTCCTGTTCGTCCGCACCGACCGCGCCGGGAACATCTCGAAACGGCAGTCCGCCACCGCCTTTCACTTCTCCCGGGTCGGCGGCAGCTGCCCCCTGTGGGTGGTGCACGAGGCGTTCGGCAGTCCGGGACGCATCCGGACGCAGATCGCACAGATGCCCGACGGCCGCCGATATCTGTGGCTGGCCCGCACCACCGACGAGAGCACACCGGGGTATCTCTCACCCAAGCGAGACTTCGCCATCGGGCTCGGATGCGATCTCAGTTACGCCCACAAACTCGTCTACTCGCACGGACTTCCGATCGATGACCCTAGTACCGCCATACCGATCGGCCCCGGCTGCAAAGTGTGTGAACGCGCTGATTGCGCGCAGCGTGCGTTTCCCCAGCTCGGACGGCGCATTCGGGTGGATGAGAACAACGCGCTCAACATCCCGTACACACCGGGTGATCAACGGGGCTGATCTCTCACGCCAACCACACAGCCACGGCACGGCGGCGGCCTAGCCGGTCCGCCGACGATGGGCAGTATGTCGTGAATGGCGACATTAAGTACTTCATCGCCAGCGACTCCGAAGGGCGCGGCCCCGACCGCGAATCCAATGGCAGCGCAAGCGAGATCACCGCTTGGGTGAAAGTAAATTTCACCGCTACGGAAGTTGGCGGCATTATTATTTACAATCTTGCGCAGATTTCCTGAGGAATTGATGATGCGAAATGGGGCGTTTCACCGATACAGAGAGTTGACCGCAATGGTGCGTGCCACGGATGCTCTTTTTGTCGAGCAGCTCAGCACCGCTGTAGCGGCTTCGGCAACTCTAGGAGATTTGTGTGACGTACCGGCTTGGGGACATCGATTGTGTCAGCGCGCGGGGGCATTCCGCGTTGGGTGGGACCCTGGCGATACAGGCGGTCTGGCATTACGACCGTCCGGTGGACAAAGCCGTACTAGCCGAATTTCACGCGGCATTGCGGCACGGCAGGCTGGGCCGGGTGGTTGCGGCCGCGATGATCCCGGCCGCCGGCGATCGGTGGAGTGCGCGAGCCGAATTCGATCCGCTCGAGGTCTCGGAGCCGCCGATTCCGCGCGGTGAGCTGGAGACGTGGATCGCCACGCAGGGACGCGCGGAGTTGCACACCTTCGGCGGCCCTGCGTGGCGGTTGTCGACGACGGCCTGCGACAACGGCGACAGTGCGGTATCACTGCTGGCCTCGCACACGATCGCCGACGGACGCGCGTTCTGCGACGCGATCGCGGAGGCGGTCGCGGACAAGCGGTTCGAACTGAACTACCCGACCGACGAATTCGGGCGGATGCGATTGCTGTTCGGCGATTTTCGCGATGCCGCACGACGTGGCGGTGCGCTGGTGCGAGCGGTCGGGCTGGCGGTCCAGTTGGCGGTGGGCCGAAACGACCACGCTGAGCAGCAGAGCGCCGCCGACCAGGGCTTTCGCCTACCGACCGTCGACGCCACGATTCCGGCATCGCTCTGGCATGCCGCCGCCCGGACGCGGGGTGGCAGCGGCACCACGCTGGCGGTGGCGGTGACCGCGGCCATCGCCACCGAGATCGGTCGCACCGACGAACAGGGGCGGGCTCGGCTGATGATGCCGGTCAGTACGCGTGCCGAGGCGGACCGGCGGGCTAATGCCCTGGCGTCCATAGATTTCGAGGTAGACCTGCGCGACGGGCCGTTGACCGACTTGGCCCCGTTGCGTGCGGTGATGAAGGAGAAGCTGAGCGCGGCCGTCACCGGCGAGCGGCCGGTAGCGCCGTTGATTCCGATCGCGGTTGCGTTGCCGCGCAAGCTGTTCGGAGTGCTGGTGCGCAAGGTCGCGGCCGACGCGACCGTTTCGGTGTGCTCCAACCTCGGCGAACTCGACCCCGAGATGCTCCGCGTCGACGGTCGTTCGGCCACGAAGATCAGGCTCGGTCTGGTCAATCAGAGCCTGGACTCGCCGACCGTGCTGACCGAACGCGGGGGCAATCTTTACGTTTCGCTGTTCGAATCCGACGATCAGATCACTTTGCGCTTCAATGGATTTCACCCGCCGAAGCTGGTCGATGTCGAGCAGCTCGCCGAGGTGGTTCAGCGAGTACTCGCCGAGTACGAGCTCTCGGCGACGCTCGAATAGCGGGGCTCAGGCTCGCGCCGCCGTCGTGTCATGAATCGGGAGCGGCGCGAAAGTCTTTGTCGGAGTAGAGCGGCCGCGCAGCATCAGCGTGTCGTGCGGCTGCCACCACTGGGCCTCGTCGGGAGCGTCGGCAATGGTGTCGTAGGCGACCAGTATTCGTTCCGGCACCGTCTTCGCCTTTTCGGTGAGACGGGCGGCCACGTTCACCGGGTCGCCGATGACGGTGTATTCATAGCGGTGCTCGGCGCCGATATTGCCGGCCACGACGACGCCGCTCGATACGCCGATCGCGGCGTCGAGTTCGGGATATCGCTCGGCGAGGGTGGCCAGCTCGGTTCGTAGTGAACGCGCGGCCCGCAGCACCGCGGCGGCATGCCCGATGGTGTTGTCCGGCGGGCCGAAGACGCACAACGCGGCGTCGCCCTCGAATTTGTTCACCCACCCGCCTTCGGCGCCGACGCAGGAAACGACCGCGGCGAACATGTCGTTGAGCATCGTCACCATGGATTCCGGTGGCAGGCGCTGGGCCAGCGAGGTCGACCCGATCAGGTCGACGAACAGCACGCTGGCCGGGCGTCGCTCGCCACCCACCCGCACACCGCCGGTCATGGCGAAGCGGGCGACCTCGGCGCCGACGTGCCGCCCGAACAGGTCGTGCAGTCGTTCCCGTTCGCGCATTCCCTCGACCATATGGTTGAACCCGGCCTGCAACTGACCGACCTCGCCGCCGTAATCGACCGGGATCTGCGCGGTCAGATCCCCGGCCTGCACCCGTCGTTGCGCTGCTTGCAGTCCGGTCACCGGCTCGACCAACGACCAGGCCATAGCGGCGGTGAAGGCCAGGCCGGCGACCACGCTCAACGCCGCGAGCACCGCCAGCGATACCGGCAACCAGGCCCGCTCTTCCTCGGTGAGACCGAGCGGTGCGGTCCCCAGCAGCACCACGGGTATCGCGCCGCTGAGCAGCCAGACCAGCAGCAGTCGCCCGCGGAGGCCGAGTACGGCACCGGCCGGCGGGGCCTCACCGGCCAGGACAACCCGCAGGGTCGGCCGGGCCACCCGTTCCAGCATCAGATACGACAGCGCACCGCTGGTGAGCCCGCCGAGGGCGACGATCAGCGTGACACGCGCCGTGTACAGCACCGGATACTCGAGTACCGCGTGCACGACGGCCGTCGTGATCGCCGCGATGATCCAGCCGCCGAACTCGTCGACCGCCTCGGCCCACGGAAAGCTCAGCGTCAACGACCGCTCCTGCGCCGTCGGCATCCGCCGATCCCGCACCCAGCCGAACGCCCGATCGGCGCGCCGCTCGCCGCGATACACCCCGACGGTCACCGCGAGGACGAAGAACACCACCCCGACGGTGCTCACCACGACCACATCGTGCTGGAAATGCGAATGCCCACCGGACCACGGAATGCTGAGCACCACCAGCTGCACCGCGACCAGGACGAACCCGACGCTGTTCGCCGCGATCGCCGCGCGCCGCCCGGTGTGCCGCGCGAACGTCGAGGCGACGGCGTCCCAGAGGTCGTCGTCGAACGGTGGACTCTGCCCGCGTATGACGTCTTGATCGTCGATCATGAGGAACCCTCTTCGTCGGCCGTCATGAGGTAACGCCCAGCACCGAGGACACCGCGTGCTGATAAAACCGTACGACACTTGTCCGGCGCGGGTTCGGTCACTCTTGGATAAACATCGCCGAGGCTTTGCTGAGGCGGGCGGATCGAGTGGTTCCATGTCCGGCATGAACCAGCGCGGTGACCTGCGTGGGATCGTCAGTGATCTGCTGCCGGAGCTCACAGAACTGCTCGAACAGCTGATATCGATACCGTCGATCGCGTTCCCCGGCTATCCGGCCGAGCCCGTACAGCGTGCGCACGATCGTATTGCCGATGAGTTGCTTAAGTCCGGCGTCGAGGATCTGCGGGTGCTGGAACTGCCCGACACCTCGCCGGTTGTGTATGGGCGCATTCCGCCCCCGCCCGGTGCGCCGACCGTGTTGTTGTACGGGCACTACGACGTTCAGCCGTCGGGTGACGAAAAGCTTTGGCATACACCGCCGTTCACTCCGATTCGGCGGGACGGCGCGATCTATGGGCGCGGCGCCGCCGACTGTAAAGCCAACGTGGTCGCGCATATCGGTGCGCTGCGGGCGCACGGTGGCAAGCCGCCTGTGGGGATCATCGTGGTCATCGAGGGGCAGGAGGAGTACGGGTCCGCGTTCGACGACTATCCGCCCGAGCAACCCGACCTGTTCCAGGCCGACGCTCTATTGATCTGCGACGCGGGCAATATTCGCGCGGGAACGCCGACGCTGACCACCGCGCTGCGCGGGGTCGCCGATGTATTCGTCGAGGTGCGTACCCTCGCCGCGCCCGTGCATTCCGGCCAATTCGGCGGCGCCGCACCGGATGCGCTGCTCGCGCTGATGGCCGCGCTGACCACCCTGCACGATGCCGACGGCAACGTCGCCGTCGAGGGCCTACGCCGGGACACGTGGACCGGTGCGAACTACACGGACACGGAATTCGCCGAAATCACCGGTATGGCACCGGGAATGCCGTTGCTCGGCACCGGTCCGATCGGCGAGCGAATCTGGTACGGGCCGGCGGTCACGGTCATCGGGCTCGACGCGCCGCCGGTGAAAACCGCTGCGTCCGCGGTTGTTCCGCATGCGCGCGCCTATCTCAACGTGCGCGTCCATCCGGAGCAGGATCCGACCGAAGGGCAGCGGGCGGTGATCGATCATCTGCGCAAGGTGAAGCCGTACGGGATCGAGCTCGAGGTCACCGGCGGTGATGTCGGGCGTGGATTCGCCGCGGCGACAAGCGGTCCGGCCTATTCGGCCATGCGCGCGGCGATGGCGAAGGCGTGGGGCGCCGAGGTGGTCGACTCGGCGATGGGTGGCTCCATTCCGCTCACCAACTCGCTGGCCGCGGTCAATCCCGGTGCCGAGGTGCTGCTGCTCGGGGCGGAGGACGCCAAGTGCAACCTGCACGGCTTCAACGAACGGGTGTTGCTGAGCGAGGTAGCGAATGTCGCACTCGCCGAGGCTGAGTTCTTCGAACTCTTCGCCGCCGGGGTGCGCCGATGAGCAACGTCGAAACAGCAGAGGCCACAACGGAATCCGAGCCGCCGGCGCAGAAGACGCGGTACTTCCCCTCCACCTACACGATCCTCGCCGGTGTCGCCGTGCTGGTGTGGCTCGCGGCGTTCGTCATACCACCGGGCGCCTACGACATCGATGACAAGGGCCACCCGATCGCCGGGTCCTACCATCGCATCGAAGACGCCAAGAACTTCGGCGCGCGGCTGCGCGATCTGTTCCTCTCGCCGATCAACGGCCTCTACGGTATTCAGGACGCCAAGTCCGGTCAGGTGGGTCCCGACCTGACCGGCAATCTCTACGGTGCGGCAGCGGTATTCCTGTTCGTGCTGGCCGTCGGCGCGTTCATCACCGTCGCCTTCGCCACCGGCGCGCTCGACAGCGGTATCGGGCAGTTGGCCTTTCGGCTGCGCCGCCGGTCCTCGCTGCTGATCGTCGGCGTCATGGTGGTGTTCGCGATCGCGGGCACGGTGGAGGGGTTCGCGGAGGAAACCCTCGGCTTCTACGCGCTGCTGGTGCCGTTGACCTTGGCGCTGGGCTACGACCGGATGACCGCGGTCGGCGCGATCATCTGCGGGGCCGGCGTCGGCATGCTGTGCTCCACCGTCAACCCGTTCGCCACCGGCACCGCCTCCTCGGCCGCCGGCGTGCCGATCGGCGACGGCATCCTGCTGCGGATCGCCATGCTGGTGGTGCTCACCGCGGTCACCGTCGGGTACGTGCTCTGGTACGCGCGACGGGTCAAGCGGGATCCGGGCAAGTCCTGGTCGGGCTGGCAGCCCGGCGATCGCGACATACGCGCCGAAGACCATGCGCCCGAGGCGATGACCCGTCGTCAGGCCGCGGTGCTCTGGTTGGTCGCGCTCACCTTCGCGTTCATGATCTTCGCGATCATCCCGTGGGCGGAGGTGATCGACGGACCCGATGCCGCGCCCTTCACGTGGGAATTGGGTTGGTACTTCCCGGAACTCACCGCGCTGTTCCTGGTCGGGGCGGTGCTGATCGGGCTCGTCGGCGGGCTGGGGGAGAACAGGATGTCCGAGGCGGTCGGCAAGGGGTTCGGCGATTTCGTCGGGGCGGGCATGGTGATCGTGCTGGCGCGCGGGGTCACCGTCATCATGAACAACACCGAAATCACCAGCACCGCACTGCATGCGCTGGAAGGCGTAGTGACCGGCACGTCGTCGGCGCTGTTCGCGATCGCCGTGTTTCTGGTGAATGTGCCGCTCGGCTTTCTGATTCCGTCGAGTTCCGGGCATGCCACGCTGGTCATGCCGATCATGGCGCCGCTGGCGGATTTCGCGAATGTGCCTCGGTCCCTGGTGGTTACCGCGTGGCAGTCGGCGTCCGGGTGGGCGAATCTGGTCACGCCGACGACGGCGGTCGTGACCGGTGGTATCGCCCTGGCGAAGGTGCGCTACGACCGGTACGTGAGATTCGTTGCGCCGCTTATGGGGATCCTGTTCGTGCTGATCTGCGCGTTCCTCGCGATCGGCGCCTGGGTCTGAACATGACTCGACATAGAGTGGTGCCGTGGTTGTCGTAGGCGTGGGAATCGTCGTACTCGGGGTATTCGGCGGGCTGCACTGGTATCTGTGGCGGCGGCTGGTGCGGGATACGACGATGCCCGGGTCGATCGGGCGGCGGGTGGGCACCGCGGTGGTCATTCTCGGGCCGCTCCTGCTGGTCGGCGCGTTCGTGGCCGAGCGGGCGGGGATTTCGTTTCTGGCCATCCAGATCTTGGCCTGGCCTGGATATATGTGGGGCGTGCTGTTCCTCTATCTCGTGCTGTGGCTGTTGGTCGGTGAGCTGGTTCGGCCGTTTTTCCGGCGGTGGGTCAATCGCAGCTCCGTCGCGGTCGAAGCGGCACTTGTTCCCGCAGGTGCACCCGACCGCGTCGAGCCCGATCAGCCGGCAGATCCGGCACCGGTTTCGCGACGGCTCTTCGTCTCTCGCGCCGTGGGTGGTGCGGCGGCCGTCGCGGCGGTGAGCACCGTCGGTTACGGCACCTACGGCGTGCTGGCCGGACCGCGAGTGAAGCATTTGACGGTGCCGCTGGCGAACCTGCCGCGCACCGCGCACGGCATGCGGATCGCCGTGGTCAGCGATATCCACCTCGGCCCGATTCTCGGTCGTGGGTTCGCCGAACGAGTGGTCGAGACGATCAACGGCACCCAACCGGATCTCATTGCCGTGGTGGGCGATCTGGTCGACGGCAGCGTCGAACACCTGCGCTCGGCGGTCGAACCGCTGTCCCGGCTCAAAGCACGGCACGGCGCCTATTTCGTCACCGGCAATCACGAGTACTTCTCCGGCGCCGAAGAGTGGATCGAGCACGTGCAGGAACTCGGGATGCACATGCTGGCGAACAGTCGCGTCGAGCTGCCCTATTTCGACCTGGCGGGCGTCAACGACCTTCAGGGCAAACTCATCGGTCAAGGACCGGATTTCACCGCCGCACTCGGCAACCGCGATCTCGCCCGCACCGCCGTGCTGATGGCGCACCAACCCGTTCAGATCCACGACGCGGTCAAGTTCGGCGTCGATCTACAACTGTCCGGACATACCCACGGCGGCCAGGTCTGGCCCGGCAATTTGATTGCCGGACTGGCCAACCCGACCGTCGCGGGCCTCGAGCGCTACGGCGACACCCAGCTCTACGTCACCCGCGGCGCCGGCGCGTGGGGACCTCCGGTCCGGGTGGGCGCGCCTTCCGACATCACCGTGATCGAACTCGCGTCGAAACAGGCGTGATTGTCTAGCGCGAGCAGCGCTCAGTCCTGGTAACGGGTGCAATCTGGCCACCGCGCCGTGCGCCGCCCGCTCGATCGCGGGACTCCGCAGTAGCGTCGCGTTCATGGCCGCTACTCAGTGCGTCGCCGGGCTCGTGGTTTCGCTGGTGGCCGCCGTCACGACGGGTTCGACGTACGGCGATCCGAGTGTCGAGCCGGCGGCCGTGTTGCGCCTCGTTCCGAGCGTCACCAGCCAGGTGGTGATCGTGCACGCGCCTATTGCCGCGACCACCTTTGCGATGTTGGAGACGTTCGAGAAGGTCGATGGTGCCTGGCAGCGTGGTTTTCCGGCGATGGTCGCCAGAATCGGCACGGATGGGTTCAGCGACCATCACCGGGAATCGGTGCCGTCCACGCCGACCGGCGTATTTGGCTTCGGCGACACGATGTATGGCGTCCAACCCGATCCGGGGACCCGGTACCCCTATCACCAGCTGACCGAAGGTGATTGGTGGAACGGAAACCCATCGAGCCTCGGCTACAACACCTTTCAGCACGGCACCGATCCCGGCGGCGCGAGCGAGGCACTATGGCAGATCTCGCCGGCCTACGACTACCTCGCATTCATCACCTACAACATCCCGGCCGTCCCCGGCGCGGGCAGCGCGATCTTCCTACACGTCAACGGATCCGGCGACACCTCCGGCTGCGTCACCCTCGCCCGACCCGACCTGCTCCGCGTGCTGCGCTGGCTGGACCCCGCACAGACCCCGCGCATCGTGCTCGGTCCGGACCGCGAATTGGTAGAGGTCGCGCAGCGTTCGAACTGACTGCGTTCCGACCGGGTTCGGCGGCGTGAACTCTGGTCACGAGGTTGGCATCGCTCAGGCAGATGGTTGCTTCGTATCAGCCGCTCCGACCACGACTTTGAACTCCCACGACCATCGCCAGGTCCAGGCCCATTTGAACGACCACGGCCACGACCAGCGGTCGGTTGTCGAAGGGGCCGGGTCGGTGGCGCGGGCAGCTATGCCACCCGCGACCGTTGCCGCGACGATCGCGCTGACCAGGACCGTTCCGAGTAGCGAAGAGAGTCTGTTCCAGCGAGAAATTGGCAAGGTGATCGAGTCCGTGCGTGGCATAAGCCCATCCCCCCGGGCGATTGCGGTTTGTCTACAGCCGTCCCATCTTCTCAGGGATACGAGGGTTGGTCGAGGGGATCAGCCGATGAGTCCGCCGCTGCAGGTGAGGGTTTCGCCGGTGATGTAGTCGGATTCGGGGAGGCAGAGGAGGTAGACGGCGCCTGCTGCTTCGGCGGGGGTGCCGAGGCGGCCGAGGGGGGCGATGTGTTGGGCGGCTTGGAGGATCATGGGGTTTACGCCGACTTTGATGGTGTGGCCGTCGATGTCGATGGTGGTGTCTTCGACGGCGGATTCGGTCAGGCGGGTTTGGATCAGGCCGAAGGCGACGGCGTTCACGGTGACGCGGTAGCGGCCCCATTCTTTGGCGATTGCCTTGGTCAGGCCGAGGATTCCGGCCTTGCCTGCGGAGTAGTTCGCTTGGCCTGCGTTGCCGTAGAGGCCGGCTAGGGAAGAGATGTTGACGACCTTGCGGGTAGTCGGGTTGCCCTCGGCGCGTTCCTGTTTCGAGGCCGCGCTGATGAAAGGCTGGGCCGCGCGCAGGATCTGGAACGGGGCCTTGAGGTGGACGTCGAGGATGGCGTCCCATCGGTCGTCGGTCATCTTCTGCACGACGGTGTCCCAGGTGTAACCGGCGTTGTTGATGATGATGTCGAGGCCGCCGAAGGTCTGGACCGCCGTATCGACGAAGCGCGCGGCGAACTCGGGGTCGGTCACGCTACCGGCGCATACCGTGGCTTCGCCGCCTGCGGTGGTGATTTCGTCGGCGACCTGTTGGGCCGCTTCGGGATCGAGGTCGTTGACGACGACCTTGGCGCCGTGGGTGGCGAGTTTGTGGGCGATGGCGGCGCCGATGCCGCGTCCGCTGCCGCTGACGATCGCGGTCTTGCCGGCCAGGGTCGGTGACATTAGGGGGTCGGTCCTTTCGGGGGGTCGAGTTCGGTGAAATCGCCGTGTCTGCCTGCGCCCGCGGCGAATCGGGCGGCGCCGGCCAGGGTGTCGGCGAGGAATGAGGTCATGCCGTGCTCGAATTCGTTGGCGAGGGCGTCGGATTCGGTGAGGCCGGCCTGTTCCAGCGTCGAGAGCCGGTCTTGGCGTAGGCAGGTCTGGGGGAATCGGGTGAGGTCGTGGGCGAGTTCGCGGGCCGCGGTGCGGGATTGGCCGTGGGGCACGATTCGGTTGGCCAGGCCGATGCGGTGGGCTTCGGCGGCATCGACCGGGCGGCCGGTGAGAATCAGGTCCAGCGCGTGGCTTTCGCCGATCAGGCGGGGTAGGCGTACGGTGCCGCCGTCGATCAGCGGTACGCCCCAGCGGCGGCAGTACACGCCGAACACGGCGTCCTCCTCGACCACTCGAAGGTCCGCCCAGATCGCCAGTTCGAGGCCGCCGGCGACCGCGTGCCCGGAGATCGCGGCGATGACCGGCTTGGACAGCCGCATGCGGGTCGGGCCCATCGGGCCGTCGCCGTCGCGTTCGGCGTGATTGCCGCGGTCGGTGCCGAGTGCCTTCAAATCGGCTCCGGCGCAGAATGTTTCGCCGACGCCGTAGAGGATCGCGACGGACGCTTCGGGGTCGGTGTCGAAGTCGCGGAAGGCGTCGGCGAGTGCGGCGGCGGTCGGGCCGTCGACGGCATTGCGGACCTCGGGCCGGTTGATCCCGATCAGCGTGATCGGCCCGTCCCGTTGGACGAGCACGGTGTCTGTGGACATGGAATCTCTTGTCTGCGAAGGGGTCTAGAGCGACCGGGCGATGAGTTCTTTCATGATTTCGTTGGTGCCGCCGTAGATGCGTTGCGCGCGGGAATCGGTGTAGAGCCGGGCGATCGGATACTCCTGCATGTAGCCGTAGCCGCCGAACAGTTGCAGGCAGCGGTCGATGACCTGCCCCTGGATGTCGGTCACCCAGTACTTGGCCATCGATGCGCTGGTGGTGTCGCGTGCACCGGCGAGGTAGCGCTCGACGCAGTCGTCGACGAAGACCCGCGCCACCCGCGCGAGGGTGGCACACTCGGCCAGCTCGAAGCGGACGTGCTGAAATCCGAACAGCGGCTTGCCGAATGCGTTGCGCTGCTTGGTGTATTCGATCGCCAGCTCGACTGCCAGTTCGGTCGCGACGACGCCCGCCACTGCGATTTCGAGTCGCTCGAGCGGCAGCTGCGACATCAGCTGGATGAAGCCCTGGCCCTCGTTGCCGCCGAGCAGGTTGGCCGCGGGTACGCGCGCCTCGTCGAAGAACAGTTCCGCGGTGTCGCCGCTGTGCTGGCCGAGCTTGTCGAGCACCCGCCCGCGGCGGAACCCGGCGCAGTCGCGGGTGTCGACCAGCAGCAGCGAAACCCCGTGTGCCCCAGCGTCGGGATCGGTTTTCGCCGCGACCAGGACCAGATCCGCGGAACCTCCGTTGGTGATGAACGTCTTCGCGCCCGAGATGACGTAGTCGTCGCCGTCGCGTCGCGCACGGGTGGACATCCGCGCCAGGTCCGAACCGCCGCCCGGTTCGGTCATGGCGATCGCCGCGATCACCTCGCCGCTCGCCATAGTCGGCAACCAGGCCCGTTTCTGTTCCTCGGTGCCGTACTCCACCAGATAGGGCGCGACGATCCCGCTGTGCACGATGTTGCCGAAGCCGGGCTCGCCGATGCGGGCCTGCTCTTCCAGCATGATCAGATCGTGGGCGGCGGTGCCGCCGCCACCGCCGTATTCGGTCGGCACGGCCATGCACAGCAGGCCCAAGGCGCCGGCCGCTTTCCAGAACTCCCGGTCGACGTGGCGCTGTTCGGCCCAGCGGTCCAGGTGCGGGACGGCCTCGCGGGCGAAGAACGAACGTGCGGTGTCGCGCACCGCGATCATCTCCTCGTCCGCCGACCACTTCGGCGTCGTGCTTCGCATGCTTCTTCCGTCCGTGAGGTTGGTCGCCCTCGACACGCAGGGCGGAGGGGATCAGGGGCAGGCGGCCGTGCACAAAGTGAAACAGTCCGATCGTACTGTTGTCAATGCCTGAGATGATGCACCCATGGCTCGTACGGAAGGTCGTCAACACAGCGATGCGGCGCGCAGTCAGCAAACCCGCGACCGCATCCTCCGCGCGGCGGTCGACTGCCTCATCGAGGACGGTTACGCCGCGACCAGCATCGGCGCCGTCCAGGCCCGCGCCGACGTCTCCCGCGGAGCGTTGCTGCACCAATACCCGAGCAAGGCGCAACTGCTCGTCGACGCCGTGCGCCACCTCTCCGACCAGCAGATGCGCGAAGTCGAGGAGACCACGAAAACGACTCCTCGGGACCCGGACTGGACGGCGGTACTCTGGCGCAGCTTCGCCACCCCGCTCTTCGGTGCGGTCCTGGAACTATGGGTGGCCGCACGCACGGACGAGGAGCTACGCAGCGCGCTGCTACGCCATCAGCGAGAGCTGCACGGCAACATCCGGGCATCCATCCTCGCGAAGGTCGCGGACCCCGTGCCCGCGAACTTCGACACGATCTTCGAGATGACCCTCACCTACTTCCGCGGCTTGGCGCTGACCACGATTCTGAGCATCAAACACCGCGACAAACTGCTCGACGACTGGCGCGCCATCATCAGCGGCGGCTGAAACTAGTTGCTCTGGAGGGCGATTCGGACGCCGAAGGCGACCAGCAGGGTGCCCATGACGGTGTCGAGGGTGCGGCGGACGCTCGATTTGGCGAGGAAGCCGCGTAGGGCGTCGACGACGTTGGCCAGGACGGAGAACCAGACCAGGGAGACGGCGGCGGCGATGGCGCCGAGGGAGACGGTGTCGGTGACAGTTGGTTCGGCGGGGAAGAACTGGGGGAGCAGGGCGAGGAAGAAGACCGCGACCTTCGGGTTGAGCAGGTTGGTCAGCAGACCCTGGCGGAAGGCCGCGATGGCGCTCGGTCCGCCGGCGGGCAGGTCCGCGGTCGACTCGTAGCCGCCGCGACGCGCGGCCAGCAGCGCGCGGACGCCGAGCAGCATGAGATAGCCCGCGCCGACGAGCTTGACGATCGTGAAGGCCAGCGCGGACGCCGCGAGCAGACCCGCGACACCGAGCGCGCTCACCACCGACCACAGGAATACCCCGCCGGCAATCCCTGCCGCACAGGCCATTCCGGCGCGACGGCCGGACAGCGCCGAACTCCGGGTGACGATGAAGAAGTCCGGTCCCGGCGACATGGCCGCCACCAGGATCACGCCGCCGAGGGCGAGCATCTGCGCTGTAGACATCACCCCGCCACCCTAGCGATCCCGGCGCTCGGCGGACAGCCGGATTCGGCGGGGTATTCGTTTGCCATCGGTCCAATTCGCGGAGCGGTCGGATAACCGTTGACATTCAGGTCGCCGTTCGGCCGATGTCGGGCCGATTTTCCGGCGTTACGCTGGCTTGATGTCGACTGGGGCAACTTCGGAAGACGCGCGCTGGGCGCGGCCGGAAATTCGGACCGCATTTCAGGGTAAGCACGAGCGGGTGCGGGAGATATTGGCCGAGCGGGTAGCGGCGAAATCGCCGAACATGGTTCTGGCGAGCACCTATGTTCCGCCGGACGGCGCGGTTTCGGCGTATCTGCTGCATCGGATGCTCAGCCGCGGCGATTCGACCGGAACCGCATGGCATTCGGTGTTCGTGAATTCCGGCGTCGAGGCGCTCGGCACGGTCGTGAAATACCTGCGCAACCGGCACAATCGCCGCGGCGAGGCCGGAGCCTGCCGCATTCTGGTGCTCGACCCGACCGGGACCGCGCGGTACGCATTCGGGCACGCGGTGCCCGGTCTGTCCGCGATCGTCGCGGACGGCATGCTGATTGTCGCTACCGTCGAGGAGTTTCTGCGCCGGATCGGCGCGGATTGGACGTCGTATGTCGTGATCGTCGACGGTCTGACCGACGAAACGTTGATGCCGGTGCGCGCGGCGCTCGAGGTTGCGCGCGAGCGTGGCGCGGTGGTGGCGTGGGGGCTGCTCGGCGACGAGGCCGCGCTCGCTCCGCTGCGCGAATCGGTCGCCGTCGCCGATCTGGTGCTCCTCGGCGAAGTCGGCGCGGGCAACGAGATGCCCTGTGGCACTGTGTCGTTCACCAGGGAGATGTTCGCGCTGTGGAACAACACGATGGACAGCATCGCGCACGTGTCGACATTCGGCGGCAACGGGCTGGCAATGCAGATGTTGTCCGAGAACTTGATTCGCTGGCGGCCGATGGATCGCCACGAACACGCGGCGGTAACTCGAATGCGGCACAACAGGTTTACCCGCAGCGCGCGACTACGCATGCACAGCAACACCTGGCAGACCAGGGCAATCGACCTCGCCGCCATCAACCTGACCTTCGACGCGGCCGGCGGCGTCCGGTACCGGCACGGCACGCGTGGCTATATCGACCTGGCCTCCGGCACCGGGCCGGCGTTCCGCGGGCACAACGTCCAGTCGCCCGACGCGATCATGGCGGCGGGCACGGACGGCGACGAAACATCAAGGCTGGAAAGCACGCTCGCGCGGTTGACCGGACTGCCGATCATGCTGCCCGCCGTGAGCGGGCAGAGCGCGGTCGACAACGCGTTGCTCGCGGCCCTGTGCGCCCGGCCCGGCCGCGCGACGGTGCTCACCTGTCGCGGAAACTATTCCGGCAAGGGCCCGATGTCACTGGCCCTGAGCCGGACCAGTTCGTTCTTCCGCGACCGTGACGAGCATGCCTTCAGCCCGTATCCGGTCGAGGTGATCGAGGCCGATATCGATGACCCGGCGGCATTACGGCGCGCGCTGCGGCGCGACGATATCGCGGTCGTCTGGTTGGAAATCGTGCAGGGCTACGACTGCGTCGAAATACCGCAGGCGGTACTCGACGAAATCGAGCGGGCGCGCGCAGACACCGGTTTCCTGGTCGGCGTGGACGAGATATTCACCGGCTTCTGGCGCTGCGATATCGACCACTTTCTCGCCTGCACCGGGCGCGGCTTCCGGCCGGATCTGGTCGCGCTGTCCAAGGCGCTCAGCGACGCGCTGGTGCCGATCGGCGCGGTGATGATCTCGGCGGCCGTCTTCGCGCAGATGTCGCGCACCGCACCGGATTCGGCGCAGTGGCTGCGCACGCACTACCGAAACGACATGGCGGCCGGGCTCGCCCGCGCGGCACTCGAGGCGGCCGAGCACGACCGGTCCGGGTCGGCCGATATCGAGGCGGCGATGGACGCGATGCTGCGCCGGGCGGTGCGCTCACCGCTGTTCGCGGAGTATCGGCGAGTCGGATTGCTCGGCAGGCTGGTGCTTTCGCCGCGGTCGATCGGCGCGCGTCCGCGACCGTCGGTGCAGAATTACGCGGAGGCGGTGATCGCACGGCTTATCGGAAAGCGTTGCGGCGCAATTACTTTGCAAATGCGGATCGCGCCGAGCACGGCGGGCGACGGTGCGCCCGAGTTGGTCGCGACGATGGCCGAGGTAGGCGAGTTTCTCGAGCGCCTGCCGCGCTGGACGGTGGATCGAACCACGCTCGGCTCATTACTGGGTACGGCAGGCCGGGAAATTGCCGCGGCGCTGCTGCGAGTGCGTGAGACGTATGGCGACCGAAAGGGCGGAACGCACTATTGAGAATGGTTCCGGCGAGCTCAGGTAATCGACAGTGTGCACATGAAGAATCGTTGATTTGCACAATGTATTCCGGAAGAAACAACGAAGTCATATCGCATTTACGTGCTACCCTGGTGAACATTCGCTGGGACGGATAGGAGCGTGAGATGTTTTGTCACGCAAGAGAACTGATCATGTGGAGCGGCGTGCCCCGCACCTTCGCGGCGCGATTACCGGACCCATTGCGGCACCGATCCCAGGGTCGGTGAGCGAGTGCCGGGGAGCTAGCGTGTCGGCGCACAGGCCAGTCACCATTCGATTGGTGGTCTGTGCGGACAGCGCCTTGATGCGTTCGGGTCTGTGTGTTCAATTCGATCGCGAACCGGATATCGATGTCGTCGACGATGTCGCCGGTGGACACAGCCTGCTCGGCGCCATCAAAGCGCACGCACCCGATGTGGTTCTGCTCGTCGGCGCGGTCGAAGGCAAACATCGCCTCGCCGAGATCGTCGCGGCGTCGAAAGTCATCATGGTCATGACGGAGGAGGATGTGGCGCGCGCGGTGAAACTCGTGCGAACCGGCGTGCGCGCCCTGCTCTCGTCGGGCTGCTCGCCGTTCGAATTGCTCTGTGCGATAAGGGTTGTCGCGGTGGGTAATCGGCTGGTGGTGCCGCCGCAGATCGTCGGTGGCCTCGATCATGTGGTGGCCTCCAGCGTCACCCGGAACCTGGATATCCAGGTGGCCGGGAGCCTGACCCGCCGGGAGGCCGAGGTCCTCGGACTGCTCGCGCACGGCCGTTCGAACGCGGAAATCGCCCGGCAGCTTTCGGTTTCGGCGACGACCGTGCGCAGTCACGTGCACCACGTATTGCAGAAACTGGCGGTCGGCACGCGCGGGCAGGCGGTCGCGGTGGCCTACGAGACCGGATTGATCGCCTTGCTCGACAACAGCGCGGACCACGGGCAGCAGCCGCAGGCGGCCAACGGGTTGCGCCGCGGCCGTCAGTGGCCCATGCCGAGCCCGCCGTCCACCGGAATCACCGCGCCGGTGATGTAACCCGCGTCCTCGCCGGCCAGAAACGCCACCACCCGGGCGATCTCGGCGGCGTCCGCGATGCGGCCGAGCGGAATCTTCTTGGTGACCTCGGCGCGCCACTGCGGGGTCAGCGCGGCCGTCATGTCGGTGTCCACGAATCCCGGTGCGACCACGTTGACGGTGATGCCGCGCGCGCCGAGTTCGCGCACGAGTGACCGCGCCAAACCGATCATGCCCGCCTTGGATGCGGCGTAGTTGGTCTGGCCAGCGGATCCGAGGAGCGCCGTCACGGAGGACACCAGGATGATCCGGCCGCGCCGCCGGCGAATCATGGTCCTGGCGGCTCGATTGATCACCCGGAACGTGCCGACCAGGTTGGTGTCCAAGACGGACGCGAAATCGGCCTCGGTCATCGCCGCGAGCAACACGTCCTTGGTGATGCCCGCGTTCGCGACCAGCACGTCGACCGCGCCGAGTCGCTGTTCGATCGTGGCGAACGCGCGATCCACCTGCCGCTGATCGGTGACATCGCAGGGCACGCCGAACAATCCGTCGGGCACGACACCGGAGCGCGTCGACACCGCCACCGGCATGCCCCGGCCGGCGAGTTCGCGGGCGATGGCCAGGCCGATGCCGCGATTACCGCCGGTGACGAAGGCGCAATGGTTCATCGGCACTCCTGCGGGCGGGCTCAATCGGATCGTTCGCGCATGATCGCGGCGAGGTCGAGGCGGCGAACGGCCCGCAGTCCGGGCAGCAGCGACGCGGCGGCGACCGTCAGGATCACGAGCGCCGCGATACCCAGGGTGCTCGGCCGGACAACCGCGTCGAGCTGGAACTGGTCGTTGGTATAGGTGGACAGGAAGGCGTGGCCGCCGAGCACCCCGAGCGCCAGTCCCGGCGCGATGCCGAGCAACGTCATCAGCACGTTCTCGCCGGTGATCAGGCGCGCGATCATGCCGGGCGGCATTCCGCCCGCCCGCAGCACACCGACCTCGCGCCGCCGCTCGGCGATGTTGATCGACATCGTGGTGAAGATGATGGCGAAGGCCAGCACGCTGCCCAGCGCCAGCATCACGCCGACGAACACGAAGAAGAATCCGGCGTAGCGGTCGATCAGCCGATTCAACTCGGCCAGATCCTCGTAGGCCGCGATGCCGGAATGGCCGGACAGCTCGTGTCGGAGCTGATCGGGATCGGTGCCCGGCGCGACGCGTAGCAGCGCCGAGCCGACCGGTATCGGCGTGCCCGCCAGCGCGTCGAGCTGTTCGATCGACACATAGGCGAAGGCGCCGATCGGCTCGTCGAGCACGCCCGAGATGGGCACCCGAACAGACTGCACGCCAGGCACTTTCACCTCGACCGAGTCGCCGGTATCCACGTGCAGCAGGCGCCGGACACCCTTGCCGACCAGCAGGCCGTCGGCGGCGCGGGAAACGGTGGAGCCGGCGACGGGGCGAAGGCCGTGCATCGTGGTGTCGCGGGGGAGCGCGATGAGTGCGGTCGAATAGGTCGCGCTGCCCGCGGTCAGGGTGACCGGCAATTGCACCATCGGTTCGGCGGCCACGACCCCGTCGGTGTGGGTCAGCTCGGCCAGGCGGCGCTGATCGACCGGAGCGGTGAAATCGACTCGCGCGTCGGCGGTTTGCACCTGATGGAACGACACGTCCAGGGCCTTGGCCATGGTGTCGAGCATTATCCACGAGGTGAGGATGACCAGCAGCGCCAGCGCGGTGCCCAGGACGGTGCTCCAGGTGCGCCGCGGGTTGCGGCCGATGGTGCGCAGCACGAGCAGCCACCGGGCGGGGAGCCGGCGCAGCGGCGGAATCAAGCGTTCGGGCAGGCTGATTCGCCCGGGACGCGGTGGCAGGGGTCCGCGCATCGCGGCGGCGGGCGGGGTGCGGCAGGCGAGCAGTGCCGGCGCGAGGGTGCCGAGTGCGCCTGCCGCGACCCCGAAGACCAGCCCGCCGAGAACGGTGATCGGCAAGACCTCGACGACCGCCGCCGACTCCGGTAAGTCGATCGCGCGAAGGTAGACACTGCTCAGTGCGCCGGATCCGGCCAGCCCCAGCGGGATTCCGGCGATCGCCCCGGCCAATCCGGCCACGATTCCGTATTGCAGGTAATGCCACAGGATCGTCGCGCGTCCCACGCCGCCGGCCAGCAGCACGCCGATCACCGGACGCTCGGTGCGCACCCGCCGATGCAACAGGATGTACGCCACCAGCCCGGCGGCACTGAGGAACAGCAGCGGAAACAGATAGGCGAGGCGCCCGAAGGCGTCGATGTCCATGCGCAGCAACCAGTTCGACGGTTGATCGGCTCGGTCGAGCACTTCCTGCGCACCGAGGTTGTTCGCCGTGCGCCGAAGCTGGTCGAGCGCGGCAGGATTCGGCGCGCCGGCGAATCGGACCAGGGTCTGGTCGGTCGCGCCCGGGGTGAGCGCGGTGGCCAGCGGCTCGGCCGCGAAGATCACGCCGAAGTTGTCCGGCAGCGCGAACATGTCGAGGCGGCTGCGCGCGGGCCAGAGGTACTCGGCCGAGGACACCACGCCCGCGATCGGGACGTCGCGCCAGCCGTCGGGTCCGAGCACCGAAAGCGTTGCGCCGGTGGTCAAGCCGAAGTGTTCGGCCATGTGGTGTTCGACCAGGATCTCATTCGCGGCCGGATAGCGACCGGACAGGATGGCCGGGGAGTTGATGCCGGGTGGGCGGTCCGGGGGAATGCCGACGATTCGGCCGCGCAGCTTGTCCCCGCCGACGCGCAACGGCAGATCGGCCTGCCGGCGCACGACGACGTCGGCGACGCCGGGCACCGTGCGCGCCGCGGCGGCGATGGCGGCCGAATCGCCGCCGGTCACCCAGACATCGGCGAATCGTTGCGTCGCGAAGGTGCCGACATAGGAGGCGGTCAGGTTTCGGTACGCGCCGTAGGACGCGGTGAACAGCGCGACCCCCAGGACGATGATCATCGTCTGCGCGGCGAACTGCGGCCATTGAGTGCGAATGTCGCGCAATAACTTCCGGCGCAGCGACGGATGCCCGGTCACCAGGACACCTCGCTCGCCCGCAGCGGCGCGTCCTGGTGCAGGTCTTCGACGATGCGGCCGGAGCGCATGCGCAGCACCCGGTCGGCGATGGCGGCGATGGCCTGGTTGTGGGTGACCAGCACGACGGCGCGACCATCGCGGTGGCACAGATCTTGCAGCAGGGTGAGCACGCCGCGCCCGGTGCCCAGATCGAGTGCGCCCGTTGGTTCGTCGCACAGCAGCAGGCGCGGCCGGTTCACCAGTGCGCGCGCGATCGCGACCCGCTGCTGCTGGCCGCCGGACAGCTGGGCCGGAAAGCGGTGCGCCTGCTCGGCCAGGCCGACCTCGGCGAGTACCTCGCGGACTCGGGATCGGACCGCGCCGCCGGTCAATTCGGCCAGCACCGCGATGTTTTCGGCCGCGGTCAGGGTCGGAACGAGATTGAAGAACTGGTAGACGAAGCTCAGCGACTCCCGGCGCAGCGCGGACATCGCCTTCGGGTCGAGGCCGGTGAGTGCCCGGCCGTCGACGCTGATGTCGCCGGTGGTCGGCGTTTCGAGGCCGCCGAGCACGTTCAGCAGCGTGGTCTTGCCCGACCCCGAGGGGCCGAGCACCACGAGCAGTTCGCCGGGGGCGATGGTCAGGTCCAGCTCGATCAGCGCGTGCACGGCGGTGTCCCCGCGACCGAACATCTTCGAAACACCGTGCAGCACAGCGATCTTCGATGCGGCGGGAACGGTGACCGTGCGCTGATCGCGCCCGGCTCGGTCCGTGGAGTACGCCATCGGCTATGCGGGGCCGCGAGTGGCGAGCACCCGGACCTGACCGAGCCGTCGCGCCGCGCCCTGTTCGGCGAGCGTCTCGAAGAAGGCAAGTCCGTCGTCGAAAAGCTTGTCGCCGAGCACCTCTCGCCCCTGCGTCGCGAAGCGCCGGTACGAGTCGGCCCAGCGCTGGTTGATCGCGACGAACATCGCCGTGCTGTCCCGGATGTCGATGTCGACGAATCCGGCGTGCGCCAGCAGTCGCCGATATCCCGAGGGGGTCTGCGGGAACAGGCGGCCATAGACGGACAAGGCGCGCAACGTGTCCGGATCGCGCGGAAACGGGCCGGTCAGCACCTCGTCGGTGAAGACAAGGCGGCCACCGGGTTTCAGTACCCTGGCGCACTCGGCCACCACCCGATGGCGGTCGGGCACGATGACCAGGCTGTCCACACTCACCACCGCATCGAATGTCGCTGCCGCGTAGGGCAGTTCGCGGGCATCGCCGTGATCGAAACGGATCGGCGGGCGCACGGCGGTCGCGGCGCGCCGGGCGATCTCGATCGCGGGCTGGGAGTAGTCGATGCCGGTCATCGCGCAGCCGGTGGCCTCGGCCAGATAGCGGGCGATGCCGCCGGTGCCGCAACAGAGATCGAGACCGGTCGTTCGCGGCGCCAGCCCGGTGGCCCGGGTCAGCTCGCGCAGCTGATCCCTGGTGGTCCAGCTCAGCTGGCCGAGATAGCCGCCCCAGTCCTGCCACAGATAGGCCATCATGGCCTGCCCGGAGGGGGTGAGCGTGATCTGCCGGTGGGTCAGATCGTAGATTCCCCTGGTTTCCTCGATCACGGTGCGCACGAGTGCCTCCTAGTCGTTCGGGCTCAGGACGTCAGCGAGGCGCCGCCGTCGACGACGATGGTCTGACCGCGGATCCAGCTCGCGTCGTCGGTGCACAGGAAGGCGACGACCTTGGCCAGATCCTCGGGCCGCCCGACCCGTCGCATCGGGCCGACCTCCGCGACCTGCCGCATCCAGTCCTGCGCGCCGGCCAGGGCGCGAACCGAGTCGGTCTCGATGAGCCCGCCGCAGACGGTGTTGACGTTGACCCCCGGCGCGAGTTCGACGGCCAGGTAGCGACCCATCGATTCGATCGCCGCCTTGCAGATGCCGAGCCCGCCGTAGCTGGGCAGATAACGCCGCCCGCCCATGCTCGACAGCAGGACGATGGCGCCGCGCCCGCCGGGCATCAGGTCGTAGGCCGCGCGGCAGCCGAACAACGCCGCGGTGACGTTCGTGTCGAGGGTGTAGCGCCAGTGCGGGGTTTCGAGCGCGAACAACGGCTTCATGATCGCCGACGCGGCGTTGTTGATGTAGAAGTCCAGCCCGCCCCACTGTTCGCCGATATCCGCGAACAGCCGTTTCAGCTGGTCTCGTTCGCCGACGTCCACGCGCAGCGCGAGGGCCCGCCTGCCTTTGCGTTCGATCTCGGTGACCACCTCACGGGCGGCGGAGCGTTTGCGCCAGTAGGTCAGGATCACGTCCGAGCCGCGGTCGGCGAACTCGAGCGCGATCGCCCGGCCGATGCCCCGGGAACCGCCGGTGACCAGGACGGAGCGTCCCGCCAGATCCGCTGACATGGCAACCTCACTTCGCTTCTCGCACTGCGCCGATCACCAATGCGGCGACTTCGGGACCATCCACGTTCCGGCTGAGCGTGACCGCGTACCGCGCGCCGAGCGCGCACGGCCGATCCACCACCTCGACCGCACCGGCGGCCGGGTCGAGCCGCTCGAGGTTGAGCGTCGGCGCGATGATGCCGTCGCGCACGCTCAAGCAGGCGAATGCCGCCTCGGCGACATCGGTGGCCGGGCCCATGTGGCCGGTGGCGGCCTTGGTCCCGGTGAGCCGGATACCGCGTTCGCGCGCCAGGGTTTTCGCGATGCCGCGCAGTTCGGCGCGATCACCGTCCACGGTGGCGTCGCCGTGCCCGTACACGTAGCCGACCTGCCCGGGATCGATGTCGGCGTCGGCGACGGCGCGCGCGATCGCGCCGCGGACGCCGCTGCCTTCGGGATCGGGCGCGAGCGGTCGGCCCCGATCGGTGGCGGCGCCGAAACCGGAGATCTCGGCCAGCATGGTCGCACCGTAGGCGCGGGCCAATTCGACCTCGGCGAGGACGAGCGCGGCCGCCCCCTCGGCGCAGACGTATCCGTCTCGATCCCGGTCGTACGGCCGGACCGAGCGCGCACCGTCGGTACAGGCAGAGGTCAATCCGAACTCGCGCAGGGCGAGCCGGGCGAATTCGTCCGCGCCCGCGTCGGTTCCGCCGCAGACGGCCACGTCGACTCGCCCGTCGCGCACGGCGCGGAAGGCCCGCCCGATCGCGCACAGGCCCATCGCCGACCCGTCGACCAAAGTGCTGTTCGCGCCGCAGATCTCGTGCCGGATGGTGATCTGGCACAGCGCCGCGTTGGGCAGGCCGGACAGCAGGAAGTCCGGCTTGGCCCGGTGCAGCGCCGCGTGGCCGAGCCGTTGGTAGTCGAGGGTGCCATCCGGCCTGCGCGCGGTGGCCAGCACCGGCGCGAACCGTTCGAGGTAGTTGTGTTCGTCCTCGTTCTCGTTGGAGCCGATGTAGATCCCGCGTCGCGCGGTGGCGGCGGCCCGGAAGACCGGTCCCGCGTCGGCCACCGCCAGATCGGCCGCGAACACACCGAGCCGGGAGGCTCGGGTCAGCCGTTTGAGCTGTTTGCGGTCGGCCGCGGCGACCGGGTGCCCGGTATCGTCTACCGTGCCGAAATAGCCCAGTTCGGAAGGACTTTCGCTGTGCCGTCGCTGTAATCCGGTCTCGGCCGCCAGAATTCGCTGCCACTGCGCGCGATAGTCGGTACCCAGGCAGGACAGGACGCCCGCGCCGACGACGGCGACGCGGCGCCTCATTGCCCGTTCACCTTCGTCCCGTTGAGCCGCAGCACCTGATAGTGCCGCCGGGTGCTGTCCGGATCCTCGAATTCGGTGAGTGGGTAACTGCGGCAACGGAAGCTCGCGACGGCGATCTTGCGCCCGTGTGCCTGCGCGGTGCCGCGGAAATCTATCTCGGTCGACTGGTCCGGCGCGCCGTCGTCGAGCCGGTCCACCGCTACCGTCAGCCGGTCGCCCGGCACCGCGAAGTCGATGAACTTGCTGTGCTGCACCGCGCTCAGCACTACCGTGGTGTGGAAGTCGCTACCGGTGATCACCAACCAGCGCGCCAGCTGGGTCATCGCCTCCAGCACCAGCACGCCGGGCAGAATCGGCTGCTGGGGAAAGTGATCGGCGAAGTAGTCCTCGCTCATCGCGGCGTTCTTCACGCCGACCGCGCGGCGTCCGCCGTCGAGTTCGGTGATCGCGTCAACCATGAGAAACCGCACGGATACTCCTATCCCACTCCGCCGACCAGGATGGCCTGCCCATTGAGGTACGCACTCTCGCGTGCGCCGAGAAAGACCGCGATATCGGCCACGTCGTCCGGCGCGATCGGCCGCGGCATCGCCGCGCGCCGGGCGAGATAGCCGGCAACCGCCCGGATGTCGACGTCGAAACCGCCGAAATACGCGCGGCTGACGCCACTGTCGGCCAGCGTCGGGCAGATGGCGTTGACACAGATGCCGCGCCGCCCGACCTCCTGGGCGACGCTGCGGGTGAACCCGAGCACCGCCGCCTTCGCGGTCGCGTACGCGACTTCGTCTGCGCCGCCGGTCAATCCGAGCGCCGAGGCGACGTTGACGATCCGGCCGCTGCGCCGCGGCAGCATCCGGCGCACCGCCTGTCTGCTGCAATAGAAGACGGTGTCGAGGTTGATCCGGAGCATCCGGTGCCAGTCGGCGTCGTTGTGGAAGACCAGCGGTGAGCGCAGCGCCGCGCCGGCGTTGTTGATCAGGACGTCGATGCGGCCGTAGGTTTCGTCGGTGTGCTCGAAGAGCCGCGTCACGTCGACGGGGTCGGTCAGGTCGGCGACGAACGCGGTAATCGGCACGGCGGCAACGGCTTCGATCGCCTTCGCCGTGTCCTGTAAGCGGGTCTCGTCGATGTCGGTGAGCACCAGCGCCGCGCCCTCCTCGGCGTAGCGGGTGGCGATAGCGGTCCCGAATACACCGGCGGCACCGGTCACGACGGCGACGGAGTCGTCGAGGCGGTTCATGTGCTCACCGCCCCCTGCGCGGTGAGCAACACGTAGGCGACGGCATAGTCGCCGTCGTGACTCAATGACACTGCGGCACCGGTGATACCGAGTCGCCGCGCCAGTGCCGGCAGGCGGTTGTGCAGGAGCAACCGCGGTGCTCCGGCGGACCGGCAGACCTCGATGTCGCGCAGTCGCCGGGTCGCGGGCGGCAGGCCCAGGCCGACCTGCAACGCCTTCAACGTGGCCTCCTTGGCGCTGAACCGGGCGGCGAAATGCGGTGCGGGATCACGGAATCCGGCGCAGTAGGCGATCTCCGCCGGGCGGAACACCCGGTCGGTGAACCCGGTGCCGGCGGCGAGCAGGGCCCGCACCCGGCCGATCGCCGCGAGATCGACTCCCACCGTCATCGGCGCCGCGCCGGAGAAGGCCGATAGCAGCAGTGGGGACACGGCGGCTTCGGTGGCGGCGGTCATGGCCGTCCCTCCGCGCCGACGGTCGATCCATAATGTCGCTCCACGGCGCGCCGATAGGCCAGGTTGAGACCGACGATGGCGCGCTTCTTCGCCCCGGACCGCGGGCCGGGCAGTGGGGCATCGCCGAGATGACGGCGCAGTCGCTGCCGGGTCACCGCGCGGGAATAGGTTCTGGTGTAGAGGTATTCGAGGCCGTCCTCGAGCTGAGCGACGGTCATCGACACCGGCGCCACCGACGCGCGCAGGTGCGACGGCCCGCCCGGACCGGGGTCGATCATTCGCCCCGCGCGCCGATGTTGTTCGTACAGTGGCACTCCCGGCCCGCTGCCGAGCGGGTTGAAGTGGCAGATCTCGATCTCGTTGTCCACGACGAACTCCAGGGTCCGCTCGAACACGTCCGGGGTATCGCCGGCGAAACCGAAGACGAACGAACCGATCACCCCGATGCCCGCATCGTGCAGCCGGGCGATGTGCCTGCGATAATCGGTCGGACGGCTCCAGGCTTTGTCTGAGGAGACCAGGTTCTGCGGGTGCACCGATTCCAGGCCGATGAACACGAGCATGCACCCGGCCTGCCCGGCGGCCTGCGCCAGCGACTCGCGCTGGGCGATGGTGATCGTCGCCTGACTGCCCCACAGCACCCGCAGCGGTGCCAATTCGGCGAACAGGGTCCGCGCATAGCGCGGGTTCCCGACGATATTGATATCCGAGAACTGGACGAAATCGCCGGTGCGCGACTCGATCTGGGCGAGCACCTGATCGATCGGCCGGGTGCGGAAGGACTCGTGGTGGTAGCGGGTCTCGATGCAGAAGTTGCACGAGAACGGGCAGCCCCTGGTGGCTTCCACCGGAAACACATAGTCGTGCGGCGGCAGGTGTTCGGGACCGTACTGCGGCAGCGTCGCCAGATCGACGGGGCCGCCGAGGTAGCGCGGGCGCAGGCGGCCGGCTGCCGCGTCGTCGAGCACCTGCGGCCACACCTGCTCGACCTCGCCGCGGATGACGGCGGCGGCCCCGATCCGCTCGGCCTCGGGGTCATAGCTGGGGAAGTACCCGTCGACGACGACCGGCGTGCCCAGTCCGGCGAAACCGCGGACCAGTTCACCGGTGCGGCGCTCGCCGAAGAACTTCGAGGTGACGGCGACCAGGTCGGCATCGGCGAAGCGGTCGAAATCGGTGATGGGCGTTGCGTTCTCGTCGATCACCGTGACCCGGTGCGCGGCCGAGGTCATGGCCGCGCGGTAGGCGAGGTTGACCGGCACCGGGTTGAGCATGCGGTTGCCGTAGATCACGCTCTTGTCCCGGACGTCGGGGTTCACCAGTAACACGTGCATGTGCGCCATCCCATCCTCAGACCGGTGCCATCGCGTCGTCGGCGGCGCGACGCACCACCAGGGTGCCGTTCTGGCCGCCGAGGCCGAACGAGTTGGTCAGCGCCACCTCCACCGGCAGCTGCCGGGCCGTGCCGGGAACGTAATCGAGATCGCATTCGGCATCGCGGTGGCGATAGTTGAGCGTCGGCGGCACGAGGCCGGTGCGCACGCTCAGCACGGTGCTGATGAATTCCACGGCGCCGCAGGCGGCGATGAGATGGCCGGTCATCGACTTGTTCGCGGTGATCGCGAGCCGGGTCGCGGCGCGGCCGAAGACGTGCTTGATCGCGGTGGTCTCCACCCGGTCGTTGAGGATGGTCGCGGTGCCGTGCGCGTTGACCAGGCCGACCTGATCCGGGGTCACCGCCGCGTCGGCCAGCGCCGCCCGCATCGACAGCGCCGCGCCCGCGCCGTTCGGGTGCGGTTCGGTGAACCGGTGCGCATCCAGCGAGCGGCCGAACCCGGCGACCTCGGCGTACCACGGCGCCGACCGGCGACGGGCGTGCGCCTCGGTCTCCAGTACGACCATGCCGGCGCCCTCGCCGACCACGAAACCGGTCCGGGTCGCGTCGAACGGGCGGCCGGTGCGGCCGGGCAGATTGTCGGTCGACGGTGCGCCGAGGGCGACCAGCCCGGCGAGGCCGAGCGGGTTGATCATGGAATCCATTGCGCCGCACAGCACGACGTCCACGCCGCCGCGCCGGAGCAGGCGGAACGCGGTGCCGATGGCGTGGGCGCCGGCCGCGCAGGCCGAGGTGATCACGGTGGTCGGTCCGGTGACGCCCAGATGTCCGGCCAGCAGGCCGATCACCAGGTCCTGCGGATCGCGGATCAGCGAAACCGGGTTGATCGTCGCCGGGCCGGCCAGCGGGGCCGGGAGCCGGAATCGGCCGTGGTCGTCGAGATGCCCGGCGATGTCGTCCATTCCGACGATGCCGAGACCCGCGCCGAGCACCAGGCCGACTCGGCCGGTGGCGCGCACCGCGATCGGGCCGCCGGTCCGGGTCAGGCCGCTGTCGGCGAGGGCCATGGCGCAGGCCGCGAGCGCGAACCGGGCCTGCCGGTCGGCGCGCAGCTCGGCCGGGAACGGGCCGTCCCAGTAGTCGTGCACGTCGAATTCGGCGACCTCGGCGGCGATCCGGGTCGGCAGGGCGGACGCGTCGAACAGCGTGATCGGCCCCTCGCCCGAGACGCCGGCCACGAGGTCGGCCCAGAACTGGTGATGGCCGAGCCCGATCGGGGTAACCGCGCCGAGCCCGGTCACAACCACCCGGTTCATCGGGACACCGTCCCGCTCGGCACGGCCCGGATCCGGTCGAGCGACCAGCCGGAGTAGTAGCGGAACCGGTTTTCCTCGGCCGCGATCTCGGCCGGGTCGGTGATGTCCTGAAGCACGTAGTTCAGCCGCGCGATGTGTGCGACGGGCGTCGTCTCGTCGTAGGCCGCGCAGCTGAGCTGCGCCCAGCGCTTGCTCAGCCCGAGCATTCGGGCCTCGACCCGCATCGCCCGGCCCGGCGGGAGTTCGCCGACGATCTCGGCCCGATCGATGATGCACAGGAACGCCGAGACGGTGAAATCGGTGCTCAGATGCACCAGCCAGCCCGCGACCTGCGCCATCGACTCGAGCAGCAGCGAGCCGCTGAGCAGCCGGCGGCCCGCGTAGCCCGCGGCCAGATGGTCCTCGGTGAGCGAGACGTGTTTCACCGCGACCATGGACTCGCCCTTGCTCGCCTCCAGCACCCGGTCGTAGAGCAGGAATCGCATCATGTCCCCTTCGCCTCGAACGGACCGAACACGACGCACTCGCTCTGCCCGCGGAACCCGCCGGCCAGGCACGCCACGGCGGTGCCGGCACCGATCCGGCGTGGACGGTCGCGCACCAGGTCCAGATTCGAATCAGGTTCGGGATGAAGCAGATTGGTGATCGCGGGCACTCGCTGCTCGACCAGACTGTGCACGGCGAAGACACTGTGCAGCGGCAGTGCCGCCGCCAGCAGGTGACCGGTGGCTCCCTTGGCCGAGGTCACCGGGACATCGGCGGCGTGCCGGCCGAGCACCGCGCCGATGGCGGCCGCCTCGACGGCGTCGCCCGACGGCAGTCCCGGCGCGTCGGCGTACACGCAGCCGAGCCGGTCCGGGGTCAGCGCCGCGTCGTCGAGGGCGGCGGCGAGCGACTGCTCGATCGCCGTGCGCGGTGGGTGCGGCTCCGGCCCGGGTGGCACGCCGACCGCCGCACCGTGACCGAGCACCTCCGCGAGTACGTGCGCGCCCCTGGCCCTGGCGTGCGGAAGCGTCTCGAGTACCAGCACGGCCGCGCCCTCGCCGGGCACCGTTCCGGTGCGGTCTCGATCGAACGGCCGGCCCGATCCGGCGGCCGGATCGGCGGTCCGCGCGACGATGCCGAGGTAGAGCATGCGTTGCAGGGCAGACAGATTCAGCCGCGGGCTGACCCCGCCGGCCAGCATCACCTCGGCGTCGCCGTCCTGCAACATGCGCAGCGCCGCGCCGATCGCCTGCCCGCCGGCCTCGCCGAACGGGCTGAACGAAGCGTTCGGCCCGTGCAGCCCGTACTGCATGGCGATCTGGCAGAGGGTGGCGTTGTTGAGCATCACGATGGAGACCATGGGCGAAATGGCGCGCCAGCCGGTGCGGCAGAACCGTTCGATGTCGAAGCCGATCGGATCGCGCAGGGACCGGCGGGCGGCGAGTTCCAGATCGGCGATGTCGTAGTCGATCATGGTGACGCCCAGGGTGATTCCGGTCGCGTCGGCGTCCACGTTGCCCGGATGGATCTTCGCCGAGGTCATCGCCTGCCCGGTGGCGGCGAAGGCCAGGTGCGTGTGCAGCCGCATGGCCCGGGCGGCCTTGCGGTCGGTGATCCAGTCGCCCGGGTCGATGCCGCGCACCTGGGCCGCGGCCAGCGGCCGGTCGCCGGACCGTAGTTCGAGGTCTTCGGCGAGCCCGCGCAGCGGCCCGACGCCGGAAACGCCGCGCAGCAACGCATTCCACTGCGTTCGCGCATCGTTGCCGAGCGCGGACACCGCGCCGACGCCGGTCACCACCACGCGCTCACCCATGGCCGTCGCCGTCCGCCCGGCCGGGCCAGCGGCGCAGCACGATGCTCGCGTTCTGCCCGCCGAACCCGAACGAGTTGCTCATCGCGACCCGGACCTCCTGCGCGCGAGCGGTATTCGGCACATAGTCCAGATCGCAGTCGGGGTCCGGGAATTCGTAGTTGATGGTGGGCGGGATCAGGCCCGTGCGCAGCACGTGCAGGCAGGTGACGCATTCGATCGCGCCCGCCGCGGCGATCGTGTGCCCGATCATCGACTTCTGCGAGCTGATCGGGATCGAGGCCGCCCGGTCGCCGAAAACCTTGTGCACCGCCCGGGTTTCGGCCCGATCGTTGATCAGCGTCGAGGTGCCGTGCGCGCTGATGTAGTCGATGTCCTCGGCCCGCAGCCCGCCGTCGGTGAGGGCGCCGGACATCGCCAGCACCGCGCCCGCACCGTGCGGCGGACTGTCGGTGATGCGGTAGGCATCACACGACGTGCCGTACCCGGCCACCTCGGCCAGCGGTTCGGCGCCGCGGCGCAGCGCGTGCCCGAGCTCCTCCAGCATCACGAAGGCGGCGCCCTCGCCCATCACGAAGCCGCACCGTCGGCGATCGAACGGACGACTCGCGGCCGCGGGCCGGTCGTTGAACCGGGTGGCCAGCGCGGTGAGCAGGTCGAACGACGAGATGCCGAGGAAACTGAGCAGCGAATCGCAGCCACCCGCCAGCACCGCGTCGGCGTCGCCCTCGCGGATCCAGAGGGTGGCCTCGCCGATCGCCTGGGTGCCCGACGCGCAGGTCGACGACACGGTCATGGTCGGCCCGGCCGCGCCGCACAGGTGGGCGAGCGCGGCCGCGCTGGCGTTCTTGCGCATGCTGTGCCGCTGGGTGGCCAGCAGGCCGGCGAACTCCGGGCCGGGACCCGTTGTCCCCGAGCCGATCCGGCGCTGGAGCAACTCGTCCAATACGCCGATGTCGTACATCTGGCCGGAGGTGCCGACACACACCCCGAACCGGTGCGGGGGCGTATCGGTCAGTCCGGCAAGCCGTTTCGTCGCGAGACCGGCGGCGAGGCCGAGCTGTACCGCGCGGGGCGCCGATCGGGACAGCGCCTCGGCGCGCGGCGCGTACCCCGCCGTCGCGGCGAGGAACCCGTCATCGACCTCGGCCGCCACCTGGGAGCCGAGTCCGGAGGCGTCGAATCGGGTGGTGGTGCGAATGCCGGAGCGACCGTCGACGAAGCCGCGGAAGGTCGTCTCGGCATCCGCGCCGAGCGGCGTCACCATCTCCGCCGCCGTGATGACCACCCGTCGCGGGTGTGCTTCGCCGAACACCGGTCACTCCGCGACGGCGTCGGCCGGGGCCGGTGCGCTCGCCGGGCCGGTCGCGGCCTCGGCCTCGGCGGCCTGCACCCGGCTCTGCCGGACCAGCAGCGCCACCTCGTCGAGCTCGCGGATCTCCTCGAACCAGTTCTGGTTCAGCTCGTCGCCGGGTATCGCGGTGAGTTCGGTTCCGCAGCCGTCACATTCGGCGTGGAACTCGCCGTCCTCGTTGCGCAGGAACGTCCGGCTGCCGCCGCAGGCCTGGCACCGCTCGGGGATGGTGTCGAGCAGCCGCTGGCACAGCCCGCCCCAGGTGTGCACCGTCCACAGCGCGGCCACGTCCTCGACGCGCATCCCGGGTTCGACCTTGCTCAGATCGACCCCGAGGAGACGTTCGCGGACCAAGTAAGCGCCCAGCGGCGTCAGCCTGCGCAGCGTGTCCACCGCCGCTCCCGCGCCGAACACGTCTTCGGCCTGTTCGTTCAGGTCGTCGCGCGGCACCGAGATCGGCAGGAACTGCTCCAGCCGGAAGGTGATGTCCAGGAAGTCGATCGATTCCGCACCGAGCTCCGGAATCAGCAATTTGTCCGGCGTCACGTCGTCCAGTTCGACGGCGAGCGCCAATGCGACCGCGCTGCGTACGATGTCGTCGAGTTCCTCCGAACTCAGCATGGACCCCACGGCGTTCCTCCTCGGATCGGTGTACATGGTGGGTTTGCTTCTGCGCTGACGGGTTCAGCCCTTGGCCGTGAGCCGGGAGTATCTGGCCAGCACGCCGTCGAGGCGGCGGTAGAGCTCGTCGACCTCCTCGGTGGTGATGGTGAGCGGCGGGACGATGCCGATGGTGCCGCCGAGGCCCTCCGCGCCCTGGCTGCCGATGATCAGCCCGCTCAGCGCGAGCCGGTCCTCGATCACCTGCCATTGCGGTTGCGGGATAGGCTCTTTGGTGTCCCGGTCCTTGACCAGCTCGATCCCCATCAGCAGTCCCGCGCCGCGGATATCGCCGACGATCGGGTACTCGCGCAGGTTCGCGAACTTGTCGAAGAGGTACTTGCCGGTCTGGCGGACCTGATCGACGATGCCGTCGCGCTGCATGATCTCCAGGGTGGCCAGCGCCGACGCGCAGCAGAGCGGATTGCCGTTCGTGGTGCTGCCGGTCGCGATGAAACCGTCTACCGTGGAAAGGAATTCGCGGTACACGTCGTCGTGCACGACGACCGCGCCGAACGGCAGATAGCCGCTGTTGATGCCCTTGGACAGGGCCATGAAGTCCGGTCGCACCCCGAAGTAGTCGGCGCCGAACCACTCGCCGAGCCTGCCGAATCCGGTGATCACCTCGTCGTAGGCGAGCAACAGGTCGTTGCTGTCGCAGATCTCGCGTAGCCGCTCGTGGTATTCGCGGGTCGGCACGATCGCGCCGCCGACCCCGAGCGCGGGCTCGACGAGCACGCCGGCGATGTTCGCCGCCCCGAGCCGCTCGACCATCGTCTCGACCGCGTCGGCGCAGGCGAGCGTGCACGTTCCGGCACAACCGGATTCGCATCGATACGCGTACGGCGAGGGCGCGTGATGGAAACCGGGGGTCAACGGTTCGAACTGTCTGCGGAACCGGCGGAACGCGGAGCCGGTGGCGCTCAACGCGCCGTAGGTGACCCCGTGATAGGCCCGATCCAGGGCGATCACGCCGAGCTTGGTGGTGTCCTCGCCGAAGCGCAGCCGCTGATACTGCCGCATCATCTTGATGATGGTTTCGTTGGCCTCGGAGCCGGTGGACGCGAAGAAGACGGTGTTCAGTCCGTCAGGGGTCACCGCGGCCAGCCGGTGGGCGTACTCGTCGGCGGCCTGGTGCGTGGCCCGCTCGATGGGGAAGTACAGCAGCTTGCCCGCCTGCTCGCGGATCGCCTCGATGATCTCGGGATGGGCGCCGCCGAGGCTCAGATTGCACAGTCCGCCGAATGCGTTGAGATACCGATTGCCTTCGGTGTCCACCACCCATACGCCCTCGGCCGAGGCGATGCTGATGCCGCGCCTGCGAAAACCGCGCATATTGGTGAAGCCGTGCCAGAATGTCGAATCGGTCTGCGCCGCAATTTGATTCGGCATGACACTCCTCGCGTCGCCAGGGCTGGAAACGGACCGGTGGGGAAGATGTTCCGGGTGAACCGGTTCCGTCTGAGACGACGATAACCTTGGGTACGGCCCTGTTTCCTCGGCCGAATGGTCACACCTGGCTCAACACTTGGTGGAGGCCGCCGCCTCGCTCCGCTGCGCATCGAGTGGCCGATCCGGCTCGGCGGACAACGTGGCGAGGTCCCACCCGGCGCGCTGGCAGGCGAGTCCGGCCGCGGTGGCTTCGGCGACGATGGTGCGCAGGTCGAGCGCCCACCACTGCACGGTGCTCACCGACTCCCGTACCGTCCGCCCGTCCTGCACCACCCGGCAGATCGTGGTCAATTCGATCCGTCCCGGGTCGGCGGGGCGGGAACCGAGCCAGATCTCGTGGTGTCGCACACCGAATCTCGTGACGCCGACTCGAATCGGCCGGACGGTCCGGGTGGCGGGAAACGGCGCGGCGTCCACGACCGCCCGGCAACCGGGCGCGAGCCGGTCGGCGAGCAGTCGCCACAACGCGTGCCGGTCCTCCGGTGCGAGATACCCGAGCACCCCGCAGGCGACCATGCCGCCGATCCGGTTGGGCAGAGTGGTCTCCTGGAGGGTGCCCGCGACGATGGTCACCCGCGGCGCCAGCGCGTTCGCCAGCACCCGGCCGGCGAGTGCGGCGCGCATGGCGGGGGAGGGCTCGATCGCGATGATCGGGACTTCGGCCAGCGCGGCGCCGATCATCTCGACGACCAGCCCGGTGCCGGCGCCGACATCCACGATCGGCGAATTCGTTTGTGCGGCAGGGGACATGGCCTTCGCCAACGCGGCGGCCCGCGGCCGCCAATAGGGCCGACCGGCGATGTCGTAGAACTCCGCGGCCGCACCGTAGTTGTCGGTCACGACGGGTCACCGCCCGGCGGTGGGGGCGGGCAGCGTGCGGTGTTCGAGGATCTTCTGCATATTGCGCAGCTCCAGCACATCGCAGGCGTGGAACAGCGGCCACATCGACCCAGGCCAGACCCGGCCCCGGCGGGGGGAGAGATGCGGATACGGATTCTGGTCGTAGTACGGATGACGCCAGATCGTCCACGAGACCAGCGCGCCGCTGCGTCGCTGCACCCGGCGGGCGGACAGCACCCGGCCGCAGAACACCATCCACAGATCCTCGCCCTGGTCGAAGGCCGACTCGTAGTCGACGGTGCCGACCTCGCGATTGCCGGTGATGCGCAGGTGGATCGTGGTGTCCGGATCGGTGGCGTCCACCCCGATGTAGCGGCCGGTGTCGCCGTCGGGGCGGAAATCGCGCATGCTGTAGGTGAATTCCTCGACGCTGCGGATATCGAGCAGATAGTCGTAGAGGACCTCCGGTGGACAGTCGACGTGCTGATGCACGGTGTACACCTCGCGGTCGGCGGCGCCCGCGCGCAGCTGCCTGGTCAGGGCGAGCAACTGGTTGGTCGCGTCGGCGCGCGAGACCGTCTCGCACCGGAAGAGTCCGGGGATGTCGTCGAGCGGCGTGCTGGTCATGGGTTCTCCCTCGGCGAGTGGGTGCTACGGCGGAATGCCGTTGCAGCGGTTGAGCATCATCACCTCGCCGAACACCCGGGCACGGTGCTGCTCCGCGTCGATCCGCGGCATGCGGCGGCGGGCGAACCGGGTGAGGGCGGTGTCGATGTGCGCCGTGTCCACCCGCACCAGTTCGTCGTCCAGCACCGCTGCCGACTCCATCGCCAGCGACGCGCCGATGCCGGTGCTCGGCACCAGGCCGGCGGCGGCATCGCCGAGCAGCACGATCCGTCCCCGAATCCATTGGGGGACGGTGACTTCCACCAGATCCAGGCTTTCGACCCGGTCGGCGTCGGGCAGGGTGCGCAGGATCAGGCACTCGTCGGCGCGGCACGGGTCGCTCGGCGGCCACCGGTCGGCGGACGAGGCCGGGCTCGCGTCGTCGAACGGGCCGGCGATCGCGACGAAGCAGGCGACCCGATCCTGGGTCGGATACGCGGACATGATGCGCCGCAGTCCCCAGGTCTCGTGCAGCTCGTCCGGCGGGGTGACATCGCGCGGCGCCCACCACCACCAGATGCGCCAGCCGAACCGATGTTCGGCGGTGTGCAGCTCGGCCTGCCTGCGGGTGCGAGAGCGGATGCCGTCCGCGCCGACGACCAGGTCGTAGTCGTGCTCCCGGCCGTCGTCGAACCGGACCCGCACGGTCGAGCCGATCTGGCGCATCCGGTCCACCTCGGTCTCCAGATCGACCGGTGTGCCGCCGTTGGCCGAGGCGAGGATGGCGAGCAGTTCGGCGCGCGGAGCTGTGCGGGGCAACCCCTTTCCGGCGTCGAGGCGGTCGAGATCGAAGGTACGCAGGATCGTGCCGTCGCGGTCGTGCACGACGTAGCGCCGCAATGGCACGCTCAGGTCGATGAAGGAGTTCCACAGCCCGAGGCCGTGCAGGATGCGACTTCCGGCCGGCCACAACGCGATCGCGTATCCGGTGGGGCCGTAGCTGCCGATCGTGTCGATCACCGTGGGGCGCAGTCCGCGTTGACGCAGCCGCGCCGCGAGGGTGAGCCCGGCGATGCCGCCGCCGACGATCAGGATTCTCACCCCGTCGCTCCGCGGGGCGGAGCGGCCGAAAGCAGTGCGGCGGCAGCATTTTCGCCGGAGCGGCAGCATGCTTCGACCGAGGCGCCGAGCAGGTAGTCGCCGGCCAGGGCGAGGCCGGTGAGCGGGGCAGCGGCTGCGGTCAGCGCATCGAGGAAGTCACTGTGGTGCGGCAGGTAGCCGCAGTAGGCCTGCGGCCAATGACGAACTGCCGCCGAGGTTCTCGGTTGACGCGCGGTCCCCAAGTGGGTGCGCAGCTGATGTTCGGTATCGGTGACCAGGTCGAGTACGTCGGTGTCGGCCGGATCGGTCAGCCGGCCGTGCTTGCCCGAGAAGGTGTATCGGACAATGTTTCTCGTCTCCTTGCCGTAGCTGCCCGCGTTGCTGCACGGCTGGTCGTCGAGGGCGATGGCGCGCACATCCGCGGCGAAGACGTCGTATGCGTAGCGCACCACCGCGACCGTGGCCGGGAAGTAGCGCACCGAGCGCAGCAGTTCGGCCACGGTGTCCGACAGCGGTGCCAGCAGTGGTGCGGCCGCGTGGGCGGGGGTGCAGACGGCGACGGCGTCGTAGCGAGCCTGGGTGGCGCGCCCGCCCGCGTCGAGCAGGTGCAGGACAACGCCGCCGTCGAGCCGGGTGATGCCGGTAACCGTTGTGCGGTAACGAGTCTCGACCAGATCCCCGATGCGCGCCAGCAGGGTGGACAGTCCGGTGGTCGGTTGATCGAAGGTATCGATCAGCATGCCCATATTGGTCGGGAAGTTGCCGTAATAGGCCTCGTCCGGCTCGGCGCCGTTCATCCGGACCGTGATCGGCCGGAGGAAGTTGGCGGTCGTGCGCTTGCCGAAATGCTCCGACAGCGGCCGATCGTCGTGGCGGCCGAGCTTTCTGGCGAGGTCGGAGCCGAGGAACCGGGCCGGTTCCGCGGATTTCACCTTCCTGGCGATGCGGTCCAGGGCGGTCAGGTCCCGCCAATCGCACATCCGCAGAATGCCGTTCATCGTGGCGGCCCGGTTGTCGCTGTCGAGGCCGACCAGCCGGCCCGCGACGACCCGGGAGGTGTTGATGCCGAAGGGCTCGTATCCGGTGCCGCCGAGCAGTTCCAGCAGCGCCCGGAATCGGGTGTAGCGGCGCCCGATGTTCTTGCCGCCGAGCAGGACTTCGCGATCGCCGAGTTCGGCGAAACCGAGCCGCCCACCGATTCGGTCGTCGCGTTCCAGGATCTCGACCGCGCAGCCCGCCCGATGCAGCGCGAGCGCGGCGGCGATACCGCAGACCCCGGCCCCGACCACCGCGACTCGTTCCGGTGTGCGCACGTGGTCCTCCCGTCAGCCCGAACCGGATTCGTCGAGCACCTCGAGGTCGATGGCGCCGAGCGACTCACCCGCCTGGTCGAAGGCGACCCGAACCCGGTGCCGACGGCCGGGGCCGGGGTCGCCGGATTCGGTGATCGCCGCCTGGCAGCCGGTGCGTAGATCCGGTTCGCAGAAATTGCCGAAATCGACGTCACAACCGATGATTACGGCCCGGCGCGGGTCGGTGTCGCGGTGTTTCGACAGCGCGGCCAGGCAGGCCTGTCTGGCCGCTTCCAGCAGCAGCATGCCGGGTACGTGATCCATCGGATGATCGAAGAACACCGGATGCCTCGGATCGAAGGTCAGTTCGCATGTGATGCTGTCTGCGCCGCCGTCGATCTCGTTGGCGAGCAAGATATTCCGCGGTGATCCTCGACCGACCCGGTCCGGGGCGAGCAGGGTGGTCGGGTCGAGCGGTCGTGCCGGTTCCGGACCGAGCGCGAGCGTCTTCGTCCGTGCGCGTTCGCGAATGTATTCGTAGTAGTGCAGCGGCAGTGGCAGCCACCGGCCGCCGGCCCGCCCGCATTCGTGGCCGTCGACGATGATGGTCACCGGGTGCTGGGCCAGCCGCTCGGAGGTGCGCGCGTTGACGATGGTCACCACGCGTGCCGGATCCGGGCCGGTGCGCAGGCGTTCTGGGGCGAAGATGTCGATCCGCATGTCCCGGAAGACCAGGAACTGGTTGTCCGGCACGTTCACGAACTGATGCGCGACATACTCGGTCACCTGCCGGGTGACCTCCATGATCGCGATCGTGTCCAGGTAGTCCGGATTGCCGCCGTCGTTGAACAGCATGTGGCTGCGCGGGAGCATCGCCGCCACGGCCCATTCGCGTTTGCCGATCACCGCCGCGTCGGTGAGGAAGACCTCGTTGACCGCGGCGCGATGCACGAGCGAGCGCGGCACCGTCTGCTCGAAGCTCAACTGCGCGAGGGCCGTTCGGTCGCCATCCGGCGCGGGGCGGGTAGTCACTGCGGTTTCGTCCACGGGCTGCCTCTCCGGGATTCGCGGCTCGAACTACCGCGAGCGTATCGACGGGACCGGCCCGGATCATCGTGCGTTCGCTGACCCGATCTCAACGTCTGACCGAATACCGGTGCCGCAGCGGGCGATACGCTCGGGCTGTGCTCGATAGTGACGGCGGGGTGGACGTGCCGACCCGGTCCGGCGAGCCGGCCGGATGTGCGTTGATCTTCCAGGGTCAAGGCGCGCAGCGACCCGCCATGGGCGACCGATGGCGAGACACACCGCAGTGGCGGATTGTCTGCGAGGTCTCCGAATGGACCGGTTACGACATCGCCGAGTTGGTATTGCGCACCGGCGAACAGCGGTTGCGGCGGACGGATTCGGCGCAGTTGTCGATCTTCACCATGTCGCTGATGGCGCTGGACTACCTGACCGAGCGCGGCCTGGTCGGCCCGGTCCGCGCGTGCGCCGGGCACAGCCTGGGGGAGTACACGGCGTTGGTGGCGGCGGGCGCGCTGGCGCCGGCCACCGGTGCGCGGCTCATCGCGGCGCGCGGCGCGGCGATGCGCGCGGCCACCCGGCAGCGACCGGGGACGATGGCCGCGATCCTCGGCGCGGACGACGACACCGTCGAGCAGCTCACCGCCGCGGTCCGGTCCGCGGGAGCTCAGGTGTGGGTGGCCAATGTGAACGGGCCGCGGCAGGTCGTCGTGTCCGGCACGGTCGACGGGGTGGCCGCGGTGACCGAGCTGGCCAGGGATTCGCGGCTGAAGATCGTGCGGATCCCCGTCGACGGTGCTTTCCACACGCCGTTGATGGCCGCCGCAGCACCGTTGTTGCGCACGGCTCTGGCCGCGGCCGAATTCCGGTCGACTGACATTCAGGTGGTCGCGAATGTGGATGCGGGGCTGTATACCGCTGCGCGGTGGCGGGACCTGGCCGAGCGGCAGCTGACCGCACCCGTGCGCTGGACGGCGGTGATCCGGCGACTGACCGACCTCGGTTGTGCGCGGCTGGTCGAGATCGGGCCGAGCAGGGTGCTCGCGAAGTCCATCGGGCGCGGCGAATCAGCCCCGGCCGTACGGTATTTCGGCTATCCGGGGGAGCTGAGCGCATGAGCCCGCGGCATCGGTGGTCGGCCGGTCATCGCCGGGATCGGTTGAGCGAGTTGGACTGTGTCCATCTGCGCCTCGACAGCGTGGGGCATCCGATGCACTGGATGCTGGGCTTGCGGCTCGAACCCGGCGATCCGGTCACGCTCGAGCAGTTGCGTGCGCGGGTGTCGGTTCGCGCGCACGGACACGACATGTACCGGCTGTGCCTGCCGGAGCGCTTGGGCCGCCGGCCGAGATTCGTTCGGGCAGAGGTGGATCCGCGCGAACGAGTGCGGGCGGCCGCGGTGCGCGACCACGATGGGTTGTTGCGCTCGATCGAGCAGCTCATGGCGACGCCGATGACCCGCACCGCGCCGCTGTGGGACATCACCCTGGTCGACGAGCAGGACCGGGGGAGTCAGACGGTGTTGCTGCGGGTGCAGCACTGCCTGAGCGACGGTTTGGCCGGGCCGGGTTTCGCCGCCCTGGTCGTGGACACCGTAGGCGCGACGGCTGCCGACTACGCCAGATTCGTTACCGCGCCGCGGTTTCCGTTCACCAGGTCGCTCACCTGGCGGACCTGCACCGAGGTGCCGCGGCAGTATCGCGCGGCGCGCTCGGTACGACGAGCTGGACGAGTGCTGCCGTTCCCGCCGCAGGACTGCGTTCGGCAGGTCGCGACGTTCGAGATTCCGCTGCGCCGGCTACGCCGGAACGCGGTCGAGGCGGCCGGGTCGAGCACCGAGTATCTGCTGGCGAGTGCCGCCGAGGCGTATCGGCGGGTGGCGCCGCGCGGTTCGGCGGACGGGGTGCGGATCATGCTGCCGGTCACCCTCGACCAGGAGTTGCGGCACACCGGCAATGCCACCGCGTCGGCGTTCCTCGACCTGGATATGTCGGGTGTGCGGATGGCCGACCGGGTGCGGGCGGTGCGGGAACGAATGGCAGCCATCGACCCGGTGGCGCAGGCCCGGGCACTGGCCTCGGCGGGCGTGGATTTGCAGTATCTGCCGTGGCGGGCGCAGACCAGGCTGATGGCGCGGATGGTGCGGGACACCTGTCAGCTCAGCGTGAGTATCACGCCGGGATTTGTCCAGCGGCACACGGTCTTCGGCCGCGCCGTGACCGCCGTGCTGCCGTTGTCACCGCTGATGGCCGACGAACTCATGGTCACCACGCTGATCCTGCGTGATCAGTTGAGCGTGGGCGTGGTCGCCGATCCGCGGGTATTGCCCTGTGCGCTGGCAGAATTCGCCGATGCCCTACGGGATCTGCTGCTCGATGTCGGTGCGCCGTTGTCGCGGTAGCCGGTTCACGGGTTCCAGCGGGTGATCTCCGAGATCACCGCGTTCTCGGGCACGGCGCGCAGCAGACTATTGCGCACGGCGGTGCCGAACCTGGTGCGACGCAACATCACCGGAATCAGCCACCGCGACCGGTTCTGCACCGCGTGGACCCTGGAGCGGCGGCGCAGTACGTAACGCCGCAGCGCGTCGGGCACCTGGGCCGCGTCCACCTTCGACAACTCCTCGGCCAGTACCAGCGCTGATTCCATCGCCATGGACGCGCCGACGCCCGCGGTCGGCAGAAAGGCCGCGCCCGCGTCGCCGAGCAGCACGACCCGGCCGAACCGCCAGTCCCGCATGCGCAGATCGGCGAGGTCGAAGCAACCGACCTGGTCCAGATCGTCGAGCGCGTCGAGCATCCAATCCTGCTGTCCGGTAACGCCGTACAGTCGATCGCGAAGCTGCGCCGGGGTTGTCGGGGCGTCCGACGCACGCAGCGCGGCCGCGCAGCCGACCGGTCCGGTGGTCGGGTTGTAGCCGAAATATCTTGCGGTGCCCCAGAACTCGTGCGACTCGTCGGGCGCGACGCCGATACCCCGCGTCCACCAGGTCCACAGCCGCAGACCGGTGCGGCGCATCGGCACCTCGCCCGCGACCAATCCGCGGATGCCGGAATCGATGCCGTCGGCCCCGACCACCACGTCGTATTCGGCACACGCGTCGTCGTCGAAGCGGGCGACGACGACCCGTCCGTTCTGCTCGAGGCCCGTCACGGTCCGGGCCATCCGCACCTCGGCGCCGCCGGCATAGGATCCGAGCAGCTCGATCAGCTCGGCTCGTCGGAGCGCGCGCGGGACACCGTCGCCGAGGCGGCCGCGAAAGTCGAAGTCGCGCAACCGGCCACCGCCGTCGACGTGCGTCGAGTAGGTGTTGATCGGGACCGTGAGCGCGTCGAACCGGCGGCCCAGGCCGAGATGTTCGACCACCAGGCGGCCCATCGGCCACAGCGTGATCACATAACCGACGTCGCCGTACCGGGCCACCCGCTCCACGACGGTCGGTTCGATTCCGTTGCACCGCAACGCCGCGGCCAGGGTCAGGCCCGCGATGCCGCCGCCGACGACCAGCACCCGCGGCGCGCTCGTCCTCATGGCGGCAAGTCTAATTTCGGCGAGGCGATCGGCTCATCGGTCGAATGTTGATCTGTGCTCAACACCGGTCGTAACCACGCCGTTCGTTGAGGTCCATTCGGATCATTCGATCCAAGACCTCTCCGGCACCGGTCATTACGCTCGAATGGTGTCCGAATACACGTTGCCGATCGTGCTCGACATCTTCGAGACCGACCTCGGCATGGACGTCCGGCAGCCCGATCCCGAGACCATCCTGCTCGGCGATCTGGGCTTCGATTCGGTCGCCGTCGCGATCGGGACCGTCGCCATCGAGGAACGCCTCGGTGTCCGATTGACCGTGCGCCAGTTGCTTTCCTGCTGGACGGTCGCCGACATCGTCGAAGTCGTCGACGCGGCATTGCCCGCCGCGGCGCCCGACTGCCGTGGCGGGTAGCCGCGGCTCAGTCGTGCAGCGCGGCGAGCATCCGCTCTTTGCCGGAGAGAATGTGCGCCTCCATCAGCCGGCCCGCCGTCACGGTGTCGCCGGTGGCGATGGTGTCCAGGATTTCGCCGTGCTGGCAGTTGGAAACGTTTCGGGCGGCGTCGGATTCGAGGCCGTGCCGGCGGAACAGGTGCAGTTCCTTGGAGACGTCGTCGTAGAGATCGGCCAGGCGGGGATTGCCGGATAACGCGACCAGGGTGCGGTGCAGGTCGACGTTGCGCGGGTAGTAGTCGTCTACCGCGGGGGACGGCGGCTTGCAGCTGTTCGACCTTGGCCCGCAGCTCGGTCAGCTGCTCGGGCGTAATGCGTTCCGCGGCCAGGCGGCCGGCCAGGCCGAACAGGCTGGCGCGGATGTCGTAGAGCTGCGCGGCCTCGGCGACCGAGACCTCGCGCACGAACATCCCTCTGTTGGTGCGGAATTCGACGAGCTTGCCGCGCTCGAGCTGGCGCAGCGCCTCGCGCACCGGGCCGCGGCTGACGCCGAGCCGTGCGGCGAGGGACGACTCGTTGATCCGGTCGCCGCCGCTGAGCGCACCCGCGATGATCAGCTGCTCGAGTTCCTCGGCGATCACCTGCAAGAGCGAACTGGACTGATGTTCGGCCACTCGCCGTTGCAGCGCGGTCATCGCCTGCGTCTGTTCGGTCATCACCGTCACTCCCTTGCCCACACCCGGTCAACAGCTCCGCAGTCTCGCATAGCGAACAGCGCGGGAGAGATCTTGCGCCGCCGCATCATTCCGCGGCTGATGCAGGCCGACCCGGACGAGCTGCTGACCGAGGACGGCGCGGCCATCGATCCGGCGGCATGGAAGTTCATGCTGCGCAACGAGAAACCCGGCGGACACGGCGAACGGTCGGTCGCGGTCGGCGTGGTCGACATGGCGCTGTTCGATCTCGCGGCCAAGCTCGCCGGGCTGCCGCTGTACAAGTGGCTCACCCGGCACTACGGGCTCGGCGCACCGGACGAGGACGTGTTCGTCTACGCGGCCGGCGGCTACTACGCGCCGGACAAGGGGCTGACCCAGCTCCAGGAGGAGATGCGCGGCTTCCTCGACCAGGGCTACGACGTGGTGAAGATGAAGATCGGCGGCGCGAGCCTGGCCGACGACGTCAAACGGGTCGAGGCGGTGCTCGAGGTGCTCGACGGCGACGGTTCGCGGTTGGCCGTGGACGCCAACGGCCGATTCGACCTCGACACCGTGCTCGAGTTCGGCCGCGCGCTCGCCCCGTACGGCCTGTTCTGGTACGAGGAGCCCGGCGACCCGCTCGACTTCGCCCTGCACGCGACGCTGTCCGAGCGGTACCCGGGCCCGCTGGACACCGGCGAGAACCTCTTCTCGCTGCCGGACGCCCGCAACCTCATCCGCTACGGCGGCATGCGCCCCGACCGCGACTACCTCCAGTTCGACCCGGTGCTCGGCTACGGCCTGGTCGAATACCTGCGGATCCAGGACATGCTGCGCCAGCACGGCTGGTGCGCGCGCCGCTGCATCCCGCACGGCGGCCACCAGTTCTCCCTGCATATCGCCGCGGCGCTGCGGCTCGGCGGCAACGAGTCCTATCCGGGCGAGTTCCAGCCCACCGGCGGTTTCGCCGACGCCGCCGTGATCGAACACAGCCGGCTGCGGCTCACCGACACACCCGGCATCGGCTTCGAAGACAAGGCTGAACTGCACCGAGTCTTCCGGGAGTTGCACACGGAGTAGCGCCTCCCCGCCACAGGGCCGCAGACCGGTTAAGATCAATGCGGCCCATGTGGACGTGGCGGCGTCCCTGGGTGTACGGGGAAGTGGCCCGCCCAGCGGCATATCGACCTTCCGTTGGGCGGGCCACACACCGTGGCCGTCCTCGGCTCGCGCGGGCGCCGAAGTTGTTGCGGCGCAGCGATCGACCCGTATCGCGATCCTCTTCTGCGGCCGTATTACTCGATGGCCGAACCACATTCGTGCCGAATCTCGCCTGTTTCACCTGGTCGAGGCGCCGTGCATGTGCACTATTGCCGATCGGAATCTTTCTGGCTTATGTCAATGGTGGCTGTCTGGGTCGCAGTGGTGTGCTCGTTGCAGACGACGCGGTCGATAGTCCTCGGCTGCCGTCGTGCCGTTCGGACACACGAGAGGAGCCGATTCGTGGCTTCGGTTACACACTGGGGGCGCTCGGTCCGCGATGGGCTGCGCTGGTCGGTTCTGGCGGCGGTCGCCATGGCGGCGGCGGGAGTGCTGGTGCCGGTGGGGGCCGCTTCGGCGGAGGAACCGGTTCCGGTCAGCACCGCGACGGATCGGCAGGAGCAGGTGCTCGAGGTTCGGGACGGGGTGATCATCTCCAACGTCACCTACCTGCTCCCGTTGCCCGCCGGCGCACCCGCACACCCCGCGGCCTGCGACCGGGCGGGCTATCTGAGGTACCGCCCGGTCGGCGGACCCGCCGAAGCCAAGGACGCCGATCACGTGATCGTGCAGCAGCCCGGCGCGATCGGTGGCGCGGTGAACAACGACAGCGTTGCCGCCAACACCGTGGTCGCGGCGAAGGCGTCGGGACAGAATGTCGAGTTCTGGGCGTTGGCGCGGCGTAGCTCGTGCCTGGATGAGACCGCCGGCTTCGACTACGCGCTGCGGACCGGCAATTATCTCGACGCGGTCGACTACTACTTCAACCACAAGCCGATCGACGGCCAGGTGTTCCCTGGGTTCAAGGATTCGCCGGATCTGGCCGTGCTCGATGGCATGGGCATGGAACGGATCATTCGCGACGAGTACGAGATGATGCTCGCGGAGATCCCGGATCAGGCTGTGCGGCAACAGAAGTACGTATGCACGGGCATCTCGCTGGGCGGCTTGGTCACCGGGTTCTTCTCGGACTGGGACTTCGACGGCAACCCGGCGACGACCAGCGACGCGGGCTACAACCAGTGCGCGGCGTTCGCCGCGCAGGACACCATGATCAGCAGCGATCCGGTGGCGATTCAGAACATGCCGTTCCTGCACGACCTCACCAACGCGATCGTCGGACCCACCAACGACGTGGTCAAGGCCGTCGCGAATGTCGGTGTGCTGCCGCGCGCACTCGTTTCGGTGCCGGTGGTCGGAGCCCGGACGTTCATGATCTACCGGCTGGCCGGTCTCGCGGCGCATCTGGCGCCGGATGAGGAGAGCCAGCTGCTCGCGCATCTGCCGCACGACCTCGATATCGACGCCTCGCTCGATTACATGTTCTCCGGCTCACTCACCGGGTTCGCCACCAACGGTGCGGACGGGTCCGGCAGCATGCGTGATTACCGGTTCACCAATACGGCTTTGCTCGGCGAATTCATCGACAACAACTCCGGCAACTTCGCGCTGTTCCAGCAGGGTGTCGGAGCGCTCGCGGGCGGGCCGGTCACCGACAAGGCGTTCCCGATTCCCGGCTCGGTCACCCAGATTCCATTGCTCGGCGGATTCCTGCGGGCCGTCGCCGGATCGCAGACGCGCGTGCGGCCCACCGATCGCAACGTGCTTTACACCTGGCGGAACTACGACGACGTCCGGGGTATTCCGTACACCTCGCCGAGTCACGAGTCCTCCGATATCCGGGACGCGGCAAGGCAACTCGGGACCGGCGGGCCGTATGCCTACTGGGAGACCTACTTTCCGGCCCGGCTGTTCATCGATATCGGTGCGGGCTACGGCGGTGCGCGCAGCGGCGACCTGACGAACCTGCGCTACCACAACATGGCGCAGACCAAGCCCAGCTACATCGCTTACGCCGGTGACGGTTTCGTGCAGCTCGGTGCGCTGACCGCGGTGCCGGCCCCGCCGACCGCACGGGTGGTGACCCTGCCGGGCTACAGCCATGTCGACGTGATCGGTGCGGCGCGGGTGCAGAACGACGGCAAGGCCGACGCCAGTGCGCAAACGCTGGCCGACTTCGTGAAAACCCTTGGATGACAACCCATAACGAAGCAGTGCAGACCGGAAAGCGGGGAGCGATGCGGCTCACCAGTCGGATCAGATTGATGCTGGCCACGGCGATTTCGATGGCGATCACGGCGGTATTGATCGTCGCCGGCCTCTCGGTGCCCATATCGACCGCCGCGCCTGGGGTTTCGCCGGGGCCGGATCGGGTGGAGGTCAGCCCGGTGACCGGCGATCCGGGCCTCGGTGATGATGTCGAGGAAACCTATGTGCGACTGCATTATCCGAGTCCGTATTCCACGATGGCGCATCCGGAAGCGTGCGACTGGATTTCGTTCGTGCGGTATCGGTCGAAGAAGGGCCCCGAGCAATCCGCCGACGCGGATGCGGTGCTGACTGTGCAGCCGGGCACCTTCTCGGGTGCGGCGAACATGAACCCACAAGCCCCGCAGGTGGTTCGGAAGGCCGCGGCGACCGGCAAGTTCGTCGAGTACGTGTCGCTGGACCGCCGGGCGAACTGTGCCGAGGACCGCACCGGGTGGGAAGCCGCGAACAAGGCGGGCGACTATCACGTCGCCGCGGACTATTACTTCGGCGGCAAGGCGATCGACGGCAAGTCCTATCACTACCAAACTCCCCAGGATCTGAGCTATCTCGGCGAATACGGCCTGGCGCTGACCATGGACGACTGGCGGGTGGTCATCGAATACCTGCTGCCCGACCCCGGTACCCGGACCAAGAGCTTCTGCGGCGGTCACTCGCTGGGCGCCTTCCTGACCGGGCCGATGATGGCGTGGGATTTCGACCAGAACGCGGCCACCACCGAGGACGCGGGCTTCAACCTGTGCGGTGGCGGCATCATCCCCGAAGACGGATTCGCGATGACCGACCCCGTCGGGTTCGCGGGCGCGCCGCCGTTGGACATGTTCTTTTCCGCCGTCGGTGGCGCGGTGAAGAACGGCGTGGACTGGTTGTTGAAGAACGGTCTGGGCGTCGCGCAATGGCCGGTGCTCGCGGCCAGCGAGATCATGAACGCCTATCAGCTGGTGGGCATGGCCGCGGACCAGAATCCGGACGGTGAAAGCGATCTGAAGACTCTGGTGCCGGGGGATCTGCGGACCGAGCCGTGGATGCGGACGTTCTACGGCAAGGACTATCTGGACCTGTTCACCGGCCAGAATCTGCCGCGGGATTTCCGGCTCACCAATACCGCGGCACTGGGAATGCTGTTCGACCAGAACTCGGCGGAGTATGTCCTGCAGGCGGGGATGGGATATTACGACTGCCCGACGGTCGGCAAGACCTATCCGATTCCGAACGGGCTGGCGTCGGTGCCGATCCTCGGACCGACCTTGTTCATCATTCCGCTGCGCGTCGGTTACGGCCAGAACTACACCCCGGTCGACCACAACCAGCTGTGTGGCTGGAAGAACTACGACCAGATGCCCGCGTCCACGATCGACGGTATCGATCCGGTCCGGGGCAACCCGACCGACCGCGACCACGAGGTCACCGACGTTCGTCAGTTCGCCCGGGCGATGAATCCCGGCGGGCAGCCGACCGATTTCTTCGAGGAGTACACCCCGCTGCGGATCATTACCGACACGATCTTCGCGCTCGGGCTCGGTCGCGACGGTGAGCTGAAGCAGTTGCAGAACCGCAGCGGCGGCGTCCTGAACTTCCTGCTGCACGGTGACCGTTGGCAGAGCACGCCTTCGGCGCGGCGCAACCTCACCTTGCTCTCGGGTGACTCGCCGTTGCAGAACGCCGGCTACGGCGGCATCCTGCCCGCCAACGCCAAGATCATTCCGGGCTACCGCCATTACGACGTGGTGACCGCCGCGGAACGGCAGAACAACGGGATGCCGGAGATGGCGAGCAGTCTGATCGCGAATTTCCTCACCCAGCCGTGAGCTGACCGCCGAAGGGGTGCTGGCATTTTGGTGGAAGTGCCGTTGTCACGCGCCCCTTTCGGTGTACTGTCCAGACACATGTCCAACGCGAGTACGGGCAGGTGTTCTGGGAAGGATTGTCGATGGCACTGGTCAAGCCGCAGCGGGTGTCCGGGGGCGCCGACGAGCACGGGCATCTGGAGGAATTCCGCAGCGATCCGATCGCGTTGATGCGGCGGGTCCGGGCGGAATGCGGGGATGTCGGCGCGTTCGAGCTGGCCGGGCGGGACGTCATTCTGCTGTCCGGGGCCGATGCCAACGAGTTCTTCTTCCGGGCCGGTGACGAGGAGTTGGATCAGGGCGCGGCGTATCCGTTCATGAAGCCGATCTTCGGTGCGGGAGTGGTGTTCGACGCCAGCCCGGAGCGGCGGAAGGAGATGCTGCACAACCAGGCGTTGCGGGCGGATCACATGCGGGGGCATGCCGCGACGATCGCCGGTGAAGTGGATCGGATGCTGGCGCAGTGGGGGGACGCGGGGGAGATCGATCTGCTGGAGTTCTTCGCCGAATTGACGATCTATACGTCGTCGTCGTGTTTGATCGGGCGCAAGTTTCGGGGCGAGCTGGATGGGCGGTTCGCGCATCTGTATCACGAGCTGGAGCAGGGGACCGATGCGCTCGCCTACGTCGATCCGTACGCGCCGATCGAAAGCTTCCGTCGCCGGGATGCGGCGCGGGTGCAGTTGGTCGAGTTGGTGCAGGCGATCATGGACGGGCGGGCGGCGAAACCGCCGGCCGGCAAGGGTGATCGGGACATGCTCGATGTGTTGATCTCGGTCAAGGACGAGGAGGGCGCGCTGCGGTTCTCGGCCAGTGAGATCACCGGGATCTTCATCTCGATGATGTTCGCCGGACATCACACCACCTCGGGGACCGCGGCGTGGACGATCATCGAATTGCTGCGGCATCCAGAGGTTTTGGGCTCGGTGGTGCGCGAGCTGGACGAGTTGTACGCCGACGGTTCGGAAGTCAGCCACAATGCGTTGCGGCAGATCCCGAATCTGGAAGCGGCGCTGAAGGAGACGTTGCGGCTGCATCCGCCGTTGATCATTCTGATGCGGATCGCGCGGGACGAATTCGAGGTGTGCGGGCATCGGATCGCGGCGGGGGACATGGTGGCGGCTACGCCGGCGATCTCCAATCGCATCGCGGCGGACTTCCCGGAGCCGGATGCGTTCGATCCCGCGCGGTATCTCGATCCGCGGCAGGAGGACATCGTCAATCGGTGGACCTGGATTCCGTTCGGGGCGGGGCGGCATCGGTGCGTGGGGGCGCCGTTTGCGTTGATGCAGCTGAAGGCGATCTTCTCGATTCTGTTGCGGGACTGGGAGTTCGAGCTGGCGCAGCCGTCGGATACCTATCGCAACGATCACTCGAAGATGGTGGTGCAGTTGCAGCAGCCGTGCCGGGTCCGGTATCGGCGCCGGCGGTCATAGACGGAGATGCGCTCGTATTGGACGAGCGCGCCGAATATCCTCGATTCGCCGGTCCGGCGCAGGGAATTCCGGTACTGCCTTGGGTGCGGCAGCGTCGGTGCTGGGCGCGGGATCGAATCGAGGAATAATGACCATTGCGCGAGGGCTGCTGATCGGTGGCAAGGATGTGCCGGCCGAGGGTGGCCGGACCACCGAGGTGATCACGCCGCATACCGGCGCCGTGTATGCGACGGTGGCCGCCGCTACCGCTCCGGATGTGGCGGCCGCGGTGGGTGCCGCGGCCGCGGCGGCCGGTCAGTGGGCCGCGGTGCGTCCGTTCGCCCGGCGCAAGATCTTTCTCGATGCGGCCGACCTGCTCGATGCCAGGCTCGAGCAGGCGGTGGCCTTGATGGCGGGCGAGACCGGCGCCACCTTCGGCTGGGCGGCGTTCAATGTGTCGTTGGGTGCCAACATGTTTCGCGAGGTTGCCGCGGCGGTGACCGCGCCGCGTGGTGAGGTGCTCGCCGCCGAACAGCCGGGTGCGCTCGGGTTGGCGGTGCGGGAGCCGCTCGGCGTGGTTGCCGCGTTCGCGCCGTGGAACGCGCCGATCATCCTCGGTAGTCGTGCGGTCGCCGCTGCGCTGGCCGCCGGAAACACCGTGGTGCTCAAGCCGAGTGAGGCCGCGCCGATGTCGAGCGGGTTGTTCATCGCGGATATCCTGCGGGAGGCGGGATTGCCGGACGGCGTGCTGAATGTGGTGACCAACGATGTGTCCGATGCCGCCGAGGTCGCGCAGGCGCTGATCGGTGACGAGCGGGTGCGTGCGGTGAACTTCACCGGCTCGACGAAGGTCGGCCGGGTGATCGGAGTCCTTGCGGCGCAACATCTCAAGCCCGCGGTGTTGGAGTTGGGCGGAAAGAATTCGGTGGTTGTGCTCGCCGATGCCGATGTCGACTATGCCGTGCGTGCTGCGGCGTTCTCGATGTGTGCCAACGCGGGACAGATCTGTATGTCGGCCGATCGGTTGCTGGTGCACGAGTCGCTGGCGGAGGAGTTCACCACCAAGCTCGTCGCGGCGGTGTCCGGGCTCCCTACCGGCAGTCCGAAGGATCCGGCCACGGTGATCGGCCCCTTGGTCAGCGAGGCCGCGGCCGCGCGGGTTGCCGGATTGATCGCCGATGCGACCGGCAAGGGTGCGAAAGTGCTTGCCGGTGGCGGTGTTCCGCAGGGCGCGCGCTATCCCGCGACGTTGTTGACCGGTGTGCCGCGCGAGGCGGAGCTGTATCACGCCGAGTCGTTCGGCCCGGTGTGTGTCATCGACACCTTCGGCACCGACGAGGAAGCCGCGGACAAGGTCAACGACACCGAGAACGGGCTGTCCGCCGGGGTGATCACCGAGAATCTCACCCACGGGTTGCGGGTGGCCCACCGGTTGAAGACGGGCATCGTGCATATCAACGATCAGTCGGTCGGCGACGAACCGCAGGCGCCGTTCGGCGGGGTCAAGGGGTCCGGCTACGGGCGGTTCGGCGGGCGCTGGGGTATCGAGGCGTTCTCCAACACCCGCTGGATCACGATGCTCACCCAGCACGCCGAGTTTCCCGGCTGAGCGCTGCCAACGGGTCGCGTTTCACCACCAGGCCGGCGATCGTCATGGACAGGCAGGCGAAGAACGACGCGCCGAGGAGCACGGCGACCACCGCGCCGAACAGCTTCAGCGGGTTCATCGTCATGTGCACGCCCATGAGCAGCGCCAGCACCACGATGATCAGCACCTGTGACACCGCGCGGACGCCGGCGGCGAAGCATTTGCCGGTGATCAGCGCGGCGCGGGGTGTGGGAGTGACCATGAGCTTGTTGAGGATTCCGGCGTCGCGGTCCCAGATCAGCAGGATGCCGTAGCAGATCGCGATGAACAGCGCCGACTGCGCGATGATGCCCGGCGCGAGGAAGTCCAGGTACGGCAAGTCCCCGGTGGGGATGGTGTGCAGCCGCGCGCTGGCCGGTCTAGTACTCCAGCCGGACTTCATCTTCAGGTGAGCCGACTCGATCGTCGCTGGTAGTGGCTCGTGCGGGCACGGTGTTGATGTCTGCGTCGCCAAGTCGACCAGTGCAGCCGGTATGTGATGGTTCGGATCGGTGTGAGCATGATGACGGCGAAGAGATGCCTAATCTCGTTGCGGGTGAAGGCGATCAGGCCCTCGGGTGTCGGTTCGGCGGTGCGTTGATCGATGGCCAGGACGGTGAGTAGGGCGTGGGCGAGCATGGCCAGCAGGGTCCAGCGGTGCCTGGACCGCCAGCGGCGGACCTGATGCTGGTCCAGGCCGGTCAAGGTTTTAGCGGTCTGGAAATTCTCCTCGGTCGATCACCGGCGGCCGGCGACTTTCACCAGTCTGGTGAGGGTGGTGGGTCCGGGTGCGTAGCAGCGGTAGTAGGCCAGTTCCCCGGTGTGCTGGTTGCGGCGGATCATCAGCCAGCGCTTCCCTGGCGGTGTCTTCTCGATGTCGGGACCGATGCTGATCCAGACCCAGTCGTAGAGGCGAGGGCCTTTCGCGCCGTCACCGGCCGAGAGCGGCTGCCACGCCCGCCGTGGCAGACTCTTTGCGAGGACATCGACGCGAACCCGGCCCGCACCGCCGCTCACACGGTGATCGCAGGCGACAGCGAATACGTAACCAGTGCTGCGGGATTCGAGTTCCGCGCGTAGTTTGGGGTCGCCACCGTAGACTTCGTCGCCGCTCACCCACCTGGCCGGCACTCCAGCGTCCAACGCAGCCACGATCATGTGTTTGGCCAGTGCGGGTTTGGTGGCGAACCCGGCATCCTCAGGCACCCCTGCCGCGGCGCGGCGGACGGGATCGCTGCTCCACGAGCGCGGCAGATACAGGGCTCGCTCGATGAACGCATGTCCTGTGGTGGTAGCGTAGGTCAGATACACCGCGACCTGGGCGTTCTCGATGCGGCCCGCAGTGCCGGAGTACTGCGTTGCACCCCGACGGTCATGATGCCTTTCTTCAAGTCCTCGGTTTCATCGACTATCAGCGTCGCCTCGGTGTCACCAAGATGGGCAACAACGTAGTCGCGCAAGTCATCTCGCATTCCGTCGTCGTCGGCGACCGCCTCGGCGAGCAGGTGTTGCATCGCGTCCGGAGTCGTGTCCCCAGCGTGTTCGGCCAAGGTCCAGCAGTTCTTGTTCGGCAGTTCCGACACCATCCCGGCCAGCATCTTTCGTGCCGTGCGACGGGTTTCGACGCGGGCGAACCGTGACCCGAGGCGCCCAGCCAGGCCCTCGAACTCGGCCTGCCATCGGTCAGAGTTTACGATTTCCGCCGCGGCCACCGTCAATTCAGTTGTGTTCCACACAAACACGACATGATCACGCGGTGGCCGCCTGACTTCCCGGCAGACCCGCCGTCCATCGCAATCAGCACCCCTAACCTCAAGGACCGCCGTGAACGAACGCAGCAAGGGTCGGCCGCACATAAATCTCTCCGCCGAAGATCCTCGGTTGAGCGTACGAGTGGTCAACCAGCGTGGTCTGCAACGCCTGCAGGATGAGGCGAGCGCATTGCATCTGGCTTCATGGAGCTCGAACAATGCCCTGGCCCATCAGGTCTCGGACGGCTCGGTAGCGTTCCTGTGCCCAGTGTTTCGAAACGGCGCACCAGTGGATGAACCTGAATCCTATCGATGCTACATCTGGTTCGTGCAACGCCCCGAAGCGTCCCACAGGTCCGGAGACCATGGGGCGGTGTCCCTGATAGACGTCACCGCGGAGTCCTTCGAGTCGCTACGTGAAGTTACAGACCCGGTACGACTCACCGCCATCATCCGCTACTTACTCGACAGTCACCCGCCGACAGAGTTGGATTGACGAGCCAACGCCCTGCCAGCATCTAAAAGTCCGGCTGGAGTACTAGGCGGCGCTGTGCGGGGGTAGGGGAGGGAGTTCGAGGTTGTCGCGGAAGGTGGTGCCTATGTAGTCGGTGCCGATGATGTTGCGGCGGCGGAGTTCTGGGAGGAGGCCGTTGAGGAGGTAGTCGCGGGTGCGGGGGTCGGCTAGGCCGCCGAAGCTGATTACGTCGAGGACGCCGGCGTCGTAGCGTTCGGTGATGGCGTCGGCCAGTTGTTCGGGGGTGCCTGCGGCGGCCCAGTGGCCGGTGTCCTTGGCGGCGATGATCAACTCGCGGAGGGTTTTTCCGGAGCGGGCGAAGCCGTTGAAGATTTCTACGCGGCCGCGACGTCGGTGGACTGAATGCACTTCGGGGAGAAGGTGTTCCGGGATCGGCCTGTCCAACGGGAGGTCGGTGAGATCGACGCCGCCACCGAGCATGTCGGCGAGGGCGATGCGGCCCGCGTCGAAATCGGTGGCCTCGTCTCGTTCGCGGACCAGTTGGCGGACTTCGGTTTCGGAAGATCCGTAGGTGGCGTGGAACGAACTCATGATCAGGGGGAGACCGTCGGCCCGGCCCAATTCGGTTGCGCGGGTGCGGATCTTCTTCGTGTAGGTGATGGCGTCGTCGAGCGTCGGTAGCGAGGTGAAGACGACCTCGGCGAAGCGCGCACCGAGTTCGATGCCCGCCTCGGATTGGCCGGCTTGGAACTGCACCGGGCGGCGCTGGGGCAGGGGCGGGATGTTCAACGGGCCGCGCACGGTGAAGTGCTTGCCCGCGTAGTCGATCGGCCGGACCAGGTCGGCGTTCAGGATCGCGCCGCCGTTTCCGTCCGGGGTCAGGGCGCCGGGGTGCCAGCTGTCGAACAGCGCGTTGACGACCTCGAGGGATTCCGCGGCGCGTGCGTAGCGCTCCTCCGGGGACGGCAGGTCCTGGTCGCCGTAGTTCTCCTCGCCGACCGAGGAGGTGACCGCGTTCCAGGCGGCGCGGCCGTTGCTGACGTGATCGAGGGTGCCGAACAGGCGGGCCAGATTGAACGGGTGGTGGAAAGTCGTTGTCACGGTGGCGATCAGGCCGACGTGCGTGGTGACCGCGCTCAGTGCGGACACGAAGATCAGCGGTTCCTGGGCGCCGATCGCCCCCTGATTGCCGAAGGTGAGCAGGTCCGCGGCGAACAATGCGTCGAACTTGTTGGCTTCGGCGAGCTTCGCGATCTCGATGGCCGAGGCCAGCGTGGATGTCCCCGGATCTAGCGCGGCTCCATAGGCATCGGGCGAACCACTAACTCCGGTAACAGTTTTCAACGGCCGCCGCCGTGTAGCACCCACTCGTTCGACGTTAGGACGCCCGCTCGTGCGAGGCGATGGTTACTCTCGGCGTGAACGAAATCGCCGCCGATTGCCCACCGAACGCCCCGGGCGTCGAGACGACCTGGTCGGCAGCGTGCGGCACCATCGAGTCATGCACATCGCCTACATTTTCGGCGATCTCAGTGGACCGACCGCACCGACCGTTGACGGCAGCGGGGTCATCTGTATGTCGAGGATGCCGACATGGTGTTCGCGCGCGCGGTGACGGCGGGCGGCAGCGTTGTACTGCCCATGGGCGATCAGTTCTGGGGCGATCGATACGGCATTCTGCTGGATCCGTTCGGGCACCGGTGGTCGATCGGCGCCCGGATGACCTGACCGCTGCCGGGGTCGGCTCAATCGAGCATGCCGGCGATCTTGCGGACGGTGTTGCAGTTGCGGATGGTCATGCGCTGGGAGGGGCCGGGGCCGGCCAGTTTGGAGATGCCGGTTTTGTTGACGTCTTTGCCGTCGAAAGCCCAGAGGATCGCGCCAGGAACGTATTTCACGGTGTCGATACCGTCCTTGGCGGGCAGCTTCTCGACGATGTCGGGGGAGTCGATGTCGGCCCACAGGAACATCACGTTGCAGCCCATCGACTTGCCGTGGATCCAGTTGTCCGGCAGGGCGTCGGTGATCTTCTTGTAGGCGGTTTTCGTGAGGGTGACCGCGTCCACCTTGAAACCGAAGGTGTCCTTGATGATTTTCTCGACCGAGTCGTTCACCTTGGCGGTCGCCAGTGAACTCTTGACCAATACGTTGCCGGAATTGATATAGGTTTTCACGTCGGTGAATCCGCCCTCTTCCAGGGCTGCTTTCAGGTCGGCCATGCTGACCTTATTCTTGCCGCCGACATTGATGCCTCTGAGGAGGACGACATATTGCATGGGCCGGATTTTACGCGAAGCGCAGTCGGGATGTCACTGTATTGCTACCGAAGTCGTTGACCGCCAGCGGATACCGGCCACTGGGCGCGCGGACCACCGCCCACGCGCGACGCGACACGGATCGCCGGGCGAAACGCCGATGTTGCTGGATGGAAACTATGACTTTGTCGGTACCCGATGGGATGCTTGGCTGATGGACTGGAAAATCGAGCTCATCGCGATCCCGGTGACCGACGTGGATCGTGCCAAGGACTTCTACACGAAGATCGGTTTCAACCTCGATCAGGACAATGCCCAGGGTGATCTACGGTTCGTGCAGCTCACCCCACCCGGCTCCGCCTGCTCCATCTGTATCGGCAAGGGCATGCCGCAGGGCGAACCCGGCAGTGTCCGCGGCGTCCACATCGTGGTTGCCAGCGCCGATGACGCCTACAAGAAGTTGCTGGACGCGGGTGTGGACGTGAACCCGGTCGAGGAACTGAGCTGGGGCAAGTTCGTGTACTTCGCCGACCCGGACGGTAACGAGTGGGCCGTCCAGGAGTTGCCGATCAAGTAGGAGTGCCACGGCATCGTGCGGTGGTGGGTGTCCCGGGCGGCACGCCACCACCGGCATGATTTCGTGGCCTCGTGCAGGGGCGCTACCCGGTCAGGGCCCAGTCGTTGATGGAGAATCGTTCGCCGAGCGCCCTGGCGTCGACCATGTACTCGCTGATCTCGGCCGCCTTGGCCGCCAGATACTTGTCGCCCGTACCTTCGCAGATCCGCAGCAGCCACTCGTAGGTCTTCTCGGCCGGCACCTCGTAGTCGAAGTGGACCTTGGCGAGCAGGAAAAGGATGTCCTTGAAGTTGCGGCGGTCGACCACCGGGGTCAATCCGAGCAGTCGCTGCTCGTCGGCGCTGGTGAAGGTCCGGCGCTGCCGGATCTCCGGTGGGGTGTCGCGGTTGTAGGTGCCGCGGTCACGGAAGATCGCCGCCTCGTCCCGGTCCGCGTCCAAGACGAAATCGACGCATATCGATTGGCGCGACACGGTCGAGAAATTCACCGCCGAATGCACGGCCGCCGCGTCGAGGTACCACAATTCGCCGGGCCGCATCCGGAAAACATGGTCGCTGTCGGAGTGGAAGGCCTCCGGGTTGTCCTCCAGCACCATGAATGTCCGGAAGTAGTTGTCGTTGTCGCGTTCCAGCTCGACGAAGTCGCGATGCGGCAGCACCATGGCGTCGATGAGATTGCGGGCGCGCACCATCTTGACCCGGTTACGGTCGAAGACCGTTTCCACCAGATCGGTCAGATAGGTGGTCTTACGCCCGTGATCGGTGGTGATCGCCGCACCCTCGATGTCCCGGTATTCGGTGTCATCGGTGAGTCCGCTGCTGTTGGCCAGCGAGATGTTCTTCCAGTATCCGGAGGAGAACTCGTCGTATTTCTCCTCTACCCGCGGCACGCCGGCCAGGTAGTCCAGATCGGACGCTAAACGGTTCCCGTCCAGGTCTATACGAGCAATAATGTGTGACCGCATGTGCCTTCCCTAATGTAATTCGAGGCTCCGTCGATACAGAAGTCCCGATCAGTGATGTACCGCTGCACAATCCCGCCGAGGCCGAACCAGCTACGCAATCGTCGTGTCCACCTCTCCGTTCCCGGCCTCGGGCGGCGACCCGGAATTGTCGGACATCGCCGCCAACATCGCGTCGAGTTCGGCCTCGGGCAAACTCGCGATCCAGTTGTCGTCGTCGACCTCCAGCCCGCCGGGCGCGTCCTGGTCGAGCCCGCCGAGCATGTCGGCCATCGATTGCAGGTTCGAGTTGAGGAACAGCGTCTCCATCGGCACCTCGAGACCGAAGCCGGTGCGAATCCGGGACACGAGCTGCACGACCATGAGCGAATGTCCGCCGAGTTCGAAGAAGTTGTCCTCGGCGCCGACGCCGTTGAGGCCGAGCATGTCTTCCCAGATGGCGGCCAGCGCCGTGGCGGTCTCGCCTGCTGGCGGGGCCATCGAACCGCGGGACTTCGCTTCGGTGCGTTGCAGCGCCGCGAGGGTGCGCTGATCGATCTTGCCGTTGCTGGTGAGCGGCAGTTCGTCCTGCACCAGGATGGTGGTGGGCACCAGCCAGTCGGGCAAGGTGCGCAGCAGCGCGCGCCGCAGTTGGGTCGGGGTCGGCGAATGATCTTCGGCGGGCACGACGCAGGCCATCAGTGCCTTGGTGCCCACTCGATCGTCGGCGACGAACACCGCGCACTGCGCGACCTCCGCCAATTGCAGTAGCGCGGAATGTGTTTCGCCGAGTTCCACCCGGTGGCCGCGGATCTTGAACTGCTGGTCCGCGCGGCCGAGGTAGGCGAGTTCGCCGTCGCGGCGGCGGATGGCGGTGTCGCCGCTGCGGTACATCCGGGCGCCGGGTTGCGCGCTGTACGGATCGGGCAGCATGCGCGCGGCGGTCATGGCCGGCGCCCGCTGGTAGCCGAGGGCGACGCCGGCGCCGCCGACGAAGATCTCGCCCGGAATGCCCGGCGGCACCGGCTCGAGTTCGTCATCGAGCAGATACAGCGTCAGGTCCGGCAGCGGCCGGCCGATCAACGACCCGGACTGATCGGTGTCCGCGCTGGATAGTCGCCGGAAGGTCACGTGCACAGTGGTTTCGGTGATGCCGTACATGTTCACCAGTTCCGGCCCGCGGTCGCCGAAGGTGCGGAACCACTCGTGCAGGGTGGCGAAGTTCAGTGCCTCACCGCCGAATACAACGTAGCGCAGCGAGAGTTCGACCGGCTTGGCGACGGCGACCTGGGCGAGTTGGGCGAAGGCGGACGGGGTCTGGCTCAGCACCGTCACCTCCTCCCGCGCGAGCAACTCCAGCAGCGCGTCCGGAACCCTGGTCAGCCACTGCGGGACCACGACGACGCGGCCGCCGTGCAGCAGCGCGCCCCACAGTTCCCAGACCGAATAGTCGAAGGCGTAGGAGTGGAACAACGTCCAGACGTCGTGTTCGCCGAGGTCGAACACGTGCTCCGCCGCGGTGAACAGGCGCAGCACGTTGGCGTGTGAGACCACCACGCCCTTCGGCGTGCCGGTCGAGCCGGAGGTGTAGATGATGTAGGCGGGAGCGGACGGGGGCACGACGGCGCTCACCACGTCGGTTGATGCGTTCGCGAGTTCGTTTGCCTGCCAGTTCAACTCGATGATCGGCGCCGAGGTGGCGGGCAGTCGATCGGTGAACTCGGGCGCGGCGAGCACCGCGGTCACCGCGCAGTCGGTGAATTGGATCGCGGTCCGGCCGGCCGGACTGTCCGGATCGATAGGCAGATACGCCGCACCGCATTTCAGCACGGCGAGCACCGCCGTCGGCAGGTCCACGGTTCGATCGACCATCAGGCCGACGATCGAACCCGGCCTGACCCCATGGCCGACAAGCACATTCGCCAGCCGGTCGGACCGCAGGTCCAACTCGGCATAGGACAGCCGGGAGTTCTCATCGCACACCGCGATCGCGTCCGGCCGGTGCACGGCCTGGTAGCGGAACCGTTCGTGCAGCGCGGTGTCCACCGCGCCGAGTTCGGTTCTGCGATCGCCGACCAGTTCGTCGTGTTCGGCCTCGGTCAGCAGCGGCACCGTGCACAGCGGGCGATCGGGGTCCGCCGTACCCTCCTCCAGCAGCCGGACCATCCAGCGGCCGTAGGTCTCGACGGTGGACTCGTCGAAGAGCGCGTCGTCGAACGGGAAGTAGCCGATCACCCGGTCGTCTTCGCACCACAGCTCGACCATCAGATCGTAATGCGTTACCCCACCGTCCAATTCGGCGAAACCGACGTCGAGGCCGAGCAGGTCCGGCGGCCGCGGGGCCGCGTCGCGCAGGCTGAACGAGGTCTGGAACACCGGCGTCACGCCGGGCACCCTGGCCGGGGCCAGCTCGCGGACCAGCATGTCGAAGGGCAGATCCTGGTTGATCAGCGCGCCGGCGAACACGTCCCTGGTGCGTTGGATGAGCTGCCGCAGGGACGGCCGGTCGTCGAGCCGGACGCGGACCGGCAGCCAGTTCAGGAAGTAGCCGAGCAGCTGTTGCAGCGCGGGCTGCGAGCGACCGGCGATGGGCACGCCGACCACCAGATCCTGCTGCCGCGTCAGCCGGGACAGCAGGGCGAAGTAGACGGCGAGAAAGACGACGTTGAGGGTGGCTGAGTTCTCCTTCGCGAGCCGGCGCGCGGTCGCGGTCAGCGGCACCGGGAACTCGATCGGGCAGAACTTGCCCTGCGAGGTCCGAATCGCTTGCCGCGCACGGTCGGTCGGCAGCTCGAGCAGGCCGGAGTAGCCCGCGAGCTGAGTCCGCCAGAAGTCGAGCTGGCGCTCGAGGGACTGCTTGTCCAGGATCTCCCGTTGCCAGTAGGCGAAGTCCGGATACTGCACTTCCAGCGGCGCGAGGGTGACCGGCCTGCCGAATTCGTCGGAGTAGTACGCGCCGAGTTCGGTCAGCAGGATGCCCAAAGACCAAGTGTCGGAGACGATGTGGTGCTGGACGAGGAGAAAGAGGTGATCGTCCGCGCCGATCTCGTACACGTCGCAGCGCAGCAGCGGGCCGGTGAGCAGGTCGAACGGCTCGCCCACCGACTCCGAGGCGTGGTCGCGCGCGGCCTGTGCCGGGTCGGGCAGGTCGCGGAACGGGTGCACGACGAGCGGCACGTCCATGTGATCGAGCACGACCTGGCGGGGGTTGTCGTCCTTCAGCACGAGTACCGTGCGCAAGGCCTCGTGCCGCTCCACCACCCGGGCGATGGACCGGCGCAGCGCCTCGACATCGAGCGGGCCGCGCAGTCGTAAAGCGGTGGGCACGTTGAAGATCTGACGCTGAGTGAACAGTTCGTTCATGAACCAGAGGCGCTCTTGTTCGAACGACGCCGGTATGTGGGTGAGGTCGGCCGGTCGCCGGCGGATGGTGCCGGTCGATTCCCCGCCGCGGTCGGCCATGATGCGTTCCACGAGGGCCCGCTGCGCGGGGCTGAGCGCGGCCAGTCGCTGCTGTAGGACGTGGTCGCCGGCGGTCTCGTCTCGTTGCTCGATCATCTCCCCGTTCCTCTCCTATCGCCTCGGCAAGCGCCACGTGCGGCCGTCGTCCGTGCAGGGGTCGTGGACCGAAGGGGTGCGCTCGACAATCGGGGCAGTGCACGGTCACGAGTCTCGAGCGCCGCATCGTCTGTGCGGCGAGCCGACGAGTCACCCCGAGATACGGTGAATAGTGTGTGGCTTCTGTCGGACTTCCCCCAAACACTGTCACAGTCTCGGTGATGTCTCCAGCGACACTGTACTCGACATACGAGAGCCGGGCTAGCGTACCGACCGGGCGAGATGCGCCGGTCATGCCCGAAATATGCGGCCGGACAGGGACGCCCAGAGGCTACAGGCCAGGTGTAGTGTGGGGTGCTATTCACTAGAGGAGGCTGCGTGAAGGTCAGTTGGGCGCAGGTTTCCGCGTGGCGGATGCGACGGCAATACCTGGATCCGCGCGGCACGGGGACGGCCCGCGAGATCGTCGGCAGATTGTGCGGTGTGCAGGTTCAGGTCTGGAGTGCGGCAGAGTTGGCCGTCGCGTTGCGGCAGTCGGTACCGGATCGGGACAGCGTCAACCGGGACGTCGCCGGGCTCGCGTTGATGAAGACCTGGGCGATGCGTGGGACTCTGCATCTGCTGCCGCCCAGCACCGCTAGTGCCTATCTGACGCTGATGGAGGCCAACGGATCCTGGCGAAAACCCTCCTGGCAGCGGGCTTCCGGCGTCACGCCGCAACACATCGACGACCTGACCGGCAAGGTGGCCGACCTGCTCGACGGCACGGTCCTCACCCGCGACCAGTTGGTCCGGGAATTGGTGTCGGACAAGCGATTCGCCGGGATGGAGGCCAGGCTGCGCTCGGGCTGGGGGCAGGTGTTGAAGCCACTCGCCTGGCGCGGTGTGCTGTGCCACGGCCCGAATCAGGGCAACAAGGTGACGTTCACGTTGCCGGCCAGCCAGTACCCGGATTGGGCGAAAGCACCGGAGCTGGACGACGCGGCGAACACAGTGATCAGGGCTTATCTGGGTGCGTACGGTCCCAGCACGCCGGAGGTGTTCGACCGGTGGTTGTCGCTGAACAGCACGAGCAAGCCGAGACTGCGAAAGTGGTTCGCGGACATGGGCGATGACCTGACCGAGGTCGACGTCGAGGGCCGCAAGGCCTTGATCCTCGCCGAACACGCGGCCGAACTCGCCGCGACCGCCGAAGGCGCCGGCATTCGCCTGCTCGGTGGCTTCGACCAGTACATCCTCGGCCCCGGAACCAAAGACGACATGATTCTTCCGCAGGCGCATCGCGCCGCGGTGAGCCGCACGTCCGGGTGGATATCGCCGATTGTCGTGGTGGACGGCCGGATCGGCGGCGTGTGGGAGGTGGTCGGCCACGAGGTGGTCGTGACCCCGTTCCCCGGCGGCGCGGACCTGCCGCGCAACGAACTCGAGCGGGAAGCGGCGCAGGTCGCGCGCGCGTATGGACTGAGTCGGCTGACGGTACGGGTCGATCGAGCGGCGGGATGAGCAATGACCGGAACAACCAGCAAAGTCGAGCGGAGTCTCGGACCCTACGTCGAGCACCTGGGCCTGCGATTCGAGCAGGTCAGCCCGGATCGAGTGATCGCGGGCTGGTCGGTGCGCGGCGATCTGCTACAGCCACACGGGATCCTGCACGGCGGTGTGCACTGCGCGGTGGTGGAGTCGGTGGCCAGCGTGGCCGCGGACTGCTGGCTCGGTGACCGCGGCATGGTGGTGGGCGTCAGCAACGCCACCGACTTCTTCCTGCCCGCCACCGCGGCCAACGGCAAGCTGACCTCGACCGCGCTGCCGGTGCATCGTGGTGCGACGCACCAGGTTTGGGTGGTGGAGACGGTGGACGCGGTGGGCAGCCTGGTCGCCCGCGGACAGGTCCGGCTACAGAATCTGCGCTGAGCCGCCGAGTGGTTTGCGCCGGGCGTCCGGCAGGGTCCGGGATGCCCGGCAACGCCGTGCGCCGCGGACAGAAGTCATCAGTTTCGTCCGAATACAACACTGCGAACAGGCAACACTTCACCGGGTGCGCACTGGCCTTGACGCACATGACCTGGTGTGACATAAATGTCGTATCTTCGATGAGTATGTCGAGTAGTCATTGGAGACTGAAGAGTCGGCAGGTTCGACCCTGTGGACTCGTCCCGAGCCGGGCGGCTCATTCCGGCCTGCGCGGTCCGCACCGTCGTGTCGACGGAGACCGCGACGATAGGAGACGGGGACAGCATGCACAGTCCGATCGCGAACATGGATGTCGCGGACAAACGCCGGCTGCTCGCGGAAATGCTCGCCGGCGCCGAGCGACAATCGGCCGGGCGCACGGGTCCGGTCTCCTTCGCGCAGCGGCGGTTGTGGATTCTGGACAGCCTGGTCCCCGGTAGCTGCGCCTACAACGTTCCGGTCGTGCTGCGGACGAGCACTCCGCCCGACCCGGTCGCGTTCGCGCGGGCGCTGGAAGTGGTCATCGGCAGGCACGAGGTGCTGCGGACCGTGTTCGTCAGTCGAGACGGCGTTCCGGTCCAGCGGGTCGGCCCGGGGTTCCGGCCGGCGATCGACCTGCACGATGTGCGTGCCGAACCCGATCCGGCCGCTGCCGCAGACCGATTGGTGCGGACCTCGATCCGGCGGCCGTTCGACCTGGCGACCGGGCCGATGCTGCGCGTTCTCCTGGTCCGGGTCGCGCCGGATGAGCATCTGATCGCGCTGACCGTGCATCACATCGTCTGCGACGGCTGGTCGATCGTGACGCTGTTCCGCGAGCTGGACGGGCTCTACGCGCAGATGCGCGGCGGCGCTCCGGCGACCCTGGCGAAACTTCAACACCAGTACATCGACTACGCGGTCTGGCAGCGGACGCGCCTGTCGGGGCCGCGACTGACCGAGCTGAACGACTACTGGCGCGGGTGCCTCGACGGCGCGCCCGGGCTGCTGCAACTGCCGCATGACGCGCCGCGACCCGCGCACCAGCGGGCCAACGGCGGCGTCCACGAATTCGGGTACCCGCGCCAATTGCGCGAGGACCTGCTGACTTTCGCCGCCAAGGCGAAGACCACGCCGTCGGTGGTGGTGCTGGCCTGCTTCAACGCGCTGTTGCAGCGGTTCTGCGCCCAGGACGACATCGTGGTCGGCGTGGCGACGGCCGGGCAGACGCACAGCGCGTTGCAGGGCATGATCGGATTCTTCGTCAACACGCTGGTCATGCGCATGGACATGGCCGGACAGCCCAGCCTCGCCGAGGCCATCCGGCGCGGCCACGACCGCACGCTGGATATGTTCGCGCATCAGGACATGCCGTTCGAGAAGCTGGTGATCGAGCTCCAGCCGGACCGAAATCCGACGGTGACGCCGATCTTCCAGGTGCTGTTCAACTTCCAGACCGCGTCGAACGACCGGGTACGGCTGCCGAATCTGGACGCCGATCTGGTGCCGTTCGACACCGGGATCGTCCGATTCGACCTGGAATTCAATGTGTTCGTCGCCGAGGAGGAGATGGGCGGCAGCTGGCTGTACAACCGGGAACTGCTCGACGCGGCAGCGGTCGCGCGGATGGCCACGCTGCTCGAGCGACTGATCGCGGCGGCGATCGTGCGGCCGGAGGTGCCGTTGTCCGCGCTGGACCTGTTCGATTCGGCGGATCTGGCGGAGTTCGATCGGGTGGGTGGGGCGGTGGCGGCGAGTTCGCCTGTCGCTGTGCCGAATCCGGGCGAGTCGGTGGTCCGGGTGGGGCCACACATCGTGTTCGCGGCCGGTGAGCCGATTGCTCCGCCGAACGATGCGGCGACCGGCGCGTATCGCTGGCTGGTCGATGAGCTGATTCCTGTGTGGGGCAAGGAGATCGATCCGGCTGCGGGCCGGGCGGTGGAACGTCGGCGGGCCCAGTTCCCGCTGCCGCCGCGGGGTGTCGTGTTGTTCGCTGTCGCACCTACCGCGATCGAATTCGATGAAGCGGTCTGGGCATTGGCGGCCGGCGCGCAGTTGGTGCTGGTCGACGTGCGCGCCGGACTGCTGGACGCGGTAGTGCGCGCGCTCGCGACGGAAGACGTCGATACCCTGTGCATCGCAGCGGGTCTGCTGAGCCAGGTGATGGATGCGGTTGAGCGGAAGGAACTTTCGCCCCGTATTCGCAGGGTGCTCAGCACGCACGAGCCATTGAGCGTCGAGCTGGAGGCGCGTTGCCTGCATCTGCTGCCCGGCACCGAATTCTGGACTGTCTACCGCGTTTCCGGAATCGGTGACATCGCGTCGCGCCGGTGCCGCGATGATCGGCCGCTCGGCCGGGACATCGCCGGCACGGTCGCCCCGGGCCTCGCGGTCCGGATCCGGGATGCCGATGCGCATCTGCTCCCGATCGGTGCTCCCGGCCGAGTATGGGTGAGCCATGCGCCCGGCAGTGAAGTCGCGACCGGAGACCTCGGACGGTTCCGCGAGGACGGACAGCTGGAGCTGCTGGGACCGGAAGCGGCGCAGGTACTTCTGCGGCAGGTACGGGTATCGCTGGGTGAGGTGGAATCGCCACTGACCGCGCATCGGTCGGTGAGCGACGCGCGGGTCCTCTCGGTCGCCGACTCCACCGGTGCCGCGCGCTTCGTTGCCTATCTCGCGACTTCGCCAGGGACGCAGACGAATCGGGCCGAACTCCGTGACGACGTGCGGGCACACGCACAACGCTTGGTACCCGGTCCCTTGGTGCCCAAGTCGTACGTATTCCTCGACGCGCTGCCGCTGACCTCTAGGGGCACCGTTGATTTGGCTGCCTTGCGTGAGATCGATTGGGACGACAGCGAAGTCGAGCGCGTCGCGCCGCGCAACGACACCGAGCGGCTGCTCGTCGACATCTGGCGCTCCGTGCTGGAGGTCGACGAGGTCGGCATCCACGACAACTTCTTCCTGCTCGGCGGGCATTCGCTGCTGGCGATCCAGCTGATGAGCAGGCTGCGGCAGGCGACCCGGATCGATCTGCCGGTCAGCGTGCTGTTCCGGCATCGCACGGTGGCCGACCTGGCGGCCCGGGTGCTCAGCATGTCCGGCGAGGCCGGGGCGCTGGGGAATCTGGTCGAGATCCAGGCCGGGTTCGAGCCGGTGCCCGTGGTCGCCGTGCATCCGGCCAGCGGCGGCGTATTCCCTTATGTCGCTTTGGCTACCGCGTTGAGCAATCGCACGGTGTACGCCTTCGAAGGACGTGATCCGGGGCCCTCGGTCACCGCGCTGGCGGAGCGGTATCTCGATCAGTTGCCCGCAGACGTGTTGAACGGACCGTTCGCGTTGGTCGGCTGGTCGCTCGGCGGCGTGGTGGCCTTCGAGATGGCGCGCATCCACGCGCAGCGGGGCAGACGGGAAGTGCCGCTCACGCTGATCGACTCCGCGCTGTTCGAGGTCGATGCCGCCGCTCCCGAGGCGGAGGCGCGCCTGGTCGAGGGCTATTTGCACAGTGTCAGTGCGGATTTCGGCGTCGAGCTGCCGTCGCTGTCCGGGCTCGATCGATTGTCGCCGCGGCGCGTGTTCGCGGATCTGTTGGAACGGTGGGGTTCTGCCGCACCCGAGGTGCTGGATCTGGAGGAGATGATGCGCCAGTTCTCGGTGTACCGCTCGCACATGCTCAACGTGGCGGCGTATCGGCCGCCGGGGCAGTACGCCGGGCCCGTGCACCTACTGCCCGCGACGCAGTCGCCGCCAGGGATGGCGGAGATCTGGCGGGAGTTCGCGCCGGGGCTCGTGGTTCGGGAGATCGACGGCGACCACTACAGCGTCATGCGCAATCCAGGGCTCGGCACGGTGGTGACGGAGATCGAACAGCAGTTGAAAGGTCTCGACGCCGAGCGGGGGTTCCTCCGGTGATGCGCAGCGAAATCCGTTCGGGCACAGTGGTCGGCGGGATCGGCGCGGCCGTGGCGGACTACCCGGGCTATCCGGCGGTCGTGGACGACGCGCAGAGTCTGTCGTATTCCGAGTTGTGGCGGGAGTCGGCGCGGATCGCGCACGGGCTGCGGTCCCGGGGTGTCGGCGCGGGTCAGGTCGTCGCGCTGGCGGCGGAGCGGTCCGCGAGCCTGCTGGTCGGACTGGTCGGGATTCTGCGGGCGGGTGCGGCGGTCTTGCCGCTCGATGTCACGTATCCGCAGGCCAGATTGCGGATGATGGTGGATGACAGCGGAGCGGCCGTGGTGGTCGGGCACGCGCACACCGTCACGCCGTTTGTTTCGGATGGGCGTGAATCGTTCGTCATACCAAAGGTTTTCGAGGGTGGGGACGACCTGCCCGCGGACTCGCTCGTCGAGCCCGATCCGGCGAATGGGTGTTGCCTGCTCTATACGTCCGGGTCGACCGGGCGGCCCAAGGGCATGCTGATGCCGCATTCCGGGCTGGCCAATCTGGTGCGCTGGCAGGCGAGTGCCTCGGTGTCCGGTGCGGGGAGCCGCACGCTGCAATACGGTGCGATCTCGTTCGATGTCGCGATGCAGGAGATCTTCGCGACGCTGATCTCCGGCGGCACGCTGGTCTGCATCGACGACACCACGCGGCGGAATCCGGTACTGACCTGGGATCTGATCATCCGGGCGGAGATCAATCGGATATTCCTGCCGTACGTCGGGTTGCAGTCGCTGGTGATGGTGGCCGACGAAGTCAACCTGGCCGCGGTGCGGCTGCGCGAGATCATTCCGGCGGGGGAGCAGTTGCAGTGCACGAATGCGCTGCGGGCACTGCTGAAGAAGCTGCCGGAGTGCCGGTTGTTCCAGCAGTACGGGCCGTCGGAGGCGCATACCGTCATCAATCATCCGCTCGCCGACGATCCGGACGATTGGCCGCCGCTGCCGCCGATCGGTATCCCGATTCCGGGAAATCGCGCGTTTGTCCTGGACGATGCCGGCCACGAATTGGCACCCGGCGAGATCGGCGAACTCTATATCGCCGGTGCGCAACTGTCCTTCGGCTATTGGCGGCAGCCCGGCCTGACCGCGGCACGGTTTCTGCCCGCGCCCGATGGGGTCGGCGAACGGATGTACCGGACCGGCGATTTGGCGCGTCGCCGGGAGGACGGTTCCATCGATCATCTGGGCCGCGCGGACAGCCAGGTGAAGATCCGGGGATTCCGGGTGGAACTCGGCGAGGTCGAATCCGCGCTCAGCAATTACCCGGAGGTCGATGCGTGCGGCGTGACCCCGGCCGGTAGCGAGGGCATCGACCTGATTCTGGTGGCGTTTGTCGTCGCCCATGCGGAGATCGATACCGCGGCGATCCGGGAGAACCTGCGGGCCACGTTGCCCGAGCACATGGTGCCGGCCGTGCTGCACGTCGTGGACGCGCTGCCGCAGGTGCCGAGCGGCAAATTGGACCGGCGCCGGCTTCGGCTGCTGGCCGAAACCAGCATGACGGCAGGGGATTCCGTCCGCGCATAGCTGAGCCTGCCTGGCGGGTCTGCATTCCATCTGCTCGAAACATGAAGTTGAGGCGACGACACCATGACTGTGCAAGAATCGCAGACCATCGATTTCCGAAGTGCCATGCGGCGCAAGTGCTTTCTGTACGACGATGGCGTTGTCCTCTCGGTCACGTTGCACGCGCTCGGCCAATTGGGTTTGCTGACACCGGATTCCGGTGGTGAGCGGTCGTTGCAGAAGCTGCTGCCGGATTTGACGCCGAGTGGGTTCGGCTATCTTCGGGTGGCGTTGCGTTCGCTGGTGGCGCAGGGGTGGTTGCGCGAAGCTGCCGATCTGGACCCCATTTCGGTGTTCCTGAATTGGACGCGGGCCGGGCGGGCGGTGGCCGATGCGCCCGAGGCTTACCTGCGGATGGGACGGTTTCTGGCGTCGTTCGACGATCCTGCGCCGGAGTCCTGGGCAGTGCCGTGGCGTGGTGATCTCGTCGCGGCGTACGAGGCGCTGATCGGGTCGTTGGAGGTGTGGCGGCGCGAGTTCGGGCTCGAGCAGGCCCATTCCCCCGTGCATTTCGAAGGGGCGTTGATCGTCCCGACGGTGCTGCACCTGCAAGCGTCGGGAGCGTTGGGTCCCGCGGGGCCGACAGTGCCCGCGAACCGATTCGGGCGCGCGGCCTTCCGGCTTTTGCAGGCGGCGGGGTACGTCGATGCCGATGCGAGCTGGACCGGGGCGGGACGCGAATTGTGTGCCTTCGCCACGCATTTCGGGATGGTGGGTTCGTATCTGCCGATGTTCGCTCGACTACCGGAGTTGTATCGGGGCGAGCTGGTCGTGACCACCGAGTTCGGCGTGCCCGAGTGGCATGTCAACCGGGAGTTGAACGTGGTCGCGAGCGGGCACGCGCATCGCCGCTACTACGCGGATGCCGATCGGATCTTCGTCGAGATCTTCGACCGCACACCGGTTTCCAGTCAACCTACGTTCATTGCCGACATGGGGTGTGGCGACGGAACGTGGCTTGCGCGGCTGTATCACCTCATCCGGGAATCGACGTTGCGCGGGCGTTGCCTGGACACCGATCCGCTGCTGATGGTCGGCATCGACGTCAACGAGGCGGCGCTGGACTGCGCGCGGGAAACGTTGCGCGTGGCCGGAGTTCCGGCGTTGCTGCTGGCCGGGGACATCAGCGATCCGGACGGGGTGCGCATCCAGCTGGAGGAGGTCGGTGTCGCCGTCGAGGACGGGCTGCATATCCGGAGCTTCATCGATCACAATCGGGAGTTCCGGGGTGTGGACTCCGCGGTGCCGGGCGGACCGTCGAGTGGTGCGTCGGTCAATTCCGCCGGTCACGCGCTGTCCGACCGTGCGGTCGAGGACGATCTGACCGTCCATCTGCGCCGGTGGCGCAACAACATTCGTAAACACGGAATGGTCGTGCTGGAAGCGCATTCCGTGCCGCCACAGGTCGTCCGGCGACATATCGGGTCGCTGCACAGCATCGCGTTCGATGCCTATCACGGATACTCGCACCAGTTGCTCGTCGATCACGCCGCCTACCTGCGGTGCTGCCGCGAAGCGGGACTGGAGTCGATCGCCTACCTGGAGCAGCGGTATCCGGCCCGGAAGCCGTTTGTCGCAATCAGCTTGAACCGCTTGGCGGTACGGCCCGAGGGAGATCCGTCGTTCGCGGCCGCCGCCTCGCCGGAACGTCACGACACGTGGCAGCCCGACGATTCGGTTGACCTCACCGATGGCGAGGGACTGCACCGGCTGTTGTTCGACGGCGGCGACATTCACCAGCCGCGCGGATGGTGCGCGGCCGCCACCGGGGTGGTCGTCAAAGACGTTCTGCTGGAGATAGATCGCCGAACACAGGCTGCCACGCCGGGTGAGGTCATCCGGGTCATGGACTACGGCGCTGGTACCGGCCTGGCCGCCATCGAGCTGATCAAGGCGTGCAGCGATATCGAACTCGAAGAACGGCTGGCCCGCGTGGGTGCCGAGTTCGAGATCCACCTGGTGGACATACCTTCCGGCTGGTTCGCCAAGGGCTACGAACTGCTCAAGGGCAGCCCGTGGACGCGCTTTCATTCGATGCAGTCGCGAGACAAGACTTTCCGCGGGTTGCTCGACGTCACCGAGGGCCGGGCGATGGATATCGTCATGGCCAACATGGTGTTCCACCTGATCCCGGCCAGGGCGTTCACCCAGGTAGCCGCAAACCTCGCCGACGTGCTGGCGCCGGGCGGCCGATTGGTCTGGAGCACACCGGATCTCGGTCCGGCCGCCGAATCCTCGGTGCTCTTCCACGACCCCAATCGCCTGGCCCGGCAACACTGGATGCAGCTGATCGCCGAAGCCGACTCGTTCCACGTCGACGGACTACCCGCCGCCGTGCGCACCGCGGCCGCAGTGGCCGCCCGCCTCTCCGAAGAGGAACGAATCCAGGCCTTCGGCCGCTCCGACCGCCGCATCCTCCCCACCGCCAACGACCGCTTCGCCGTTGAGGCCGCACTCACCCCACATTTCCTGGGCGCCATGCAGGTTCGATCATTCGAGATGTCCGAACCCGAATTCGTCGACGCCGTCCTCGTCCCCTCCAACCAACGCGAATACTTCCCGGAGGTGGCCGACGACCACCTCCGCGAACGCGTCCTGCGCCATCTCCTCCTGAACGACGTCCTCCCCACCCTGACCCGCGGCCCCGCCGGCACCGGCCGCGGCCTCAACGTCGAATGGACCTTCGGCGACTTCTACCGCCGCTGAAACACCGGTGCACACCACCAACGCGCAACTAAGTGTTGCGCGTTTGGTGAGTGTCGGCTAGCGTCACGTGCAACAAGTTGTTGCGCATTGAAGTCGACATGGAAGAGGTGTTCGAAGTGGTGGATATCCTGCACAGGGTTGGGGTCAAGTCTTCGGTGGACGAGGTCTATGCGGCCTTGACCACCATCGATGGGCTGGCCGGGTGGTGGACAGAGGAGACGCGAGGGGACTCGGGGACCGGGGGAGTTGTCCAGTTCCGGTTCGATGGCGACGGATTCGATATGAAGGTGATCGATCAGCAGCCGGGCAAGAAGGTGGTGTGGGAGGTCATCGGCGGGCCCGATGAGTGGATCGGGACCGAGGTGGTGTTCGACCTGAAGCAGGAGAAGGAGTTCGCGATCGTCCTGTTCAAGCATCAGGGGTGGAAGGAGCCGGTCGAGTTCATGCATCACTGCACCACCAAGTGGGGTGTGTTCTTGCTGAGCGTGAAGTCGCTGGTCGAAACCGGAACGGGCGCACCGTATCCGCGGGATGTCGAGATCGACAACTGGTGACAGGAGCGCGGGACTCGTCCGGTGACACCGGACGAGTCCCGTTCTATTGGTGAGTTACGCCGGTTGGCTGTCCGGGGTGTCGAAGCGAACCTCGAGGCTGTCGAAGATGATGTGGCGGCCGTTGTCGAAGTGGATGGGGGGTTCTTCGGTCAGGAGGAAGGTGGGGTGGTGGGCCATCTCGGCGAGGATCGCCTTGAATTCCATTCGGGCGAAGTGTTCGCCGAGGCAGCGGTGGATGCCGTGACCGTAGGTGAGGTGGTGGTGGGAGTTGCCGCGGTCGAGGGAGAAGGTTTCGGGGTCCGGGAATTCCTCGGGGTCGCGGTTGGCGGCGTCGAAGAGCAGGACGACCCGGGCGCCGGCGGGGATGGTGACGCCGCTGACGACGACCTCGCGGGTGGTGACCCGGGTGAATCGGTCGGTGGGGCACCAGCGGCGCAGGACCTCGTCGCCGACGGTGGGTGCGAGGTCGGGTTCGCGCTTGAGGCGCTGCTGTAGCTCGACGTCGCCGGCCAGCCACCAGAGAATGCGGTTGACGGTATTCATCGTGTTGGCATGTCCGGCAACGCAATACGAGACGATGATCGAGTACAGCAGGTCGTCGGAGACCGGTTCGCCGTCGAGGGTCGCGTTGACCAGCCAGGACAGGTAGTAGTCGCCGGGATTCTCTCTGGCGCGCTTGATCTCGCCGGCCAGGATGGGCTGATAGTGCATCCAGAAGGTGGTCGCGTCGGTCTCTTCGCCGAGATAGCGCCACATCGTGCTGGTCATGGCGCGGATCTCGTGCTGCACCTCGACGGACAACCCGATGGCCAGGCCCAGCCCGCCGATGGCGTAGGGCTGGACCAGTTCGGCGACCAGGTCGCCGTGGCCGCGTGCGACGATCGGGGCGACCAGCTCGGCCGCGAGCGCGCACACCGAGGCTTCCAGGTCGTGGATCGCCTGCTTCTTCAACGGCGGCGCCATCAGGTTGCGGATCTTGGCCTGTACCGGCAGGTCGAAGTCGATGGGGGAGAACGGCGGCATGCCCGCGGCGCGCGGAAAGTGCACGCCCGCAGCGGAACTGAACGTCTCGTGGTCACGCAACGCGGCCTTGACGTCCGCGTAGCCGGACAGGATCCACATGCCGCCGTGCGCGGAAGAGTAGGCGACCGGGGTGCGTTCGCGGATCGTCCGGTTGACGATCTCGGCCAGTTCCGGGGTGTACTCGGGATCGAGCCAGTTGAATGTCGTCGTGAGCCGGTCGACGACGGCTTGTTTGGCGGGTTGCTCTGTCGCAGTCACGTTTCCTCCGAACCTCGGTGAGCCGCACCTATGACCCGGGCATCGGGGGAGGCACCGCGAGATCGCAGTCTATGGGCGCCGAGTGTTGAGTGTTATTCAACCAGAATGCCACAGCCAGAGGCAACAGTGCAGTGTTCTCGAAAGTGTATAGATTGTGGGCGAATACCTCATTCGGGGAGCAAGTCCGCGATGGGGGTGCGTGGGCCCGCGGCCGCGGCGGCGAGGATCTTCAGGACCTGGTCTATCTGCTGGTGACCGGACGCGTGGTCCCAGAGATCGGTGTTCAGCTCGAGCATCGCGGAGAGGCCGGACGGGCGCAGGAGACCGTGGAAGGCCATGTCGTATCGTGCGGTGCCGTGGGTGAGGAAGCGGTAGTCGCAGTCGACACCGGCGGCGAACTGGGCGGGGATCCAGGACTCCAGCTGAAGCTCGCAGGTGACCTGATAGATCGGATGCTTTCCGGTCACCCGGGGGCGCTGGAGCAGCTGCACGATGTCGGCGAACGGGGCCTGCTGATGTTCGTAGGCGCGCAAGACCGCTGCGCGCACTCGCTGGACCAGCTCGTCGAACCGGGGGTTGCCGGATAGATCGAGGCGGAGCGGGACCACGTTGAGGAAGCAGCCGATCAGCTGTTCCGCGCCGCGCTGGGTGCGGTTGGCCGTGGGGATGCCGATCAGGATGTCGTGCTGGCCGCTGAGTATCCGCAACTGAACCGCGACGGCGGCGCAGAAGACGGCGAACGGGGTCGTCTTGCCGGCCGCCGCGAGTTCGCGCACGGCGGCCGCACCCGCGACCGAGGTGGGCCGCTCCAGGAACTCGCCGCGGAACCTGGCCTTGTCGCCGCGCGGGCGGTCGGTGGGTATCCGCAGTTCCGGCGCACCGGCCAGTTCGCGGACCCAGAATCGGCGCAGCCGTTCGCCTTCGGGGCCGTTCAGCATCTGCTGTTCGGCCTGGGCGAGGGTGCCGAAGTCGACTTCGTGCCTGGGTAGTTTCGGCGGGCGGCCGGCGGCTCTGGCCTGGTATGCGGTGCTCAATTCGCCCATCAGCAGTGTCATCGATACCTCGTCCATGACCAGGTGGTGGAACAGCAGCTGTGCCTGGTGGCGCTGCGCGTCGAGCCGGATGATCCGGGCGCGCAGCAGGGGGTAGGTGGTGATGTCGAAACCGGTGAACGCGATGTCCTGTTCGAGGCGCTTCAGCTCGGCCTCGCGTTCGGCCTCATCCAGTTTCGCCAGGTCGAGAACGGGGACGTCGATGCCGGTGTGTGGGTGGATCCGTTGTACCGGTAGGCCTTCCACCTCCACGAACGTGCCGCGCAGGCCGGGCTGGTGCGCCACGACGTCGTTCACCGCCTGGGCGAACGCGTCCGGTTGCAGGGGCCCGGACAGGTCCAGGACCAGGGGGATGGTGTGGGTGAGGGAACCGGGATCGGCCTGTTCGGCCAGCCAGAGTTGGCGTTGGCCGGAGAGCAGCGGTACGTCGACGATGGTGCTGGGCCAGCTCGGTACGGTCGCGGAATGTTCCGAATCGTTTGGCAGGTCAGGGATTAGACCGTCCGGCAGATCGCCCAACTCGGAGACGAGCTGAAGCATCTTGTCCAGCTCCGGATTCGCAATGCGCAGGTGGACGGTCAGTTCGGCGGGGGTGGGATTCTCGAACAGGGTCCGCACCCGGACCGGCACGCCGAGAGTTTCCTGCATCTCGGCCGTCAGCCGGGTGGCCAGCATCGAATGTCCGCCGCAGGCGAAGAAGTCGTCGTCCGGCTGGAGCCCGGGTTGTTCGAGGGCCTGTATCCAGAGTTCGGTCACGAGTTCCAGCAGGCGGTCCGAGGTTGGCGCAGTGCGGTTTTCGGCGAGGTCGGTCTCGGCCGAGCCGGTCTCGGGCAGTCCGGCGACGATCTCCAGCCTGCCCCGCGCGTCGCGTCGAGCGATGAGTCCCGTGGGGGATCCGTCGAGCAGCAGTGCCGATTGCTGGTGCACCGACCGCGTCGAATCCAGTTGCAGGCCTTCGGGCCCGGTCAGCACCGGCCACCAGTCCGCACCGCGAGAACGGTCCAGCGACAACGTGATCGGCGTCCCGTCAGGTAGTTCGATCTGGACCTGCTCCGCGCCGGCCGAAGCAAGTTTCGCCGGAGCGGGTTCGGTCAAAACCAGCTCGGACATGCGCAATTCGGGACGCTCGAGCCATTGGCGCAGCACGGTGGCGTAATCCCGCACCAACCCCTCGATGCCCTCCGGCGTGTAGAGGTCGCCGTCGTATTCCAGCCACAGCCGGACTTCGTCACCGGCGAACTCGATTTCGACGACGGTGTCGAACCGGCCGCGTTCGCGTTCGACGTCGAGCACCTGCACCGGATGCCCGCCGAGCCGCAGCTCGCCGACCGCATCCACCGGCGGCAGGAACAGGTGCTGGATCAGTGTGGTCCGGTCGGTCGGCCGGGGCGCGCCGATGGCGCGCACGATCCGGTTGAACGGCAACCGAGCGTGCTCGATCGCGGCCGCCACGGTGTCCGAACAGCGAGTCGCCGCATCGGCCAGCGTCCGGTCGCCGCCGAGGTCGAGGCGCAGCGGGACGGTGTTCGACATCTGCCCGATCAGCGTTTTCAGCTGTGGGACAGCGCGATTGGCGGCGAGCGCGCCGAGAATCAGATCCGGGTGACCGGTCGAACGGGCGATGGTCGCCGCCCAGCCGGCCAGGCACAGCGCGTACGGCGAGCAGCGCAGCGTGCGTGCGGTGCTGCGCAGCGCTAGGCCGGCGACTCCGGGCAGGACGAAGGGCGTGCGTCGGCCTACCCCGCGTTTGATGCGTCGGCGCGGCCGGTCCGGACGCAGGTCCAGGCTGGTCGGCGCATCGCGCAAAGTCGTCTGCCACCAAGCGGTATCGGCGGCTTCGAAGGCCGGAAACAGGACGTCGTGTTCCCACCGGACGAAGTCGCTGTATTGCAGTTCCGGCGTCGGCACCGGTGACGGGTTTCCGGCCAGTGCGGCGTCGTAGTCCGCGCTGAGTTCGGCGAGCAGCAGCCGGACCGCGGTGGCATCCAGGAACAGGTGATGCAGCGCCACCGCAAGGACGTCCCCGCCGTTCGGCCCGCCGCCGCGCAGCAGCAGGAACGCGATCGCGCCGCCGGCCGCCGGATCGATTCCGGTACCGGCGAATCGAGTCAGTTCCTGGTCGCGGAGCTGAGCGATGTCCGCGCCGGGATCGAGTGTCAGCGTGATCTCGGTGATCGGCAGTGGCTCCGGCACCGGTAGCACCACCTGCACCGGCTGCCCGTCCGCTATCCGCACGGCGCTGCGCAGGATCTCGTGCCGGGTCAACATCGCACGGACCGCGCTGCGCAGGGCATTCGGATCCAGCGTGTCCGGCACGGCGAGTCCGACGCACTCGGTCAGCGGTGCCTGCTCGGCGGCCGAACCGTCCGGGAACCAGAAGTGTTCTTGAATTGCCGCGAGAGGCATAGAGTTTTCGTAGTCTCTCATGCAGACACCTTATCCGTTATGCAGCCATTGAGCAGGAGTTCTTGCCTTGCTGCACCAGCCAACACCCACGTGACTTCCCGGCAAAGAAACTGTACGGTGATGCGTGGTGTGTTGAGAAAACTCGACATCTCACACCGACTTCCCCGCAGAGGAGTCATAGGGCATGACCTCATCACTGAATCGTCGGCCGGCCGTCCAGGAGACGAGCACGGATTCGACCCTGGTCTCCCGGATCGAGGACTTCGCCCGCACCACGCCATCGGCGCCGGCCGTCCGGCACGGCGATCGGGAACTGACCTACGCAGAGCTGAACCAGCATTCGAACCAACTCGCCCAGCTGCTCGTCGAATCCGGTGCGGTGCGCGGTGACATCGTCGCCATGTACCTGGGCCGCTCGATCGAGTGGGTGGTCGGGATGCTCGGCTGCCTGAAGGCCGGTGCGGTCTGCCTGCCGCTGGATCCGGCCGCGCCGGCCGAACGGTTCAGCCGCGCGATCGATGCCGCCCGCCCGGTTGTCGTGATCGGCGCGAGCAACGGCCATCCCCTCCCGGCCGGGTCCGGCGGATTGCCCGTGGTGCTGCTCGACGCCGATGTTCCCGCGACGGACGACGTATTCGACCTGCCGCGGGCGCCGCGCCGCGCGGAACTCGCGTACGCCATGTTCACCTCGGGGTCGTCGGGCATGGCGAAAATCGTGCTGGCCCAGCACTCTTGGATCGCGCTGAGTGCCGACCGCAGCGCCGCGATCAATGCGACCACCGGCGCCGATCGCGGCTCGTGGCTGGGCGCGGCCGGTGCCGGAATCGCGCTGCACGAGGTCAGCGGATTGCTTTGGCGGGGCGCGCACATCGTGATCGGCGAACACGACGTGTATGCCAACCCGCGGGCGTTGCAAGACTGGCTGCTGGCCGAGCGGATCACGCAGTGCTTCGTGGTCGCCCCGGTCGGCGAGGTGTTGCAGAGCCTGCCGTGGCCGCGCGACTGTGCGCTGCGGCTGCTCACCTGCGGCGGTGAACGGTTACATCGTTGGGGGCCTGCGGATCTGCCGTTCGAGGTCGCCGTCTCCTATGGCTGCCTGGAGGCGTTCCAGGTCGCCCATTCCGGCTATCCGTGGGAGCAACGGCACACGGCCGCCACCGCCACCGCCGCGGATCGTGAGTTGCCGCCGACCGTCGGCCGGCCGATCGAGGGCGTCACCGTGCACCTGCTGGCGGAGGACGGGCTGTCCCCCGTCGGCGACGGCATCGGCGAGGTGTGGATCGACTCGGACTGCCTGAGCCTGGGGTATCTCGGAGATCCGGCGCAGACCGCGGATCGGTTCCGCCCCAATCCCTTCGGCGCCGCGGGCAGCCGGATCTATCGCTCCGGCGACGCCGGTCGGCTCCGCCCGGACGGCATCCTCGAACATCACGGCCGGATCGACGACATCGTCAAGATCCGCGGCAATCGCGTCGAACTCGGCGATGTCGAATGGGCGCTCGGCCGTCACTCGGCCGTGCGCCGGGTCGCGGTGGTCACCGCGTTGGACGGCGATCAGGTTCGCCTCGTCGCCTGCTTCGTCGCCGAACGCGATGTCGCCCCGTTGGAATTGCGCAACTACGCGCTGGAACGGCTGCCGGACTGGATGGTTCCGGTCGCCTACGTGCAGCTGAACGCATTGCCGCAGAACACTTCCAACAAGATCGATCGACGGCAGTTGCCGCCCGCCGACTGGGCCCGCTGGCGCCCGGCGAGTACCTGGCGGGCTCCGGCTCCCGGTACGGAAACCGTTCTGGCCCGGCTGTTTTCCTACGTGCTGCGCCTGAACCGGGTCGGCGCGGACGACCACTTCGTCGAACTCGGCGGCGATTCATTGCAACTGGCCGAGCTGCAAGGCCGGATCGAGCAGGAATTCGGCCGCCGGATCGAACTGGCGGACCTCCAGGTCGCCGGCACGGTCAGCGGCCTGGCCACACTCCTCGACACCGCCCCGGACATCGGCGGTCTGCCCCCGCTGGGCCGGGTCGAGCAGCATTCGAACATCAACGGGATTCGCACGAGCACAACGATTCCCGGACCCACGAGGGAGGCCGGCATGACCGCGGACACGGGGACGATCAGCGAGGGACTGGCGACAGAACTATCCGGCGCGGCCTCCGGACCGCCGCCGACCCTGCTGATCGACTTGGCCACCGGCATGTGGCGGACCCAGACGCTGACCGCGGCGATCGAGACCGGGCTGTTCGAAGCCCTGGCCCCGAGCCCGGCGACGGCGCTGGAACTGGCTTCCCGGCTCGGCATCAACGAGCGCCCCGCGGAGATCCTGCTGACCGCCTGCACCGCGCTCGGCCTGCTGGAGCAACAGGACGGGCGCTACCGCAACACCGCCGTGGCCGAGCAATATCTGGTGCCGGGCCGGCGCGACTACTTCGGCGACTACGTCCAGATGGTGGCCAAACACACTGCGCCGGGCTGGAACCGGGCCGCCGAGGCGATACGCTCGGACGCGCCGAGCCGCCCGGTGGTCGACCCGAACCGGACCATCTTCGAAGAGGGCAATACCCCGAGCTACTTCTGGGGCGCGCTCTGGGCGTACTCCACCCTGACCGCCCGTGAGCTGGCCAAGGCCATGGACCTGTCCGGCGTGCGCCGAATCATGGACGTCGGCGGCGGATCCGGCGCCACCCTGATCGAATTGTGCAAGCAGCACCCGCATCTCACCGGCACCGTGCTCGACCTGCCGCACGTGTGCAAGATCGCGCAGCAGCGGATCGACAGCGCGGGCCTGTCCGGGCGGCTCGGCACCACGGCGGCCAACTTCTTCACCGATCAGCTGCCGACCGGGCATGACGCCGTGCTGCTTTCGATGATCATGCACGACTGGGACGAGGAGCGGAATCGCAAGATCCTCGCCGCGTGCCTGGACGCGCTGCCCTCCGGCGGCCTCGTGGTGATCAGTGAGCTGCTGGTGGACGACGACAAGTCCGGCCCGGCGGACGCGGCGCTGATGAGCATGAACATGCTGGTCGGCTGCCTGGGGCGGAACTACACCGCGGCCGAATACGGGGAGTGGCTGCGGGATGCCGGTTGTGTGCGGGTGCGCACGGTCCGGTTCGACTCGCCCGGCGCCAACGGCGTGGTGATCGGGGAGAAGGCGTGATGGAACGACAACAGCGACGCTGGTTCCTGCGCGAACCCTCGCCCGCGTCCCGAATGTTGTTGCTGTGCATGCCGTATTCGGGGTGTGGCGCATCGATGTACCGGGCCTGGCCCGCGACCATCGGCGCGGCCGAGGTGGTTCCGCTGCAACTGCCCGGTCGCGAAAACCGGATCAAGGAACCATATTTCGACACCTATCAGGAGGTGGCCGCGGCGCTGCTGGACGACGTCGGGGAGCTGATCACGGCGCGTCCGTACGCACTGTTCGGCCACTGCGGTGGCGCGCTGCCCGCCTTCGAGCTGGTGATCCAGATCGCGGAACGCGGTCTGCCCGCGCCGGATCGGTACTTCGTGTCCAGTCAGGTCGCGCCGCAAGACGGTCCGTGGGGCCGCTTCCTCGGCCTGGACGAACAGGGCCTGCGCGACGAGATCGCTGGACTGCTCACCGCGATGGGCGCGCCCGAATCGGCCGGCGAGCTGGTCGATCTCTTCATCGATGTGATGGAAGCCGACCTGGAGGCCAACAAGAAGTATTGGCGCCCAGCGGGTTCGGTGCCCTGCCCGATCACCGCACTGGGCTGGAGCGAGGATGTGGAGGTGCCGCACACCCTGATGGGTGGCTGGCCGGAATGGGCGGAGACCGAGAAGGAGATCCTGCCCGGCACGCACTACAGCTTTCTGAACGCGCCCCCGGAATTGCTCGCGGTGCTGGCGCAGCGGTTCGGTGTCGGATCGGCGCCGGAACCGGCCAGCTGAATGTAGTCAGCGGCTCATCGAACCAACGCCCGTATCCTTCGTGGTGCGGGCGTGTAAACCGCAGGTCAGGGGATGTTTCAGGTCGATGTGCGACGTCGAGAATTTGTCCATTTACAGACTATTTCGCGGCGACTTGCAGAGTATTATGTTGACTTCGAGGGGTCTGTTCTCAACAGGCGACATCTAGCTGTAGTAAGTTGCAGATTGACTGGGAGGCCACGGCATGGGTCCACAGAGCGAGTTGCTTCGTCGACTGCGCCAGCTCCCGGGGGAGCGCCGAGACGAGTTGCTGGCCCAGCTGGCAGACGTCTCCTCCGGGGTCCGATCGGCACCGCTGTCCTACCGGCAGGAGCAGCTGTGGCTGTTCGACCGGCTCGCTCCGAGCAGCCTGGCCTATGGGCTCGGCTTCGCGTTCCCGATCGACGGCCCGCTCGATGCCGAGGCGTTGCGCGCGGCGCTGACCGATCTGTTGCGCAGGCACACGGTGCTGCGGTCGACCTTCCCGGACGAGGACACGCGCGGCACCCAGCAGGTGCTTCCGGTGCCGGAGCTGCGGCTGACCGTGGAGGACGTGGCCGACGGGCAGTTGCGGGCGCGGGCCGACGAGGTGGTGCAGGATGAGTTGCGCCGCGGTCTGCAACTCAATACTGGTCCGGCGATCCGGCTCCGGTTGCTGCGCGCCGATCCGGAACGGCATCTGCTGGTCCTGATCGGTCACTACATCGTGCTCGACCCGCGTTCGGCGCGGGTTTTGCAGGGCGACTTGGCTTTTGCCTACCGCGCGCGGGTGGCCGGCGAGACACCGCAGTGGTCGCAGGAACCGGTCGACTTCGGTGCCTACGCGGGTTGGCAGCGGGAGTGGTGCGGACAGGACCCCGCACGTGAGGCCACCGAGTACTGGCGTGGCGCGCTATCCGGCTGGGAGGGAACGGAGTTGCCGCCGGACGGTCATCGTCCGCGACTGCTCGACCTGAGCAGCGACGTGGTCACCGGGTCGTTGCCGCCGGAACTCGTTGCCGCCGTGCACACGCTGGCCGGGACCGCGGGCGCCGAGCGGGACGACGTTCTGCTGGCCGCGCTGCTAGTGGTGATCGCCCGGCACACCGCCAGAGGCGATCTCACCGTCGGGCTGCCGTTCGACGTCACCGGACCGTTCGACGCGGATCGGCTGGTCGGTGACTGCGGCAACCTGATGCCGCTGCGGGTCGAGCTGGACGAGGCGGACAGCTTCGTCGCGGTGATCGCCGCGGTGCATGCCGCCCGATTGGCCGGTGCGCTGCACGCGACGTTGCCGTTCAAACTGATCCTGGATGCGCTCGGCGTCGAGCCGGACACGGGTCGATTGCCGCTCGTGCAGATCGGTTTCGTCAATACCGGCGAGCCCGCCGGCCCGATCGAGGCCGACGCGGTGCGGATCGGCTTCGAGCAGGTCGACGCCGGAGCCGGGGCCTTCGAGCTGGCACTCGAGGTCAGCGGCGGCGAGCAACCCACGGTGGCTTTGCGATTCGCCACGGCGCTCTACCGTGCGGCCACGGCCGACCGCCTGCTGGACCGGTTCTTGCAGACCCTCGACGCGCTCTGCACCCAGCCCGACCGACCGCTGGGCGACGCTCCGTTCGGCACCACGCGGGAACGCGCGGACATCCTCGAACACTGGAACGCGCCGATCGGCCTGCCCCTGGACACCCCGGTGCACGAACTCTTCGCCGAGGTCGCCGCCGCCGATCCGGACCACGCGGCGCTGGTCTGGCAGGACGGCAGCCTGAGCTACCGGGCCCTGGACGACTGGTCTCGCCGCATCGCCGACCGGCTGGCGGCGGCCGGCGCCGGACCCGGTGACCTGATCCCGGTGGTGATGGAACGCGGCCCCGCGCTGATCGCGGTCGCCCTCGGCGTGCTGCGCGCCGGAGCCGCCTACGTGCCGCTCGATGTCACCCAGCCGGACGAGCGGCTGGAGATGATCCTCGAGGACACCGACGCCAAAACCATTGTGGTCTCACCGGCTACCGCGGAGCGGGTGCCGCCACCGCATCGGCTGGTCATCGACCCGGATCCGGACCACGAGTCGCTGCGGCCTGCGGATCCGCCCGGCCCCGCGCCCGCGGTGCCGCCCGCCGCGGCCGCCTACGTGATCTACACGTCGGGCTCCACCGGCAAGCCCAAAGGTGTTGTGGTCGAACACCGTAACGTCACCAACTTCGTCCGCACGGTGCGCGCGATGTTCGACCTCACCCCGCAAGACCGTGTGCTGCACTTCAATTCGCCCGGCTTCGACGTCTCGGTCTTCGAGATCTTCGGCACGCTGCTCAGCGGCGCCGTGCTGTATGTGATGGACGAGGATCAGCGCCGGTCGGTGGACGCGCTCGACGCGGTGCTGCGCGGGCAGCGGATCACCATCGTCGACCTGCCGCCGGCGATCATGGGACTGCTTGCGCCGGAAGGCTATCCGGATCTGCGGGTGGCGTTCGTCGGCGGTGAGGCGTTCACCGGTGAGCTGACCACCCGATGGGCGCGCGGCCGCGGATTCTGGAACGGCTACGGGCCCACCGAGACCACGGTGACCGTGGTCGCCAAACTCTGTGAGGGGGAGTGGACCTCGTCGCCGCCGATCGGGCGGGCGATGGCCAACCATCGCGCCTACGTCGTGGACAGCACCGGCGCGGGCGTGCTGCCGCCCGGCGCGATCGGCGAGCTGGCCATCGCCGGGCTCGGGGTGGCGCGCGGATACCTCGGCCGGCCCGATCTGACCGCGGACCGGTTCCGGCCGGACCCCGACGGGCCGCCCGGAAGTCGCCGCTACCTCACCGGCGACCTCGCGGTCTGGGATGAAGCGGGCGATCTGTGCTTCGTCGGCCGGGCCGATCGGCAGGTGAAGATCCGCGGCGTGCGTATCGAATTGGGCGAGGTGGAGGCCGCGCTGCACGCGGTGTCCGGCGTCGCGCAGGCGGTCGCCTCGGTGGTGATCGAACCGCGGACCGGCGCGATGCTGGTCGCCTACGTGGTGCCCGAGCGCGCCGGTGAGCTGCAACTCGATTCCGTTCGCGCGGCGGTCAGCGGTCGGCTGCCCGCGGCGATGGTGCCCTCGGTGCTGGTGCCGCTCGACGAGGTGCCGCTCACGCCGAGCGGCAAGATCGACCGGCGGCGGTTGCCCGCGGTGGAGTTCTCGGTGGACGAGCTGACCGATGCCGACGAGGAGAACAGCACGCCCACCGAACGCGTCATGCGTGCAGAGGTTTTCGCGCCGCTGCTCGGTGTCCGGATCGGCAACGACGTGAACTTCTTCGCCGCGGGCGGGACCAGTCTGGAGGCCATTCAGCTGTCCTCGCGGGTCAATGCGGTGTTCGGGGTCGCGCCCTCGATCGCGGATTTCTTCGCCGATCCGACGGTGTCCGGGCTGGCCGCGTTGGTCGACGCGGCGAAGGCGGAGCAGCAGACCCAGCAGGACGCGCTGGCGGACGCGCTGAAGCTGGTCGAGGGACGCAGCGACGCCGAAATCGCCGCGCTGGCCGCCGAATTGGATGGGACGGCAGTGCAATGACGTCCGATATCGGGCCGGTGAGTTACACGACCGACTCGCTCTGGGTGCGCCGGCTGCCTCGCCCGGGCGCTCGGTTGCGGCTGATCTGTCTGCCGTTCGCCGGCGGCGGTGCGTCGGTGTTCCAGCGGCTGGCGGCGCTGCTGCCTGCCGAGGTGGAGACGCTGGTGGTGCAACTGCCGGGGCGCGAGGATCGGTCGCGGGAAGATCCGCCGAGTGACATCGCTCGGCTGGTGACCGCGTGCGCGATCGCGTTGCGGCCGTACACGACGATGCCGTACGCGTTGTACGGGCATTGTGCCGGTGGGCTTTTGGCGTTCGAGATCGCGCACGAGATGGGCAGCCGGTTCGGGACCTGGCCGCAGCGGTTGATCGTCGGTGAACAGCCCGCGCCGCAGGCCCCGCCGCCCGACGAACCGCTGCATCGACTGCCGGACGAACAGTTGCTCGCCACCGTGCGCGAACGCGGCGGGCTGCCCGAGGCGGTGGTGCGCAATGCGGAGTTGCAGGAGTTCTTGCTGCCGATGCTGCGCAGCGAGTTCGCGCTCTGGGAGAACTACCGGTATCGGCCGCACCCGCCGCTGCCGGTGCCGATCACCACGGTGCGCGGGTCCACCGGATCGGTGGACGCGACGACCCTGGCCGGTTGGGCCGAGCAGAGCAGCGCCGGATACACCGGGCTGAGCGTCGAGGGCGGTCACTACTTCATCGTCGGACTCACCGCGGCGGTCGCGCGGCAGATCGGCGAGCAGCTGCCCGCCGTGGCGCCGGCCGCTTAGGACGAAAGGACGCTCGCGTGCGCACTGCCGCTAGCCCAAGCACCCGGGTTTCGCCGGAGGACATCGCCCGGATCGCGGTAGACACGGCGGGCGTGCTCGACGCGGCCGCCGTGTATGACCGGCGGTTGCGTTCCCCACGGTCGCGGCAGGCTGCGGGTGCGAGCACTGTGCCGACCGGCGTCGCGATCTCGCCGGACCGGCTCGCGTCGACGCGTGGGGCGGAGCCGGTGGTGCCCGCGGACGCGGTGTCGACGTTGCCGGAGGCGTTGGCGCGCGCTGCGCGGGTGGCGGCCGATCGCGGCACCACCTATGTGCTGCCGGACGGGAGCACGGATCGGCAGACCTATGCCGAGCTGTATGACGACGCGCGCCGGGTGCTCGGCGGGTTGCGCAGGCACGGGCTGGCAGTGGGCAATTCAGTTCTCTTGCAGTGCGCGGACAGCCGGAACTTCGTCACCACCTGGTGGGCCTGTGTGCTCGGTGGATTCCTGCCGACCGCGGTGGCTCCCGCGCCGGAGTACAGCACCGACAACGCCGGGGTGCGCAAACTGGTCGCCGCCTGGGAACTGCTCGGGCATCCGCCGGTGGTCGCCGATCCCGAGTTGCTCGCGGGGGTGCGGTCGTTGGGCGATCGGTTGCCGGACGGCGAAGCGTTGCGCGTGCTGGACGCGAGCACGTTGTTCGATCCGGAGCCGGCCGACTGGACGGTGCCCGATCCGGGGCAACTCGTGGTCAACCTGTTGACCTCCGGTAGCACCGGCACGCCCAAATGCGTTCAGCACTATCACCATACGATCGTCGCGCGGACCTACGCCGCGATCGACGCGAACAACTTCACCGAGCACGAGGTGTCGTTGAACTGGATGCCGCTCGACCATGTCGGCGGAATGATCATGTTCAATCTGCGGGACGTGTTTCTCACCTGCGAGCACGTCAATGTGCGGACGGAGTCGGTGATCGGTCGTCCGCTGCTCTGGCTGGACTGTGTCGACCGGTTCCGGGCGACCTGTACGTGGGCGCCGAACTTCGCGTTCTCGCTGGTCTGTCAGCGGCCCGACGAGATCGCCGCGGGCGCTTGGGATCTGAGCAGCCTGAACAACATCTGCAACGCGGGCGAGGCCGTGGTGGCGCGTACCGCTCGTCGTTTCGTGGAACTGCTTGTGCCGCATCGGCTCCCGGCCGACGCCATGGTGCCGTGCTGGGGGATGTCGGAGACGTCTTCGGGCGTGACCTACTCCCGGATGCGGCTCGATGATCCAGCGGCGGCGACCATTACGCTCGAGCCCGCCTCGTTGGACGGTGGGTTACGCGAATTGCCGGTCGGGACGCCGGGTGCATTGGTGGTGACCGAGGCGGGCACGCCGATTCCCGGAGTGGCGCTGCGGATTACCGACGATCAGGGGAGTGTGCTGCCCGAGGGGCGGGTCGGTCGGTTGCACGTGTCCGGGCACACCGTGCACTGCGGGTATGCGCACAACGAGCGGGCGAATCGGGAGAGTTTCACCGCCGACGGCTGGTTCGATACCGGTGATCTGGGGTTCCTCAGCGACGGTCGGCTGTATCTGACCGGCCGTGGGAAGAACACGGTGATCGTCAACGGGGCGAACTTTCCGGCGCACGAGATCGAGGCGGTGGTCGAGCAGGTCTCCGGCGTGCGGCCTGCGTGTTCGGCGGTGGTCGGGGTGCCCGACGAGGACACCGGGACCGACGCGTTGGTGGTGTTCTTCGTGCCGGAAACCGATGACGTGCCCGCGCTGGTAGACACCATTCGGGTTGCGCTGGCCCGGGATCTGGCGTTGCGGGCGACCTACCTGGTGCCGGTGACGGCGCAGGAGTTTCCGCGGCAGCAGGGTGGAAAGGTGCAGCGCGAGAGGTTGTTCGAAGGGTGGCATGCGGGGCGGTTCGATGACCGTTGCTATGGCGGGGAGGTCGACGGTGCCGATCCGGAAGTCGTGGATGACGATACCGGTGTCGCGGCGCTCGCGGTCGGCTGGGAGCCGTCCGAGTTGCCGTTGCGGCCGCGATCCGAGGGGCCGGTGATTGCCTGTGTCAGCGGTCCCGCTCTCGATTGGCTGGGGGCGGTTGATGCTCAGGTCTCGATCGGTAACGACCCTGATCTGTTCGGTCAGGCCTTGGCACAGGCGGTGGATCTGGTCGGATCCGGTGTGCTGCACGTGCTTTTCGTTGCCACCGGCGACGCCGCCGATTCGTCCGATGTCTGTGTGCTGGCGCAGTTCCGCACCGTGGCAGGTGCTTTGGCGCGCATTCGGCCTGACGCCGAACTCACCGTTCTCACTACCGGTGCCGCGCAAGCTGTTCCCGGCGACCTGGTGGTACCGGGTCGCGTCGGGCTGACCGCGCTGGTGCGGACGGCGCGCGCGGAACGACTGGTTGCCCGGTGCGCGCTGATCGATGCCTCCGCCGACGCGAATGTGCTTGCCGCAGTGGCGGAACAGCGGCATGACAATGACGTGGTCGCGGTGCGCGACGGCGTTCCGTTGCAGCAGCGCTTGCGCACGGTGCCGTTGCCGGAGGCCTTCGACGTGCCCACCGGTGTACTGCCCCGCGGCGGAACCTGCCTGCTCACCGGCGGACTCGGCGGTCTGGGGCGGACGGTGGCCGAGCATCTGGTGACCGCGCACGGTGCCCGGCTGCTGATCGTCGGACGTACCCCGGTGGCGGAATTGGACGCCGGCGCGCAGGCAGAGCTGGAGATCCTCGGTACGGTCGGCGAGGTCCGGTATCGCCGGGTCGATGTCGCCGACGCGGCCGCGCTGGCGCGGGAAGTAGCCGAGGCCGAGGCGGATTGGGGCCGAGGGCTGGACTTGGTGCTGCACCTTGCCGGTGCTCCGGTCGCGCCGCAGTGGGATCGATTGTCCGAGCACGAGTTACGGACCGAATCCGCGGACTGGTTCGATCGGATGCTGCGGCCCAAGGCCGGCGGCTGCGTCGCCATCGACAAAATCCTGGCCACCCGGCCGGATACCGCCGTCGTGGTCTTCTCCTCCGTCAACGGGCTGTTCGGCGGCACCGGATTCGGCGCCTACTCCGCCGCCAACGCGGTGCTGGACGGCTGGGCACAGCGCTGGTCGGCCACGGGCCGGCGAGCACAGAGTCTGGCCTGGAGCATGTGGGGCGGGCCGGGCATGAATCAGGGGAGTCCGCTGGTCGCCGCCGCCCGGCACCGGGGTCTGTCGCTGATCGATCCGGTGCTCGGGATGGTGGCGCTGCTGCGTGCGCTGCATGTCGGGGCGCCGCACCTGCTGCTCGGGGCCGATCCGGCGCACGAGCAGATCAAGCCGTTCCTGGCGGCGGACCAATTGCGCAGCGGGACAATCGCGGTCGCGGTGGTGCCGCGGCCGGGGGCGGATCCGCAGCGGGTGCGGGCGGCGGTGGCGGCCAGGCTGGCCGGCCACGCCATCTTCGCCCGGGTGGCGGTGACCTCGCGGATCGAGCGGGATCGCAGCGGCGCCCCGGACCGGGTGGCCTTGCTGGCCGCCATCGCGGCCGGAAGTGCCGGCTACGTGGCTCCCGAGGGCTGGCTGGAGGAGCTGGTGGCGGGGGCCGCGGCGGCGGTGCTGGCGGTGGCCCGGGTCGGGCGGGAGGATTCGTTCTTCGGGCTCGGGTTCGACTCGCTGCGTGCGGTGCAGCTGGCGGCGACGTTGAGCGAGCGGCTCGCGCAGCAGGTCAGCGTCGGGTTGCTGTACGAGTCGCCGACCGTGCGTTCGCTGGCCGCCAGCATCGCGGTCTGAGCACCGGAAATACCTGCTCCACCATAGACATGGCGATGGCCTTTCCGGACAGAACCTAGGTCCTGTCCGGAAAGGCCATCTGAGTCGAGTTGTGCCGCAACCCTATTGCGGGGCGGTGGTGGCCGGCACACTCTGCGGCGGTCGACTCGAACGACTCCACCGGTTCATCGCGGGCCGTTCCACGAACAGATGCAGCAGCACCGACAACCCGATACTGACCGCGATCGTTACCACCGACAACGCGACCACCCAAGCCCACGAAGACGTGCTACTCGGATCCCCACCCCAGCCCGGTGAGGTGCGCCCGATCGGTCCGTAGGCCACGACCAGCCAGTGGATGAGGTAGATCGAGTAGGAGATCTCGCCGAGGAAGACCATCTTCCGCCCGCCGAATGCCGTTGCGCGCGAGCTGAGATCGGCGGTGGCGACCGCCCCGATCACCAGCGCCATCGGCAACGCCTGCAACACCGCGACACCGAACCGCAGCGGCAGCACGCCCTGCGCGAACACCGCGAGGATCGGCAGCACGAGCGCTACCGGCAGCGGGAAGCGAATCCACTTGCCGTGGATCAGGATCTGCGCCAGCACCATGCCGAGGATGAACTCCAGCATCCGCACCGGCGGGAAGAACGTCATGAACCACATCCGCAACCACGGCACGCCGGTGCCCTGCTGAATCTCCGAGTCGGGCAACAGGGTTGCCACGAACGGGATCGACCAGATCAGCGCGTATGTCGCGCCGAACGCCAGCCACAGCCGTTCCGGGCGGATCTTCTGCACCAGCGGCAGCAGGATCGGGAACAGCAGGTAGAACAGCAGATCCAGGCCCAGCGACCAGGTCGGCGCGTTCGACCAGAGGTTGTAGAGCAGGTGCTGGTCCGGAATCCACGCGTGCACCAGGAACAACGTCGCCACGGTGTCACGGGCGGACAAGGCATGGCCGGCGATCGCCGCGAGCACACACAGCACGGCGAACGTCACGAGGTGGTTCGGGTAGACCCGGAAGAACCGGCGCCGCCAGAACCGCTTCACCGGAACCTTTTTGGTGGTGACCCAGGTCAGCACGAACCCGCTCAGGACGAAGAAGAACGACAGCGCGGCGATGCCGATGGCGTGGAAGGTGCCGATCACCGGCCGCGAGTCGGTCAACCGCGGCACCACATTGATCCCGACATGGCACAGCACGACCGCCATCGCCGCGTAGAAGCGCAATCCGGTGAGGGAAGGCATGTTTCGAGTGCGGTCCACGGTGGGCTCCGGCGTACCGGGCGCCGGCGCGGGCACCGCTTTCAGCGTGGGTTCCTCCATGGGACTTCCTCCAGCAACTGATGTCGTCAGGTGATCACGAGGTCGCGACGCCATGTTCATGCACCTCCGTCGGCATCGATGGCGGTCGGCGGGAGTTCACCGGCCAGTTCGCGGATCGCGGTGGCCTGATAGAACTTCCGGGCCGGCAGGCGCACACCCTGTTCGGCCTCGATCAGGTCGAGCACCTCGATGGCGGTCAGCGAGGTGCCGCCGAGGGCGAAGAACTCGTCGTCCGGCGTGGTCTCGTGCTTCAACTGGAGTACGCGCTGGAATACGCTCTGCACGTAGCGGATTCGGGCCTCGTCGCGGACCCGTGCCGGACTGTCCATCGTCATCACCTCGTCAAAGGGCAGCGGCACTGTGCTGCGCCGGTTGCTGGATCGGTCGATCATTCGATTCGTGGGTCCGGTCGTCCGGCCGCCGGGCGAGCAACTCTCGCGCGGCGTCCAGCACGGCCTCGGTACTCACGCCATGTGCCTGCAACACGGTCCGCTGCTCGTGCACGCGGGCGCCCGGGCGTCCGCGGACCGCCAATCGGCGCAGCGGCACGGCCAATTCGGCCGATACCACCTCGGCGACCGCATCGCCCAGGCCGCCCTGCGGGCGATGCTCCTCGACGGTGACCACGCCGGCGCGGCCGCGGCAGGCGGCCAGCAGGCCGTCCCGGTCCAGCGGGTGCAGGGTGTGCAGGTCGACGACCTGCACACCGATTCCCTCGGCGGCCAGATCGTCGGCGGCTTCGAGGGCGAAAAGCAGTGGTAGTGGGCCTGCCGCGACGAGCGTCACGTCCGCGCCTTCGCGCAGCATCCGGGCCTGGCCGAGTACGAAATCGGGCGTCGGGCCCGGCGGTGTCGGGGTGGCCGAGCGGCCCAGTCGTAGGTAGCCCGGACCGGGCAGGTCGTGCAATTGGCGCGTGGCGGAACCGATTTGGTGTGCGTCGCCGGGGACGACGATCGCCAAGTCGAACAGGGCGCGGGTCACCGCCAGGTCTTCCAGGGCGAAGTGGCTGGTACCGAAATGCGCTGCGGAGACGCCGCCGTGGGTGGCGATCACTCGTACCGGCAGCCGGTTGCCGACGATGTCGAGCTTCAGGAACTCGCCCGCGCGCATGGTGGCGAAGGTGGCCATGGTGTGCACGTAGGGGAGGAAGCCGCGCCGTGCGAGTCCCGCGGCGACCGTCATCAGGTTGGCTTCGGCGATGCCGACATTGATGTAGCGGTCGGGGAACTGCTCGCCGAAGGTGTTCTCCAAGCCGCCGGTGTCGGAGTCTAGGCAGATCACCCGGGGGTCGGCGGCGGCCAGCTCCAGGAGCGCTTCGCGGTAGGCGGCGCGCGGATCGGGGCCGAGTTCCGGAACATGCTGCGCCGCAGATAGATCCGTGGCGGGTGGGGTTGCGACGGTGCGAGGCTCGGAAAGTCGGTCGGAGACCTGGGGTGAGCCGACGTCCGGGATGATCGGTGTGCCGGTCATGACGCGCCGCCTGCCGGTCGGGCCAGTGCGGCCAATGCTCGACGTACCAGCGGTGGCTTGAGTTTGGCGTAGTGCCCGGCCACCCGGTCTTCCAGGAATGGCACCCCGCGGCCTTTCACCGTCCGGGCGATCACCATGACCGGGCCGTCCGGCGACGGCCGCAGCGCCTCGCGCAGCGCGCTCAGGTCGTGTCCGTCGATGCTGCGCACCTGCCAGCCGAACGCGGTGAACTTGGCGTCGAGCGGTTCGAGTCCGACGCAGTCTTCGGTGCGCCCGGTGATCTGTAATCCGTTGCGGTCCACGGCCGCCACGAGTCCGGGCAGCTTGCGGTGTCCCGCCAAGAGGGCCGCCTCCCAGACGCTGCCCTCTTGCAGTTCGCCGTCGCCGAGCAGGGTGTACACGTGGCGGTCGCCGCCGGACAACTGCTCGGCCAAAGCAAGGCCGATCGACAGGCCGAGACCGTGACCCAGTGAGCCGGTGGCGAATTCGACTCCCGGCAGTTCGTACGGCGGGTGGCCGAACAGGCGGCTGCCGGGTCGGGCGTAGGTGTCCAACTCCTCGACGGGAATTCGACCGAGTTGGGCCAGCGCGCTGTACAGCGCCGGTGCGGCGTGGCCCTTGCTGAGCACGAAAGAGTCACCAGGGCGCAGTATCTCGGCGTAGAGCATGGCGATCAGGTCGGCACTGGAAAGGCTGCCGCCCGCGTGCGCGCCCTCGGGTCCGCCCGCCATCCGGATCACGTCTGCACGGATCCGTTGCGCCATCGCCGCCGAATCATGCTTCGGTGCCGTGACATCCGCCGATGCCGTGGCGTCGGTCGGCGGCGCGGCCTCGATCGGTGCCGCACCGTTCGCGGGGGAATGCGGCGGGCCGGTGGTGGCCATGGCCATGTCGTGTTCCCTTCGAGTCGGTGGGTCAGCCCCTGCGCAGCACTTCGCGCCAGCCGGGAGCGGGCCGGGAGCTGGCCATTCGGCGGATGAGATCGAGGTGCTGCCAAGCCTTTTCGAAGGCGTCGGCATAGCGCTGGAGCAGTGGGCCTGCGGCGGGATCGAGATGCCGGCGTTGCAGGCAGAGCGATCCGTCGACGACGGCGGCGGTTACCGGGAAGCGCTCGGCGACTTCGTCGAGCGCGGCCGACTCGGACAGCCCGGCTCGGCGGAACGCGGGGTGTGCGGGCAGCGGGACGACCTGGTACTGCGACACCGGGACGCCCTCGGCCCGCAGCACCCGGTGCAGGGCGGCGCGCAGACCGGTCCGATGCTCGGGGCCGAGGCCGAACGCCGCGGGATCGGGCATGAAACGCAGGATGTGCCAGGCATGCGTGCGACCGGGCGGAACATTGGGGACGCGCAGTCCGGGCAGCTGGGCCAGGCGGTTCAGGAAGCCGCGGATATGTGGCTCGCGTTGCCGGGCGGAATCGTCGAAGCGGGTCAACTGGGACAGGGTGAATGCGGCGGCGACCGGCGCTATCCGGGCGTTGAGCGCGGCTCGGTGGGCGATGTAGGTGCGGGCGCCGGACGGCGTCAGCTCGCCGAAGTTGCGCAGCCGGACCAACTGTTCGTGCAGGTCGTCATCGTCGGTGGTGATGAGGCCGCCCTCGCCGCAGGTCGGCAGGTTCTTGTGTGGGTGCAGGCTGAAACAGCCCGCGGCACCGAGGGCGCCGACTCGGCGGCCGTCGAGTTCCGCGCCGTGCGCCTGGGCGGCGTCCTCCACGACGGGGATGCCGAGGCGATCGGCCAGTTTGCGGAGTGCGGACATGTCGGCCGGGAGGCCGTGTAGATGGACCGGCAGTAGGGCCTTGGTGCGTGGTCCCGCGGCGTGGGCAGCGGATCGCGGGTCGAGGGTGTAGGTCTCGGGTTCCACATCGGCGAAGACGGCGGTGCCGCCGGCCGCGTAGACGGCGTGCGCGGTGGCGTTCATGGTCAGCGCCGGGACGATCACCTCGTCGCCGGGGCCGATGCCGCGGCCGCGCAGGGCCAGATGCAGGGCGGCGGTGCCGGAGGCGACGGCGACGCAGTGCCGGGTTCCGGTGGCCTTGGCCCACGCGTTCTCCAGTTCGCCGACTTCGGGTTCCGCGGGAGTGGCGGCGTTCAGCTTGCCGCTGCGTAGCACCCGGAGCACGGCTTGTTCGTCCGCCGTGGTGACGATCGGCCAGTCGCCGCCCGCAGTGTCCTTGGGGACGGCGCGCGGTCCGCCGAGTAGGGCAAGGCCGGTGTCAGGCATCGGCGGGGACCACTTCTCTACCGCGAAACATACCGCATGCAGATACAGACTCTACATAGTCATCATGCAGACGTTGTCGGGTTTTCGTGCCGCCGATGGTCCGTCCACCCCGATTCGCGCGACCTGCCCACTCGATCTCCACCGCCCATGTCTCCCTGTCTATTACGCGATGAGGCAGCCGAACCGAGTCGCCGACTCGAATACTCTGCGATCGCTTCCGCCAGTGCCTGCCCCGTGGTCACGTCGGGTTTTCCGCGTCCCTTTGGCTGTACGATCTGGGGTGTGTTGAGATGAAGTATGTGTTAGTTTTTGCAGTGTGAATATAGACAGTAGTCACACAATCTACGGGAGGCAACCCATGACTACCGCAGTAAGTGCGGAGTGTCCCGAGTGCCGGGATTCGGTGAATCTGTCCAATGACCTGCTGGTTGCCGAGATCGTGATCTGCCAACACTGCACGAGCGAACTCGAGGTTGTGGCCACCGAACCCGTCGTTTTGGCGCTGGCTCCCGAAGTCGAAGAGGACTGGGGCGAGTAGTGAAGGTGAGCGTCGTCGGCGCGGCCGGCTACACCGGTGGCGAACTGCTCCGGTTGGTGCACGGACATCCGGAATTGGAGCTGGTGCAAGCCATCTCGCGCCGGTACGCGGGCCGGCCGGTATCGGAAGTGCACCCGAATCTGCATCACCTCGGGCTGACCTTCCACGCGCCGCCGGAGCTCGACCGGGTGAGTATCGCCTTTCTGGCCGTATCGATGGGCGCCGCCGCGGAGCTGGAAGCCGGGATCAGCGAGCGCGCCGAGACGATCGTGGACTTGAGCCCGGACTTCCGCGCGGGTGCCCTGTCGGCGTCGGGCGTCGCGTACAAGACCGGGCTGCCGGAACTCTTCGCCGACGAGTTGGCCGGCGCGACCCGGATCAGCGTTCCCGGCTGCATGGCCACGGCCGTCGTATTGGCTTTGGCGCCGGTGCAGCGCGCCGGGCTCGTCGCCGGTGACGTAGTGGTGGACGCGCGGACCGGCTCATCGGGTTCCGGCGCCGAGCCCACGCTGGCCTCGCATCATGCCGAGCGCGGGCAGGCCTTTCGCGTCTACCGCCCGGCCGGACATCGGCACGAGGCGGAGGTCGCCGAGCTTGCCGGGGTGCGGGCGCGGATGACCGTCACGGCCGTGCCCTCGGTGCGCGGCGTGCAGGTGATCTGCCATGTCACGCCGCCGCGGCCGGTCACCCGGCAAGAAGTCCTGCGGGTTTTGCAGCGGGCCTACCGCGACCGCCCGTTCGTCCGGGTGGTTGCGCGCGGCCGCGGCGTGCATCGGATGCCGGATCCACAGTTCTTGTCCGGCAGCAACTTTGTCGATATCGGCTGCGCGGTGGACGCGGACGGCGGCCGGATCGTGCTGGTCGCGGCCTTGGACAACTTGGTCAAGGGCGCGGCGGGCGGCGGCGTGCAAAGCCTGAACGTAGCCAGTGGCTTGGCCGAGGACGCGGGTCTGGGTTTTCCCGGCCTGCATCCTGCCTGATCGGAGAGAGCGGGACATGACGGCTCAGCGACAAGAACACGGCCGGAGCACGCATGGCCTGGTGCGAAACGCGCTGACCGGCGGAGTGCTCGTGGTCAAGATCGGTGGCGGCGCGGACCCGGAACCGGTGCTCGACGAGGTGGCCGAGCTGGCCGCGGCCGGGCAGCCGGTGGTGCTCGTGCACGGTGGCGGCGTCGCCGCGGACCGGCTCGCCGACCAACTCGGCGTGCGGCGTGCAGTGATCGAGTCGCCGGACGGGACGCACAGCAGACGCACCGATCCCCGCATGCTCGCGGTACTCACCCTCACCCTGCTCGGACAGGTGAAACCCCAACTGGTCAGCGGATTACGCGCCCGCGGCGCGCCCGCGGTCGGCCTGAGCGGCGCGGACAGCGCACTCATCACCGCCTCCCGCAAACCCGCCATCCGGTCCGTGCAGGCCGGGCGGACCACGTTGATCCGCGACGACCAGTCCGGCCGGATCGAACACGTCGACCCCAGCCTGCTGCGCGTGGTGCTGGCGCGCGGCGACGTTCCCGTGGTGTCCCCGCCGGCCAGCGACGCCGAAGGCAACCTGCTCAATGTCGACGCCGACGAGGTGGCGGCCCGGCTCGCCGCGGCGCTGAATGCCTCGGCGCTCGTGCTGCTCACCGACGTATGCGGCGTGCTGTCCGACCCGTCCGACCCGGCCAGCCGGATCATCGAGGTCGGCCCGCAGCACCTGACCGGCGACGTCGTGCGCGGACGAATGCGGCACAAGGTCCGGGCCGGGCTGCGGGCCAGCCGGACGGTGGCGCAGGTGAGTATCGCTTCAGCCCACCACCATCGGCCGATCCGGCAGGCGCTGGCCGGCGGCGGCACGTGGGTGCGCGAAGGAAGTGCCGCATGAGTGACCCCCGCCCCGCCACCGCCCGATCCCGCCCGGTCCGCCCGCTCGACTTGCAGGGCGACTATCCGGCCTGGTTGTTGCGCGCCGCCGTCGGCATCCCCTCGGTTTCCGGCGAGGAACTGCCGGTCGCCGGCTTCCTCGCGGAACAGCTGACCGCACTGGGTTTCGACGCACACGTCGACGAGGTCGGCAACGTGCACGGCGTGATCGGCCCGAGCACCGCCCCCACCGTGATGCTGCTCGGACACATCGACACCGTTCCCGGCCGCGTACCGGTCTGCCAGATCGGCGATCTGCTCTACGGCCGCGGCGCGGTCGACGCCAAAGGCGCCATGGTGGCGATGATTTGCGCCGCCGCGCGCAGCAGCGACGTGCGCGTGCACGTGGTCGGCGCGGTCGGCGAGGAGGTGGCCGGCGGCCGCGGCGCGCTGCACGTGATGGCGACGGTCCCGAAACCCGCGGCGGTGGTGATCGGCGAACCGAGCGGCTGGGACGGAATCTGCCTGGGCTACAAGGGCCGGACCGGCATCGGCTACGAAGTGCAGCAGCCACCGCTGCACACCAGCAGCCCGGAACCGACCGCCGTGGAATGGGCTGTCCGGTTCGCCTCGGAGGTGCAGGGCTACCTGCGTGGGCTCTCGCCAGACGCCGACCCGATCGCGTTCGGCGTCGCCACTGGCACCCTCACCTGGCTGCGCGGCGACCTCGCCCGCGCCGAGGCCTTCCTCACGTGCCGGGTACCACCCGGCTTCGACTTCGCCGCACTCGAACGTTTCGCCAAAAGCCTTCCGCACAGCCGGATCTGGGTGGACGAGCGAGTGCCCGGCGTGACCCGTCCGCGGGCCGATCCGGTGGTCAGCCAACTGCGCGCCGCGATCGCGTCCCGGGGCGTGCGCCCCACGCTGAAGCTCAAGGCAGGCAGCTCGGACATGAACACGCTCGACCCGTGGGGCGTGCCGATGGCCGCCTACGGGCCGGGCGACGCGCACCTGGACCACACCATCGACGAACACATCGCGCTCAGCGACCTGTACCGCGCGATCGATGTGCTCGCGCTGGCGCTGCCCCGCCTCGCCCGGCAGATCCCCGTCGAGGTAGCCGAAACTGTCTACCGCCCAACGGCTTTCGCCGGAACGGCACCGCACGACCGAACACATTCCTTGGAGGCCTGATGCTGCTCGACGGGAACGTCGCCATGATCACCGGCGCCGCTCGCGCACTGGGCCGTTCGCACGCTGTGCTTTTCGCCGGCGAAGGCGCGGACCTGATCCTGGTCGACCACTGCGCGCCGGACGCCGGACCCTATCCGATGTCGAGCCGCCGCGATCTGGAGGAGACCGCCGAATCCTGCCGCAGGCTGGGCAGCCGGGTGGTGACCGCGGTGGCCGACGTTCGTGACCAAGCCGCCGTGGACAAGGCGACGGCGGCCGGCGTGGACGAGTTCGGCCGGATCGACGTCCTGCTGAACAACGCGGGCATGCTCGGCCCTGGCGGTCGCCGCGTGCACGAACTGACCGAGGAACAGTGGCAACTCGCCCTCGACGTCAACCTCAGCGGCACCTGGCGCTGCTGCCGGGCGGTGTTGCCGCACATGGTCGAACAGGGCGGCGGCCGGATCGTGAACACCTCGTCCACCGGCGGCCGCGTCGCCTTCGAGATGTACGCCAACTACGTCGCCGCCAAGCACGGCGTGATCGGACTGACCAAAGCCATTGCGCTGGAATACGGCCGCAACGGCGTGCGGGCGAACGCGGTGTGCCCCAGCACCGTTGCCGACAACTCGTCGCTCGGCACCCGCAGCACCCGCGCGGTCGCCGAGGGCATGGGCGCCGAATTGCAGGACTACGAGCGCAGTTCCGCCGCACTGCATCCGATCGGCCGGCTGGTCACCGCGGCCGAGGTGTCGGCGGCCTGCCTCTGGCTGGCCGGACCGCACTCCGGCGGCGTCACCGGCACCGAGCTGGTGGTCGACGGCGGTTTCACCGCCCGCTGACCCGAACCACCTGTCCAGCAGAGACATCCGCAAAACCGACCGGGAGGACGCGCCGAGACCTTGCCGCAGCCATCGCACGGCGGCGACCAGACCTGGGCGTTCTAGATCGATGGGAGTAACAGTGACCACGGACGAGCGCACGTATCTCGTGGTGCGCAACCACGAGGAACAGTACTCAATCTGGCCCGACGGGCGGGACGTCCCGGACGGTTGGGCCGCTCAAGGTTTCGCCGGCCCGAAGGACGAATGCCTGGCACACATCGCCGAGGTATGGACCGACATGCGACCGCTGAGCCTGCGCCGAGCAACTGACAATGAGGGAGGCGTGCGCCTTGACTGACAATGGCCAGACTTCGACTGTGACCCCGCATCCGACCGAGGAGCCGCTCGCGGTGATCGGCATGAGCTGCCGGTTCGCCCCCGATCTAGACACCCCCGGCCAGCTGTGGGAACACCTGCGCGCCGGCCGCAGCGCGGTGGGCGAGATGCCCTCCCGGCGTTGGGATCCCTACGAGATCGACCCGCAGACCCGGGCCATCCTGCGCAAGACCACCCGTAAGGGTTCGTTCATGCGCGACATCGAGGGCTTCGACGCGGAGTTCTTCCAGATCACGCCGCGCGAGGCCGAGTACATCGATCCGCAACAGCGGATCATGCTCGAATTGGCTTGGGAGGCACTGTGTGACGCGGGCCTGCCGCCGATGTCGTTGTCCGGCAGCAATGCCGGGGTCTACGTGGCGGCGAACTCCAACGACTACGGCCGCAGGCTGCTGGAGGACTTGAGTCGCACGGGCGCCTGGGCGGTGAACGGAACCACGTTCTACGGCATCGCCAATCGGATCTCCTATTTCCTCGACACCCACGGCCCGAGCATGGCGGTGGACGCCGCGTGCGCGGGTTCGCTGACCGCCCTGCACGTCGCCTGCCAGAGCCTGCGCAGCGGGGAGACCGGCGTCGCGATCGTCGGCGGCATCAACATCATGGCCTCGCCGGCCCTGGTGGTGGCTCTCGACGCGGCCTCGGCGACCGCGCCGGACGGACGTAGCAAGGCGTTCGACAAGGCGGCCGACGGATACGGGCGCGGTGAGGGCGGCGGCGTCGTCGTGCTCAAGCGGCTCGGTGATGCGGTCCGCGACGGGGACCGGGTGCACGGGCTGGTGCTGGCCAGCGGCGCGTTCCAGGACGGTCGCTCCGACGGGATGATGGCGCCGAGCGGCGACGGTCAGCGGCGGATGTTCCAGGAGATCTACCAGCGGGCCGGAATCGAGCCGCACACAGTGCAATACGTCGAGGCGCACGGCACCGGAACGCGGCTCGGCGACTCGGCCGAGGCCGGTGCGATGGGCAGTGTCTTCGGTGCCGGTCGCGACACTGATGACCCGCTGCTGATCGGCACGCTCAAGCCGAATGTCGGCCACGTCGAGGCGGCTTCGGGCATTGCCGGGGTGATCAAGGTGCTGCTGTCCATGCGGCACGGCGAGCTGCCTGCCAGTCCGCACGAGGAGGTCGATCCGGAGCTGGATCTGGCGGCCAACGGGATGCGCCTGGTCGGCGAGCCGACCGCATGGCAGGCAGGCGTGCACGGTAGGCGGGCCGGTGTCTCCAGTTACGGTGTGGGCGGGTCGATTTCGCACGTCGTGTTGCAGCAGCCGCCGGAAGAGGTGAACGCGGCGGCTGACCGCCGTCGCGATCGGGCCGCCCGGCCGTGGGTGTTCCCGGTGTCGGCGGCGTCCGAGGCGGGCGTGCGCGGGCTGGCCGGCGTGATGGCCGAATGGGTGCGTGCGAACCCCGATGTCGATCTGGATTCGTTGGCGCACACCCTGTCCGACCGCCGCTCGCACCTGGCTCGGCGCGCCGCGGTGGTGGCCGGCAGCGCCGAGGAACTGGTCATCGGCCTGGACTCGCTGGCCGACGCCGAGGGCACACCGACCATGACCACCTGGGCGGCAAACACTTTCGGCGACAGTGGCGCCGCCGGGCCGGTCTGGGTGTTCTCCGGGCACGGCTCGCAATGGTCCGGGATGGGGCAGGAGCTGCTCGAAACGGAGTCGGCGTTCGCCGCCGTCATCGACGAACTGGCGCCCATCTTCAAGGAAGAACTGGGCTGGACTCCGCGCGAGGCCATCGAAGCGGGCGGGCCGTGGACGGTAACCCGCACGCAGGCAATGACGTTCGCGATGCAGGTCGCCCTGGCCGAGTTGTGGTCGCAGCTCGGTCTGCGTCCGGGTGCGGTGATCGGGCACTCGGTCGGCGAGATCGCGGCCGCCACGGTGGCCGGGAGCCTGGACCGCACGGAGGCGGCACGATTCGCCTGCCGCCGGGCTCGTGCGCTGGAGCAGATCGCCGGGCGCGGTGCGATGGCGATGGTGCCCATGGCCTTCGGCGATGTCGAGCAACGGGTGACCGGGCGTGCCGGGGTGGTCGCCGCGATCGCCGCCAGCCCGTTGTCCACGGTGGTCTCCGGTGACATCGACGCGGTCGACGCACTGGTCGCCGAGTTGGCGGCCGAGGGCATCCAGGCCCGTCGGGTGAACAGCGATGTCGCCTTCCACAGTCCACACGTGCGCGAGGTGCTGGACCAGGTAGGCGCGGCCGCCGACGAGCTGCATGCCGGTGCCGCGCAGGTGTCGCTGTACAGCACGGCTTTGGCCGATCCGCGTTCCGACGCGCTGCGCGAGGGCAAGTACTGGGTCACCAACCTGTCCGATCCGGTGCGCTTCCATCAGGCGGTCCGCGCCGCGCTGGACGACGGCGCCCGGGTGTTCGTCGAGGTCTCCTCGCATCCGGTGGTCGCGCACTCGATCACCGAAACCGCCTTGGACGCCGGCGTTTCCGACGTTCAGGTGGCAATCACCCTGCGCAAGGACAAGGCGGAGCAACGCACCGTGCTGGCCAATCTGGCCCGCCTGCACAGCGTCGGCTGCCCGGTGAACTGGTCCTACACCGGGGAATTGGTGGACATCCCCGGCGTGCGCTGGCAGCACCGGCCGTTCTGGATCTTCCCGGACACCCCGCCGGAGCGCGGCGCGGGCCGCGGCCACGACCCGGACACACACACGCTGGTCGGTGGGCACACCACCGTCGCGAGCGCGCCGGTGCAGCGGGTCTGGCAGACCGAACTCGACATGTCCAACCGGCCATACGTGCAGTCGCACAAGGTGGTCGGCGTGGAGACGGTGCCCGCGTCGGTCGTGCTGAACTCGTTCATCGGCGCCGCCACCGCCGCGGGCGAACCGGCTTGCGGGTTGCGCGACATCGTGTTCCGCACGCCGCTGGCCGCGCATCCGCCACGGGTCGTGCAGGTGGTCCTCGAGCAGGACAAGGTGCGCCTGGCCAGCCGGATCAAACGCGACGAGGACAGCATCGGTCACGACGACGAATGGCTGACCCACACCACCGCGACGGTGGTGCGCGCACCGGTCGTCGGCGAGACCCGGCTGGAAGACCCGGACGTGATCCGGGCCCGCTGCCCGGTCTCCTGGACCTGGTCCAAGGTGGACGGGATCTTCCGCGCGATGGGCGTGGACGGCTACACGTTCCCCTGGGTGGTCGAGGAATTGGTGCGCGGCGACGAGGAACAGCTCGCCACCGTGACCGTCGACCACACCCCGAAGCTGCACCCGTCCAGCTGGACCGCGGTGATCGACGCGGCGCTCACCGCGAGCGGCGTGCTGGTGATGGCCGAGGACTCGTCCGTGCTGCGCACCTCCTCGCACCTCGAGTCGCTGGCCTTCCGCGGCGACCCGCCGGGCCGCATCTACGTGCACACCACCCGAGACCCGCGCACGCCGGACACCATCAATATGGTGGTCGCCGACGAGAGCGGCGAGGTGGTGTGTGAGGCAAAGGGATTGCGCTACGTCAAGGTGCAGGACATCGGTTCCGGCGCCGTCGGCCCGCGTCAGCTCGTACACGAAATGGCTTGGGAGCCGGTGGAAGTGCGCGCCGACGCCCGAGTTCCGCAGCAGGCTCTGCTGATCGGACGTTCCACCGGCTGGCCCGCGCTGATCGAAGCGCTCGCCGTGCGCGGCGTGACGGCGCGGGCGGTGGCGGATCCGGCTGCGATCGAGGACGGCCTGCTCGCCGCGGGCGACGCGGTTATCGTTGCGCCGCAAGCGCTGCTGCCGGGCGAGACGCCCGAACTGGCGGCCCGTCGATGCGCGGAGACGCTCGTCGACGCCGTGCAACGGGTGGCCGCCATCCCGGACGCGCAGCGCAGACCCACCGTCTGGGTGCTCACCGAAGGCGTACGCGACGGCGGTGCCGAGGCCGCGCTGTCGCACGCGCCGCTGTGGGGTGCCAGCCGGATCGTCGCAGGTGAGCGTCCCGATTTGTGGGGCGGTGTCATCGACATCGCCGATGACACCGCCCCCGAGTCGGTGGCCGCGCTGATCGGCGCACTGCCGCCCACCGAGGACGTGCTGTCGGTAACCCCCGAGGGCGTGTTCGCGGCCAGGTTGCGCAAGATCGAACGCCCGGCCGAGCACGAGGCGGTGGACTGCCGGCCGAACGGGACCTACCTGATCACCGGCGGTCTCGGCGCGCTCGGCCTGGAGGCCGCACGGCATCTGGTCGAACGGGGCGCCCGCCGGCTCGTGCTGATCGGTCGCCGCGGGCTGCCGCCACGGTCGGAATGGGATTCGGTGCCGGACCCGGCGGTGGCCGCGCAAGTCGCGGAGGTGGTCGCCCTGGAGGCGGCCGGAGCCACGGTACGGGTTCTGCGCCTCGACATCTCCGATGCCGAGGCGACGGCAAGGGCACTCGATCCCGGCACGCTGGACATGCCGCCGGTGCGGGGCATCGTGCACTGCGCCGGTGTGGTGTCCGACGCGCTGGTGGAGAAGACGCGTCCGACAAACCTGGACACCACCATGGGCCCGAAGGTCGACGGCGCGATGGTCCTGCATCGCCTGTTCCCCGCGGGCACGCTGGACTTCTTCACCATGTTCTCCTCCTGCGGCCAGCTGGCCCGGCTCACCGGCCAGGTCAGCTACGCGGCCGCCAACTCGTTCCTGGACGGGTTGGCCGCGCTGCGGCGGGCGCAGGGCGAGTTCGGCGCGAACAGCATCGCGTGGGCCCAGTGGATCGGCCGGGGCATGGGCGAAACCACCGGCAAGACAACGATTCTGGAGGCCGAGTCGCGCGGTCTGGGCGGCATCACGGTCACCGAGGCCCTGCGCAGCTGGAGCTACGCGGACCGGTTCGGCCTGCCGTACGTCGCGGTCATGCGGGTCATGCCCGACCACACCCTGCCGATCTTCGCCCACCTCTCGGCCACCGAGACGGGCGCGGAAAGCACCGGCGGCGGCGCGGTGGACTGGGCCACCGTGCCCGCCGACGAGCTGGCGGGGCTGGTGCTCGCGGAGACGCACGAGCAGGTGGCCGCCGAGCTCAACCTCGCGCCGGACGACATCGCGATCGACCGGCCGTTGCTCGAGCTCGGCGTCGACTCGGTGCTCACGGTCGCCCTGCGGGTGCGGTTGCACCGATGCTTCGGGGTGGACCTGCCGCCGACGATCCTCTGGAGCAACCCGACCGTCCGTGCGCTGGCAGAACTGCTGGCCACCGAGGTCGGGGGAGCGCCGCAGGACGAAGCAGTGGTCGTCGAGGGCGAATCCACGCCCGCGGCGGACGCGAAGGGAATCTCGGTACCCGCCGAAGTGCTGGAGGTACCGGTGCAAGCCCCGGTGACCGAACCGGTGGGCTGAGCGGAGCGGGGGGGCGGGAAAAACACCCCCGGCCGGCCCACCCGCCCGGGGGGGGCGGGGTCGGCCCCCCCCCCGCCCGGCCCCAGCGCCCCTAACAAAAAAAC